>PBNG01000065.1 GCA_002723015.1 Roseibacillus sp. | reverse complement strand
GAAGGTTCCAGGCTCAAGTGCTCGGGCATGGGCGGTGGTCCATCTGGTCTGGCAGAGGGATCGACGTCCAGCTTCGCAATCCGAGGTCCGCTCGGCTTTTTTGCTCTGGAGCTCTTGTTTTCCAGCATGCCGCCAGAGATCCAGTCGCGGACGAGATCAGCATCCTTCTTGGAGAGCTTTTCTCCCCTTGGGGGCATGAAGGGTTCAAGGCTGTGAACGATTGTTCCGTAGAGTATTGAGTCGGCGCCTTCCCCAGGATCAGCCACTGTTCCTCCAGCTCCCCCGGCCATGATTCCTGAGAAATTCGAGAGATCAAGATCCCCCTTTTTCTTGTCTGCATTGTGGCAGTTCAGGCAGGCAGACTCAAAGATGGGGAGAATGTCGTCTTCATACGTAATCTTCTTCTGAGCGTAGCCTCCGGATACCATGACGAAGAGCGCAGTCGCCATGCTTGCGATGCTGCGAAACGCGCAAGGTCGACATGTTACTTCCTTCATCAATGATTGAAGATGAATTCCTTGGAGTTGAGAATGGCCCAGAAAATATCCTCCAAAACTTCCTCTTGGGGACTATCTCCTTCAAGAGATTCCAGAAGTTTGGTCTTCTCGGCATCTGTAGGAGCGCGGCTTAGGCAACGGAAGTAGAGGGATTCGATGACGGCGCCGGGGTCCTTCAGTTCCTTAAGCAATTTCCGAACTACCCCACCATTGCGGACGCGATTGTGAACTGCATCGCCGTTGAGCAGGTGAAGCGCCTGAGATAGATTGGGTTCCATTTTCACCTCGCACGAACAGACGGTCTGACGGGTTGCCCGTCCAAAGGTAGTGAGGAAATAAGTGGAGGTATTCCCGTCTGCGATCTGGACCGCACGAGCCCCGAGTGGAAGGCCCTGGAACTTGTTCGGGGTTTCGGTTACCTGGGCGAGGGCGTCGAGGAGTACTTCGGCGCGTAATCGCCTGATCAGAGAGTGAGAGAAGTTTGTGAAATCTTCTTCATTGGTCTCGTTCGTTCGACTGGATCGCTGGTAGGTTTGGGAATTGCAAATATCCCGAACAAGCTTTTTGAAGTCATAGTTGTATTCAACAAACCTTGTGGACAGTGCGTCGAGGAGCTCCGGGTTGCTGGCAGGATTGGAAACCCGGACGTCGTCCACAGGGTCCGTAATCCCGACTCCAAAAAAGTGAGACCAGACGATGTTGACTACGTTTCTGGCAAACCATGGGTTTTCGTCGGAGGTGAGCCATTTTGCCACGGCTTCCCGTCGGGTCAGGCCGTCCATTTCTGCTGGGCTATCGGCTCCTAGAAATCTGGGAATCGCATTGGCCTTGGTTACTGGATGGGCGATCTGTCCGCCGCCATCATAAATAATCTGCTCGTGGGGGTCTTCAGCAGGTTTCTTACGGACTTGAGCAAAGAGCGCGGCAAAGCCATAGTAATCGTCCATGGTCCAGCGGTCAAAGGGGTGATTATGGCACTGCGCGCACTGAATGCGGGTGCCCATAAAAACCTGAGCGACATTCTCAGTGCGCTTCATGACATCGTTTTCCAGCTTGAAGTAGTTCGTGGCAGGATTTTTGAAAGTGCCGCCCCGGGCTGCCAGCAGATCGAATATGATCTGATTAAATGGCTCATTACTGGCAACCTTGTCTCGGAGCCATTCATACCAGAGAAGGGCGGATTTGTAGCTGACCTGATTCGCATTATTCCCGGTGGAGCGAATCTGCAGGAGTTCGGCCCACTTCATGACCCACATCTCTGTAAATTCCTTCCGTTCCAGGAGACTGTTAATCAGGGCCTCTCGTTTGTCTGGATTCTGACTTTCAATGAATTTCTTTCTCTCCTCTTCCGTTGGGAGAACTCCCGCGATGTCCAGATAGACCCTGCGCGCGAAGACTTCATCACCGCACGGATCGGAGGGGTAAATTCTCAGCTTGTGAAGCTTGGAATGAACGTGCGTGTCGATGTAGTTCGACTCGTCCAGCAGGGGTTTCTCGTAGGCAATATTTCCCGGGACAACTATGGTCTGTGTTCCTTCGGTGAAGGTGTGGAAGCGGGCCAGCAGGAATGCCTCCCCACGATTCTTGGTAGTTGCCCTGCCAGAGGTCTCCTCAATGCTGACACTGTTGTCGTTCGAAGAGCTGAAGCTCGAAAGACTGGTAACATCTCGGTCTGTCCCGTCCGAGTAGTGGGCACGAACGGTCAATGGAACCTCGGTGGCTGTGCCTTTCAGCACATATTGCTTCGGCTCAACCTCAATGCCGATGGGCGAGGCGATATCTTCCTTGTCGTAAGGAGCGCCTGCCTCGATCCAAGAGATCAGCGTTTTCGCATTCGCCGAATCGCGTGAGAAGAGCTTGCCTCCAGTATGGGGTACATCACCAATGGCTTTGGTCACCAGGAGAGATTCCTCTGGCAGGGCGAGGTTCACCCTTCTTCCGGAGAGCTGTCTTGTGATGCGCTGGTAGTCGCCCTTCGGATCGTAACCAAAAAGGGATAGCATGAAACCGTCCTGTCCCCGTGCAGCTCCATGGCAGGATCCTGTATTGCAACCCGCCGAGGTGAGGACTGGCATGACGTCGAGCTGGAAACTGATAGGCCGGGCTAAGGAGGCATCCCGCACTTTTACTGGAATGGTCGCGGAGTGATTTCCCAAAGAGATGGTTAAGCTTGTTTCCCCATCTGCAAGCGGCTTCAGCAGGTTTTTCTCGAGGCTGGCAATGGTAGGATGCTCGAGAGAAAAAAGGGACGAACCGGTGACATCGCGGGCCGTGGCGTCCTCATACTTCCCGATGACAACCATGCGGTGGAAATCAGCAGCAGTCTCCAGCGAAACGGACTTGGGATACACCTCCAAGCCAACGAGCCCAGCGCTGAGGGACTTCATGTCCGGTCTGTCCACTTCCTCTGATCGCTCGCGCACGGCTGTCTCTGCGTTCACCATGAGGGTGAGGACGAAGAAGCATGCAGATTGTGCGATGTGCGGTAGTCTGGGGGTCATAGGAGCCTGTCAATTTGCATTCTTACTTTGCTGGCGAAGGAGCTCGAGGCGGGAGAGGCGCTTCTTGACCGGCTTTGCTTCAGGAGACTTTTCAGGCTCTTTTTTGACAATTACCGGCTCTTTTGGAGCAGGAGGCGGGGGGTCAATTCGAAGAACCCCTCCGCCCATGGCGGTTCCGCTGATGGGATGGCCATCCTGTGTGATGGTCACACTGCAGAAAATATTCGAGGTCTTCCCTTTCTTGGCGTCCGCGCTCACGGTGAGGGGAAAGGTTACCTCCGTGGAGTCTTGCGTTATCGTCAGGGTCTCGGTGGTGACCCCGTGTGGTAGTCCATTCACCCGTATCTGGGCTTCTCCTTCAAATCCCCTCTGAACCGATAGTGTACACACCAGATCGGTATCCTGCCCGAGTTCGGTTGCTGCGAGTTCGATCATGCCCCCAACATATGGATCTGCGATCTCGATCGGCTGGAGTTTTGAAGAAACGATCAGAGGTCCTTTGCTGCAGGTGGCCTCGCCAGTGACAAAGACTCTCCATTTGGCCACCGTTGCGCTTCCATTAGCGTTGATCCCCATAGTGACTTCATTCTTTCCCTTTGGAATAGTCACGCTCGAGGGCGCACTGACCCCCGGTGGACGCCAGGGCAGGGTAACCTGAATCGCATCTTCAAATCCAGGTTGGCGCTTTGCTTCTATCTTCAGGCTCATTACCCCGTTTTTCACGAGCGGGACAGGGGGAATAAAGAGGCTTAATTCGAAGGGAGCTTCCTCGATCACAGCGATGGAGATTCGGTCATCATGGTAGCTGTGAAACGTCCCGGCATTGTTGACCTCGATGTGGTGTATACTCTCGTTGAAAGGACCCGTCAGGCCACTTTCCGGATCCTCCACGCAAAGTCTGTGGAGCCCACCAGCAATCTCAGCGTCCGGGGAAGCCTCAAAGATCACAGGCATGGTATTAATGCTCCGGGGCGCAAGATCCCGGTCGATCGCAATGCCGGAAGGAAGGCTTTGGGCTTTCAGGGACAGATCGCAACCAATATTGCTGCGGCTCAGATTTACTACTCGACCTACGCGGTTGCCGCGGGGAACGCAGATCATCTTCCATTTCTGGCTGTTGTTGCGGCTCCCGTAGGGAAGAGTGGCCGACAGCGTGGGACTTCGTTCGGTGATCTCGATCCGGTAGGTATAATCCGGTCCGCTGTTGTAAAGTTGGTCCCTTATGTTGATGTTGTAGGTGCCATCTTCCGGAATCTCAAAATCGAGACGACTATCGGGATCCCCGTTACCCGCATCATCGTTGTTCCCGATCTGTTTGGATTCGCCTTCCTTCCGGACAATGATGTAGGGATCGAGAGGAGAGCGGAGTTGTCGGGCAAAGACCCGAGCACGAAGTTTCTGACCCTTTTTTCCCGTAAAGCGGAACCAGTCCTTATCCTCCTTCTTGGAAAGAATTCCATGAAAAGCAACTGGGGCCGGAGGAACGTCGGATGGAGAGGCCTGCTTGCTACCCTCGTTTGGTTCGGTCTCGTTATGGAAGGGCAGGGAACTGATTCGGATTGGTAGACCCGAAGGTGAATGCCACTCGCCATCCTTGATGAATGCACGGAAACCGGTCTTCGCGTCCGGAATATCGATTTGACCGAGAAGGTCGCCGGCAGGATCTCCTACAAAAGTGAAATCGTGCGATTCTCCCGGCCTCGCACCGGGAGGATAAATCGCAGTTGGTCGGGGGAATTCACCCACGTGGAGGCGGTACTGGCAGGCACCCGTACCCTGATAGGAGGACTCACGGACGAGAATGGTATAGGGTCCGTCCTCGGGGATGATTATGGAGGTCGCACAATCCCTGAAAAGAAGGGCTGTATCGTCGCTCGACGCCAGTTCGAATCGATCTTTGTTCAGAATGGCCACGTAAGGGTCGAAAAGAGTCCTGCCAAGCCGCATCCCCTCGACTTCTACGGAAAGTCGTTGGCCCTTACGGCACTGAACGAGGTAGTAATCTGCGTCCTCCTTGTCGGCCACTCCCTGAACAGTCTGATTGATCTCGATTTTCTGAGGGCTGTCAAAATTGCTGTTGAGGTCCGCGGTTCGCTCCTCGTTGCGCTTTTCCATCACCGTCGGGTATTCCCCAACCCAGAAACTTCTCTGGTAACTTACCCCTCCCTTGCATCGAAGCCGTAGGAGGTGCTCTCCCAGCGGGGCATCGGGAGCGATCGATATTGTGGCTTGAACGGGCTTGTGCTCCTCGCCGGCCTTCTCAAGCTTGGTCACCGTGATTCCCTCCTGATAGAAGATGATCTCTTCAGGTTCGTAGAGACGATCCCCGTTGAGACGAATTGTCATCTCTGTACCACGCTGTCCTCCACGCGGTTGAACAGTCCCGAGAACGGGAGTGAAAGCCATTGCCGGAAGCGCGAGCTGCAGGAAGATCAGAAACCAGGGGAGGGATCCAGAAGTAATAGTGGTCATGGGCGTGAAAGATAGTCGCGATCAGCTCTCATTGGGGAAGAAGGTGTCGAAACTGATTTCAGGCTTGCTGAAGCAGTTCTCATCCAGGATGGCGGAGCTCACTCTCACGCTTTCTTGTCCAGAATTTCATCGAGAACCCGGCCTCCATCAACTATCTCCATGGGCCTGTCTCCGGGCGCCATGAGCTCCTTGTCGCCGGTAATGCCCAGCTGGTTGTAGACGGTCTGCGCGAGATCCTCCACGCTCACGCGGTCTTCCTCGGGCTCTCCACCGAGGGCATCCGATGACCCATGAATGAGGCCGCGCTTTGCGCCGCCTCCTGCCACCATTACTGAAAAAACCCGGGGCCAATGGTCTCTTCCGGCATTACTGTTGATCTTTGGTGTCCGACCGAATTCAGAGGTAAGGAGAACCATTGTGGAGTCCAGCAGGCCTCTTTCATCAAGGTCGCTGATCAGGGTTGCGATCGCCTTGTCGACCGGAGGAAGATTGTTCTCTATCGCTCCCTTGATATTATCATGGTGGTCCCATCCTCCTGCCGTCATCGAGACGAAACGGACCCCTGCCTCCACCAGTCTGCGGGCGAGGAGCATCCGCTGACCAGGGGCGTTGACGCCGTAGCGCTCTTTTACTTTCTGATCTTCGGCTTCCAGATTGAAAGCCTCCCGCGCCTTCTGAGACGAAATCATCGCATAGGCGTGCTGATAGAAGGCATCCATGGAGGCGAGGGCGTCGGATTCCTCGAGAGACTTGAAGTGATAATCAACTGTCTCAAGAAGGGACCGACGTCTCGAAAAGCGTTTCTCGTCAACGCCTGTGGGTAGTGCAAGGTCCCGCACCTTGAAATTCTTATTTGCCGGGTCGTTGCCCAGCGCAAAGGGCCCGTAGGCCGAAGAGAGGTATCCCGAGTTCGCAAACGTGTTCGGGACGCTAGGGATACAGACGTATGGGGGAAGATTGTTGCGAGGGCCTAATTCGTGGGAAATGACCGATCCTATTGAGGGATATTCAATTGCTGGAGAGGGACGGTAGCCCGTAAACATGTTATGGGTTCCTCGCTCATGAGCTGCCTCACCGTGCGCCATCGAGCGTATCACGGTGATTTTATCTGCGACTTTAGCTAGCTGCTGGAGGTGCTGGCTGAAACGTTCGCCCTTGATAGCCGTGTTCACGGTTCCCAGAGGCCCCCGGTATTCCGTCGGTGCCAGATATTTTGGGTCGAAGGTCTCCTGATGGGCTGCTCCACCCGGGAGGAAGATGTTAATGACCGATTTTGCGACGCCCTCTTTAGTTTCGTAAAATTTCTGGGCTCCTTGAGCCTCCATTTTAAGAAGCTGGGGGAGCGTGAGGCCCAAGCTTCCAAGCATTCCAACGTAGAGAAATTCACGTCGCGAGTAGTCTTGGGCTAATGGGTTTCCCGGACACTGTAATTTTTTCATGGTTCTTATCTCCAGAGGATGTTAAATTTTCCGAAAGATTAATCCCAAGATCAACCATTTTCAGGGGCTATTATCAGGATTTTACGGTGTTGAAGGCTCTTGCCTTTCATCAGTTTCCTCCGGTTGGCATGCCTGGTGGCCGCATCAGGACGTAAAATGAGCCTCCCCGAAATCCCAGGATACCGGATCGAAACCCTGATCGGCAAGGGCGCGTGCGGGACAGTTTACACCGCACGGCACGATTCGGGTAACGAGGCGGTGGTAAAGCTCCTGAATCCAAAGTCCGTCAATGCTGAGTTGCTTGCCAACCGGGTCAACCGACTCTACAGCGGCACTGCTCCGAAGGCTGCTGTTCCCCTGATTGCGCATTCGCTTGAAAGAGAACCGTATTTGCTCATCTGCGGTCTCATGGCGGACCGGATGCCCCAGGGCGTTACGGAACGGTTTATTCCCCGGACCTTGCAGCTTCAGCTTGGTGACTACCTTGGTAACAGAAGCTCATGGATGCTTATCCGGCGCCTCGCACAGGTCCTTGCTGATTTTCATCGACGTCGGGTAGCCCACGGTAATCTCAAGCCGGGAAACATCTTTCTCGATTCGGACAATGGGGTTCTCCTGTCGGATTATACTCAGGGCTTGATGCCGGGGCTTGAGGAACTGGCGTATACGGATGCCCTTCTCTATGCTCCTCCGGAGCAATTGATGAATCCCGAGGGATACCTTGAGGGTGCTGGTTATGGATGGGACGTCTATGCCTTCGGATCCCTGGCCTACCGCTTGCTCACGGGGATTTTTCCTCGCTGCAATGATACGTTCGAGCATGTTGCTCCATTGGCGGGTGAACAGCGAAGGAGAGGGGTGGAGGCGGATTGTGAGCGAATGGCGCAAAAGCTTGAGGCGTCTCGAGTCGCAAAGTGGAAAGGGGTAGCGCCCACCAGAGAAGAAGAGGAGGGGCGACACGTTATCGAACGATGCCTTCAGCTCGATCCGTGGAAACGGTATGGTGACATGCGTGAGGTGCTCAGGGATCTGGAGAGTATCGCCAGCTCGCGTCAGCAGCGATTGTCAGCAGAGGCAGACGGGCAGCGTGTCAAGGTTGTCGAGCGGAGGCAAAAAAGCTGGCAGGCGGCTACGGGTGTTGGGATCGCAGCCTGCGTAACATTGGGGGCGGCATTGATTCATAAGATTTCCCAGCAGGAAGATCCCGAGCCCAAGGTGGTCGAGGTGGAGGTGGTCAAGGAGGTGGAGGTTGCAACCGAGGTCGGCGCCGGAGAGTTGGAGGAACAGCGCCAGAAGTTCCTCGATATGCTGGCGGATCGCAATGAGCTGGAACAGGCCAACGATGCACAGACGGCGGCTGTTCACGCGATGGCAAATGATCTCATGGAGGCCCATAAGCTGAGTGATCAGCTTTTGTCGTGGTCACTCGAGCGTGGATCGGAACATCTTCCAACTCTTGAGGGGAGGGCAGGGCGACTGTCGCTGCTTGAGGAGAAGTTGGAGCGGCAACTTGAAGTTGTGGAAGAACTGCCGGAAGAGCTCCGCAAAAATGCGTGGCGGCTCAAGCTTGCTCTTGCGGAGGTAGCGCTCGCTGGAGACAAGCCCAAGTTGGCGAGGGAAAAAATGCAGGAGGTCCTGGGCGAGGCTGCTGTCACCGACGAAGATGTGCAGAGGCGACTTGCGCGGACGAGGGTCATGGTGTGTCTGCTGGGCTCCGAGGATTCGGCGACGGAGGTGACTCCGGTAGAGCTAGCAGAAACGGCAAATGCTCTTTCTTCTCTACCTGAAAACGAGCGGCAGACCCGGCGGTTACAGTCAGCATTACGGATCGCAGAAGCTCGCATGCAGTTTCGTGATGGCGACAACACGAGTGCGCTCAAAACGTATCGCGATGCCTTTGCGGAAATGAGTAAGCTCTGTGAGGAGCAACCTTCGTTGTCGGCACTCCGTTTGTGGCGGGCGCGCGGGTATACCTCTGCAGCTCAGGCAGCAACCGGTGCTGGCGAGGTGGATGCGGCCATTCTGCTCCGAGAGCAGGCTGCCGTTGAATTGATGGAGCTGCTTGAGACGCAACCTGATCGGGCCGATGTCCAGGTTGACCTTTCCTCGGCACTGGCAGCGATCGCTCAGTCCGCGCTGGAGGAAGGCGAGCTGGATCGGGCCGGAGATCTTGCAGCCCGTTCGCTTGAGTTGCTCGAGACCGCCGTCTCCAACCCCGAGGAGAGAGCGGGCGCTCTCAATCAGCTCGCTTCGCTGAAGAGTGTTCTGGCGGCATGCCGGGCAGGGACTGGTCATCCCAAGGAGGCCCTACGTCTTGTCAGGGAAGGGCAGGCCCATGCGGAGGCTTCGCTGGTCAGGGATTCCCGGAACTCCTCAACCCGGTTTCGTCTTGGTATACTGGCGTGGCAGCAATGTGGATTACTCTCGGCAGAAGGAAAGCATACGGAAGCTCTGCAGCTCGGGGCAAAGGCGCGACAGACCTTCATTGATCTGATCTCACAGAAGGTGGACTTTCCCACCCAGCGAGAGATCAAGCGGTCCCTTGCTTACCTCACTGGTGACCTGGGGAGAGCCGCTCAGGACGCAAGGCAGGAGGACGACGCAGTGAATTATCTTCAGGAATCGGTCTCCATCTGGGAAGATTTGATGCAAGAAGAGTCTGATAATGACGAATTTCGTGAGCAGCACCGCTGGACGGCCCAGGGTCTTCGGGAGTTGGGCGTCGTAACGTCTCTGCCACAGAAAAAGCGCTAAAGAGGCTTTTCGGGTGGCGCTGCCTTCCCCGATGCCCGGGATCTCCTCTGTGTCTGCCGGTAGAGCAGGATAGCACACAGTTGCCCTCCAGTCTAACCGTGCAATCGGATGATGCCGTGCAGATTCGGGCGAACCCCGGGACGGGACTATCGTCTGTTCGACTCATATCTTTGGTAGCGATCCCTTTCGGATACAATGTTTGATACAATCATCAGTCACCCGGGTGTTTCGGATGGTGAGGCCACGGAAGATTGCGATTCCCTCGTCAGAGGCTCTGGTGTCACGCAATCCCTGCTAACAGAGGGACGGTGTGCTCCTGAGGTTCTTGAGTTCAGCATGCGTTAAATTTGTCCGACCTACCGACCTACCGACCTACCGACCTAGAGAGGAATCACCCTGATCAGAAGATGGATCCTCATCATGAAGCGGGGGAGAGGTGAGGAGAGAGTTCCATCGTCAATTGTTTCGTCCGGATGCATATTGCAGAATAAAGGACACCAGATCCGGGTCCCGGAACCAACCGGGCCACATGTTGTGCCCCTGATCCTTGATGATCTTTAGGGTCATGTTTCCACCGAGGGCCCGATACCGTGTTAATACTGTTCCGGAATTTGCGTCGAGTGGAACGACCTTATCCTTGTCACCATGGATATGGAAAATAGGGATTTTGGCCCCGGCCAGAGGTTCAAGCCGGTCAATGGGATTGTGTTTCCTGAGAGCCTTCGAGAGCCCGTTTTCGGTCAAGCCGTAGGCCTTGCAGGACCTCGCCAGTCCTGGCCAGCTTGCGATATTGCACACGGGGTAGATGCCGGCAATACAGGACACCTTGGATGGATTCTCGGCAGCCCAGTTGTAAAGCATCAGTCCTCCCCGGCTACGAGCCAGCAGGCAGGATCGAGGTGAGAAGCCATGGTTCTGCGTGAGTTCTTTGTGGAGTGCGCTGTAGAGCTGGCGGCCTCTCGGGCTTCCATAGGATTCTCCGACATCAATACCTGCGATCGCGATTCCACGCTCGAGAAATTGAGAGAACATCCAATTTTCCTCCTTCCCCGGCAGCCCGGGGAGGGTCGGGGCATACCAGACCCAGGGCTGAAGTTGGCCGGGCTGCGATCGTTTCCGCGGAAGAATCAGAAAAGCGGGGTGATCCGCGACCCGGAACGTCATCCCGGGGAGTGGCAGATTCTTGCCCTCAGAAGGTTCGAGCCCAAGCAAGGAGAGGGTCAGGTAGATGAGGATACTTCTCACAGTTGAAACAGTGAGGCGAGTTCAGGAGGAGAGCAATCCGCAGTGTCCTGCTTGGGGTGTTTTGTTGCTGCGGTAGGGCAGTGCTTGCCAGTGCCTTCACGAAGAGCCAGTTTGCGTCGTCCGGATGGTGCGATATGAACGAGGGTGAGATTTGTGCAGTGCTGGCGGCCCTGGTCTGGTCCTGCTGTGTAATTCTGATGCGGGTCTCCGGGTTTCAGGTTCCGCCGGTAGCCCTGACCGTGTTCAAGGGAGGAGCAGCCTCGGTTTTCTTTATTGCCGCAATTCCGCTGGTGGGAGAATCCTTTTTCCCTTCTCTGCCTTTAAGCGCCTACCTGCGTCTTGCAGTGAGTGCAATTCTTGGGATTACGATTGCAGATACGCTCTACGCGGCAGCATTGAACCGGCTTGGGGCCAGCCTCCAAGCGCTCGCGGGAGTGATGTATTCACCGTCCATGGTGGCGGTTGGATATCTGCTGTTCGGAGAGATGCTGGGGGTGGGCGAGCTTCTCGGAGGCATGCTGGTAGTGGCAGGTGTAGCCGTTGGGATGCGTAAGACTGACGATGTAAAAAGTCATCGTGACCTGGTGGTGGGAGTAGCGATGGCAGTGAGTTCGCACCTGATCATGGCGTTCGGGATCCTGATGGTAAGAGATGTGATCAGCGGGTATTCGGTAGTATGGATTTCCGCTTATCGTTTCCTGGTCGCAACCATTGTGTTATCTGTTGCCGCGTCGGTTTGGCTCTCTCCTGGCAAGGCNTTCATGGGGTTTGTGCGCCGGGATATCTGGAAGATCATGCTGCCAATGAGCTTTCTTGGTCCCTTNATGGGNACCATGCTATGGACGGCCGGTTTCAAGTATACAACGGTGGGGCGNGCGGCGATCTACAATCAGCTCTCCACGGTCTTCATTATTCTTCTGGCCGTATTCTTCCTGAAGGAACATATGACGAGGCGCAAGTTGCTCGGGGTTATGCTGGCGGTCAGTGGGGCCATCGTGGTCGCCCTGCAGAAATGAATGGCAGGGGCCGGTTTCATGGGTATACCTGACACCATGCAGCGGCGTTCATTTCTGGGGTCTGGTTCTTCTTGCGCTGCGGGTTTTTTTCTTGCCGGATCGACCGGGTCGGCAAGTCCAGTAGTCAAGGTCTCCGAAATGAGAGTGATAAGTCATTTNCCTGATTTATATCACGGATGGCCAACCCTCACGCGGAGAAAGAGCNGTGAACTTCTGCTCGTGTGCTCNGGGGGCAGGGAGGCGCATGTGTGTCCATTCGGTCGCACGGATTTCATGCGTTCTTCTGATGGGGGAGAGAGCTGGAGTTTCCCGAGAGTCGTAATGGACGGCCCTATCGATGACCGGGATGCGGGGGTCCTCGAAACTGCCAGCGGTAGTATCCTTATTACTAACTTTACCTCCCTTGCCTATGAGCCGTATATGAAGGGCAAGGGAGAGCGCTGGCAGCGAGCTCATCAGCGAGTCGAGCCCAAAGAGCGCAAATCCGCCCTCGGCACCTGGATGATTCGTTCCGAGGATGGAGGACTTACTTTTTCAGGGCGCTACCGGGTGCCGGTGAACAGTCCCCATGGACCCGTTCAATTGAAGGACGGGCGTCTCCTCTATGCGGGCAAGGCATTGTGGACTGCGAAAGAAAAGGTCGGAGTCTGTGAGTCCCGCGANGATGGACGGAGTTGGCAATGGCTTGCGGAGATCCCGACCCGGGAAGGGGATGACCACAGGGAGTATCACGAACTTCATGCGNTGGAGACCTCGGATCGGATCCTGGTTCAGATTCGTAACCATAATCAGTTGAACGCCGGNGAGACCCTGCAGTGCGAGTCGAATGATGGAGGGAAAACATGGTCTCAACCCCGTGAGATCGGGGTGTGGGGGCTGCCTTCGCATTTGCTCCGTCTCAGTGATGGACGCCTGCTCATGAGTTACGGTTATCGCCGCAGGCCGTATGGCAATCAGGTGAGAATCAGTGANGACGAGGGAAAGCGCTGGTCTTCTCCNCTTACGATCTCAGCTGATGGACCGGGCCATGATCTCGGGTATCCATCGACCATTGAGAGAGATGATGGGAGACTGGTGACAGTCTGGTACGAGAAGATGGCGGGATCCTCGCGGGCGGTCCTCCGGCAGGCGGTCTGGGAGTTGGAGGGGTAGGCCCNGAGGAGNGGTTATTTCTGGTGGGCCAGAAATTCTACCACATCGCGGACCTCCTCTGGTTTGAGGATCGCGCCCATCGGAGGCATGGTAGAGGCGAGGATATGGCTGGAAATTTCATCGGGCCGAAGGTTNCTTTTTTTGCCGTCAGCAAGTGTAATAGTCCAAAAAAGGTCNGTCTTTCGGGTGAGGATACCGGAGACTTCCTCTCCCTCGATTGTTTTCAGGATAACCGTCCCAAATCCGTCAGAGATCGCACTGCTGGGGGTAAGGAGAGAAGCCACCAGATGCTTTCGATCACGGATCTTTCCGATTCGAGTCAACTCGGGCCCAATGGTGATTTCGGCAGATTTTTTTCCTCCTTCCTTGCCGATTTTATGACAGCGGATGCATTGGGCCGCAGCATGATTGGTTACGATCTCCCGACCTCGCCGGGCATCGCCTCCGTATTCAAGGAGATCTGGAGTTTCAGGGAGCTCTATGCCTGTGCTCTGTGCAGCCTGCCAGANTTCAAGTTTCCACTCGGGTGCGACTTTGCCCTGCCGGAATCGTTCCACGAAGGTTGCGAATTTTCGTTGCGCACGAGGATCCTCCTCTGCAGCCAGTTGCTTGATGGCTTTGCCCTTTCCGGCAGGCCCGTCCTTCTCCAAAATATCGAGCAAGAGATCCACCATGGGGACACCGGCTTTTGAAGCGTAGTCGCGAGCCTTTTCCCGGACCTTGGAATCTTCTGAAGAAAGGGCAGCCTCGACAAATTTTCTGAGATCCGGAGAGCTGATCCTTGCAAGACCATCAAGGACCTTCATCTGCAGGGCCGGCGCCAGCTCGTTGAAGTGTTCGCTGGTGCCCTCGAGCCAGCTTGCTTCACCCCGCACGGAAACTCCATTAAGCAGAACCTCGCGCAGTTCGTTGTCGGACATGATGATAGGTTTGAGTCGCGCGACAGCCTCATTGACGATTTTTGAATCCCGGGGCGGATGTTTCCGGTAGCGGCCTTCAACCGCATCGAGAACCGGTGGTTGAGACCACCAGAGAATCGCTGCCAGTGCGGTTCGTTTCAGCTTGTTAGAGCCTTCGTTGCGTTTCAGGTAGGACTCGATCCTGAGCAGGGCGGGGTAGGAACCCTCCCGAAAAGCCGCATTAATCACCCGCCGCATGAGTGCCTCATTTGTCAGTCCGGGTCGCTCGAGCAGCTGAGCCAGGGCAGGAAGTGCCTCCGGAATGGACTGGTCGTCGTGGATGGCCCGGGCCGCCTCGAGGAGGACAAGCTCGTCCTGATCTTCAAGAAAAGACTTCACTGACGGAGACTGGAGATTGCGAAGGGCCACTATCGATGCAAGGCGTACCGTNCGGCTTTNGTGATCATGCAGCTGGGCCAGTTGGTCCGAGGTGAGCGCGCCCTTCAATCCCATCATGGCGGCGTGTCGAAGATAGGGATCGTGGGATCCTTCATTTGCGGCCAGTTCAATCAGCGCTGGGGCGGCCTCTTCGACCTTGTGCTTGCCGAGGGAAATTGCGGCAAAGAATTGCACTCGGGGCGAGTTGTGACGCAGTGCCTCGAGAAGATGCCTGTGCAAACCCTTGAGCTCCTCGGCAGGTCCCGCAACATCGCCGGCAACCTTCGCGCATTGGGCGACTACTTCCGGATCACGACTATTCCAGGCTGCTCCAAGGAAAGACAGGGCTCGAGGGGTATGGCGTGCTATCTGGCCCAGGCCCCAGATAGCATGGAGGCGGGCCAGGCGACTCGATGTTTCATTATCGAGAACCTCCTTGAAAAGAGGGCCCATCCCTCGGTGAGCCAGTTCGAACTGACCTTTCATCCTGACTCGCTGGTCCGGATGNGCGAGCCATGTCTGGAGCGTGTCTGTGGTCGCCTTACGAGCGGCCCGGGCCAGTATCTCACTGGTCTCTTTCCGGGCCGGGTGCTGATGTTCCTCGGTGACGTCAAAACGGAAGATGGATCCTTTTCCTCCGCCATAGCAGGCCGAGTAGAGAGCTCCGTCCGGTCCCACGGCAAGGCCAGTATTACTGCGCCCTCCCTTGATTGCAGCCTGCTCCTTGAATTCAAACGCTGCTCCTTTCTCGATAAAACGAAACACACGAACCTGTCCCTGCTGGTTGGTCATGAAAAAACAGTCGCTCAGATCCGGAGAAAGAGCGGTCCCCGGGTTGGCAGCAAATCCACAGGGACCCGGGCCGAAGTTTCCGATCGTCGGGGTGAGGTAGGCGGCATGGTCATCCCGATCAGGAAGGAAGAGTCGCTCGTCCATCCAGGGATTGTAGGCGGGAATTCCACTGATTCGGGTAAAGTCCTGCTTGCGCAACCACTGCCAGTTCAGGCGCCATCCGTGTTCGCTTCCTTCTGTGATGTAGAGAGCCCGTTCCTTCTCTCCCGGATAGTCTCCGTCGTTGTCCATGCTGAAAAGATTGCCATGGAGGTCGAAGGCGAGTTCCTGAGCATTTCGTTCGCCGGAGGAGTAGCGCTCTACCCGGGACCCATCCAGTTCACAGCGGAATATTCCTCCGCTGTTGGGCTGATGGTAAACCTTCCCTTCCTTTGTCTCAACATAGTGTCCCTTGTCTCCGAGCGACCAGTAAACCCTCCCATCGGGGCCGAGCGTTACCCCGCTCAGGTTGTGCCCTCCCTGACCCATGTGGACCTGAAAGCCGGTCGCCACCAGTTGTCTCTCCTCCGGGAATCCATCCCCATCTACATCCCGGTAACGGAGAAAGTCGGGCTCGGCTGCAACGAAAACGTCTGATCCTACAGCAAGGACGCCGGCCGCGATTCCTGTGACCTCGGTATGATATTCATCCAGAGTGCGGATCGTTTCCCCTTTGCCATCTCCATCCTTGTCGGTGACGCGTATCACGCTGTCCTTCTGGACGGTGAGGTCCTGCCAGTCTCTCGTGCCNTCACCATTGCGATCGGGAATCCAGTTCTTTCCCGTGAGATATTCGCGATACCATGATCGCCTTTCCTCTACAGTCGAGAGGCTGAGGTCCTTCTTTACGAGGTCCTGATGNTTGCGAATGTCGAGGCTGCTTTGCTTGCGGCGCCTCGCAGCGGTGACNTAAGNCCTNCCCCTATCGTCAACGGAAATTGCNACGGTATTAGCAATTGCGGGATCACTCGCCCATTCCGTTACCACGAACTCGGGTTTCTTGTCAGAGCCCTGACCCGNACGTGGGTCAGATGTGATTCCGGGAATGTGGATCGTATGAATGTTGGCCCAGTCATTGGCATCACTCCCAAAGACCGTGATTCGGAGCAAGCGAGCCTGTCGAGGGATGATCTTGTAGGTCACGACTCCGCTGCGGGACTGGCTTTCTAATTTGGCGGGAGCGCTCCAGTTGGCTCCATCCAGAGAGGTNTGTAAGTGAAAGGAATAANTTCTTTCGGGAGCGTGGAATCCAATTCCTAGTTCCTCGATCTCAACTTCAGTCTCGAAAGAGCACTGGATCCAAACGCCCCGGCCCTCTGCTGCCCACCGGGTGGAGGGCAGTTGATCNAAGGCCTTGGGGGCTTCATTCCCGGCTTGTTCCCTGGAGGATTCTACGGATCCGATTTTGGCAGCGGTCGCGGAGCCGCATATGAACGCGATGAGACAGGCAATGAGAATGGTCGTTCGATTCATGATGGGCTCCGGAAACTATCGGATGGTCAAAACCGAATGTCCACTTCTCCTGCGATTTTCATCGGGGGGATGGCAAACAGAAGCTGCATGGGGCCGGACTTATCCTTCCGAGCTGGTTAGAATTTATCAGGCAGCGAAGACGTGATGAACAGAGCCTGAATCTGAGAGTTGGCTGTATGAAATACGAGGAAAGCTGTTGATTGACAGGATGTCCTGCCTATCCTCTCACCCAACACGAGAAACCGAGTGAGCCAAGTAACGATTTACCATAACCCGAATTGAGGTTCGTCCGTAAATGCCTTGGCGGTCGCTGAGGAGCTGGGTGTGGACCATGATGTAGTTCTTTACATCAAGAACCCTCCGGACAGGGTAGTGCTTGAAAAAATGGTGAAGGCACTGGAGGATCCGGTTGAGGATCTTGTCAGGAAAGACGCAAAGTTTAAGAANCTGGGACTCGACCCCNACGACTTCGTTGGCAACCCCGNAGCGGTCGTCGAGATTATACTGCAACACAAGCAACTCCTGCAGCGNCCGGTTCTCGTGAAGGGACGCAAGGCGATCATTGGACGGCCCAAGAGTCGNATCTACGAGCTTCTGGGTTAGGTCTTGATGGTCCGGATGATCTACCGGTTGATGGATGCGTAGACGAGTGGCTTTACCGTCGCTCCAAGATTTCGCATCGGCAGAGCCTGAGATAGAGTNACAACCGCCAGTTCGTCNCGGGGAGATATCCAGAACTCGGTCCCTGCCCCGCCCAGCCATCCGTATTCCCCGATTGAAGAAGGTTCGGACTCACTTTTTTCGACNCGGACTGCAAAACCAAGGCCAAANCCGCGTCCTCCGGGTGGGTAGCTGATGGGGTAGGCTGAACCCGGCAATTGATTGCGCGTCATATCACGCACAGTCTCCGGTTTCAGGATACGAACCCCTTCAAACTGTCCCATTCCCGAGAGCATGAGGCAGAAGCGCATGTAGTCTATCCCGGTTGACACGAGGCCACCACCTCCCGAGAGAAATTTCGGAGGTNTTTCGAAAGAGAAAGGACCTGATGTGCCCGGCTGAGGAGGGGACACCGGATTGAGATCTCGATTGTAGACGAGAGAGAATCGCTCCAGTTTTTCCTTCGGGCAATGGAAGCCGGTATCGACCATGCCAAGGGGTTCGAAAATCCGTTTCCGGAGAAAGCTATCGNTGGGTTNTCCGGATGCGACTTCCACGAGGTGTGCAAGCGCATCTGTTCCGAAGCTGTAATGCCATTGCGTTCCCGGTNCCGATCGCAGGGGAATGCTATTCAGGCGCTCGGTCATTTCGCGCAGGGTGCTGTTGGCAAGGGAGGGCAGGCCAGCATCCCGGTAGAGACGATCGACGGTGTTATTGTCAGGAAATCCCGCGGTGTGGCGCAGGATGTCGCGGATAGTCATTTCCTTCATGGTTGGACTGTTGCCAACCTTCATGGCATTGGCCGCGGGGACGTATTTTGAGAGAGGTGCATCCAGTTCAAGTTTTCCCTCCTCCACCAGGATCATGGCGGCAACACTGATTACGGCCTTGGTCATGGAATAGATGCGGACGATAGTGTCCTGCTTCATAGGCTTTTGCNGGGCACGGTCCCGCATTCCGTAGGTTCCAAAATGTACTGTCTTACCGCGGCGTGCTACGATGACGGATGCACCTGCGAGTTGCTTGTTCGCGATGAATTTATTTCGNACCACTTTGTCGATCTCCCTGAGTTTTTCCACAGACATGCCCACGGCTGCAGGTGAGGCCGCAGGGAGACGCAGTTCAGATCGACTGATNGCCGGGCAGAGGAGGAGAAGAAGGGGGATCAGGCGGGAAGTCATGGATGGTTGGAGGAGGGATTCCCCTCTTAGACAGCAGAAAAGCCGCTTTTGAAATTATTACTCCCAGAATTGCTGTCGGAAGGAGGTAGATCGGACTGCTGGAGTTGTTTCTCTTGGCACATCGCGGGAAGGAGATAATGCTAGGCGTATGAACCTGTTCTGCTCCATGGTCGCAGCCTTCTTTCTGATCTGTGGCATTGTAATTTCCGGTGCCGACGACGAGCGTGCGCTTTTTAATGGCAAGGATCTGACTGGATGGCAAGGGATGCAGGGCCCTCCAACCAACTGGGGCGTGAAAAAAGGTGCGCTTACCTGCACCGGAGGAAAGGGGGCCCAGTGGCTGGCGACCAGGGAGGAATTTTCTGATTTTGACCTGAGTCTGGAATTTAAACTTCCGGTTAATGGAAACAGCGGAGTGTTTATCCGGGCCCCTCGCAAAGGAACTCCCTATGTCGACGGGATGGAGATTCAATTGCTTGATGACTACGGAGCGAAGTGGAAAAATCTGAAGCCCGATCAGTTCACCGGAGCGATCTATGCTGCGGTCGCGCCCTCAAAGCGGGTAACCAGAAAGGCAGGTGAATGGCAGGTCATGAGGATTCTCTGTGTGGGGCGAAGCTGTTCGGTCTGGGTCAACGACGAGCAGATCGTTGAGGTGGATCTTGACAAGGTAGCAGCAGAGTACGGCGGCAGGGTTCCCGGTCTGAATCGGAACTCCGGTTTGATTGGCGTTCAGAACCATGGGGATCCGGTTTCCTTCCGTAACATCGTCATCAAGACGATTCGGCAGAAATAGTCAGGAGCCTCTCAGTTCGCGCGGGAGACAGTCCAGCGATCACCGGGACCTAGTTCAATGGTCACGGAGTCGACAGTNGCGGTTACCGTTCCGTCCGGTCCGAGAGTGGTCCGAATCCCGGCAGCGACCTCGCGGGCGTCCATTCCATGATCGAAGGGTCGCATGACACTGAGCCAGAACTGCGGTTTGCCGGGTTGGAGAGTGACTTGGGCAAACGTGTTCTGGACATCACTGCCTCCAATGTCCTGTGAAACGCGGTGCCTGACCTGACCAATCGTCATATGCTCCTGCTCATGAAGGAACAGGATCATGTGTTTTCTCTGAGTCTGCCACCAGGAATGATCGCGGGCGGGTGCTTCAAACCAGTTCGGTCCCCTCGTGGTATTCTCTCCCGCNGTGATCAGCCAGCAGGGCGCTGCTTTGTAGTCAGCGAGGTCCTGACACGGAAGTAGCCTGTCGCGAACAATGAGGTAGCCCTCAGCNGTGAGAATGCTGTCTCTGGTCCACCTGGTGCGTGCACCATAGTAGTTTCTCATTGTAAAGCGGCCGAAGGAGTCAGCCCCTGTGTTCTGGGCTCGGAGATCTGGTTCCTCCAGAATGGCGCCTCTATGCCAGAGAGGTGTGAAATAGCGTGGTTTGATCCTCAGGTTGGGAGTAATGGATCCACCCGCTATCCCCTTAAAGTCGTAGGCTATCCGGGTGTATTCCGTGTGGCCGTTGAATCGCTCGTCAAGTGTTCCAAGAGTCAGCCTGAGGGAGGCATCTGCGCCGAGATCGGAGACCTCAAGGCTTGCGCCGGGGCGGCGCCCACCCTCGACAATGCGACAGGCAGCGTCGCGCTGCGTACCGGTCAGCTCTACGACGTCCCCTCCGCGGCAAAGCTCGACCTTCATGTTCTTGGGCATCTCGTCAAGTGCGGCCAGAATTTTTTCTCCCGCAGGTCCAGCCAGCCTGATGTTCTGAATTCTTGTGCCGGAAGGAAAATCCCCGATCTGGAGCGATGTAAGGTGGAAATCGTCGTTGAGATTCCAGTAACCGTCCATGTTTCCATGGGAGTATCCCAGCTCGGGCTGATCCCGGCGCCGGAATTTCCCGATTTCCTCATCAAAGAACCAGTTCCTCGAGTCGGGTCCCTCTCGACTGGGGAGGGCGACCTTGATCGACATGGATGACATTTTCCATGAGTGACCGGTGGGGATCCCCATTCCCCGGTCCTCCTGGATAGGGAATGACATATCCGGCGGGAGGACCGTCAGAAGATCGTAGGCAGCCTCTCCAACACCGGCGCGTCCACTCGTGTATTTTCCACTGGTATGGAGGAACTTAGCCCCGTCTGCGCAGTATTCGTAGAGTTTGCCATCAGAGTCGTCGCAGTAGTGCATGTAGTTGTTGTTGCGGTCGTAAATGTAGAAGGAGGCGAAGGGTTGGCCGCTTTCCCTGCCGGGAGAGAGGAAGAGACGCTCGGGTTTCGGATGTTTGTGTTTACTGTGATAGCCAATGGCGGAGAGACCAGAAGGGACCCTCGGCTTGATTCCTCGCTTGATGAACCAGGAGAAACGGCGCTCGTATGCATCGAGGTATTCTTCCGGAACTGGCGTTCCGCGCGGGGGGCGTCCCCCGAGACAGGCCTGCTCAGACGCCCAGAGAAATTCGGGATCCCGGAACTCCTTTGCAAACATATACCAGATGTGAGCGTCGAGGTCACCGGCCTCGTCNAGGAGGTANCTTGAATTCCACGGATCTGCATAGATGCGGGCACGCGACCCTTCCCCGTGGTTGATTCGGACTCCGGAGTTGGGGTTTCCACGAACTCCTCCTCCATGCACGTAGGAGAGATAGCGTCGCAGATGCTGGTGGAGAAATTCGCGGTCGGTTTCAAACTTACCCATGCCCATGGCAATGTCATAGAGTCCCTGGAGGTAGAGAGGGCCATAGGGATAGTAATTTGTCTCGGTGGTATCACCATACTCGACCAGCTCACGCCAGAGGGCTTCAAGCCAAGGCTTATGCCGGATGGAGGAGGGGTGGTCGGGAAAGATGCTGACGGCGAGAGCAGGTCCGCCATTGATTCCAAACGGCCGGTTGTTGACACCTCGTTCGATGGCGGAGTAATCCGGAAAGTCCAACTGGAGGCTCGTTGTAACCAGGGCTTTGAATTCGTTCTTTTCTCTGGAGTTAATCGCCTTCTGTCGCACAAGCTCCGAGAAGATGCGCATCCTGCCGCCACTTCCCCATGACTTGTGATTATTGAAGAGGGTGAAGGTTTCGCCTTTCTTCCTGGCCTCCGCATGCCGATCGAGGATGCTCATGAAGTAGGCCTTCAAAATGGGGAGTGCGTTCTTCTCCTTTCGCCCGGAGTCGATATAGCGGGAGAGGAGACGGTCCCATTCCCATCCTCCCCGGTGAATCTTCGGATTGCTAGTCCGCACTTCGGTGGCAAAAGCCGCGATCTCATTCTCCGTAAAAGGAGAATAATCTGGGAGCGGGTGCGAAAAATCAAGGTCCCTGCCCATGCCTGAAGAGAGGGTCAGGACGAGCAGGAGGAAGGCGAGAGACTTCATTTTGGAACTGTCTGGTGTGAGGTGGCACTCTCAGGATTCTGGTTTCCGGCTGCCATCCACGATTTCGAAGATGTAGCCATTGGGCTCCCGGAAGAAGAATCGTTCGAAAGGCGTTTCCCGGATCGGATCAATAAGCTCTGCTCCATGGGCAAGAAGGCGCTTCTTGAGAGATTTAAATTCGGCGAAAGGATAGTCAAAGGCGAAGTGTCGCCCGAATTCGGCTTCGAATCGCGAGGTTTCAAAGTCCGCGACGTGGAGGATGTGCAATTGCTGCCCGTCGCCTATGTCAAGCCACGCCGCCTCAATGTCGATGTTGCCGGGGCGAGGGATTGATTTCCATCCGAGGGTTTTCAGAAAAAAATCCCGCGATGCAATAACGTCTCTGGTGGCGAGGGTGAGATGGTGAAGCCGGGTAAGGGGCGAAGTGTCCACTAAATTGATTGTGACAGGCAAGGTCCCTGCGGCAAGGTCTGCTTCCTTGCTTCGGGAGAGAAGCACCGGCTGTGGGAAGCTACTCACGCGTTTGTTCCGGAGGACGGGCTATCCGAAATCCGATGTTTCCCAGTTCGAGCGAAGAGTTGCTGTAAAAGCGGCCAGCTGCCTGCCGGTTGTTTCCCTGGAACCACGACCCTGATCGTATTCCGTGGAAAAGAGAACCAACGGGAGTCTCTGTCCAGTCCCAGACTCGATGGCTCATGCCATTCATTCCAAAAGGGCTCTGGTCGCGGGTGCTTTCTGCGATTCCTGGTCCGAGTAGGGAAGCAATCCCTCCCATCCCATGCTTGAAGTAGTTATAGTCTCTCTTGCGGGGATTGTAATAGGCCGCCTTGTACCACTCATCCTCGGTGGGCAGGAATGCCTTCGCTCCCTTCATGCGCATGGAGATGTTTGTAGAATTGGTGAGATCGTAGGCCCCGCTTTCGGTGCTGCCGCCGTGAACCCAGTTGCAGTAGCGAGCAGCATCCCGCCACGACACGTAGTTTACCGGCCGGTGTGCGGCTTCCGAAAAGGGCGAGTAAAGGAAGGCTCCTTTACCCTGGTCTGCGCGAACGCGCTGAATGCTCATGCGTGAGTTGAAGAGGCCATGAGGATCCTCTTCCCGAGCGACCGCATTCAGGAACCCACAATAGTCCAGGTTATTGATCCGATCTTTTCCAATTTCAAAAAGGCCATTGACTGCTCCGTGGGATCCAACCCGGGGGCGGTCTGCATCGGCCTTGTTGCCGGGTTGAGTAATCGGAATGAATGTTCGCTGTGCAGTTGCTTCTGGGAGCGGACTTAAGGAGTGAGGTTTCTGCCAGAAGCTGGAGTCCCCGGAAGGATTTCTCTGGTAGAAGATGAACTCTGCAAAAGTAAGAAGCGATTTCCAGTCCTCGGCTGCATAGGAATGTCCTCCCCGGCGATAGACGAGTCCGTTGGCATGTTTCCGGCCGTAGAGCTGAAATGCCGGCATGGCTGCTTCGCTTGTGGCCTGTGTGCCCACCGGGTTGGCAAAGAGGTCATCTGAGGACTCGAGGCAGAGTAGTGCCCGAGGGGCAACCAGTGCTTTGAGGAAGTGTTGATCAAAGGGGAGGTGTGCTTCCTTCCCTGCGAAGAGGAGAATGCGCTTGTGATACCAGTTTGGCTTGTCGTTCATTCCGATGGACTCAGCTCCCGGCCCGAGGATTCGAGATGAGCCCGCCCCGCCGGCGCCGGATTGACAGGGCGCCACCAGGTCGATCCGTTCATCCAAAGCGCCCGCGAGTAGAGCAGCCTTGCCTCCGCGCGAGTGCCCTGTGATTGCAATTCGTTCGTGATCAACATCGGGGCGGGACTCAAGGTAATCAACGACTCGCATTCCGGCCCAGGCCCATACCGCCAGCATCGCCCAGTCAAAGTTCGGGTAAGCACGCTGGGCGGGGCCAATGCTCCCTCGTTTGTCAGGAGCGAGGTCGCCCCTCGCGTATTCAACAAACAGGTAGTTTTTCTGCAGGAACATGGAGGCGTTCGTACTTCCACCCGGGGATCCATCCTCCTCAATGATGACCGGGTGGGGACCCTTGGTTCGCGGGACATATACCACGATGCGCATTCTCAGTTTTTCCTTGGCTCCAATGATCAGTGTCATCCATTCCTCGGTCCCCAGTCCGCTCGCGTGCTCACGAATGCGATCGACTGTGACAGCGATCTGATCGGGCCTCGGCGGAATACGGCCGTATTGATAGAAGAGGAGAGGTTCGATCAGTTCCTGCCTTCGCGCTCTCCAGTCCTCCCGGCTTGTGACTCGACTGCCATCATTGAAGATTAGCGGATCGGGAAGGCTCGCTCCGGGAGGAAGCTCCGCAGGGTTCTCGGGGAAGGTCCTGAGGGAGTTCTGACTCTCCCGGGCAGAAGGATCGATGGTCAGAAGAGCGACAAGGAGAAGGGTGAGGGTGGTCCGGTGAGAGCTCAAGGAGGTGCGTTTTACAGGGGTGGGGCGCTGCCGGAAAGCAATGAATCTAATCGTGGTGGGATTGAAAATGCCCCGGGAAGAGGAAGATCTTCGGGCTCAGGGTTCTGAGAAGAGCTTGATTACGGGGTGGTATCAATCCTACTGCTGTGCTAACAGTCGGGGCGTAACCGAGATGAAAATTGGATTTATAGTATCGACGACGCTGGCCCTGCTTCTCGCTGTGGTGGTAGTAATGGGGATGGGCAAGGTTTCCAAGCTGGAGGAAAAGGTCGCGGAAATAGAACAGGAGAAACCGGCCAAAAGTTCAACCCGTCTCCCGAGTTCTGCGGTTGCTTCCGCTCCGCTTTCTCCATCCCGCCCCTCCGGTCCCGCGAAGAGCACCCGGGTTTCCGCTGACAGTGAGGCCGTTGAGGATGATCAAGAGGACCGGGGTGACGAGCGAAGGAGAGTGCTCGGGGACATGTTTCGACAGTGGGCCGAGAGTGATGCCGGAAAGCGCATGGAGGAGACCCAAAATAAACGAAAGGCGAGAAAAGTCTTCAGTCCTCTGATCGAGGAGCTTGCCCTCAGTGAAGAGGACCGTGATTACTTCTTGGGGGTTGCCGGAGCTTCCGCGAATGCGGATGACGCTCTCTGGGGAGAGTTGATGACGGCCGGAGATGACGACCGGGAGAGCATCCTAGAGAAATGGGAGCAGGAAAATGCGGAACGGTCTGCTGCCATGCGGGAGTTTCTCAATGATGACTCGGACTGGGAGCGCTACCAGAATTACGAGGCCCGGCTTGAAGAATATGAACAGGTTGAGGGGCTTCGTCGCTCGATGGAGGGGGCGGGTGTTCCTCTCACCGCTGAGCAGGAAGCCCAACTCGTGGAGGTGATGTATGATGCCCGGCAAGAGACGGGCATGGACGATAGATGGCGGGGCAGGGGGGCCCTGGACCAGTTGTCCGAGCCAGGGATTGCAGAGCGTCTTGAGGCGGACTGGCAGTCCAACCAGGAGGCCATGAGTTCTGGGCTCAATAACGTGCTTTCACCGGAACAGGTGGAGGCGTTCAATTCGTCGCAGAGTCGGACGATTCGACAGGTGACCCAGGGGATTCGGATGATGGAAGCGTTCACCGGAGGAGTCCGCAGGCCTGAGTAAAGATGAGCAAAACCATTAGTTTGTTATGCCGTGCGCTGGTGTTCGTCAGTGTGACAAGCAGCCTTTCCGCGCAGGAGGCGCCGGGTAAGATTCAGAAACGAACCTACCCTTTCAAGGAAGCTGGGAAGGATATTGAGTACGCGCTCTACGTCCCGGAAAGCTACAGGAAAGCGACTCCGGCTCCCCTTCTGGTTCTGCTTCATGGGCTTGGTAGCAATCCTCACGAGGTAATCCGCTATCAAGGTGTTACGGTCGAAGCCGAAAAGAGGGGCTACCTCGTTGTGGCGCCTTTCGGGTATAATGAAAGGGGTTGGTACGGTAGCCAGGGTAAGGGCCAGGGCTTGTTCGGCAGAACTCCTGGTGATCCCGAAAACCTCGGCGAACTGAGCGAAAAGGATGTGCTAAACGTGCTGGGGATTATTCGCAACGAGTTCAGCGTTGATTCCGCGAGGATCTACCTCGCTGGGCACTCCATGGGAGGCGGCGGAACAATCTATTTGGGAGCAGAATATTCAGATATCTGGGCAGCACTCGTTCCGATGGCACCTGGGTATACGGGGAGTTTTGATATTATCGAGAAAATCAAGGCGCCCATGATGGTCGTCGCGGGCGATGAAGATANCNNAGTGCCGNTNCAGATGGTTCGGCTTTTNGCNCAGAAGATGAAGCAAGCAAGCGGCACGCATGTTTACAAGGAGATCGCCGGTGGAAATCATGGAACGACGTTCTACCGAAACCCTGAGCTCATGACGGAAATCTTTGATTTTCTCGATAGCAAGGTCTTGCGTGGTGAAGAAGAAGTGGAACCGTTTCAGGAGCCGCTCAGGATCTTTAGGAACAAGTCAGGAAAGAAGATCGAAGCTCGGATTGTGAGCAGTGACGGGAGAAAGGTGACTATTGAGAGGAAGGATGGNANAACCTTCACTGTAAAGCTAAGCTCATTGAGCGAGGCGGATCAGGATTACGTGTCTACCTGGATTGCGGAATCCGCCACGGAGCCCTGATTTCACGATCCGTCTGTGTGGTCGGGGTGGNANATCTAACNAGGAAGAGNTGCGCTTTCGCGCCTCTAGCGCCTATCGCGATTCAGGGGTCCCTTCCTGTGAGGATTGCGGCTGAGGAGAAGGACTGAGGCCAAATTCCTCTCCAAATCGCTGCCGAATCTCTGGGGGCAGATCTGCTGAGCTCAGGGCCTGCTGAGCCGCTGGCCGGTCAACGGAACTCCACTCGGTAAGAGTATGATGCATGAGGCCGAAGCGCCGATGGTCTTGGCTCAGGCTTTGGGCCCAAGCGAAAGCTGCGCCCGGGTCGCTGTTGGTGGTCATATGCACCACCCGCTCGGACGCGCTATCTCTCGTTTCTCCTGCGGGAAGGGAGCGAATCCACTCTCCTGCTGCCATGCTGTCTATGCGCATCCATTGCTCAGTGACGTCGCCCACCGCCCCGCGCTGGATAGACCCCCGCTCCGGAAGGCTGAGGGCCCACTGGGCGGCATCAACTGGGCTTGAGGAAGACCAGACCCTGGCGACTTCCTGAGCCATGTGACGGTATTCCCGGCTAATTGGTCCGTCCTGGGGAAGTTCAGCGGCGATATCCTGATAGATGCTGGCAGCTTCAGAGGGGTTGTGCTCGGCAACGAGCCGGAGGACGGACTGGGTTGCCCTCTGCTGGTCCCCGGGTTCGAGATCGCGGGCCCACTGCAGCGCGCTCTCGAGATCCTGCTCGCCCCACCTTCGGGCCACCGCCTCCAGAACATGGTGTCGCTCATTGACGGTTTCAAGCGAGTCGGTCGTGAAGGCTGCGGCTCCCGCAGGATCATGCTCGGCCCACGAGGAGGCTACTCCACGGATGGCACGCATCCGGAGGGCTGGATCTTCCAGAGCCATGCTCCATTCGAGGGCCGAACCGCGATCGGACTCTGCCCAGCGATGACTCAGGTCACGAAGGAGGTGCAGGGTATGCTCGGAGCCCGGGAGGCGGGTGACGTAGTCCGCAGCTGCCGCTGGATCCTCATCGGACCAGTGCCGAAGTATGTCTTCCATGGTTGAGAACTGGTCACGACCAGTAAGGTCTTCGCTCCAGCGAAGAGCTGCCTGAGGATCGATGCGCCCCCATCGAGAGGCCAATCGGTGTAAAGCTTGNCGCCGTTGTGGCCCGGGCGGCATGGAGAGAATGCTCTGGCCCAAGGCGGCAAAATTTGTGGGCTCCCCGGCTTCGATCTTCTCGAGCAGTCGATGGAAGGCATCGGAGGGGGGAGCGTCATCGGGTTCGTCGCCCTGAATCGCAGATGGGTTGGAACTTGACGTTTCAGATCGTGTGCGAACCGGTTGACTTTTCCGAACGGTATTTACCAANGGGCTCAGGATCTCCTCCGGAGAGTCTTTTGCAGATGCCAGAAGTAAGCGATCGACGNCTACTCCAATCGCGAATGATCCAGCAGCAACGAGAANGAGAGTGACTTTGAGAGGCATCGTTCANCGGGACTATGTCATTTTGTTCTTCCCGGGGCGATCTTGTTCTCTGCGATTTCGGACAATTGTTTTTTCGCCAGTTTCTGGAGCTTCGAGACGATCGCCGGATGATCTGCACTCAGGTCACGCATTTCCTGTTGGTCGTTTTCCAGATTGAACAAGGCGGGACCTCTCGAACTCTTCAGTCCTGCATCCCTGCTGTTCGTGAAAAGTTTCCAGGTCCCGTGGCGAATGGCCTGAAATCCATTGGCGCCGTGCCAGTAGAGAAGGTTCTTCCTCGGATGAGCTTTAGGGTTGTCTCCAAGAAGGGTGTTCCAGACATTCAGGCCGTCGATCACGGGGGATCCTGCTGAGAATTCTCCCAAGTCTATGGAGCACGCATGAGCGAGCGTTGGCAGCAGGTCAATTGCCGAGATGAGGGCGTCGGATTCTTTTCCAGCCGGAAGAACCCCCGGGAACCGGAGAAGGCACGGGACACGGGTTCCTCCTTCCAGCGCTGACCATTTTTTCCCCCTGAAGGGCAGGGCCTTGGATTCCTTTGTCAGAGGCTCGGGTCCATTGTCCGACATAAATATGACTATGGTGTTTTTTTCCAGATGCCGGAGTTTCAATCTTGCGAGGATTTGACCGATCCGATGATCGAGTTCCTCCACGACGTCGCCGTAGACACCGAAATTTGAGCGCCCTTTCCAGTCCGGATGGGCTTCCAGTGGAAAGTGGGGAGCAGTGTATGGAATGTACAGGAAAAATGGGTTGCTGCGGTTTTCGTCGATGAATTTAAGGGCTTCATTGGTGAATGACTCGGTCAGCCGTTTGTTTTCAAAGGGCTTTGCAACGAGGAGGTCTCCCCGCCATAACTCCTTGGTCTGGTTGTTGCTTTTGTTGATGTAGAAGGTCGAACTGAATCCCTGCCGGTCCGGGCGAAATGGTGGTTGATCACCCAGATGCCATTTGCCGAACATGCCTGTCCGGTAGCCCGAGTCTCTGAATACCTCCCCGATTGTCAGGGCAGCCGGGTTCAGACCTTCACCCTTTTTCATGATGTGGCCGATGACCCCCTTGGACCATCCCAGACGCGTGGGGTAGGCGCCGGTGAGTAGAGCCATGCGGGAAGGCGTGCATACCGTGGCCCCCNCGTAGAAGCTGGTGAGCTTGANTCCTTCCCGCGCTANTTGGTCAAGCACGGGAGTTTTNATCCTGGGGTGGCCGTAGGAGGAGAGGTCATGGTAACCGAGATCGTCGGCCATGATGAGTATGACATTGGGNCGGTGCTTCACTTTCCCTGCCAGAGGNAGGCAACAGAGTTGGAGAAGCAGGAGGTAAGCAAGTGCGGTTCGTATCCTCATTGTTGGCTAGGACTCCCAGAAATACACNAGACGCATGTTATACCACAGGAAAATGCCATCGTGGGACATGGTGGGACCTGAAAGTCAGGGGCAATTTCTCCCTCTCGACAGCTGGATTATGGCTTCGTGATGCCGCTGAAGGGTTTCCGATACCAGGCAACAAATCTCCTCCAGCCCACTCTTATATCGTCCGCAACCACGAGGACACAAGGGATGAGGAGAAGGGTTATGCCGGTCGCGAAAAGGACTCCGTAAGCCAGAGAAACCGCCATCGGGATGAGGAACTGAGCTTGGAGNGAATTATCAAACATCAGGGGCATCAGACCGACAAAGGTCGTGAGCGAGGTCAGGAAAATTGGGCGAAACCTCAGCCGNCCGGACTGGAGCACGGCTTCCCTGAGAGGAGTTCCTCCACGAACTCGCTGGTTGATGTCGTCCACCATAACGAGGGAATCGTTCACCACCACCCCGGCCATGGCGATGATTCCAAAGAGGGACAGGTCCGAGGGTGTCACGCCCATGATCATATGGCCGAGGAGCGCGCCGATGACCCCGAATGGGACAACGGCAAGAATGTAGAGAGGCTGCAGGATTGATTGAAACGGAATCGCGAGGAGGGCGAAGAGGGCGAACATCATGGCAATGCTGCCAATGATCAGGCGTTTTTTTGTCTCCTCAGCTTCTGCGACTGCTCCCTTGAAAACGAATTGAAGATCCTCGCTCCCGCGTAGGAGTTGTCGGAGTTGGGGTTTGAGTGAATCCGCGATACGAACGAGATCCACGGTCCGATCTGTTGGTTCTCCTCCAATACGGATAACCTCGGCCTTGTCATTCCTTTCGATGTAGGTAGGGGCCTGAACGAAGTCNATCCTTGCCACGGTGAAGAGAGGAACCTCTGCTCCTCCGGGGGTGCGGATCTTCATTTTCTCCAAGGTGTTNAAGGTCTCCCTCTGCTTCTTGGGAAGCCGGACCATCACGCGGTATTCCTCATGGCCACGAAGGACGCGCTGGGCCTCCTCCCCATAGAAGGCCCTCCGAACCTGATAGGCGAGAGCTTGCTGGGTTATGCCGAGTTCCGTCCCCCGGGGAGTGAGTGAGAGTTCCACCTCGGTCTGGTTGGCGCGTTGGTTGACCCAAGCGTTGGCGATTCCATCATAGCCCTCGAGCAGTTCCTCGGTTTTTCTCGCGATCTCCTGTTTCATTTCGGAGTTAGGTCCACGTAATTCCATTTCGAGCGGGTCGGTGTCCTTTTCTCCATCATCCCCCCTGGTCTTTTGCGTCCTGATCTTGAGAGTGGCGTTGGCAGGGAGNTCTCCAATCAATTCACGCCAGCGTTTCATGACNACATCGTTGCTGGGTCCGGCNTCGGAGCGCAGACCCGAAGGCATCAGCCCTAGAAAGACGACGGAGTATGCCTTGTTATAGGGTCGTCCCGGATAGTCGGTGCCAAGGAGCCGCCAGTGATTTGTCACAATGGCTCCGTTCTCAGGATCGGTATACTCGCTACGCATCTGTTCTGCGGCCGCCGTGATGCGATCAGTGTAAATACGGGTGGTTTCCTTGGAGACATGTTCCGGGAGTTTGAGCGTGGCGAAGATCTCCGGGCGTTCGACGGACGGGATGGAGACATATCCGAGACGCCCCCCGGCAAAGTAACCGAGCATGAGGAGAGCCATGCAGATGAAGNCCGCAATCACCGAAATCCGGTGAGAGACAACTACCTTCAGGGCAGGGGAGTATACNTTGTCGATCAGGCACTGGAGACNGGAGGCTGCACCTCGTTGTATCACGGANAGCGGATTCCGCATCCAGCGTGTGGTCATTCGTACGTGCTTGAGGTGAGCTGGCAGGATTAACTTGGATTCCACGAGGGAGAAGAGAAGAACCGGGGTAACCACGAAGGGAATCTGCCTCGCGAAATTGCCAGTCATACCTTCGAAAAAAAGCAGGGGTAGAAAGGCAACGATAGTAGTGAGGATCCCGAAGGTTACAGGCACGGTGACTGCGCGCGTGCCGCTGATCGCGGCGTCGAGGGGATTGGTTCCACGCTGTAGACGAGTGTAGACACTTTCGCCGGTTACAATTGCGTCATCGACAACCACTCCGATTACGATGATGAAACCAAACAGGCTCATCATGTTTGCAGATATGCCAAAGAGCTGCATGACGACAATTCCGCCCGCAAAACTCACGGGAATCCCCACGACCACCCAGAAGGCCAGCTGAGGTCTGAGAAAGAGGCCCAGTACGACCATGACGAGAAGCCCTCCCTGAAGGAGGGAGCTAGCCATGGTTTCAAGTCGTGACTGCAGGTCTATAGCCCGGTCCGCATGGGTGCCCAGAACGATGCCCTCGGGAAAACGTTCAGAGGAGTTGGCGACGTAATCTCGAACCTTGCGCGCGATTTCGAGGGCGTTCTCATTGCCAGTTCTTCCAATATCGATTCTTACGGCTGGCCGTCGGTTGTATTCGGAGACGAACTTCTCCTCATTGTCGGTATCCGTGATTGTGGTTGCGACTTCGCCGAGAGTCAGACGGGAGCCATTGGAGGACCGCACCGTTATAGCTGCGAATTCCTCAAGGGTGTAGGCCTGACCTCTTGTCCGGATGTCAAGACGGCCGGTGGGGCCGTCAATTGCTCCAGCAGGTAAATCAATGGAAGATTGGCGGATCGCGTTGGCAACAGCATCCGGGGTGAGGTCGTAGGCTGCTAGTTTGTCGGTGTTCAGTTCGATCGCAATGCGGTGCCTTTCCGGAATAAAGGCCCTTACCTTGCTGATGCCATCGATCGACAAGAGGTCGTTCCGGACTTGTCGGGAGACCTCATGGAGCTCTTCCTCGGGAAGGTCTCCGCTCACGACTACCCAGATGACAGACCGTCGATCGTTCTGGCTAGGTATTCTGATACGAAATGGTTCGTTGGGAGCTGGGATATTGCTCACAGTCTTAAGGAGAGAATCTATGTCCTCCTTGAGCTCTCGAAGGTCCGTGCCTTTGCGGGCCTCNACCCATATCTTGGCCTCTCCACGCTCGGCATCGGTGTTCAGTTGCTTTACGCCGTTCAGGGATTCCAGTGCATTTTCNACTGGGATGAGAATTTCNCGCTCGATATCGGTGGGGGTTGCGCCGGGGTACTTTTTTCGGATGGAGACGCTGCCCCACTCCCGGTCCGGCTCCATCTCAAGAGTTATCTGGAAGAAGGCGACGTAGATTCCTCCCAGCAGGATTCCTCCCATCAGTAGATTGGCGGCAATGCCGTTTCTGGCAAACCACGAAATCATGGTTCCTGGCTGCCCGAGGTTCCCTCGTCCGCGTTCGCAGAGGTGACTTCCCCGGATGCAGAATCAATGGGGGTCCGGTCGGTTTCATCCGGTATGATGATCACCCCACCGCCATCGGGAGCATATACCAGACGGGTGAGAACCAGGAGAGTTCCATCCTGGAGTGAGGGATCCCGGAAAATTATGTAATCATCATCAGAATGAAGTGGGCGGATGTAGGAGGAACCAAGTTTCAGGGTTGCAGGGTCCACAGTCCGGATACGACTCAACTGGGAAACAGCCTCCCGGGGAATGACGAAGACATCTTCCAGCGTCTTACCCGGAATGGCAGCGATGACAGGTTGGCCCACACGCAGGGGTGGATGCTCAGACTGTAATCCGAAAGGATCCTCAATCCGGGCTATCGCGAAAAGCTCAAGGGTGTTGGAGTCCAATGCCCCCTCGGTACGAAGGATACGAGCATTCCACTCCATCGGGGATTGATCATCAAGACCATCCCGCAGGGTCACGGGAAGAGGTGGATCAGAGGCGTCTTCCGGGAGGGTAATATCCCTGAGGTTCAGGGTGGATACCGGGAGTCGCACCTCACTGTAATCGGTGGCAAATATCTCTGCGAGCGCCGTTGCGGGTCCGATTGACTGTCCCACCCCGACTGTTCTCCGCAGAACCCGGCCGTCAAATGGGGCGGTAACCTTCGTTCGCTCCAGGTTGCGCAGGGCACTCTCTTCCTGAGCCTCGGCGAGCAGTAAGCTCTGGCGAGCTGCTTTCAGCTGGGGCTCCCTCCTGACGAGGGCGCTGGGTTCGTCCTCGTAGCCGAGATCTTTCCAGTCAAGTCGGGCCTGCTCGGCCAGCGCCTCTTCCTTTTCAAGGTTCAGCTGAGCGGAGGCGACCTGTGCCTGNGCGGAGATCAGGGCGACCTGCAGATCGATTGGATTAATCTCGAGAAGAATGTCACCTTTGGAAAAAAAGGCACCTTCCTCAAAAGGAGGATGAATTGCCTGAACCTTTCCCNGGACCTCCGCAGTCAGGTTGACAAGGCCATGGGCTCTTATATTTCCCTGTGAGGGTATCTTGACTTGGTAATCCTCGCGTTTCAGTTCAAGAACCCGGGTTTCAACCGGTTTTCTCTCGCGGCGGGGTTGGGCCTCCTCGGGAACCTCAATCGAGAGCCTGTTATACCCGATTATTCCGAATACGAGCAGGGCGAGAGGAAGGATAATCCTCAGCAGAATTCCGGCTCTGCCGCCTGACACTCCGGGAGACGGGCTTTCGGTGTTGGAAGATGGGTTTTCGGATGAGGTCATCGCGATATGCAGGGGCATACTACAGCTCAGTTCTTTCAGCAACGGTAAGAGTCCCTCGAAGAGCAGGCAGGGGTTGNAATGTGGTTCTTCCCNTCTGGAATGTGACCTCGGTGGGTGCAATTGCGCTTCCGGCCAACGGTTACTTCAGCCACTCTGGAAGTCCATTCGCGTCGACGTTCCAGGCTTTCTGGGAAGCGAGGTCAAGGAGGCCTTTCATTCCGCCGTATTTTGATGCTCCCGGCATGAGGTCGGGATGGCGGATGTCGGTGACCTTGATGAAGTCAAAGTTGGAGGATTCGATGGCTGCGCGGTGGATGGCCTTGCCGGCCAGGAAGTGGGCGGCGGCAGCCCAGTGGCCGGATCCAGCCAGNCCNACAAGGGTGATCTTNTTTGCTCCGTGCTGATCANTTTGAATCAATCGTATGGCACTGAGGATGTCGGCCACCCTTTGCGCGAAGAGTGGTCGGTTGTAACCCTGAGTATAGCANGCCGCCTCCCGGGGGTTTTTCACGCGCCGGGTCTCGGTGACGGGTTTGCCATCCCTGAGGAATTCGCCCTGCTGGAAGAGATCGATCCCACAGACCGAAACCCCATCCTTGAGGAGGGCCCGGACTTCCGGGCGAGGGTCGCCCTGTTCGTTGTAGAGGCCAGACTTGCCGTGGGCACTGAGGAAGATAGCCGCGTGGCGCTTCCAGTTTTTCGGGTAGAGCCAGATCACCGGAACCTGCTGCCCTTTGGTCCTGTTATTGTGAAGTCCGGGCATTTCGAGATAGGAACCCCTGTCGTTCTTGTCGGTTAGCTGCCATTCCACTACCCCGGTATCCCTCAAGGATGTGCCCAAGATGGAGTTCCATCCCTTGCGAGCAATCTCGGGGTTCCTAGAGATCGTGGCGCTGGCTTCCGCAGCTAGACTGGCAAGAAGGGCGCGTTCAAAGTCATCCCCGCCAACTGGTTTTGGATGATCCCTGTCAAAAACGGTAAGATCCTTCTCAGTAAGGAGTTTGTGTGGACGCTCGTTTTCCGGATTGGCAATTCCGAGATCGAGATGCTCGTTGAACCATCTGTACATGGCCTGCCGGGAAGGAAGGTTATAGTTATGGTCGAATTCAGTCCTATCATGAAGGGTTACCATGCTGGGGGCTCCAAGCATCTGGTAGGTTTTCCTGATTTCTGGAAACCCTTTGGTGGCCATCTCCCTGGTCCAGTCGTTTGCAGTAGTGAGCCCCAGAGGTCTGGGTGCAAAGAGGGCGGCAAAGGCGACGTTGCCCTCTTTGATGCGCATCAGCGAAGCGTTTTCGCAGGTGCACCCTCCCTGCATGGCAGTGCCAACCATGACGGCTGGCATTGATACGGTAACACGGGGATCGAGTGCAGAGAGGNCGAAGGTCTGAGTGCCGCCTCCGCTCGCACCCGTTACAGCGATCCGTCCGGGATCCACCTCTGGCAGGCTTTGCAGGAAGTCGATGGCNCGTATTGAGTTCCATGTCTGGAGCATCATGATACTTTGTAGATGGGATTCCGCCTGAGGGCTGTAGAGTCCCCAGTNCTTNTCAGAGATCATTTCCGGGCGTTGCNTAGAGAAGCGATGGGCCAGCTGATGAGAGATCTGGTCGTTGTCACAGTAACCAATCATGTCATACTGGAGCACCGTACATCCGAGTCTTGCCAGACCGATGCACCGGGNCTGGATGTGGTTGCGCGCGCTTTCAATGTGTTTTTCTGCGCCCTTCTTGATCAGTTGAGCAGCTTTCGTTTCTCCACAGTCGTAGAACCGCGCTTCATTCCAGTGGCCGTGGGGGCAGAGGACTCCGGGGATTTTCCCTGTGATACTTTTTGGTCGATAGAGGGTTCCGGTGAGAAGGTATCCCGGCCGGGTTTCGAAGTAGACCTTTTCGGCTGTGAAGTCGCCGCCGTCGATCCTGCCGTGGATGACGGAGTTCAGCGGGTGCCGGACTGGTTCAGGAAAGAGTCCAACCGCGACTTTCAGGTCATGGCGAATCCTCGCTGACTCTACGGTCCAGTCCGCTGGTGATTTGGGAGGATGAAAGGGAAAGTAGCCATTAAGATCCTTGAGGGCGTCAAGACGACTGTCGGCCGGGAGGCTGTCCTCAGGAAGGGCGCGAGGTGCGGAGAGTGCTNTCGNGCAGCAAAAAATACAGAGAATCAAAGGAATGGCCTTCATGCTGTGAGACTGTAGTTCACCTGTAAAAACTCAGGGAGGCAACGGGCAAGTTTGCGAGACGCATTGATCCAAGGGGCCTTCCGGCCCCCGGTGCATTGATCTTGTCAAGGGAAGNGGCTTTGGGGAGTATTGGCGACCATGAATCGTTTCGCTCGTTATTCCCTTGTCCTGATTCCCCTAATCGCCCTGTTGTCCTCCAGTGGAGCCCTCGCCGAAAAGAAGAAGATCGTGTTTCTCGCGGACGGTGGGAAAAACAGTAAGACTCACAATCACGTGCAGGGCAATGCGGTGCTTGCCGCGGCGTTGGAAGCAAGTGGTTTGGGTTTCGAGACAGCCCAGTACAAGGGGTGGCCCAAGGAGGCCGATGCNTTTGACGGGGTCGATTGTATCGTAATCTTCTGTAATGGTGGCGGGGGTCACCTCGTTATGAAGAACCTTGAGCGCTTTGAGGAACTGGTCGATAGCGGAGTTGGCCTCGTATGTCTGCATTATGGGGTGGAAGTTCCCAAGGGAAAGGCAGGGGANATAATGCTCAAGGGTATGGGTGGCTATTTTGAAACTCACTGGTCGGTGAATCCCCACTGGGTCGCCACCATTGAAAAACTTCCGGAACATCCCATCACCCGGGGCTGTAAGCCATTTGTTCAGAACGACGAGTGGTATTACCATATGCGTTTTGCTCCTGATATGAAGGGGGTAACTCCCATTCTCTCGGCCCATCCCCCGCAGGCGACGATGAAGCGTCCTGATGGCCCGCATTCCAACAATCCTCATGTACGTAAGTCCATGGCTGCAGGAGAGATCCAGCACATCGGTTGGGCATATGAGCGTCCGGGAGGAAAGGGCAGAGGGTTTGGTACGACCGGAGGGCATTACCATGCCACCTGGGACAGCGACAACTGGAGAACCCTAGTGCTGAATGCAATCACCTGGACGTCGGGTGTCGAGGTTCCCGAGAAAGGGGTTGCTTCTGCTAAGAACCCGGTGAGCAGTGCCAAATAGGCCTGCCTGCAGCCGATNCCCAGATTCTTCTGCGGGATCTTGGCACNGGTGTTCTNATGGAGGAACGCCGGCTTTTTTCTTGAGGGAAGAAAAGGTTTAAGCCTCGTTTGCGAGGAAGAGCAGGACGTTCGGAAGGGAAGGGACTTGCCTGTGTTGATGGCAAGGTCTAGGGACTTGGTATGAGACCACCACCGGGAGCTATCATTCTTTTTCTGCCGCTTGTCGCTTCCGGGGTCCTTTTTCTTGCGGGAGGGATTGGAAGTGCAGCAAAGGATCAGGAGGAACGAAAGGCAACAGCGGTCAAAGCTCTACTTGTGACCGGGGGAGGATACCACGACTACAATACCCAGAAAAAGATTCTCACCGAGGGAATTAGCAAAAGGGCTAATGTCGAATGGGATGTCTTCATGGGAGATGCGAAGCAGACAAGGGAGAAACTCAGCAAGGCTGGCTGGGCTGACAACTATGACGTCATCGTCTACAATCTGTGCCATGCTCACGAGACCGATGGAAAATTTGTAGAAGGTCTCGGGAAGGTGCATCATGATGGCAAGGCCGCAGTCGTCATTCATTGCGCGATGCATTCTTATCACTGGAAGATTCCGGGAGAGACGAAGCACTGGCCTGCGATGCTTGGAGTGACATCTCCGCGTCATGGTCGGCACGCCGCCATTGAGGTGACCAATCTCGCTGCAGANCATCCAGTCATGAAGGGGTTTCCAGCGAAATGGAAAACTCCCAAAGGAGAGCTTTACCACATCAAGAAAGTGTGGCCGACTGCCACAATACTTGCAAAAGGCAGTATTGATGAGGGCAAAGCATTTCACGATTGCGTCTGGCTGAATGAGTACGGAAAGGGCAAGGTGTTTGGGACGACGCTAGGTCATCACAACGAGACAATGCAGGAAGATGTCTATCTCGATCTGGTGACTCGTGGCCTNCTGTGGACAGCAGGACGGTTAAANTAAGATTGCCCCGACTGGCGGGGNATTNAGGTGCGTATTCTGCGGCNACCTTACGGTATCCCCCNAAATCCATATTCAGTGCGCCTGCGTTTTCGTTTTCAGGCAACTAACCCATCACGCAAGTTCCTTGCTTCGAAAGCAGGGATAGTGAGAGCGCGAGCGTGTCCCCCTGCTGCGGAGGGAGGATCTTAAAGTATCACCACGGTTGACAGGCTGGTCGCGGGAGCCTCACATTCAAGCCAATCCTATGGCTCAAAAGATTGCGTTTCTGACCGCGGGTGGACTTGCTCCATGCCTTTCCTCCTCAATCGGAGGTTTGATAGCAAAGTACAATGAACTCGCTCCGGAGGCGGAGTTAAGTGGTTATCTGAATGGTTATCAGGGTCTTTTACTGGGGCGTAGGATGCTGTTTCCAGCCGAGGCGCGGGAGCGACACGAGGTCCTCTACGGCTTCGGTGGTAGTCCCATCGGGAACAGCCGCGTTAAGCTCACAAATGTCGAGGATTGTCAGAGGCGAGGTCTCGTCCAAGCAGGAGAGGAGCCGCTCAAGGTTGCGGCGGAGCAACTAAAGAGAGACGGGATTGATATTCTGCACACCATCGGGGGTGACGATACGAACACGACAGCGGCGGACCTGGCAGGTTATCTTCAGGAAAATGGTTATGATCTGACCGTGGTGGGCCTTCCGAAGACCGTGGATAACGATGTATTTCCGATCGCGCAGACGCTCGGGGCTTGGACTGCGGCCGAGCAGGGCGCCGTCTTTTTCGAGAATATCGCGAACGAAAACACAACCAGCACGAGGCACCTCATTATTCATGAGGTAATGGGGCGTCACTGCGGATGGCTCACCGGAGCAACCGCGGAGGCGTATCGGAAGCGGTTGGACAAGTGGGAATTTCTGCCCGGTATGCGATTGGCCCGGGAATGCTGGGACGTGCATGCCGTGTGGGTCCCGGAAATCGATCTGGATTTGGATTCGGAGATCGAGCGACTCAACGGGGTTATGGATAAGCATGACTGTGTGAATCTCTTCCTCAGCGAAGGAGCGGGGATGGAGGCTATTATCCGGGAAAAGGAAGCCGCCGGGGAGGAAGTTCGACGCGACGCATTCGGTCACGCTCGTCTGGATGAGCTTAATCCTGGAAAGTGGTTTGCCTCAAAGCTCAGGGAGAGGCTTGGAGCCGACAAGGTCCTGGTTCAGAAAAGTGGGTACTTTGGAAGGTCTGCGGCTCCCAACGAGCGCGATCTCGAGTTAATCAGGAAAAGTGCATTTGCCGGCGCGGAGTATGCCCTGAATGGGCAAAGCGGAGTGGCTGGAATGGACGAAGATGCAGGCGGTGAGATGAGTTGCATTGCGTTCCCTAGGATCAAGGGAGGGAAGCCTTTTAATGTTGATCTTCCGTGGTTCGGAGAGCTGCTCAGTGACATGGGGCAACCTTTGGGAACCCGGTCTGCGGTTCACTGAACCCGGGTTGAGCTGCTTAGCCCACGATCGAGCGTAAGAATTCCGGGTGTTCACTTTCCAAGCTGCGCTTGTCAGGAATCGGGTAGAAGATTTCCCTTTCCTGGGCTGCAATCCAGAATCCGGTGCGGAGCTGAAGGAATGAAATCCTGCCAAGGACTGAATCGAGGCTGATGGCCTTGGTGGACTTCTCCGGTTTACCCTGCAACTCCACAATTTGCTCTTTCAGTTTGTGAGGATGAACATTGGGGATCGGAGAAGTGTGAAATGGGTTGGCCTCAATCTGTTTCAGGAAATCTTCGATCACAAAGTCGATCTGGGTGAACATGACCTCTGGGGCGCTTTTCGGCAGGGAGAGATCGGTAATGTACTCTCCGAACTCCGGGGGAGCCATGTGACTCATGACGATCGCGCTGAACGGGCAGACCTCCTGGTAGGTGCGGATAAATCCCGGTTGATGAACTCGCTCATAGGGTTCCTGCTGGAGGCGGAGGACCTGGCCAGAAACGGACGTGATATAGAGATCCAGAAAGGCGGAGAGGTCGATATGTTCGAGCACACGATAGCAGGAGATGAATTTGGTTCGTTTCGGTCTGCCTGCCTTGTTGGGGACAACATCCTTCAGGTGTTCATCAATCTGGAAGTAATCATGGCGGTAGTCATCCGCAATCTGGGCAAAAATTACCTGACCGTGGTAATAGCGTGAACTGCCAACGGTGTAGTGTTTGCCGAATTCTTCCGGGGGGAGATTGGAGGCCACCAAGGCATAGTTCGGCCACATGATGACGTAGAGGTGTTGTTCGATCTCGCTGATGCCTCCATTGTTCCTCTTACGAGGACAGTGTCAAGAAGGTGGCGCATCTGGTACGAGAGATGGCCTCAAATTGTGTTATTGCTGGATATTTTGGTAAGGGATTTCATTTTCGGGTTAATGAGTCCGCGAATAGCCGTTGCCATTTTTTTCATGATCGGTGCCACAGGCATCGTCTCCAGAGCTCAGGAGCATGACAAGGGCCACAGCAAAAATGACGGGTCTCAGGCTCGCCACACCCCGATGGTGAAGCTGATCAGGGATTGTCTGCCCGCGGTAGCCTCTCTGCAAATAGTGCAGGGCCATGAGTCACAGGGTGTTCTTACGATGGGAGTGGGGAGCGCCTCGGTCATCCATCGAGACGGATATCTGCTGACCAATAACCATGTTCTTTTTCGAATGCATCAGGGGCAGGCCATTCTTCCGGGCCAACCGGCGCGGATGTTCAGGATTATCGCAACGTTGAGTTCTGAGGATCTGGCCTTGATCAAGGTTGAAGCCGGCGAGGTGCTGCCCTCCTTGGACTTGGGGCGAAGCGATGACCTAATGCTGGGTGAACCGGTGATTGTGATTGGGAACCCCGGAGGACTTGTTCACTCAGTCTCAGAGGGGATTATCAGTGGCCTTAACCGGTCTACATCCGTGGCTGGAACCTTTCTTCCCGGGATGGTGCAGACAAGTGCCGCGGTGAGCGGTGGTAATTCCGGTGGTCCGCTCATCAATGCGCTGGGGGAGCAGATTGGCGTGATAACCTCCAAGAAGCTCGATGGTGAAAATATCAACTTTGCGATCACGATTGACCGGGTCCGGGTACCCTTTCAACGCTGTTGTCGGCTGAGCTTCGCTACGGATTCCTGCTGGGGATGGAGGTTGAGATGCTTGGNTCTCCGGTAACCGTACGGAATGTGAGTGCGGGTTCGCCCGNTGAGAGGGCGGGCGTTAAAGTAGGGGATCTGATTGAGAGGGTAGACGGNCGCGAGCTAAAGAATGGGGTGGATTTTCACCTTGAGCTAGTGGAGANGGCCCCGGGAAACCGCCTAGCACTGCGGATTCAGCGNGGCGGGAAGGCTGAGATGATCGAGGTAGAGCTNGGCGAGCTGGAGTTACCTCAACCGGTCGCTGAGGAGGGCANGGAGAGTGGGTTGAGATTTCGGGGTTATGAAGGCAGTTGGAATGCGTTGCCCGATTTTGAAGAACTGGATCCGGTTGCAGATGGAGTGGTCGAAATTCCTACTGAGAAGGCCTACCGCACGGCGGATGGCGAGAACTATGGCCTCCGCTTCCAAGGATTTATCAAGATCCCCGCTGATGGACTGTACACCTTCTACACCTCATCCGACGATGGAAGTCGACTCTCCATCGGGGAGAAGCTTTTGGTGAACAATGACGGGTTGCATGCACTTCAGAGGAAAGGAGGGCTTGTCCGGTTAACCGCCGGCCTTCATCCGGTGACCATTGACTACTTCGAGCAGGGAGGCGAGGAGGAGCTCGAAATATCATGGGAGGGGCCTGGGTTCTCTTCTCAGCCCGTAGCCGGAGAGGCGTGGTTCCATCGGCCCTGAACCGGTGCCCGAGTCATTTGCTTCAACGGCGATCAGGGTAGAGGATCTGCGAGGGCTGCCCGAAGGCGCATGAAGAGCTTCGAGTCATGGTCTCCCTCGAGGGTTGACCTGTAGGTGACGATGGAGGTTCCATCGCTGCCTCCCCGTTCGGAAACAAGTTCCGTATCACCGGTCCAGGTCACCAGATCCCTCGAGACCTCCACCGAGAAAAGAATGTCATCAGCAGCGATTTTTCTCTGAAAGGAAAAGGTGAGGGCTCCGTCCTGTCTCTCAGCAGAAATTAGTCCGGGTCCGCTCGAGGGGTTCTGGTCATCGCTGGCGAGCGCGTGTTCTAGTAACGCGGAGAGACCATCTTGATCACTATCGGCGAACGGGTCACTACCTCGGAATAGTTCACTGCTGGACCTGCCCGGTGAGCCACCCAGTCGCCAGTTCGATGCAACGCCATGGCCAAGAGGATCAAGAGGATCGTCGGCGGAATGGTCACTGGTTCGTGCCAGTTCGATGGCAAAGCCCCCGGCATCCGCATCTTCGGGCCATGGAGGGTTGTCATCGTAGCTAAATTCATGAAGGGGGAACGTTCCGAGAGTGATCCGGATCCGTTCCCCATCGTTCTCGAGCCGGTTTTCGTCCTCGTTCAGATACTCCCCGGCGATAGGGAGGCTGGTTCCGTATCGCTCTTCAAAGGCCGCTCGATTTCTCACGACAAGAAGGTAGGCGCCTGCGTCAAGCAGGGTGCCGGGGACGAAATCATAATCGATTCCTTTTGTGAATCTCACATCAGTGAGGTCGAGAGGGCTTGACCCGATATTATGGATTTCGATGTACTCGGTATCATCGGATCCCTCAGGATTGTACATGATTTCGCTGATGACCAGGTTCTCTTGATGGCTACTGGCGACGGGGTTTGAAACTTGGAACTCCAATGGTTCGGACCAGTGGCTCCAGCGGCCGGTGTCATCCATATGGCGGACACGGGCGCGGTAGGTCAGGCCGCTTCTTACCGCAGAGGCAGGNGGCCGAATTTCAGGGGTAAAGGCTGATAGTGGTCCCGTCTCCCAGCTGGCACTCCACTCGAAGGGAAATGGAGTATTATCGCCCCTGGTGTAAGGATCATGGTGGGCGATTCGATACTCCATTGCGCCGAATCCACCCGAGGTGTCTGAAAATCTGGAGGACCCAAAAAGGAGGCGATTGGCAGGATACCCNGGCTCGCTCAGGTTGGTGATAACTGGGGTGTCCGGGATCGCAGGGTCGAAGCCAAGCTCGTCAAGGTAGGCGTCGCGACCCTCTCGGCCNGATGTTCCGCTATCCCGGGAGTTGGGAGCCATCGTCCCGCTGTCCCCCCCGGTCCAGCTCCCGCCGTTGAAGGCGAACATTTTCATGTCGCGGGTTCGTAGACGAATGTCGCCATCGTTCTGAGAGCCAGCGGAGGCGGGAGCACTTGTCCAGCGGAGGCGGTCAGCCTGCTGAAAACTAATGATTCGGTCCTGCAGCATATCGATCAGCCCGTTGATCTGGTTGGGCTGCCATACCAGATCGCGTATTTCCCGGACCACGTTTTGATACTCCTTGTTGAATTCTGCTCTCGATCCCATTGCATACTTGCAGAAGTCTTCTCCTCCGTTCCAGTTTGGTCCCCAGCTGGTGTCAGAGTCCNATGGCAGAACTTGGAGAAGGCCGTAGCGGGAGCGATCGGGCTTGAAGTAGTAAGCTCGATTCTTGAGGTGTTCCGCGGTATTTGGTTGGACGTCGTAGTGTCTTACCGCATCAACGATTGCGTGGTAATGATACCATGAGTCCCAATCGACGTGCTGCCGAAGCCAGGAGTCATTTCTGTTGGGGCGCAGATTGAAAATGATGTTCTCGTAGTCAGATCCATCCCGGGCTCCCCGGGGGGCATGGTAACGAATGACGTCTGATCCCTCTGTTAATCCGGACTTCAGTTTATAAAGATTCCCCTTTTCCAGATCATGAGCCTCGAGAAACCTCCGATCATAGTCCTCGGTGGCGAGAAGAAATCCGTAGAAATCCCCATGATACTGGTCAGGGGCNTCCTCGGTGTCCTTGATGACCCGGAAATGAAACCAATGAGTGAAGGGTGCGGCAGTTCCAGTGGTATTCCACAAGATGGAGTTAGCGGTTTCATAAAGTCCAAAGTTAGTGCCTCCCCGCGCGTGCATCTTGTGAGAGTTGAGCGTGCGCCACTTGGTCGGATAGGGGTCTCCCCAGATGTCATGAAACTGAACGTAGTTTCCCCGGTTGAAACGAAACCGGAAACTACGNTTTCCTCGATTGGCATAACGAGCATTTCTCTGTCTTAGACGGTAACCGATGTTGTCGTANACGGTTCCGTTGTAGACGAATGTGCCACTCCAGTTGAAGGCGCTGCGGGCGTCGTAACTGTTCCTTGGAATCTGATTTCCGTCGTATGCAACGCATTGGTCGTAGTCTTGCTCGGTCGTCAGAAGATGATAGGCCGGGAGGCTGCTGAGGACGGTGTCAGCNGAGTAGGTCCGAGTAGTCGTCACATAGTCGGGAATTCCGTCGTAGACGAAGCAGGAAAAGTTCAAGGACGCATCGTCTGGGAACGGAGCTGTTGCAGAAGTTCCCCCGCTATCACTCACGGTGATGCGGTAGCGAACAAGAGTGCGATGGTCATAGGATGTGGAGGGAATAGTGGCGGTGTANANATCATCGCNGGCTTCGACGTCCGCCCCGAGTCCGTCATCACGCATATTCACAGTAAGCCAGTTGCGAAGATAGGAGGGGTTGGTCTGGCGGGGAGCGGTCGGGTTACTCAGTAGTTGTGAATGGGATTTGGCCAGAAAGGCTGGAACATAACGCCCGGGGCGGATCAGGGTATACGCGAGGCTTACCTCGCTGACGCCATNGGGGTCCGTTACCTTGGCGGAAATAACCATGTCTTCCGTGCTAGCAGGTTGCTGAGGAGTGTGGCGAACCTGACGGATGTTGGGTGGAGCAAGAGCGCTGAAAGCGCTGTTGACGCGGGAGGGGGTGGGGGAGCCGGGGGTTTCATTTCTGCCCGAGCTTCGCCAGGAGCTTCCGAGATTGTTGTCGAGCGTAGGATTAATCAATTCCATCGAACTGCCGCCACCATCAGCCGCGATGGGCCAGGGGAAATCGATATCGAATTCGACGCGGTCTACGCGTTCTCCGCTATTGTCCAAGAGATCGATCATTTCGCCCTCTCCACTGAGGGCTCCTGAGTAGGGTCCAAGAATTCTGAGTTCGCGCTGTGGACTGGGGAATTCAGATCGAAGAACCGAGGGATTTTCCGCGATGGAAATATACGCACCAGCTTCAAGGAGAGAGTTCTCCGGGAAGATGTATTCGATACCGCCAGTGAGTTTCCAGCCTNCAAGGTTTACCGCTTGAAGTCCCGGATTGTAGAGTTCGATAAATTCGTTAGCGATGTAGTTCCGATCGTTGTTATAATGAATTTCGTTTATAACAGGAGAAGCCNGGAGTNATCCTGCCGCGAGCAGCGCTATGTAGCATAGAAAGAGAGATCTTATGGAGGGAGTGTGTGATCGCACGGAGCTGGGAGGGAGGGGTTTCTATCCGACTACGGTTACAGTATTCGCGCTCCCAATGTCGAGCGCGGTTGTGAGGGAATCTGGAAGAGGTTCTCTGNGCACTCTCAGGGTTGCCGGATAATGATTTTTCCGGCGCCTGCAGCAGACNGGGNAGTGCTGGAGGTGCCGTCTGGCCAGCGCACGACAACCGATATCTGGGAGGAAGGCGCCACCGTGCCCAGTCCAAACCAGCGCGCTGCTTCTGACTGTCCCAGATAGCCGGACCCTGCTGTAATCTCCAAGGTCTGTGCCTGAAGCGTTGCCGGGGAGGATACGGTGATCCGGGATCCAACAGCGACTGGATTGCCTGGTTTACCCTTGAGGCGGACTTCGAGAAGTCTGTTGCTACGGTTGGCGACGGGAAGCTCTGAGAAGAACATCGCGGGAGAGTTGTTGACTGCGAAGGCGATTTCAGGACGGCCATCGAGATTGAGATCTACGGTGGTGAGGGCGGTGGCAGCCCCTGCGACCCTGATGCCGCTTTTGTCGGGCCCGGATGGAAGAAAGATGCCCTTTCCTTGTCCTCTCAGGAAAAGACCCAGACCAGAGTCAAGGAGCCCGATTTCCGGCTGAGCACCGAAGAAATTTTGTGCGAGGACACAATCAGTGAACCCATCTCCATCCAAGTCGCTGAGGAGAACTCCCTGGGCAGGTGAGAACTGAGCCGTTCGCGGTAGTGCACGGACCGTGAAGCGGGCTTTTCCGTCATTGAGGAGAACACATGATTCCAATGTGTTCGCCTCTCGACGGAGAGAGTCCGAGAGACCATCGCCATAAAGATCTCCGAGAGTGGAACGAGCAAAGTTCTCGAATGTCTTCAACCGTTTCCGGAGGGTTGGCATTGCGCCACTTGAGCAACTGAACNCNCGACGGGGATAACAGGTGGCTCCCTCGAACTTGGCTTCNACGATTCGTTTTTTCCCGCTCCCGTCAAAGTCTCCATAGAAGAGGAGCTCTGGNTTTTCCCTCGTCGCCTTGTAGGGAGTGTTCGTGCCCTGGTTCGTGACGACGTAGTCCAGATCTCCGTCTCCATCGAGGTCGCCGGAGGCAATTCCCTTCCACCATCCGAGGTAGCTTCCGAGTCCCGATTTGGCAGTGGCTTCTGTCAGGGTTCCCTTCTCGTTGAGAAAGATCTTCACAGGTCCCCACTCGCAGCACAGGAGGAGATCGATCCATCCATCACCGTTAGCATCCGACCAGAGGGCGCTTGATATGAGGCCCGCCTTGCCGAGTCCTTTCATAGAAGCGGTCTGATCGGAGAATCGCGGAGTTGTTCCCGTGGAGTCGTTTCTGAGAAGACGACTCTGCGGCGTGACCGGATAGGAACCGGGTATTACCCGGGCTCCAACAAAAAGATCCAGATCNCCATCGCGGTCGTAGTCGGCCCCAATGACGCANCTACCACTGTCTCGCAGGTCCGGGAGAGCATCTGGAATGTGTGTGAATTGACCANTGCCATTATTNAGATAGAGCCTGTCACGTAGCTCAGGGGAGCCTGCTGGACATTCGACGCCTCCGCTGACAACGTAAAGATCGTTGTGGCCATCTGAGTTNGCGTCGAAAAAAAGAGAGCCGAGATCTTCCCTTCCTGCATGCGGAGTGAATTCGCTGCCCTCGAGGTTGCGGAATACACCATTGCCCTCGTTCAAGGACAGGCTTCCCGAGTGGCCGGCGCCTCCAGAGAGATAACAGTCCGCATCCCCATCTCCGTCGATATCACTCCATGCCATGCCGGGACCGAGTTGCGAGTGCTTGTAGGGCAACAGTGGTTGGAGGGCGAAGTCGTCATGAGGGGTTTCGCGATGTGCTATGGAGCGGAGGGAAGGGGAGGAAATCGGGGCATAGCGGGTTCGTTTCCGGAGAGGTTGGCTCCACTTGGGTGGTTTGGTTGAAGGTTCTTTAATCAGGTAGGTTCTACCGGCAGCAAGGTTTTCGATACGCTGCACGTGTCCCCGCTGCCACTTGACGGTGATGTGTTCGATCTGGGTTTTGCTTCCGAGGCCAAAGAGCAATGTCGCTTCGTTGGAGGACAGGAAGCCCGTCGCCGGTTGAACGACCTGCCTTTGAGGCTGTTTTCAGTTTGAACCCAGACGTTGGCTCCAAGTCCGTGACGGTTTCCGGCCGCCCCCCGGAGTCGAATAGCCACTCGCTGAGAGGAGGGCGCCGAGTTGTTCCGGTAGATTTTGACCGGTTCCTCAAGGCTGGCGACGATTAATTCGGCATCGCCGTCACCGTCGAGGTCACCGGTAGCTGCTGAGTAGCTCATGCCCAGATGGTCGACCCCCCATTTCCTGCTCACGTCTTCAAACTTCAAGTTTCCGCGGTTGGCGAAGGCCAGGTTCTCCTCCTTACGGGGAGGATGAGACTCATAGTAGTCCCACTCGGTCTGGCCAATGTGATCTGAAGCGCTTCGCTGGTCATCAGAGTTGTTGAAGCTGCGTGACACGCCGTTGGTGAAGTAGGCGTCAACATGTCCATTGAGATCGAAGTCCTGAAGCTTCACAGCCCAGGTCCAGTCAGAGTTGGCGAGGCCCGCCTGAAAGGATCCGTCTGCCAGTTTGCCCACCCCGTTGTTCAGATAGAGA
>PBNG01000064.1:1785-27816 GCA_002723015.1 Roseibacillus sp. | reverse complement strand
CGCGGAACCGGAAAAAGAATGTCAGAAATCATCACCGAGATCCTGCCGGAGCAGCCCCTTGCTGCTCTCTCGGGGCCAAACCACGCCGAAGAAGTATGCAAGGGCCTCGCTACCATGACCGTCATCGGTGCGGATAATCGTAATGTGAGTGCCTATCTTCAGGGACTGTTCAGTTCCCCCTCCTTCCGGTGCTACACGTCGGATGACCTCACCGGGATTGAATGGGGTGGCGCCATGAAGAATGTCTTCGCCATTGCCTCCGGTATCGCCACCGGACTCGGACTGGGGGATAATGCTACCGCCGGTCTTGTGACTCGAGGACTGGCCGAGATGATTCGTCTTGGGACGGCTTTGGGGGGGCACCCCGACACCTTCACCGGGCTCTCGGGCGTTGGCGATCTGATCGCCACATGCTACTCGCACCATTCGCGAAACTTCCGCGCCGGAATTTCGATTGGCAAAGGCAACACCGTGGAACGAACCCTTTCGGAGGCAGGAATGGTTATTGAAGGGATTCCGAACTGTCAATCGATCCACGAGGTAGCCCTCCGCAGCGGAGTTCGAACGCCACTGATAGATTCGATCCACAGCGTTCTGTTTGGGGAGCAGCCCGCCGCTGATGCTCTCCGGGAATTGCTCACCCGGGCTCCCCGCGCCGAACAGGAGGCCTGATTCCGGACCGCACCCCCTGGCTACAGGCTTTGTCCGACTGTCAGCCTCTCTCCAGAAAAGGATCACAGAAGACCCTCGCCTTCATGGATTTACCGGTTTATATCTGGTATTCTGATGAGCACGGAGCGGTCGAAAGCTATACGATGGCAAAAACTCGCCGGCAAGGTGTCCCGTAAAATCAACCTTGCATGGTGGCTCGACAGGCTCTCCGCGCCCCTCCTGGTCACCGCTCTGGCTGGCTCATGTGTCATCCTCATCGCGCGGCGGGAACTCAGCGAATTCCCGTGGGTCCATGCCATCACCATCGGACTCACCCTTTTCCTCGCCATCGGGCTCCTGAGCTGGTGGCGCGCGCGCAAGAATTTTGAATCCCCGGATCATGCGCTGGTCCGGATCGAGGCCAGTATGCAGATGCACAATAAACTGAGTGCTGCCGAACGCGGTTTGACGGCATGGCCGAACATCCCAGAGGTCATTCAGGACGGCACGCGCTGGCGCTGGCCCCGCCTGCTCTCTCCGCCACTCGCAGCACTGATCCTGCTGGGCGCCAGTATTCTACTTCCAGTCTCCTCGAGAAGCGACGCAGCTAACCTCCCTCTGGACGAGCCCCAGGGCTGGAAAGACCTCGAGACCGACATCGAGTCACTCACCGAGGAAGAGACCGTCCAGGAAGATTACCTCGAGGAGCTCGAAGAGCGAATCGACCGGCTGCGGGAACAGAATCAGGAAGAATGGTATAGCCACTCCAGTATAGAGGCTACCGATGCTCTTCTGGAGATGCATAAGGGTGAACTTGACCAGATGGAGCGCAACCTTCGCACGGCCGAACAGGCGCTCGAAAACTTGCAGGAAAACATGGGGGAAATGAGCAACCTGACGAAGGAACGTATGTTGGACGCCTTCAGTGAAGCGATGCAGGGACTCGAGCAGGGTAAGATGAAACCCAACAGCGAACTCCTCGAGAAGCTCAGGGAGCTCGATCTGCAGAATCTGGGTCAATTGGATCCGCAACAGCTGGAGCAGCTTCGCGAGAGCATGAAGCAGAGTGCCAAGAAATGTGCCCAATGCCAGGGAGCAGGTGGTCAGGGAGAATCGCAGGGACAGGGATCAGATCAGGACTGGCTGGATGATCTCCTGAACGAGGGAACACCCAATGAAACGCCCGGGAGACAGGCAGGACGGGGCGGAGTAAACCGTGGACCAGGCACGGCTCCCGGCGTGCTCGGAACAGCGTCTCCCGACCTGAATGCCGGCGACCTGGAAGGATTGAAATCAGAGGACCTTTCTAATTCGCTGCCCGGGGACCTCCTCGAGTTGAAGGATAGCGAGCATGATGTCGACACAGCCAAAGTTGGACTCCGCTCGGGAGGAACTATCGACGATGACTCGAAGGGCGGCTCCCGGGTCTGGAAGGAGTCCCTTCTTCCCTCCGAAAAAAGAGCCCTGAAGAACTTTTTCAAATAGTAGAACTCGCCGCTAGAATCGCCCCCAGAATGCCATGGAGCACGCCTCGGAAACCGAAGTCAACGATGCCGGAAAGCACGTCCGGTCCCTCTCACATGCTCTCCAGCAGGTTATTTTCGGGCAGGAAGAACTGATCCAGCTGGTCCTTACTGGCATTCTCGCCCGTGGTCATATTCTCCTTGAGGGCCTACCGGGGCTCGGCAAAACCGAGCTAGTTAAGGGACTTTCCCGTATCCTGCAGCTGGAAACTCGCCGGATCCAGTTNACCCCGGATCTGCTCCCGGGAGACATTACTGGTAATCCCGTCCTGCAGGAAAAGGACGGCGCACGGCAGTTTGTGTTTCAGCCGGGTCCACTTTTCACCAATATCGTCCTTGCCGACGAGATCAACCGTGCCTCTCCGAAGACGCAGTCAGCTCTCCTTGAGGCAATGCAGGAGCGACGGGTAACTGTTCTGGGGGAGACTCACAAGCTCCCCATGCCATTCTTCGTTCTCGCNACCCAGAACCCAATTGAGCTCGAGGGGACCTACCCTTTACCCGAGGCCCAGCTCGACCGTTTTCTTTTCAAGCTCGAGATAACACGTAACGATGTCGATACTCTCGAACGCATCGTCACAGACCGCGACCTCGGCTCCGAGCCAGATGTAAGTCCCGTCATGGAAGCAACTACGCTCGACAATGTTCTTTCCCTTGTCCGACGTATTTACCTGCCTGATGTAGTCGCCAATTATATTGCCCGTCTTGTGGATGCCACTCACCCGGGGCAGTCCGAGTCCGCGGGGAACATCAAGTTCGGATCCAGTCCACGTGCAGCTCTCTCCCTCGCAGCCGCTGCTCGTGCCTGCGCCCTGATGAATGAGCGCACGCACGCCAGTTTTGAAGATGTCAGGTTTGTGGCTCCCTCAGTTCTCAGGCATCGTATTATCCTTGATTATAATGCGAGGGTTGAGGGGCTCACCAGCAATGAGGTCATTTCTACCCTCCTCGAGGAAGTTCCCTTCCAGGCAGGAAAAAATCCAAAAACTCTTCAGCGATCTGTCTCTACCTGAATCCGAGGCCATATGAGGCTCCGTTTTGCCATACTCCTGACCCTATCCCTACACGGCTTGCTCACCGGAACGGTCAGTGCCCAGACCGGGGGGCTCTCCATCCGGAAGACCTACAGCAAATCNGGCGATCCTGTGGTCTCTCTTGAGATGAGCTCCCTCTTCGAGAGACTCCCGGCATCTGGATACCATCCGGTCCGCGTCAAGATTGTCAATGACAGCCCGGATGCTCTCACCTGGCAATTCGACTTTGAATCTTCCGATCAATCTTTCGGAAAACACAACCGGCTCNATTCGCAATTTTCAGTGACCTGCAATGCGAGGTCTGTTGCAGGGGTCGATCTGATCGTTCCNGTCATGAGTATCTTCAGCAATCGCTACGGTAACGAATTACAGTCAAGCATCAACGTCGTGGTCAGGCCTCCTGCTCCCTTCGAGACATCGTCGGACCAACTTACTACGGAGATTAGCACGGCGTCGNCCAAGATCTGGCCTTCTGTGATCTACAGCGAGAGAATCAAGACCCCGAATGGTCCCGCCCTGGATANCGCNACCNAGGATCATCTTTACGGTCCCTCCTCGAGAGGCTCCTCATATCGCGGGANCACCTTTTTTGGTGGATCTTTTGTCGCCAAGTTCATGCCGGACGACTGGCGGGCNTACTGTGGCTACGATGCCTGCCTTCTGACAGACGAGGATTGGAACGAGTTGCCGCCGGGTGCTCGTAATGCCCTCCGAAAATGGAATCGTCTCGGCGGCGCGTTAATTATCTATAACACCATCCCGGGAACAGATCTCAAGACCCTCGGGCTCGTAGAAGATGCCGGGGAATCGTCTGCGGCCGACCCGGGTTGGGGAACAGCGCTCCTCAAACCACTTCCCAGTGATGGTCGACTCGAGGCTGCAGAGGTCGTGAAAATGGTTGAAAACGCCGTAAAGAAAACGGGGGGCGGACGGGTCTCTGACCTGAGGCAGAACTTCCTTTCAAGTTGGAAAATCCAGGAGGAACTTGGGGAAAAAACGTCTCAGATCATCACCGTCATTATCGTTCTTGTTCTCTTCGGTATTCTTGTAGGTCCAATCAACCTTTTCGTCTTTGCCGGAGCAGGGAAGCGTCACAAACTCTTCATCTCAACGCCCCTGATCTCGCTGGGTGCCAGCGTTGTCCTGCTTGCCCTGATCCTGCTCCAGGATGGATTTGGAGGCTCTGGGCGTCGAATCGTTCTTCGAGAGATTGGCCCTGACAACACGACGTATATCTCACAGGAACAGGTCGCCCGTACCGGCATTCTTCTTACAACCGGATTCACTACCGAGGAGCCTTGTTACCTGAGTCCAGTGGCACTTGGGGAATCACGCTGGGCACGAGTTACTGATAAAAACTCTGGAGGCTTTGGGCGCTACAATCTGGACCTCANCGCAGACGGACTGAAGGCAACCGGCGATTGGTTCAAGAGCAGCAGCGAGCACGGGCACATCTTTGAGACCATTCGACCCTCAAGAGAGCGAATCTCCCTCGCAGGCGCCTCCGAGAATCCTGCCATCAATTCCACCTTCGGGTTCCCTCTCGGAAAAGTCTTCTATCGAGATACGGGTGGACAGCTCTGGACCACGAGTGATGTTGAACAGGGACGAAATACCTCAATGACGGCTGTTGATGAGAATGAATTCACTTCCTGGTTCAACGAGCACCAGATGCGGTTCGGGCCACGAAACCGGGCGCGCCTTGAACTTTCCCGGGACAAGCGAGGCTACTTCTATGGCTTTGCGGACGACTCCGAGGGAATTGCGAGCCTGTCGAGCCTGAAATGGAAGAAGGCTCCAACTTTCATCACCGGCCAAATCTCTGCCAGGGGCCGTTCGAATCCATGATCTTGTCGCCCTGATCACATTCATGTCTGCCGCAATATCAGTCCGTAATCTCTTCCGTTACTTTGGCGCCCTCAAGGCCGTCGACGGAATCTCCTTCGACATTCCTCACGGATCAGTGTGCGGCTTTGTCGGGTCAAACGGCGCCGGAAAAACTACAACCATGCGGATGCTTGCCACCCTCGATTATCCCACCATGGGCTCCGCTGAAATCTGTGGCATCAATGTCGTCGACCATCCTGACGAGGTGCGTTCCCTCATTGGCTGGATGCCTGACAACTTCGGCAATTACGATCACATGACCGTGCTCGAATACCTCGATTTCTACGCACGGGCATTGGGTTACACCGGGGAAGAGCGGAAAGGGCGAATCGAGGAGGTCATGGCATTTGCGGATCTCATGCCTCTGGCCGACCGTATTTCCAACAAGCTCTCAAAGGGAATGACCCAGCGTCTCTGCCTTGGTCGCGCTCTTCTCCATGACCCTCAGGTCCTGATCATGGATGAACCTGCTGCGGGACTCGACCCGAGGGCCCGGGTAGAGCTCAAACATCTTATCCGAATTCTGGCAGAGGAAGGGAAGACGATCTTCATTTCTTCCCACATTCTTTCGGAGCTAGGAGAAATGTGCGACTCCCTTCTCTTCATCAACGCAGGACGCATTGTGCATCACGGGGACGCGGATTCTCTCCGGTATGGCTCCGACGAGACTGGCGGTGTCTTTTACGATGTGCAGGTTCATGGCAACCCCGATTCCGTCGCAGACTGGGTCGTCCTGAACGCCGGAGTGGAAGTAGTTGAGACTCGAAAACAGGGCGCCCGATTACGGCTCCCTGATCCAGAACCGGCCAGAGCCGCCGACGTCCTCAGGAGAATGGTCAGGGATGGTATCCCCGTGATAGAATTCCACAGGGAGGAGCGAAACCTTGAGGATGCCTTCATCGATATTCTAGGACAACTGGAGCAGGGAGGAGCGGGAATAACAGCCCCTCCCGACTTATACCCGCCCAATGTCCCCGGGGCCGCGGGATCCAGCGCTCCGGACTCCACCCCTCCAGAGCCATAACCCGCCGCCCCATCGTAAGTATGGCAGAGCACAGCTCACCGCAGAATCCTCCCGACCTCCCCGCTCTGCCTTTTGAGCGGGTGAACGAATTCCCTGATCGGTTGAGCCCCATGCTCGTCAAGGAACTTCGACAGGGGCTTAGAACATCAACGTTTGTCATACCTTTCCTTCTCCTGCAGGCAATTCCCGCCCTCGCTCTTCTGATTGCCGCGTCGAGCGGGCTCGGTGCCGATGACCCCTCGGCCGTAGGGAGATTTATCACTGGCTTTATCCTTGTCATCTACAGTCTGGGCATCCTCGTCTTCCAGCCGTTGCGCGGCATCTCGGCGATTGCTGCTGAGGTGCGGGAAAACACGATCGACCTCATGAGCCTGACACGCCTCACCGCATGGCGCATCGTCTTCGGGAAGTGGCTCTCAATTGTGAGCCAATCCGCTCTCATCGCTGGCGCATTACTTCCTTACCTCATCATTTCCTATTTCTTCGGCGGGATGCAGATCATTTCCCAACTCATTCTGTGGTTCATTCTCTTTGTCATTTCCGGCACTCTGACCGCGACGACAGTGGGAATCTCGGCGGTCGGCAACGGATTGATACGAGGGCTCCTGGTCGTGGGTGGGGCAACCCTGTTGATGGGCTATCTCCTCTTTGGATTCGCGTGGCATATTCCGTTGCTTCTGGAAATGCTCAGCTTCACCCGTAGCGCCCAGTCGCTTGCCGCAATCGCGTTTATCGTCGTGGCCTGCTATATCTGCTATTTTTTTCTCGAACTTGGCACCACGGCNNTTGCTCCCTCCAGCGAAAACAGGGCTACCCGTAAAAGGCTCATTGGCGTTGGGATCATGAGCATTTCATATCTGCTTCTCCATCCCACCGGAGCAGGTCCAGCGGTGTGGACTGCACTGGGAATTGCAGCCTGCATTGCGCTCGACCTCTTCAGTGAAAGAGCTAACTTCCCCTCCGTAGTCTGCTCGAAATTCCTTCGGTTCGGGATTCTTGGCCGAATTGCGGGCCGCTTCCTCTACCCCGGCTGGGCAACTGGATCCATCTTTTTCATCGTCCTCGCACTGGTTCTCTGCCTTCTGATCTCCCTGACCAATCCAAGCCCCCGGCACTACGCGATTGCCATGATTGGCATCGGCACTCTTGCCTTACCTTCGGTGATCATCCAACTCTTCGCCCGTAATTCTGAAAACCGCTTCAGCGGCTACTTCTGTATCCTTGCCTTCTCTTTGATATTCAGCCTGATCCTCGTGGCAATCTACCAGAATTTATCCGGAGAATTGCTTCTCTGGATCTTCAGCTTCATCCCCGCGACCCTGCTTCCTCTCGTCCTCGGGACGGCTCCCTCAACAGAGCTCACTAACGTTCTGCTCGCCGCGATAGGAATCACCAGTCTCTACCTTATCGTAATTCTTGCAAGGTCCCTGCCGCAGTTGACTCAGCTCGCGGTCCGGGAATCAGAGGCCCAGCAAGGCCTGGATGACTCCCTTCTTGGAGATTCTGATTCACACCATTGACAACCCTGCCCTTCTAGAAATTGGAACTCGAATCCCTGCGAAAAGTATCCGCCTCGGCGGCGGTTTGTGCCGAGAAACTCAGATTACCTCTGCGCTCCCGGGTCTGGAGGGGGCAGGCCGGGGAATTCCAAGGCGCGGGTGTCGGATCATCCCTCGACTTTCAGGACCATCGAAATTATGCGCCCGGGGATGACCCACGCCATATAAACTGGCAGGCTTTCGCCCGCACAGGCAATTACACCATGAAACTGTACCGGGAGGAGGTGCGCCCCGTTGTCGACCTNGTCTTTGATGTTTCCGGGTCCATGTTTTTTGAGCCGTCCAAGGCCCGGCGGTGCTCAGAGCTATTCTATTTTATGGTGGAAAGCGCCGTCAGGTCAGGAGCCTCTCTCCAGATTCATCTCGTGGTTGGAAACAATACGAGAGTCCTTCCGCCAGACGCGGTCTACAACCATCACTGGATTAAGGCCACTGAATCCCTTCAAAAAGAAGACTCCGGTCTTGCCCTCGACCTCTCCGGTATTCCTTTCCGGGCGAATGCCTTCCGGGTCCTCCTGTCAGACCTTCTGTTCTCCGGTGATCCCGCAGAGTTGATTCGCCTTCTCGGCCAACGGCAGGGCAGCCCCGTGATTTTCGCTCCCTTTGCTCGCTCTGAGTCCGATCCTGACTGGCAGGGAAACTACGAGTTCATTGATGCTGAACAACAGACGCGCCACCCTCACAGAATCGAACCCGCTGTCCTTGCCCGCTATAAGAAGGCTTACTCGAACCACTTCTCCATCTGGAAAACAGCAACCCGCCGCTACCATGCCATTCTCGCGCGGGTGGATTCGGAGGGCTCCCTCGAATCGGGACTTCATAACGAAGCCATCCCGACAGGCGCTCTTGAAGTATCCAACTGATCGACTCGTGACATATGAATCGTAACATCAAATCATTTAGTTGTCCTTGAGCGTTGCAACGCGGTGATAGAATGGTGAAGGTAACCCAATGAGGAAAATTCTTTGCGCGCTCGCTGCAGTCACTACGTCTCTCCACCTTCACGGAGAAAATCCTGCGGGTACCGAGGAAGAGAGTCCTCGTATCCTCAATGAGCGCGGAACCGAACATTTTTTTGCCGGGCGGATCTCCGAATCGCTAAAAGACTGGGATCGCGTTGTCGAATTGGTTCCCCAGCAGGCTCCGCATCATTGGCAAAGAGGAATCGCTCTCTACTACGCAGGCAGGTTCAAGGAAGGTGTCGCTCAATTTGAAATTCATCAGACCGTGAACGGAAGGGATGTGGAAAATGCAGTCTGGCATTTTATCTGCGCCGTTAAAGCAGAGGGCGGGTCAATCGAGAAAGCCCGGAAATCGATGTATCCGTATGCAGGAGATCGCCGTATTCCCCTGAAGGAGGTTCATGCTCTCTTCAAGGGCACGGGCTCTGCCGAAGAGGTCCTTGCCGCCGCAACCGAGTCCAAAGCAGACAAGGTGGGCCTGCGGAACAATCTATGTTACGCTCATCTTTATCTCGGTCTCTATTACGAAGCACTTGATGATAGCGAGAAAGCTGCTCATCACATGCGAAAGGCCGCAACTGATTACCAGATGGATCACTACATGGGAAAGGTGGCCCAGATTCATCACGCCCTGCTGCAGAAAGGTCCCAAAGCGAAGAAGGCCAGTTGAATCTCCCTCCCCTGTTGAAAAAGGCCACCTCTCTGGAGAATTACAGAGGGTGAGAGCAACGAAATCCTCATGGTCCAGGTGAGACAGCCAGAGCACTGATGAGTATCATCCTGACAAATCCTGCAGGATTTTTTGCCCTCCTTGGGATTCCGGTGGTTATCCTGATTCACTTCCTGCAACGGCAGGCAAAGGTGATTCCAGTAAGCACTCTTTTTCTTCTCGCGCGTACTCAGCGGGAGTCCGTCAGCGGCCGCCGTTTCGACCGGCTCACCAATTCGGTTCCCTTATGGCTCCAAATCCTGATGGTCCTTTTCCTCACGTGGCTTCTCGTCCTCCCACGCTACATCAAACCCAATTCTACCCAGCAGGTCGCCATCGTCCTCGACAGCTCTGCATCCATGAGCGTCTTCAGGGAAAACATGGTGAATCGTCTTCGTGATCATCTTCCGGGCCTGCAGGGTAATGCCTCCCGTCTCCAGATCTACATCTTCGAAAGCGCAGAGGACAAACCGATCGTCTATGCAGGAGACAACGTCGAGAAGGCCCTCGAATCCCTTGATAGCTGGAGTCCCTCGAGCGGATTGATTGAACCTGCAAACTCCCTGCGCCTCGCCCGGAGCCGGGTTAACCGGGAAGGAATTCTGATCTACGTCACGGACCGCTCGGCTGGAAATCTTCCCTTCGATGCCAATTCTCTCTCGGTTGGAGAGCCGATGGATAATATCGGGTTCACAGGTCTGGCATTCGAGACCGAGGGAGATTCCGTCCGATGGAAGGCTCTTCTGCGCAACTACTCGAAAAAAATCCAGTCGCGAACATGGCGTACGGTCTTCCCCGATGGGACCAGGAGCCAGCCCCGCAAGGTAACTCTCAAGGAAAATTCAATAACGACGATAAGCTCCACTTTTCCGTCCAACGCGACGAGACTGCGAGTGATGGTTTCTCCCGATGACTTCCATCTGGATGACCAGCTCCACATTGTGAAACCACGCCCCAAGGTCCTCAAGTGCTACCAGGGACTGACCGGGAATTATGAGGGTATCGGGAATAAGTTCATCGGCTTCCGTAATATCGAGGCTACAGGCAACCAGGCCCAGGCAGACCTGTCCCTTTTGACCTACGACCCACTTCAGCCGTCCCTTCCTCCGGGAAACAGCATAATAACGGTAAACGAGGCGACAAGGAGCGGGAAATTTCTGCGGGGTCGAATTGTAGCGAAGAAACATCCCCTCATGGATGGGGTAAACTGGCAGACCCTGCTGATACGCGACTCCGTTCAGATCCAACTCAGCGAGAACGATGAGATTCTCCTCTGGCAGGGCAACCGACCCCTGATTGCATTACGCACCTCCGTCTCTCCACAAACCTCGGAAAGCGACGGCCCAAGCCGTATTCAGCAGCTGATCTTCAATTTTGATCTGACCCTGTCAAATGCGGAGCAGCTCGAGTGCACTGCCCTGCTGCTTCACCGATTCACTGAGAGCCTTCGTGAACTGAAGGTAGCCTCAGAGTCCCTGAACACGGAGATGGGACAGCCTATCGACATTGCGTTTCGGAAAGGCCCCGAATCTCCCCCTCTTGTTGTGACCCAATTCGGCTCTGGTGATCAGGTCGCCGACGAGGACTCTGTGATAATCCCAGTGGCACAGGCCAGCTTTCTTAGGGCTCCCGACACTCCGGGATTCTTCGAAATCAGGCAGGGCGATGAGCTACTGCTGGAATCCGGATGTCATTTTGCTGATACCCGGGAGGCTGATCTGCAGGACTGCCTTTCCGAGGAACGAATCTCTGCATTGGGCGGAGAGGCGGTTGACAGGACGACCCGCGAAGATCATCTCTGGCGCCTCTGGACAGTCCTTGTCATCGTCTCCCTTCTTGTCTCATGGTCCTTTATCAAGGATCGCCCCAAGGACGAGGAGGAGCATGACTCCAGCGCCCCTGTGATTCCCTGACGCTCTCTTCTTTTCCTTATCTTCCTTCAGACACGATGCCCTTTGATGCTCCAGAATGGTTTCTCTTGATAGGAGCCTTTCTTCTAACCGGATGGTTCTGGCCCGGTCTTCAGCTGTGGCGGCCTCTCAGAGTGCTTGCCCTGATAACAGCTACCGTCCTCCTCGCGGATCCCCGGTTCGACAAGGCGCAGGACAGCCTCGATCTCTGGGTTCTGCTCGATCGTTCGGAGTCTACCGAGGACCTGGTCGACACAGGACTTCCGGAATGGCGTGAACTCCTTCGGAAGGCAAAGCCCTCTCGAAAAGACCAGCTCACCTTCGTGGATTACGCGGCTGAAGTGCTGGAGCAGGGTCGCGGCGACTCTGCTGTTTTCACCGGGAAACGAAATCTCACCCGCACGAACCTCGCTATTCAAAACGTGCTCGCGTTGGCAGACGATGATCGTCCCAGCAGAATTCTTGCCTTTACCGATGGCTATGCCACCGAACCTCTCGTCGCGGCTGCGGCCAAATTGAAGGCCCGAGGGATTCCATTGGATTTCCGCCTCATTCGTGAAGAAACGAATGAGGATTTCCGTATCGCGGCAATCCGGACCCCGATGCGTGTCCAGGCACAAGAACCATTTGTCCTCGGAATCACAGTACGTGGATTCAATGACATTACAGTTCCCATGCAGATCATGAGGAACGGAAATCTCATCGGCGAGAACATCATGGTTACTCTCGACGGGGGCGTAGGAAAGGTCGAGTTCACCGACCGTCTGCCAGAAGTCGGGTCTTACAGGTATAGTGCTCACATTACTCCCCCGGAAGATGCTCACCCCGGAAATAACAGGGCCGAGCGCTGGATTGAAGTAACCGGGGGGCCACGCGTTCTCCTCGTGACCAAGTATAGGGATGATCCCCTCATCGGGGCTCTCTCCCAGCAGGGCTTTACGGTAGAGATTATAAATGAGCCCCTGCAACTTAATGTGGGACAACTGTCGGGAACTCGTGCGGTGGTATTTAATAATGTCCCCGCATTTGAAATTCCGGGGGACTTTCTGGCTGCCCTGCACTTCTTCGTTCATGAACAGGGTGGTGGCTTTCTCATGGCTGGAGGGAAGCAATCCTTTGGTTCGGGCGGGTATTTCGAATCATCTATCGACCCACTTCTACCGGTCTCCATGGAGCTGAAGAATGAGCACCGCAAGCTTGCAGTGGCCATGGCAATCGTAATGGACAGGTCCGGATCAATGGGCATGACCGTGGATCAGGGCGGAAACCAGGTCACCAAGATGCAACTTGCCAACACGGGAGCAGCCAAGGCGATAGACCTGCTCGGGTCCCGGGACCAGATCTCGATTCACGCCGTTGACAGCGAGGCTCACAGTATCATTCGGCTCACCGAAGTAGGAAACAAGAAGGCCCAATGGATGACGGCCGCGCGCAGGGTGAAGTCACGGGGAGGAGGAATTTACGTCTACCGGGGACTCAAGGCTGCCTGGGATGAACTCAAAAAGACTGAACTTGGGACGCGCCACATCATTCTTTTTTCTGATGCTGCGGACTCTGAGGAACCCGGGAACTATCACCAGCTTCTTCAGGAGATCACGGAAAATGAAGGGACCGTCTCAGTGATTGGACTGGGAACAAGGGCAGATTCGGATGCCGCACTTCTCGAAGCAATTGCAACTCTTGGGAACGGCCGGATGTTTTTCACCAACCAGCCTCTCGAGATTCCGCAGATATTTGCTCAGGAAACAGTTACCGTAGCACGTTCATCCTTCATCAAGGAACCGGTAGCAACTGTCGCCACCGGGCAATGGGCGGAAATATCGCCCAAGACATTTGATTTCCTGCCTGAGGTCGACGGCTACAACCTGTCTTACTCCAAGGAACTGGCCACAACTTCCCTTGTCGCCGATGACGATTATCTGGGACCTCTGGTCGCACACTGGCGACGGGGTCTCGGACGATGCATGGCTGTTTCTTTTCCCCTTGGTGGGGAGTATTCCGAAAAAATCCGCTCCTGGAACAACTATGGAGATTTTGTCCAAACGATCACGCGTTGGCTCATGGGATCGGAAACCCCGCCGGGTCTCGGAATACGACATCGACTCGAGGGAACACGACTTACGGTAGACCTGCTCTATGAGGGTGAGGACTGGAACCAGCGTCTGGCAGAAAATCCTCCCCGGATAAAACTGGTCGAGGGCCAAGGGGGCGGAGAGCCCTACGAAGTCGCGTGGAAACGAGTTGCACCCGGGCATTTTTCAATAACCCGCGAGCTTGCTGAAGGACAGGTTATACGCGGAGCTGTTCAGGCTGGGTCCCACGCACTTCCATTTGGTCCGGTTGCAGTAGCCAATTCAGCGGAATGGGCCTTTGAGCCCGAACGCCTTTCCGAACTCAGGGAAGTGGCACGACTGAGTGGCGGTCGGGAACTGGTCGATCTGTCGCAGGCGTGGATCCGTCCGCCCTCAACTTCCTCAACCACGGTCCGGATTCCACTCCTTCTCATCTTACTGTTCACGGTCCTGCTTGATGCGCTCATCACACGGATGGGCTGGCGAATCCCTGTTCTCGTTCCGGCGGGAGCAGCGACCAGAAAATCACGAAGGCGGAGGAAGGCAATCGCCCGCAGAGACAGACGAGAAGAACGTCCTCCAGANCCCACTGCCACTCGAGAAGCAGATTTGGCGGAGCCTTCCGAACTGGATGCGAGGGAGCCCTCAAGTAATCAATCATCGTCCTCCGTAGAGCCCCCTCTCCCGGGCCGTTCCAGACAGACGGATCGCTCCTCGCGCTTTGAAAGGGCAAAAAGGAGAAAGTGAGACTCTCCGAATCCTCGTTCAGGTTCTCATAACCCCGAGGATTTCAGACTTTCATCCACTTCAAGACTCTGGTTCATCGCGAAGGCCGGACTTTTCTCCCTGCTGGCTCCGACGATTTCCGCAGGTACACCTGCTACGGTGGTGCGAGGGGGAACATCCCCGAGCACAACGCTTCCTGCACCGATCTTGGCACCAGCCCCGATCTCAACCGGACCAAGGATCTTGGCACCAGCCCCGATCAGAACTCCGGAGCGGACTGTCGGGTGTCTTGCTCCGACTTCATTACCTGTACCTCCGAGGGTCACTTCATGTAGAATGGAAACATTATCCTCTATGACCGCCGTTTCTCCCACCACGAAACTCGTCGCGTGGTCGAGGAGGATTCCCGATCCGATGGTAGCTGCAGGGTGGATATCAACACTGAAAACCTCACTTGCGAGGCTCTGAAGATAGAGAGCCATGGCGCGACGTGAATCATGCCAGAGCTGATTCGCGATTCGGTAAGTGGTAATAGCGAAGAAGCCCTTGTAGTAGATAAGGGGTTCAAGAGTCGATGTGCATGCCGGATCCCGCTCCTTGATCGCCTCCAGATCATAGGTCGCACTTTGGACCAGACTCGGATTGCCTCGGAGCAAGCCCGCGAGCAGTGGAACCAGATTCTCAATCGGGGAATCCTGACGGGCAAGCTTCCGGGCCAGTCGTATTCCAAGAGCAGAGGAAAGACATTCCTGATCCAGAATCACCTCCTTGAGAAGGGCATTGAGACCTGGTTCCTCGGCAGCGACTTCCTCCGCGCGGACCCGTAGCTCCTTCCAGAGAAGTTTCACCCTCCTTTCCGCCTCTTCCGGGGAATCTGCAGATTGTGGACTGGTGCCGGTATTGGACATATGCTTACGTTTTATCGGTGAAGGTTTCCCAGAAACTGGAGTATGCCTGCAGGGCGTTAGTCTGCCTTGCCAGACATTATGATGGAAGCACGGTGGTGAAGCTTGAGGACATTGCCCAGCAGGAAGATATTTCGGCCAGCTTTCTGGTGCAGATCCTCAATGATCTGAAGCGATCCGGTCTGGTTGACAGCCGAAGGGGCAAGGCAGGAGGATATTTGTTGNCGCGGTCACCCGCCGGAATTTNACTCCGCGAAGTCGTCCAGGCCGCAGAACCAGGACTTCTCGCTAACCCGGGAAATAGTTCCGGGGCATCCGGAGCCGCCGTTAGTGAGGTGTGGCACGGTCTGGCCAAAATAGTGGATGAACGANTGGGTAGCATCACCNTGGAATCAATGGCCTCGGAGGCTGGCGAGCCGATGTATTTCATCTGATANCTATATCTCCGAGACTGGCAAAGCTGCCACCTCTTCCCTCACACTCTCCGCCAGAGGAGTGCTGAGGTAGCGCTCCGTCGTACTGGCCGCAATTACGACCACCCTCTTTCCGGCCATCTCGTCACGCTTCGCGACCTGCAGCGCAGCACAAATTGTNGCGCCGCTCGAAATTCCAGCAGGAAATCCCTCAAGCAGGCAGAGCTGCTGAGCAGTTTCGAAGGCATCTTCATTGGAGACCTGCACAACCTCATCCACGATATCGGTGTTGAGGTTTCCGGGAACAAACCCGGCACCGATTCCCTGAATCTTATGTGGTCCCGGGTCACCCCCGGAAAGCACCGGACTGGCAGAGGGCTCNACTGCTACCGTATGCAGGTCCCGGCGGGACTTGATTACCTCGGAGACGCCCGTAATCGTTCCACCTGTTCCAACGCCCGAGACAAACACATCGATGTCACCACCGGTATCACGCCAGATCTCTTCGGCCGTGGTTTTGCGGTGAGCCTCAGGGTTGGCGGGATTGTCGAACTGACTGGGACCAAAAGCATCCGGATCCGCTTCAAGAAGCTGCTTGGCTTTGGCAATCGCACCTCCCATTCCCTTGGGTCCCGGGGTGAGCACAATCTCCGCCCCCAGCATTTTCAACAGCACTCGACGCTCAATAGACATCGTCTCAGGCATGGTCAGAACACACCGGTAGCCTTTTGACCTNGCGACAAAGGCAAGGGCAATTCCGGTGTTGCCGGAGGTAGGCTCAATTATTGTGCCTTCGGGCTTGATGAGCCCCGCCGCCTCCGCTGCCTCAATCATGGACTTGCCTATGCGGTCCTTCACACTGAGCAGCGGATTATATCCTTCCGATTTGATGACGACCTCAGCCTTACAGCCGTCGGCTATGCNATTCAGTTTCACCATCGGGGTATTCCCGACCATATCGACCATGTTTCCCGAAATTACGNTCATTATTCTANTGGTTTTGGTTTTTCTCGACGGGACNCCTATCTCTCATGTTGTCCCGCTTCAATGAATTATATCTGAAAATCCTGCTGGCCCGATTCGAGATGCAGACCACATTCAAANCTCTCGCCCTTGAACCGCGTCGACTCCCTCGAGCTTGTGCTACCGGGACTGGTTGAATGCCAGTCTCCCATCGTAACATAACCTGCCGATGCCAAAGGATGCTGCGGCAAGCCGTTACTCTTGATAAAATTTTCTACCCTCTCATCATTCCAATCAATAATCGGATAGCCCTTGAGGGTTCTTGCCTGTAATTCGGCGATCTCACGCCGTGAACGACCCCTCGACTGCTCACGCCGAAGGCCGCTGATCCAGGCATCCGCACCCAGATCCTGCAGGGCCCGGTTCATTGGCTCAACCTTGTGCACTCGGGCATAGTTATTCATACCTTCCGGATCATCCTCCCATTGTTTTCCATGGAGAGCCTCCTGACGGGCCGCGGTCACCCGCGGAATATATACATGTGCCCTGAAATCCAGTTCCTCTTCGAGAAGGGCGGCATAGCGATACGTCTCAGGAAACAGATATCCCGTGTCTATAAAGATGACCGGTATGCTCGGCGCATGGTCTCTGAGCAGCTTCAACATCACCGCCGACTGCAAGCCAAAGCTCGTGGTTGCCACAATTCGCCCAGTAAATCTCTCCGCAAGAAACTCGATCCGCTCTCCGGCCTCAAGAGAAAGGAGCTCCGCATTGAGAGAGACCATTTCGCTATCAATTCCTTTCTTAGATTGTTGTTCCGCTCTCATGATCCGTGGCAGGTTCATTGGTCCTCGCTTGCAATGTCCTGATGAAAGTCCAACCCGTTGGTCGTCGCCTTCACGTAGGCTTTCCGAATGACAAAATCTCCGAAACTCTCCTTCTCCTCCCGGTTACCAGCGTAATCCCGAATGACAGGCTCAAGAAGATCTCTAATGCCCTCAGTCTTCACACTCGGACGATATAGTTTACTGAGCCTCTGCCCCGAGAACCCTCCCCCTAGGTAGACATTATATTTGCCAGGAGCCCGTCCTACAAAAGCGATCTCTGCTATGTATGGCCTCGCGCAACCATTGGGACATCCAGTCATTCGAATAGTTATTGCGTCATGCCTGAGTCCACACTCTTCAATAACCTCTTCGAGTTCGGCAACTAGATCAGGAAGATGCCGTTCTGCCTCTGCCAGAGCGAGGCCACATGTCGGCAAGGCGACACAGGCAAGGGAGTGCAGTCGCAACCCAGTGTGGCGCTCGTGAGTATCCAGCCCATATTCTGCTATTAATTTTTCCACCTCCGGACGCTGTTCCCTGGAAATCTTCGCCACGACGAGATTCTGGTTTCCCGTCAGACGGAACTCACCCTCCAGCATTCTGGCAATCGCGAGAAACCCGCTTCTCCAGCGGGCTTCGGCAGTATCGCAAACCCGTCCTCCTGGGACGTAAAATGTATAGTTTGCACTGCCATCCTCATTTTTCGACCATCCATAACGGTCGCCATTCTCGGTAAACTCGTAGGGACGCTCCTGCTCCAGTCTGTAGCCTAGACGCTCCTCAACGAGATCACGAAAACCATCCACTCCATGATCGTCGACAGTATATTTAAGCCGGGCGTGCTTGCGCTCATGCCGGTCACCATGGTCCCGCTGGACGAGCACGATTTTCTCTGCCACNTCCACAACCTTTTCAGTCGATACAAATCCAATCACATCCGCGACCCTTGGATAAGTCTCCTCCTGGCCATGGGTCATGCCCATCCCTCCTCCTACCGCCACATTGAATCCTTCAAGGCCATTCTTCCCGGTAATCGCTATAAAGGCGAGATCATTGGCAAAGACGTCGACGTCGTTGTTGGGTGGTATTGCAACCGCGATCTTGAATTTTCGAGGTAAGTAGTGTTTTCCGTAAATAGGCTCCTCCTGTTGCATGCTCGACTCCACTTTTTCTCCATCGAGCCATATTTCGTGATACGCCCCGGTAGCGGGAGTAAGGTGATCACTGAGCTCTTTTGATACCTCCAGTATGTCGGCGTGAAGCGCCGAGACATCGGGATTCGCATTACACATCACATTCCGATTCACATCGCCACAGGCAGCAATGGTATCGAGTGCGGTTTCATTGATTTCCCGGATTGTCCGCTTCAGGTTGCTCTTTATGATTCCATGGAGCTGGTAAGCCTGCCGCGTGGTGAGTTTTATGGTGTCGTTGGCATACTCCGTCGCCATGCGGTCTACCTCAATCCATTGCTCCGGNGTCGACACCCCTCCGGGAACCCGGATCCGGATCATAAACGAAAAAGCCTTCTCCAGCTTGTGCTTACGCCGGGCAGCCCGGGTATCCCGGTCGTCCTGCTGATATGATCCATGAAACTTGAGCAATTGTTGATCGTCTGCAGAAATTCCACCGGTGGAAAGATCCGCAAGCCCTTCCGCGATTGTTCCCCTCAGGTAATCACTACGGTCCTTGATACCTTCATTCGCAGCTAGTTTACGGTCTGCCGTACTCATNTTCCTGAAGTCTGGAATTAATAAACATCTCGTTGATATCGTCCGCTCTTCTTCAACTCGCCGAGATAGGTATCCGCCTCCTCGGCAGTTCGTCCTCCGCATGATTCCACTACCTCCAGGAGTGCTCCATGAACGTCCGGAGCCATCCTAGAGGCGTCCCCGCAGACATAGAAGTGAGCTCCATTTTCCAACCATTCCCATATCTCTCGCCCCTTTTCCCTGATGCGGTCCTGCACATAGATCTTTTCCGGCTGATCCCGGGAAAACGCGACATCAAGACGAGTCAACGCTCCGGACTTGAGGTGATCCTGCCATTCGAGCTGATAAAGAAAATCATAGGTAAAGCACTGATCGCCNAATATCAGCCAGCTTGGCCCACTCTCCGGCCGNGTCGACCGATCCTCCACAAAAGCACGGAAAGGAGCGACTCCGGTCCCCGGCCCGACCATGATGACGGGCCGGCTATGATCCTCAGGAAGCCTGAATCGCTTGTTAGGAGTCACATAAACAGGGATCGTGTCCCCTTCTGACACCAGATCAGCAAGGCAGGTCGAAGCTACCCCTTTCCTCGAGAAACCATGTCCCTCATACCGTACTGCGGCTACCGTNAGATGAACCTCCCCCTCATGCTCCCGGGGACTGGAAGAAATCGAGTAGAGGCGAGCGGGCAGTCCCCTCAGGATATCAACCAACTGCTGNCCATTTGTCNTCGCCGCCGGGAAATCCCTTAGAAGATCAACAATCTGCCGCCCCCAACTCCAATCTTTGAACTGCTCCCGGTTCTCCTCATCAAGCAAGGTTTCCAGCTNCGGGGAGCCGCAATGTTTCTGCCATGCGGTCGCAACCTTNCGAGAAAGAGCCGTAATATCGTAATCTTCTCTCAGGGCTTCTCGCAGGACTTTCTCGCCAGAGGAGCGAGTCGTCACCTTCTCTTCCCCAGTCAAATTGACGGCTTGAAGAAACGATTGAACCACGTCATCCGCATTTTTTGGGACCACCGCCAAAGAATCCCCAACCTCGTAACTGAGGCCCGAACCTTCAAGACTCAGCTCCAGATGCCATGTCTCCTTCGCCGAGCCGGAGGCGTTCAATAACACCTTGTCGAGGAGCTCAGCAGGGAAAGGATTTTTCTTTCCATAGTCCTCNGTAATGACCGCAGCGGAANCACTCCCGGAGTCTGAAGACCCTGTGACCGATCCACCAAGTCCCTCCAGGGCTCTCTCCACCCATTGCCCATAGGAATCNTCAAAGTCCACATCACAATCCACCCGGGGAGCTACCCTCTGAGCTCCGAGCACTTCGAGTTGCTCNTCTACTTCCTTACCGACTTGGCAAAAATGCTCGTAGCTCGTGTCTCCNAGGGCGCAGACGGAATACTTGACCGCGCTAAGGTCGAGCCCGCCTGCCATCAGGGAGCTATGGAAATCCTCGGCACTCTCTGGGGGATCACCTTCTCCCCAGGTGCTCACCACAACGAGCAGGCACCCCGCTCGAGTTAGATCTTCCGGCACCGACTCAGACATATTCTTCATCGAAACCTTGAAACCTCTTGCCTTGGCAAGCTTCGCGCTCCGGGCGGCTAGATCCTCCGAGTTGCCGGATTCCGTTCCATAAAGCACAAGCAGATCGGCCCTGGGGCCCGACGCGGACCCATTGCGGGCAGGGCTAAGGAGCTTCCCGAGCCAAGAACGCTGCTCCGAGCTACATCCTCCCAGGAATCCTGAGAGAATCTCGCGTTGCGGCCCGTCAAAAGGCGCATCACTCGGAAGCTTAAACATTAGTTACTTGATCAAGTAGGTTATGTTAATAATTCTGGGATAATTTGTTACAAATGCAATAGGAAAACCACCGCATGACGGAAATTCAGCCTCAACGGCGCGGCGCTGGCCCTCAGCCCCCTCTCCCGAGGAGCCCTCTGTCCCTTTGGAGTATGCTCTCGCCTTCCGAGGCTCGCCCTACGCCCAGTACCAATTCATCACCACCTCGATTTCCGGGTGAATGCTATGATGCACCGGACATCCGAGGGCCGCACTTTCCAGCAGTTGGCGTCCTGGATGATCGCCGGCGACAGGCATGTGAATATCGATATCCAATCGGGAGATCCTCCGCGGAGCGTCCTCAGACATATGCTTCCCTACGCTAACCTTCATCCCTTTGAGCGAGATCTCCTTTCGTTCGGCGACGATCCCCATCACGGTCGCCATACACGTGCCAAGAGCTGTGGCGACAAGATCAGTCGGCGAAAAGGCCTCACCGAGTCCGTTGTTATCCACCGGTGCATCCGTGGAGAGGACCTTGCCCGAGGGACCGTGAGTTGCTGAACATCGGAGCTTTCCCTCGTAATCGATCGCGATCTCTATCATTCCTCTGTTGGTTCTTCGGTTGGATTCTCGGCTTCTTCTTCGTTGTCTACGATCACTGGCACTTTGGCAAGGACGACCCGGAAGCCATACAGCCCAGAGGTATCTATGCTCCCACGGCTCTGGGACGGTTTGCGCACTGGCTGCCTCACTGAGGCTTTAAGGTGATTGGCATCAAAGCTTTTCCAACAGGCTCCACGGGCGACGTCATACTGGCCGAAGGCACTGTAATCGCTCGCAACCCACTCCAGTACATTTCCCTCAAGATCATACATCCTGTGTGTCCCCACTGGCCTTCCGGCATAGCTTCCCACCGGAGACGTGAAAGCAGCACCATCCTCGTAACCAAGAATATGTCCATCCGCCTCGCGCGAACTGAGACTGGCGAGGCTTATATCTGCAAAATTTCCCCCACTCACTGGCGGGGGCATCTGTGGACCCCAAAAATATCGCTCGGCCTGCCCGTGCTTGTCCATGGGCCACTCCCCTATCTCATCACCGAGCCCCACGAAAATACTCCACTCCGCATCAGTCGGTAGACGATAATGGTGCCCGCCCCCGATTGCGCCCTCCTTCCGTTCTCGAAGAGTCAGCCACTGGCAAAAGAGCTCCGCATCCTCTCTTGTTACATTCACGATGGGGTGATCAGGACCGTATGCTCCATCGTCCGCAAAATCGGGTGGAAGGGGCGGGCTGAACTTCCCAGTCCACTCATTGATAAAACGCGCGTAATCCGCTTCTGGGCTTTTATCAATTCGCCTGGGAAGCGGAATTTTCTCAATCATGCTTTCCAGGAAAGCATCAAAATCGCCTTGCCGCGTCTCCCAGATGCTCGCGAGCAACTCCAGACCCTCCTGAACCGGAATGAACTGCATGCCCAGGCTGTTCTCGAGCGGTTCCCGTGGATAATCAAACAGGTTCTCTCGCTGAAGCGTCACGACGATCTCATCCGTGACCTGATCCATCCGCAGGGTAAGAGGTCGCTCGTAACGGCGGAATCTTGGAAGTTCAACTATGAGCTTCAGCGCACCCTGTCCCTTTGGGTTCAGCTCCACCTGCACTCCTCGCTCTTCCCCGTCNGTTCCAATCAGGGGTGTCTGCCCAAGGTTTTGTGAGTAAACCTGCCCCTTATATGTTCTCTGAACATAAACCTCAGCACCGGCAGGCTTACTTNTAAGCCTCAGGTAGGCATAGGCCGTGGTTCGCACTACAGCATGGAAGGGGTGTATCCTCCTTTTCTTCGGTTCCTCCGAGCTACTCCCCCCAAGAAAAGCCCGCCTGTCCAACTTGAACTCCAGCCACTGATCTTCTTCGAGATGCGTGTCCCTGCACTGTTCCTCAAGCCACTTTACATAGTCACGAGCCTCCCTCTCATTGACGAGGACAACCTCACTTTCAATTCCGTTTTCAACAAGGGTTTGAATCACGCCCGTTTTCGTGTCAGTTGATTGCTGGAAGTAGTCCCAAGACTCCGCGGTCACGTAATACTGGCTGATATGATAATCTTCCTCCGGCTGATACGTAGTTCCAAAGACATCGACCCACGGCTCGAGTTTCCGAGGAGGATTGAATTCCACGAGACTCGGCCCAATCACCGCTCCTTTCTCACTGACGCTTTCCGTTACGGTTTGCGGCCGATAGCCCTTCAACCTGAGGGTAAAGGTAAGGTTGCTCCCCTCAGGGTAATCCATCGGATCGAGAGGAGTGAGCCCGAGAATTTCGCCGTCCTCACTGTAGACGGTAGCACCCGGGGGGTCGCTTAGAATTGTTACACTCCTCANCTGTAGTGGGGGAGGTTCCAGCGATCCCGATTCAGAAGCCATCTGAATGGGCTTGAGACCAATCATCTGCCCAAGGCCAACCACTGCGGCGCAAGCTGCAAGCACCCCACTCATAAGACCAATGCGTCTCTTGAATGGTCGCGAACGACCCTGCTCAAGCCGGTAGAGTTCATGCCCCAGATCCGCTGCTCTCCTGATCTTTCTCCTTGAGATTCTCGGTTCACAAATATCGCAGATCACCGAATTCAGCGCCCGCCACCTCTTCAGCTTTACCCCCTCAGGCAGCTCCTCCGGCAATTCGGGAAAATCCAGACGATCCTTCCCGGTTGCCATTTCGTAGAGCACTTTTCCGAGACTGTAGACATCGGCCTGAGCAGAACCCGGTCCTTCTGGAGGAACGAATCCCTCAGTGCCAACAAATGTCTGCTGTCCCCGCAGGGCCACCAGACCGATGTCAGCCAGCTTGGCTTTGCCATCGACAAAGATNACATTGGAGGGCTTCACATCCCGGTGAGCGAGGCCATTCTCGTGGAGATGCTGAAGTGCTTCTGCCAGTGTTCGGCCACAGGTAATACAATCCTCTACCGCCAGTCCCTTCCCCNGGGCCTCCTTCATATCGCTTCTCAGCGTGCGTGGTTCATACTCCACCGGATTAATGTCACGACTCGTGGCAACATCATCCCCTAACTCCATCACGTAATAATAGAATGGCTCCTCTTCAACCTCCGCCCGTCCGACATGGAGGATATGGACGAGCCCGGGATGATCTCTGGAGATCGGCTCATATTTCAGGATTCCCTCAAACTCTCTCTCGAAACCACGCTGATCTTCAAAATCATTGTGCCAGACCGCCTTCACTGCCCGAAGCGCACCCGTTACTCCCCGGGCAAGCCATACCTCACCATAGGCGCCACCGCCTATTTTTCTTAGAACCTCATGATCCGGGATCGTGGGCTGTGGGCGAACCTTACTGTTTTGCATGCTTTTCCAGTTTGGCCAACTCCCGTTTCAAGACAGTGCCCACCCGGTGCTTCGCCAGGTAGACCTGAGCCATGCTAACCCCTAGATGACCCTGTACTTTCTTGGCGTCCCATTGCTTTACGACGTAGTAATCAAAAATCTGNTACTGTTTTGGAGACACCTGCCCCTTGACCCGCGCCAGCGCGGCATCAGCAAGGTTCTTTTTCCACTCCACATCCCACATGCGCTCGAGCAAGTCTCCGCTCGGATCCTCAAAACGGTCAATCAACGCGGTCTTGCGCTCCTCATGCCACTCGTTCCCAGCCATCGCGGTATCTTTCTTCCGCTTGCGAAACTGATCGTTGATTCTCCAGCGGGTCATGTTCATTAGCCATGTCTTGAATGATCCCTGTTTCGGATCATACAACTGCTTCCTGCTTTGCTTGGCGATCGAGAGAATCGTCTCCTGCACTACGTCAAAGGCTTCATCGGATCGCAGCCCAGCCTTAAGTCCCACAGAATATATGAGTCGCCAGTAGGTCTGGTAAAATTCATCCCACGTTCGCTGGTCCTCCCAGTTCTCAAGACGCGCAATGAGGCTTTTTCGCGTACGCTCGTAGGCCTGCTCGAAGCCTTTCTTGCGATCGNCTTCCGGGAAATCTTGTTTTTCGTTGTGGAATTGTTCGGACATCACGCCGAGATGCGACTTAACAATAAGGCGCCAACAACTGCCCTGACTACCATAGAATTATTGTTTGATTCGAAATTTTCCGTCTCGAGGACNGGTATTCCCCGGGTATCGCCTTGGATTCATAGCCCCGATTGTTCGCTGAGTTTCTGCTCTGGCAGCGCGAAGAAGCCCTGAAGCACATCCGAGCAGGAGGATTTGAAAACCTCCATCTGTCTTGCTACCGGGAAGNAAATCTAGGTGNTGATAATGTCTGGGATGTCTGGCAACCGGAGAGCCCCAGCATGGTCTCGTATTTCCGGGGCTTACCTCATGTTCCCACGGGCCTCAATATCCGCGAAACCGCCTGAAGAGCCGACTCCCCTGAAATCATCTAAAGACCCGAACTCCTCCACTCTTTCCATCCCCCCCGGTAGACAGATGTGGAGTATCCCATNCGCGCAAGCTTCCTCGCCGTAGTGAGGCTGTCTGGACAGTTCTCATCCGCGCAGTAAATNACAATTGTCTTCCCTGCCCTCCTGGCGTCATCGAGATTCCGCCGGAACACACCAATTCCTGATTCAAAGCTTTTCAGAGGCAGGCTGAATGCTCCTGGGATATGCCCCAGCCGGAAAAAAAATCCTGGGCGAACATCAACGAGCAGAATGCGGTTCTCTCCCAGCAACTGAAAAAGATCCCCGACTTGAATTCCACTGATACGAACTACTTCCCGGGGCCGTCCGCCTACCGAAGCTCCAGCGCGCGGGACCACCTCTGACTGCTTCACCGGGACCCGGGCCTCAGGCTTTTCCGAATCCGGCGCTTTCGCGCAGGAAGCAAGAAGTAGCGCGAGGGGGACCATCACCCATTGAATGCCTCTTCCAATCCTCATCGTCATACCGTGCACAAAACCGCCCTCACGAAAGGATCTGTGAAAAACCTGCTATGGAGCGGGAGCGAAATAGAGCATGCGGTCGAAGTCTACTCCCCGAAGCAATATAAGTTACGGCGACCCCGGATAAAAAGACGCTTACCGACCGCAACAGGAGAGGCGTAAAGATTATCATCCAGCTTATTTTCAGTGAGACCCGTCAATCCCTTGCCCTCGACATTTCCGGAAAAGACCACCCCGTCAACACGTGCCATGTAAAGTTTGTTCCCGGCAAGCAGGGGCGAAGCATAGAATTTCTGGGCGGCCTTCGGAAGTTGCTCCTCCCAGAGCGTCTTGCCGCTACGAGCATCAAGACAGGAAACGAGACCTCGAGGCTTTTCCGAGTCATTCAACACGATGAACGTTCCACTGTCCTCATCAGCGACGGGAGAAACCGAGTCCGCACCAATGCCCTCCCGCTTCCACGCCCAAGC
>PBNG01000064.1:0-1780 GCA_002723015.1 Roseibacillus sp. | reverse complement strand
TNGTAATATCTCCCNTCGCCTCCAACCCGGATTCCTCCNGTCATTTTNCCNCGNGCNTAGGAAANNGCCACNATTCCCTTNGCNGCNGCCGGNGAGGCGATCACNCGCCAGAACTTGGTTTTCTTGGGATTGAATCCCGCACAGGTCCAGAGCNGTTTCCCNCTCNCTGGATCATGACCCGTNAGGTGATCTGCNCCCCANGTCACCANNGTCTCCTGCCCTNCGATTTCCATCACGAGAGGNGTNGTATAGGAATCNCCGGANTCCGCTCCNACATCGAAATTNCGATCCACCTTCCANGCNACCTTACCNGTNGTCTTGCGNAGTCCNATCATGTANGANCCNCCNTCCGTCTGCATCACTGCNAGNACNAGAAATCCNCCGGCNAGNACNGGTGAGGTTCCCTCNTCCCACCAGAGNGTATCNTNNCCGTATTNNTCCTGCANNTTNAGNTCCCAGACCTTCTTGCCCTTCATGGTCAGGGCGGCCACTCGTCCCGATTTGAAGTAGGCAAAGATGCCTCTGCCATCCGTCACAAGCGAGGAATTCGCTCCAGTTCCTTTCTGCTTATTGTCTCCCTTCCCGGGGGTCTCACTACCGAAACTGGTTCGCCACAGCTCCTTTCCCTGAAGGTCGTAAGCAACCACGGCGTCATTACCCTCAATACCGCAAGTCACCAGCAACTGGTCGTTCGTAATGATCGGGGTTGAGTTCCCCGGACCAGGAAGATGGACCTTCCACAGCAGGTTTTGCTCTTCCGAGAACGAAAGAACTGTTTCTGCCTCGGACGCAACGCCACTGCCGTGGGTATCTCCCCGCCAACTCTTCCACTCCCCGGCCTGCAAGCAAAGGCTTCCGGCCATCATCATGATACCAACGAGGTTACGATACTTCATAAGTGCCCTGTAGATATGTCAGACTAGATGGCACGGCCAGCAATAAAAGCCCTACAAATGAATCGCACCCATCAAGCCTGACGCTTCAGGCTCTGTGCCCGACTCCATTACTCGAGTTCCGTCTTTCCACCCGCACAACAAAAACAGCAGACCGAGTATTTGGCAATTGGCTTGTTCGCTGTGGACCGCAGACTCTGGTCCCCAGATCAAACTCAGCCGCCTTCCTCCATGTTTCGCTCTCTCCTTTTTCTTGGTTTCGCATGGGCCCATGCCCTTGCAGACGCTCCCAACATCGTTTTCATTCTTGCGGATGACCTCGGGGTAAGGGACCTCTCCATTGAAGGCAGCGCATACCACGAAACGCCCCATATAGACCGTATCGCCAAAGAGGGTGTGCGCTTCACTCATGGCTACGCTACCTGTCAGGTCTGCTCTCCCTCCCGCGCCAGCATCATGACCGGGAAATACCCCGCCCGTCACGGCATCACCGACTGGATCGGAGCGGCCACCGGACTGGAATGGAAGCGTAACAACAAGATCCTGCCATCGGAATACGTCCGGCATCTTCCTCATGAAGATACCAGCCTTGCCGAGGCGCTCAAAAAGGGTGGCTACCGGACCTTCTTCGCAGGGAAGTGGCATCTTGGCGGCGAGGGTTCGTTACCGGAAGACCACGGTTTCGACCACAACATCGGCGGACACCACCGGGGGAGCCCCCCCGGAGGATTCTTTTCTCCCTTCCGAAACCCAAAGATGACGGATGGACCGAAGGGCCAGTCCCTCCCGCTGCGCCTCGCTAATGACACCGCTACCTTCATCAAGGGAAAGGCCGACACCCCGTTCTTTGCCTTTCTCTCCTTCTACTCGGTCCATGGCCCGATCCA
>PBNG01000063.1 GCA_002723015.1 Roseibacillus sp. | reverse complement strand
CTACCACAACAAACCACTTCCTCCGCTCCTCAAGGTTCGCACCACCTCCCACCAGCAGAAGCGGGCCGACCTTCAAGCTCGCTTGGACTCAAGGACCGCAGAACTGAAGACCGCTCGCGAACGACCGCAGTTCACTGATCTCGAGGGTGATCTCGCCCCGGCTCTCCAGGAGTGGATCACTTCTCTCACTTTGCCTCAGACCGGGACTCTACCCGTCAAGAACGGCCTGCAGCTTCACCTCGATGCAGGCTCCTTCGACGCTCCGGGAGGATTGGTGAAGGAATGGCCAGACCTTTCCGGGAACAAGCACACCGCTTTGGCTACCGGCCAGCCCATGCAGTTCGGCAGAGCTCTTAACGGACATCCCGCCATCCGACTGGATGGCAAGCAGGACTTCCTTCGTACCGAATCCGGAGCTGGACGTCTGGGAGGCGACTTTACCATGGTGCTTGTCCTCCAGTTCAACGATCTTGCCCGGCACCAGATGGCCCTTATGTGGGGTGACGAATCCCAGGGCAAACGGCGCGCATTCTGGAAAACCGGGGGCAATCAGCAGAATAACAAGAGTAAGCTGAGCTTCAATGGTTATGGCGCTGACGTGATAGGCAATGCGGATCTCAAGCGTGCTGTGCCAGTGGTAGCAGTTATCACCCAGCAAGGTCCCGACAATGACACTCGTTTCCGCCTAAACGGCAAGGACGGAGGAGGCGGCGGAGTGAGCCTTTCCGACTTTCAGAACAAATCGATCACCATCGGAGCCAACAATGCAGGAGCAGAGAAGACCGCTGCCGACTTTGCGGAAATCCTTGTCTACGATCGTGCTCTCGATGCCAATGAACAAGCCGCGATAGGGTTCTATCTTGGCACCAAATACATGATCAACGGGGAATGGAACCCAGCTCCTCCCGAGATCATGGCCCTCGCTGCCAAGCCCGGGAAAGAACGCACGGAAGACGAAAAGAAGAAGCTCTTCTCTTACTTCATTACCTATGTTCACGCCGAGTCGCGTGACCTCTTCCGCGAGTTGGAGTCCGAGGTGGCAACCACGAAGAAAGAAATCGATCAGATCGAAAAGTCCCTCCCTACCACCATGGTAATGGTCGAAATGAAGGACCGTAAACCAGCCCACGTCCTCATGCGCGGCGACTTCCGACAACCGGGCGAGGAGGTCGAGCCAGACGTGCCAGCCATCTTTCCCCGCCTGCCCGCTAACCAACCGCGTAACCGCCTGGGACTGGCCTACTGGCTCACCGACCCTAGCCACCCTCTGGTCTCCCGGGTGATGGTAAACCGTCTATGGAAGCAGCTCTTCGGCACCGGACTGGTGAAAACCCTCGGAGACTTCGGCACTCAGGGTGAACGCCCAAGTCATCCGGAACTTCTCGACTGGCTGGCTGCAGACTTCATCGAGAACGGGTGGAATATCAAGAGACTCCAAAAACTCATTATAAGCTCTTCTACCTACAGGCAATCGTCCAAGAATCGGAGCCGATACAAGGACCGGGATCCCGATAACCGTTTTCTCTATCGTGCTCCCCGCTTTCGACTTTCAGCCGAGGAAATCAGGGACTCTGCTCTCTCAATCAGCGGCCTCCTCAACACAAGTATCGGCGGACCCTCCGTCTTTCCTTACCAACCAGCAAACTATCTCAGTAGCATCGGAAAAGGGTGGACAGAAAGCAAGGGTGAGGCCCTCTATCGAAGAGGGCTCTATACCTTTTGGCGCCGGACCATGCTCTATCCCAGCTTTCAGATCTTCGACGCCCCCAGCCGCGAATTCTGTTCCGTCAACCGGCCCCGCACCAACACGCCGCTCCAGGCCCTCGTCACCCTCAACGACCCATCATTCGTAGAAGCTGCCCGTGTTTTTGCACAACGGGCCTTGTCGTGGAAAGAAAGCAACGACCAGAGCCGTATCCGTCTTGCCTTTATCATGGCTACATCCCGAGCTCCTAGTGATAGCGAGATTCGCATTCTCACCGATACCCTGTCCGGGCAGCGGAAGGAGTTTGGCGGCCATCCCGAACGCGCCAAAGACTTCATCAGCAACGGAAGATCTCAACCCACCCATAATCACGACCCCGTCGAACTAGCCGCATGGACCTCCCTCGGAAGTATCCTGCTTAATCTCGATGAAACAATCACCCGAGAGTAAGCCATGAGCGAATTTCAGGACTATCTCACCCGGCGCACGTTTCTTGGCCGTACCTCATTTGGACTCGGCACAGCCGCCCTCTCGCATCTTTTCGCCTCTTCTCCGTCGGTGCCGGCTGAAGAAGGAGCGGTCGGGACTAGCTACCCGGCAAAAGCCAAGCGAGTAATCTACCTCCACATGTCAGGAGGCCCCTCTCAATTAGAAACCTTTGACCCCAAACCCGGACTCTCCCGTTGGGATGGAAAGCCTCTTCCCTCCGAGGTTATTGGCAACCAGCGGCTGACAACCATGACCAGCGGGCAGGGAAATCTCAATGTGATGGCCTCCCAGCACGAGTTCGCCAAGTGCGGACAGGCCGGAATGGATATGAACGTCCTTTTCAAGCACATGCCCGAAATTGCAGATGATATCTGCCTTATTAGAAGTGCTACTACCGACCCNATCAACCACGACCCGGCTGTTACCTTCCTGCAGACTGGGAGCCCCTTGTCTGGGAGGCCCAGCATGGGCTCCTGGCTTAGTTACGGGTTGGGTAGCGCCAACGAAAATCTTCCCGCTTTTGTGGTTCTCCTGTCCGGNGGAGGGCAACCCGTTCCATCTCGCTACTGGCACAATGGATTCCTTCCCAGCAGACATCAGGGAGTAAAATTTCAATCGTCTGGCGACCCCGTNCTGTTCCTCTCTAATCCCAAGGGAATGTCGGATCTGAATCGCAAGAAAACGATCGACCGCATCAATGCTCTCAATCAACTCAAATACGCCCAGTCCGGAGATCCTGAGATAGAAGCCCGCATGGATGCCTTTCAACTGGCATACCGAATGCAAAGCTCAGTGCCCGGACTGATGGACCTGTCTCAGGAACCGAAGGATGTTCTTGAAAGTTATGGAGCGCAACCGGGCAAGGCCTCCTTTGCTTCCAATTGTCTTCTGGCCCGCCGCCTGGCCGAGGCAGGAGTTCGCTTTATTCAGCTCTACGACCGGGGGTGGGATCACCACGATGGTATCACAAACGCCATCAAGGGAAAAATCGCTTCTGTAGACCGTCCGACCACGGCTCTTCTCAAAGACCTCAAGGAACGTGGTATGCTCGANGACACCCTCGTGATCTGGGGCGGAGAATTTGGCCGCACCACCTACGCTCAGACCCGCAATAGGAACTTTGGCAGGGATCATCATCCCGCGTGCTTCTCNATGTGGATGGCGGGCGGAGGAATTCGGCCGGGCATAGTCCATGGTCAGACCGATGAATTTAGTTACAATGTGACCGAGAAGCCTGTTCATGTCCACGATCTGCAAGCTACGATCCTCCACCTTCTCGGTATTGACCACGAAGCTCTAACCTTCCGATTCAAAGGTCGTGATTTCCGGCTGACAGACGTGCATGGTAAAATCGTGCAGGAAATCCTGTCATGATCAGGTCCAAGTCGACGAATAGCCTCTGGTCACGGGAGTGATTAAGCACGCTCTTCCGGAGGAAGACCGATTACAGATAATGCCGAGAAAACGCCACGGTATGAATCCATGATCCTCGTAGATTCTCCCTCGCTGGAGTCGAACCATACCCGCTTTTGGTAGGCCGTTTTACTTTGCCAAGCAGATCGGGCCCTTTAAAACGGACCTTCAATCAGCCGGAATCATAACAAATGAATGACCATGGAATCCTCCCAGTACGGATGCGTCCGGTGGCATTCTGCATCCTGCTGATTCCCGGTCTGATGACCGCAGCTACCTACGAGCAGGACTTTGATTCCTACCCTGACGGAACCACCGACCTTGGCGATGGCACCCTCATTGTGGGATCCTCTGCCAGTGTCCAGGATGGGAGGCTGCAACTCACGAGAGATCGCGGGACCAGTGGCTTCGCCAGCTTCTCAATCCCAGCCATGGAGAGTTCCTCCAGTGGCTTCACGGCGTCCTTCGATATCGAGCTCTACGACAGCGTTAATTTCAATCCGCCAGCTGATGGATTCTCCTTCAACTACGGTAATGCCCCAATGGGCGACCGGGGTGCAGCGGAAGAGGGAATGAGAACCCGCCCGGTCACTGAGAACCTCTCTTTTGAAGTCGACACCTGGCGGAATGGAGATTCGGAGCAGGGGGTAAATATATCCGGATTGAGCAATGGGCTGGATGTGGGGCAACTTGCTTTCACCAATGGCATCATCCTCAACGATGGACAGCGCGTCAGTGGCACCGTGGAAATCGAGTGGAACCCGGAAAGCGGTGCTTCCTTCAGAACTACCGGCCTCCAAACCAATGCGGATTTCACTGATGTGGACACGCGAGCATTCACCGGCGACAATCTCCATACCTTTATCATTTCTGCCCGGGTGGGAGGAGCTAACCAGGACCTCTTCGTGGACAACCTGAGAATTAACACTGGTGCTCCAGGCGATCGTGATAACGATGGACTTTCCGATTCCTATGAACTCGCAAATGGCCTTGATCCCGATGACGACGGGAGCATCGGAGAGAGCTCTCCCGGAGCAAGGGATGGGCCCCATGGATCCGAGGGAGATCCTGACGAAGATGGATTAACCAACTCTCAGGAACGTGATCTCAGAACGAATCCGCGGAGTGAAGATACCGACGGGGACGGGCTCATCGACAGCGTTGAGGACAACTCGGGGACCTTTGTCAGTATTACTCGCACGGGAACAAGCCCCGTAAATCCTGACACGGACGGTGATGGCATTCCCGATGCTGTCGAAAACCCAGACCTCCCGTTCATCGACAGTAACCAGCCGGGAACTGATCCTAATAACCCGGATACGGATGGGGACAGCGTGGGAGATAACGTAGAAATCGCGAGCGGACGCAATCCGACTGTCTACACCTCTCCTCCCACCAGCTACTATCAGGATTTCGACAGCTACCCCAACGGAACGACTGACCTTGGTGACGGCACCGTGATCGCAGGTTCCGCAGCCAGCGTCGAGGGCGGACAGCTTCGCCTGACGATTGATGGCCAGAGACTGGATCGATCCAGCTTCTCGATTCCAGCCCTCGGCGGATCATCGCGGGGTTGGACTGCAACCTTCGATGTCACCATCGCCGATGGCCCCCTGCAAAATGTGCCGGCAGACGGATTTTCCCTGAATTACGGAAACGCTCCTCTTGGAATTCTTGGGTCCGGTGAGGAGGGAATGGAGCATGAGGACGGCGTGACGGAAAATTTATCCTTCGAGGTGGATACCTGGAGAAACTTCGACACCGAACAGGGCTTGGGCATCTCCGGAAAGGCGGCCGGAGAAGACATGGGGAATTTGTCCTTTGTGAACGGGCCCATCCTCAGGGACGGAGCCACCGCTTCCGGAACAGTCTCTGTCATCTGGGATCCCGGTGATGGGGCCACATTTATAACGAGCGGACTGGACACTAATGCCAATTTCATCAATATCGGCACTGGAGCCTTCAGTCCGGATGATTCTCACTCCTTCGTCATTTCGGCGCGCGTGGGAGACGCCACCGAGACCCTGCTCATCGACAATATTGTCATCTCCAGTGCTTCGTCCACCGAGAAGCAATTGAAAATCAGAAGCCTGGGAAGTGATCTGCAAGTCTCATTCGAAAGTCAGTCCGGAAAGATTTATGACATCCTCGTAAGCGAAGATCCTTCCAAGGAACGCAACCCTGCCCAATGGCGGGCCTGGCAGAGGAATATCGCTTCTACTCCTCCTATCAATATCGAAACTTTCCGACGCCCGGCTGAGCAAAGACTCTTTCTCGTCGTCATGGAAAGGGATGCCCCCCCATACTTTCTCGAGGACTTTGAATCAGGACAGGCTGGATGGACGGCGGGGTCTCATAATCCAGATGACCAGACTTCCTGGGAATTGGGCACTCCGAGAGCAAGCACTGGGCCAGCAATAGGAGCGGACGGATCGACCCGGGCGTTCAGCACCAATCTCGGAAACTATGGAGACAACGCCAATATCTTCCTTCGATCTCCGGTCATAGATCTCTCTGACCGGAACCTCAACCGGGCCACCTTGATGATGGACCACTTCCGTGATGCCGATGGGCTTGGTGACCAGTTTGGGATACGCGTCCTTCGGGCCGGTGACCGTAGTGTTTTGGCGCGCATCGACCCGGACCCATCGATTTTTGATACCGATTGGGCCCCACTCAGCGAAGATCTGCCCGCCGCTGCTCTCGGCGAGCAGATCATTCTTGAATTCTGGTTCACCAGTGACGCGAGCGGTGACTCCTTCAGTGGGTGGTCGATTGACAATGTCGCTATCGACGCCCGGTAGATCTGATCCGGCCGCCTGTCCGTCACCGGCTCTTTCGACGATGAGAAACCTCCGGGCAGGGCAGATGAAATTCTGGTGCCGCGTTATTTGGCCGGTTTGATTCTTATGTTACGGAATCGAACCTCGAACCCTCCCGGAGAATGATACTGCAGGGCAATTACCCCGCTCTTGGAGCTCTTCTTCGGGTCCTTGTCATCGAACTCGATGGTTACCACCCCATTAAGTTCCTGCGTCAGTTTTGATCCCTTTGCTGTAATCAGATATTTATTCCATCCGTTGTCCTTCTTGATCGTGGGCTTGTTCTTGTATTTTCCAGCCAGCACACCACGACCCCTCTCCTCATATAACTTACCATGCCATCCATTTCCGATGTCGGCCTGGTATCCACTTACCACCCACTTATTCGCCCCGCTCTCAGAATGTTTGGAGCGGACCTGGATCCCGCTGTTCCCTTTCCCGTCCACAAGGATCCATTCGGCCTCAAGCTTGAAGTCAGCGAAAGGGTGATGGTAGATGAGAAATGTGTTTCCTCCTGACAGCTTGGCAATCTGTCCCGAGATATAGCCCTCCCTCACCTTCCATACATCAGGGTTGCCGCTCCACCCGGCGAGATCCTTTCCATTGAAAAGAGTAATCCAGCCATCCTCGTCAGGCTTTGGCAGTTCGTGATGCTCCGCAAAAAGACTCGTTACAGGAAGGGCGAAAGAAATTGCAAGGGTAGCTAGGTATTTCATTTTTTCGGTTTGGCCGGCGATTTTCCAGATGCAGTGGCCTGACGCGAGCATTTTCACACTCATCTCTCGAGCCTTCAAATTCTCTCCCGGGAAAGAGAACACTTCCCTTCCAGCCAGAAGGCGGCTTCACTCCCTCAGCCATGACCTCCTCGAGCATCACCCGGGAAGAACTACGGATTCAGGGCTTTGATCTGATTGACGAAACCCTGTCCTCCCTCATTTCCTGCCTGTCTGATGCGTTGAAATCGCTCGGAGAAGACGAACTCATCCCCTATCTGCCATGGAGCGGCTCAGTGCCGGAGGGTGAATTGCCGAAGGGGACACAGCAGCTTTATTCGGTAGGATTCCAGCTTCTCAACATGGTTGAAGAGCGGGTCGCTTCCGCAATCAGGCGCGAACGGGAAAAGGAGCTGGGCGCCGATTCGATCCGTGGTCTCTGGCCCCACGCACTCAAAGATATGACCGCTGCCGGCCTTTCACCGGATGATATCATTGAGGTCCTCAGAGACGTGAACGTCCAACCCGTTCTCACCGCTCACCCGACCGAGGCCAAGCGAACTTCCATCCGTGAGCGCCTTCGCGCCCTCTACGATCAGCTGGTCCGGAGCGAGTATCCAAAATACACGAAGCGGGAGCGCAGGAGAATCCGGGAACGAATGGTGACTGCACTTGAGAGCCTGTGGCGGACGGGAGAAATTCACCTTGTCCGTCCCGATATCTACCATGAACTGAACGAGGCGATCCACTACCTGCGCGATCTTTTCCCGGCGTCACTGAACCGGCTTGACCTGCACTTCACGGAGGCATGGCGCGACGCAGGGTTTCCATTGGAAAAGCTCCGTGAGGCGGGGAATATTCCGCGATTGTCTTTCGGAACGTGGATTGGTGGAGACCGCGACGGCCACCCACTTGTCACTCCGGAAGTAACCGAACGCTCTCTGGAGCTGCTCCGTGGCGCCGCTCTTGAGCTGCTTCATCGGGAAATCACGAATCTTGCTTCCATCCTTACCCTCTCTACTCACCATAATGAAGTTCCGGAGGAGTTGGAGGACCGAATCGAGGAGCTCGGCCTCTCCCTGAGGGATGAAGCTATTGTCAGCGAGCTGGAGCACAAGGTCGGTCAGGAACCATGGCGCCATCTGGCAAGTCTCATGGCCGCGCGACTGAAGAGTCAGAGTAGCGGCTCTCCTGGCTACTCGAGCCCAGAGGCGCTGGGACGCGATCTCGAGTTGATCTCAGACAGCATCATTGCAAATGGATGCGCGCTGATTGAGGAGCAGCACATCCGCCCTCTCAGACACAAACTTGAAATATTCGGCTTCCACCTTGCTGCGTTGGAAATACGGCAAAACTCCGACTTCCACGACCGGGCTATCTCTCAGTTACTGGTCGCCGCTGGCGTCGAGGGTGGGGCAGACTATCCTGATTGGTGTGAGGAGAAACGGGTCGAATTTCTCACTGAAGAGCTGCAATCTACCCGGCCGTTTCTTCACGACAGCCTCGACTCTGGCAAGGAAGCAACGCTCGTCCTTGACTCCTACCGCATTGTGGCAGCGCACATTGAGAAGCATGGTCGGGCTGGAATCGGGGGCCTGATTGTTTCGATGACTCGTCAGGTCTCGGATCTCCTGGGGGTCTTTCTGCTTGCCCGCGAGGCTGGACTGATGACTCATACCGAGAAAGGACTCATCTGTCCCCTTGAGGTGGTTCCTTTATTCGAAACGATCGACGATCTCCATCGTGCTCCGGGTATTCTTGACCAATTCCTACAGCATCCGATCGTTCAGCGACGGCAATCGAGTGAGCAGCAGGTCATGCTCGGGTATTCAGACTCCAACAAGGATTGTGGCATCCTTGCCGCAGCATGGGCCCTCCACGAAGGCCAGCGGAATCTCTCCGAGGTCGCGCGCCGCCACGAGATCAAACTTCGATATTTCCATGGGCGGGGCGGCACGATTTCGCGGGGAGCTGGACCCACTCACTGGTTCATGGCCTCCCTTCCGCACGGCTCACTGAGTGGCGGCTTTCGCATGACTGAGCAGGGGGAGACGATTGCGCAAAAATATGCCAACCTGGCCAATGCCACCTACCATCTTGAACTCCTCCTCGCAGGCACCGCGATTACTACCGCGGTTCACAGCAGACCGGAAGGTCGCAAGGATCCTGCCGGCGAATTCCTTCCTGACTTATCCAACGCCAGCCAGGAGGCCTACCAGGAGCTACTCCGCTCTGAAGGATTCATCGATTTCTACCGGCAGGTCACTCCGATCGATGCTCTTGAGAACTCATGTATTGGCTCCCGCCCGACACGGAGGACGGGAAAGAAGGGACACTCCATAGCAGATCTCAGGGCAATCCCATGGGTGTTCTCATGGACACAGGCGCGCTTTTACCTCCCAGGATGGTTTGGAGTAGGCACCGCTCTGGAATCTCTCAGGCTTCAGCAACCAGATCGTTTCGCACGAATGAAGCAGGAGTTCCGCGAATCCTCTTTCCTCGGGTATACATTGACCAATGTCGAAACGAATCTTGCCTCAGCAAACATTGACGTAATGACCCAGTATTCCTCCCTGGTTGAGGATGAGGTTCTTCGGGACCGGTTCATGAAGATCATTGTCGCTGAGTTCAATCGAACCCGTGAGCTGCTAACCGAGCTGTATGACGGGGACATGCTCAAGCGGAGGCCCCGGATGGCCAAAACTCTCGAGATTCGGGAAGCCCCCCTCCAGGTTCTTCACCAGCAGCAGGTCGCGCTCCTCAGGGAATGGCGCCAGCAACTCCGATCCGGTGGAGAAAGTGAGGCAGAAGCCCTGCTACCCCGCATGCTACTGTCGATCAATGCCATCGCCGCTGGCTTACGCACAACCGGCTAAACGGCCTCTGGGACTGCGCAAGAATTGATCCCCGATTGCAAGGGCGGAATGCGGCCAACCCAATCGCTTAGTTCGGGTCATCGTCCGGATCCCGCGTCCAGACCACGCTGCTTCCCTCCTCGAGGGTCTTCACCGCCCCACTTCCGGTCAGAATTTCCCTCGGAGACTTTACCTCAACGTGCCCATCCGCAAACAAGAGGAGCCCTTTCTGGTTATGCCTTCCAGCGAAGGCCTTGGGACCTGCTTTCGGCGAGGCTGAAAAATTTGCCTGAGATCGTATCACCATCTGGTCCTTCGGCATCCCACGCTCAAGGAATATGACCGTGTTCACCGGGACTTGAATGGAGGCCAGTGTGCCCTGGGGCTTATTTCCCGTCTCATTTTCTCTTCGCTGCAGCCGGCTATTCATGCCGATTGCAAACATGGGGTTCTCCAGCTTTTTTTCACTCTTCGGGTAAGGGGCGCCGGGAACGAAGAGTGGATAGCCTTCCTCGTAAAAGAGTTGGGGCTCTCTGGATTCCCCAATCTCGCCCACAGATTTTGCCGCCATGCTCATTGGTAGAGCATTGTACCACACCTCACTCGCCGCTTCCTCCGACGCGGCCTCCCAGGTATCCCCCGATCCAGAGTAGTTTTCCCGGGGCAGCAAGCCTCCATTTTCACCCGTGTAGGCAACGAAGGCAGTCCCCAGATCCTTGATCTTCTGGGTTGCACGCACCTGTTGAGCCTTTTCCCGACCGTTCTTCATCACCTGCATGGTGAGACCAGCAAGAACCATCACAACCGAGATCGCTACCAGAAGCTCCATCGCCGTGAAACCGGGTCGGAGGGCAGCGCAAGTCGCCAGTCGGCTCGTCGGTTTCATGGATTTTGATCAATTCGCGCTCCAGCTGCGAAGGCAGCATAGAGGAGAGGGGGCTGACCCACAGTCTCGCCTAATTTACAGGTTTAGGCAAGTAGGCTTTGGAGTGAAACTCCTACCAGAAGGGCCTTGAGGCACGGAAGTTACGAAACCAGCCTTACTCAAAAACGGTAATTCCCTGAATGACAACATGAAATGCCACCCTGAATCTGCCAGGGTGCAACGAATTAGGCTTGTTGACTAACCAGATGCAAAACAAGCTGCTGAACGCCCGTTCACGGCCGCGCGTCTTTCATCGATGAACTCTCACACCGCCTCCGCCAGCAGACTTGCACTATCCCGTTTTCTTACCTGGTGCATGGGATTTCTTCTAACGCAATCCATCTCTTTTGCAGGCGTCGCGTCGCCTCCGGCGATCGAAATGCTGCTCGCGCCTGATACCGTTGGTATCGGCAGCACCACCGAACTCACCATCACGGTGGACAACACCATCAACCCCGGTCCAATCAGCCAGCTCTCCTTCACCCTCTCCATGCCTGAGGGTCTCACCATCAGAGCCCTTTCCTCCGAGTGCGGAGGCACCCTGGCTACCGAGAATGAGGGATCCCTCCTCCGATTTTCGGGAGGAGCGGTTGACACCAGCTCGACATGTGAAATCAAGGCCTTGGTGACCCAGAACATAAGGGGGCCTCACGATCTCACCATTGCCGACTTCCCCTCCGAGGTAGGCCCCAGCGCCCCGGCATTTGCCACGCTCTTCACCTCCTCGGAACCCATTCTGGGGTTCAGCAAGCGCTTCGTTCCGGACCTTGTCCCACTCGGAGGCAGGTCAACCTTGATCTACACGATCGAGAATCAGGGCTCCGAAGACGTTCTCAATCTGTCGTTCCGTGATTTTTTCCCTCCGGGAATCGCGATTGCGACCCCTCCGTCAGTCTCTACCAACTGTCCGGGGATCAGCATCACCGCAATCAATGGCACTCAGGCGATCGACGTATCCCCCGAGGATCCGGTCCCCCTTCCTGCAGGTGAGACATGCACTCTGACCCTCGAGGTGGTCGGCGTCATTCCGGGAACTCATCTCAGTATTTCCAGCAACCTGACTGCCGTCGGAGCCATCGGTGGCGAAATTGTTTCTGGTGGCTTGGCCTTCGCCGAACTCGAGGTCATCGACCCTTCCTCAATTCTCAACGTATCTTTTGACAAGGAGTTTATAGACAACCCCATTGCTCCCGGGGAGTCCGGCACTCTGCTTTTCTCAATCACAAATAACAGCGCCACCGACACGATTACCAACCTCAGCTTCACCGATGATCTGGAAGCGACTCTTCCCGGACTGGTGGCGACTGAGATCCCCACACGGGGCGGGACACTGCTTCAGGCAGGATTTGATGGAGATGCGGGAGGAGGAGGTCCGGTGATTACCGGAGAGTGGGATTATCTCGATCGTATTGAGAACGAAAATGGCAGCAACGATGGATACCCCGTTGACGAGGAAGGAAATGCTTGGAACTCGGCCAGTTTCGATGTCTCCACATCAAGCATAGGCCCCTGGGAATCAGAAGAGGTGCCCATCCAGGTAGGGGGTATCGATGGGTTTCCCGGAGCAGAGGATCTCCTGTTTGGTATCGGAGCGGCGGCTAATGGTCAGAATCTGATCACGACTTACCTCTTTAGAAATACGTTTGAGATCTCGCTGGAACAGCTTTCTGAAACAGAGTGGCTCGCGGAATATCTCTTGGATGACGGTGGCGTGATCTACATCAACGGCATTGAGGTGTTTCGGACGCCAAGCATGCCTGAGGGGGAGATCTCCACTACCACGCTTGCCGGTCTTGGGGATGAAACTGGTTTTTCGACAGGTGGCCTGAATCTCAATGGCGTTCTGGTTGAGGGGACGAACTCGATAGCAATCGAAGTACACCAGAATACCCTTGAGAGCAGCGATGTAGGTTTCCAGGTTCAACTCATCCCCGGCTCTCAGGCTGCCGCGGGCGGATTTACCTATGTGGATGATCCGTTTCAAGACACCCCCGACCCCGACTTCTCTTCCGGAGAATTGGATCCGACGGGCGGCAGCGAGGGTGGAGCCCTGCGAGTTCAGACCGGGGGACAGAATTTCTTTGCTAACTTTTTCTCTCCTGAAAGCTCTGGAGGGTGGAGCCGGGATTTTACCCTCGAGGAAGCGGCTCTCGCGACCGTTAATGTGCGCTACCGGCTCAACCTCGCAGGAGACTTCGACAACGACGAATACGGCGAGGCCGTTCTCACCGTTGATGGAATCCGCTGGGGCGACGGCCCTGACAACTCTCTGCTGCGTTTCGACGGCAGCAGCGATAACCAGATCGACTCTGACTCCGGCTGGCGGGAGGCCTCCATTGAAATTCCCCTGAACGCTGGTTCCCATACCCTTGTCATCGGGGCATACACCAACCGCTCCACGTCTGGCACGGAGATTGTCCAGGCCTGGTTTGACGACATCTCCATCGAGGTCCCGGAAATCAACATTGAACCATGCGGTCCGGGTTCCAGCATATCGGGGACCAGCCTTCTCGTGGTAGAGGGTGGCAGTCTGGCTCCTGGACAAACCTGTTCTTTTCCCGTGGAGGTCTCCGTCCCGGCGGACGCCGCCTTTGGACCTCATCTCAATGTTACAAGCCGTCTGAGTGCACGAGTCAACGGGCAGCCACGGACTGGCCTTCCTGCCACAGACACCCTTGTAGTGGAGCCAATAGCACCCACAATCACGAAGGTTTTCACTCCCAGTGCGGTTCCCATCGGAGGCCAGAGCACGGTCACCTACACCATAGACAACACCGCGAGCGCGATTGAGGCACGCGGTCTGGCATTTTCAGATATCTTCCCCGAGGCAATCAGAATGATTAGGGGTGACGTGCCCCCGGGAAAACAGCTTCCGGTAGAAACCCTGAACTGCGGAGAAGGTGGCATTTTCAGCCTCTCAAGTGACACAAATACCTTTTCTATAAGCGGTGATGCGGTTGTTCCCGCTGGCACCGTGTGCACCATCAGCTTCGAGGTGACCACCAGCAAGGCGACAGCAGGCACCTACGGGAGCACGACCAGTGATCTCACCTCTTCCCTGGGCACCAGCCCCGGAGCCGCCGCCAATCTGACAATCGTAGCCCCGCCTCTGTTCACACAGGAATTTTCGCCTGACTTTAACGCGGGGCAGGTTGGGATCCTGACCTATACCATCGACAACAGCACCTCTCCGCTCGATGCCATTGGCCTCTCATTCAGCAACACCCTGCCCGATGGTCTTGTTCTCTCGAACCCCGTGAATTTTTCCAGCACCTGTGTAGGAGGGAGTGCCAGTGCGGGTCCGGGAGGATCCCTGCTCTCCTATTCCAACGGCAGGATCCCTGCTGGTGGTCGATGTATCCTTCAGGTGGAAGTCACCAGTATTGAAGGTGGGACCTTCGTCAATACCACTGGCGATCTGACCAGCTCCTTGGGCAACAGTGGACCGTCAACGGACACCCTTCAGGTGAGGCCCATTGTCAACGTCAGCCTCAACCAGCTTGAGTCAGCTGACCCAATCATCGCAGGCACAGGAGGACTTACCTACACGGTTTCGGTAACCAACCAAGGACCCTCGACCGCAACAGACCTCACTATCAGCGAGGAACTTGGTATTCTCACCACGGGAGTTGCAGTGGCGGGTATCACACCGGATCAGGGGACCTATCAGGAAGGCATCTGGACCCTTCCCTCTCTTTCGGCGGGAACTACCGCAACCCTTACCGTCGCTCTCTCTGTTGACCCCAGCGCTGATGAGGGCGTCGACGTCATTACCAGCACCGCTACCCTGACAGGAGTCACTCAGACCAACGTTTCAACCGCAACCGCAGTTTCCGATGCCGCCTCCATTATCACGAGAGCGGACCTCCAGGTTACCAATATGGCACTGGCTGACCCAACCATCGCCGGATCCGGCCCCTTGAACCTTGAATACATGGTAACCGTAACCAATCTGGGCCCCTCCTTTGCCAGCGATGTATCGCTTCGGAACAATTTCGACCTGCCTCCGGGGGTAAGCCTTGGAGAAGCAGAACCTTTGGCCGGCACAACCACCGAGAGCACTGGTGAGTCCGTCACCTGGACAGTCGGAGATCTTCCGGTCGGGAGTACCTCTCTAGTGCGCCTGCGGCTCACCGTCGGACCCTCAACGGAAGCAGGAGTCGACGTAATCACAAATCTTGCCTCGGTGATTTCTGTCGCCCAGACAGATGTGAATCCCCAGAACAACTCCATTGCGTCCAGTGCCTCCGTCGAAGGGGAGGCCGATATTGCCATCGAGGTGGTCGAGTCCCGCGATCCGGTACTCGCTGGATACTCCGAGGGTGGCACCCCGGGAAATCTCAGTCATGTCATCACGGCAAGCAACAATGGCCCCAGTGACGCCAGCAACCTCGCCATTCAACTCGAATCAGCCTCTCCTCCGGGAACAACGATCGTCGGGTTTGGCCCCGACGGAGTACCTCTCCCTCCTGTCTGGTCCATCGCGAATCTGCCGACGGGTGACGCCATTAGCTTTGCAATTCTTTACGATGTATCCTCCAGCGTCCCCGCAGGTATTGACACAATAGCGACCTCGGCAGAGCTGCTCTCCTTCGATGGAAGGATCATAACGACCGAAGATGACTTCGATAGAGAAGCCACAAGCGTGGTCAGTCCCGGGAGCGTGGCAATCCAGGAGGGGGATATCACTCTTGACCTGCAGACGGCCCTGTTCAAGCAAACCATTACGGTGACCAACAACAATCTTCTGGAGATCCCGGCGTTCCGCCTGCTCATTGATGGACTACCGGGCGATGTAACCGTCCATAATTCTCAGGGAGTGCCCGAGGGCACGGCCTTCCTGCTTTACAACCAACCTCTCGCAGCGGGCGAGAGCATTGACCTCGTGGTGGAATACTTTCAAGTCACCGCAAGTGGAGGCTTCCAGCCTGAATTTCAGGTTGAACTTGTGGACCCTGTCGAGGTGTTATTCTCGACGCCAGGAATTGAATTGAATCGCGTAGGCTCCCTCCCCAATGGGGACAAGCTCCTCGAATTTATCTCCGAAGTCGGAGCAGTATATACCATTCAATATGGTCGGGACGGAAAAACCTGGGTCAATGTTGTTCCCGATGTCACGGCAGGAGCCAATGTCACACAATGGGTGGACAATGGTCCGCCAAAAACATCGAGTCACCCGAACACTGCTGGAACCCGCTTCTACCGGGTGATCAGGAAGGACCCCGAACCCAGACCTTGAAACCTCTTCTTCCCCCTTCACCATGAATACCAGAATAGGAATCGCATTCCTTACCTCTCTCCTGACGCCCTTCTCCATGACTACCGCAGGAGATGGGATTCTCGGGGCCAAGAATGCTCTCCGGCCACCATCAGCAAAGGATGCTCTCCGGCCACCATCAGCAAAGGACGTCATCCAACCCTCGCCTAAATCAAGTAAGGAGATCATCCCTGTCTCACCGGGATCGCCTGCCGGCCGCTGGACTCTCGGAGTGGGGATATCGTGGCGAAGCATAGGCGACATTGATTTCAGCACGGGAATCAGCAGCTTTAATATTCCCAGCATTTTCCAGCCAAGTAGCATCCCCGTGCCTGGCATTGGACCGGCGGAGGGGCCATTTGCACGCGCCTATGATAATGGTTTCGTTCGTCCTGATGCCCGGGCAACCCGAACCACAGACTACGGCTACGATGAGCTCGGGCAAATTCAGGGTGACACGCTCTCTTTTACCGCGTCAGGAGGAGAGAATCAGGAAGTCACCCGGTCCTCCAGCGCCGCGGCAACCGGATGGAATGAGGAAGCCGACCGCGTATCTGCTCCCTACCTGAAATTGCGTTACCAGGGTGAACTAGGAAATGGGTGGAGTGCTGGACCCTCAATTCATGTTTCTTTCGCAGAAATCAACGGCATGCGCCGCGGTCTCAATACCCTCTCTGCTCGAGCGCAGATGGATACATTCGATATTGCGGCCACGGATGTTTACGATATCAGCGGTCTGGACCTCCCCCGGGAAGTACCGTACACGGGAGCTCCGAATATCGTGGCCCCACTGGTTCCCAACCAACCGGTAGCGGGCAGCCGGGTCTTCAGCCCCACCCTGCGAACCTCGGACGTCGCCCTGTGGTATGATACTGTCGACGAATCCCTCGACCTTGACACCTGGAGCCTGGCATTCGGTGCAGAGGCCTCCTACCGGTTCGAAAACCGATTTTATGCCTCAATGGGGGCGGGCTTTGCACTCAATGTCGCATCGTGGAAAGCGATGCGTAGTGATCAACTTCTCCAGCAGATCAACAATGGAGCTCCTCTGGTGATTGACAGCTCGTCCGCCGACAACATTGGCAGCTCTATTCTCTGGGGTTTCTACCTTCAGGCATCAGCCGGATACCAGCTCAACGAGAGCTGGTCTCTCGAGGTAAATCTCCGCCAGGACTACACAGAAGATCTCAGCGGAAACGTCGGAAGCAGCTCATTTGATGTGGACCTCAGCGGATTCAGTGCGGGACTGGGGCTTGGCTACAGCTTCTAGCTCACTTCAAGTTTCGCATTCCACCATCCTCCCGTGAAAGGGCGTGCGACTACGCACTCTGAGAACATCCACGACTTTTCACGGCCTTACGAAACGATCTTTCGCTCACACAAGATCTTTCCAGACGTGCCCGTGGACGTCCGTGAGCCTGAGATCCCGTCCACTCCACCGGAAGGTCAGTTTCTCATGGTCGATCCCAAGCTGATGCAGGACCGTGGCCCATAAATCGTAAACGGTCGAGATATCCACCGCAGCCTTGTAGCCGAATTCATCCGTTGCTCCATGGGCTCTGCCCCCTTTCACCCCTCCACCCGCCATCCACGCACTGAATCCGAAGGGATCATGATCGCGACCGTGGCCTCCCTGCGAGAAAGGAGCCCGCCCAAATTCACCAGTGAACACTACAAGGGTCTCTTCCAGCATTCCACGTTCCTTGAGATCCTTGAGCAGAGCGGCGATGGGCCCGTCGACCTGACCGGCCATTGCTCCATGGCCTCGCTTGAGATCCCCGTGCTGGTCCCATGGGTTTCCCCCTCCTCCCGCTCCAATACCGTAGCTGGCGCACGAGAGTTCCACGAAGCGCACGCCCCGTTCCACCAGACGCCGAGCCATGAGACACTGCCGCGCATACTGGGCCTTGTTGTCGTCCTTACTGTCGATCCCGTACATTTCCCGGGTGGATTCGCTTTCCTTGCTGATATCCGTCAGCTCAGGAACCGCCTGCTGCATGAGGAAGGCTGTCTCAGCATTCCTGATTGATGAGATGACCGCATCCTTGGCTGCCATCCGCTCTGAAAAGCGCCGATCCAGTGTTCCGATCAGATCGAGCGCCCGGCGCTGTTCGGCCTTGAGCATGGCCGGATTGATATTGGGAACTGCCTGCTTGTCTGTGATGTTGAAGATGGAACCTTGGGTGGTGGCGGGCAGAAAGGCATTGCCGAAGATACTCACTCCACCATGCGGAATGGAGGCCTTGTTCGAACGAAGAACAACATACCCGGGAAGGTTCGGATTCTCGGTTCCGCATCCGTAGGTCACCCAAGATCCGGCACTGGGATAGCCCAGGAAGGGAAACCCGGTGTGCATGAAGAAATTGGCCTGAGAGTGCTCGCTGAAATTGGCGGTCATTGAGCGTACGATGGCGAGATCATCCGCACGTTCCGCGATCTTGGGAAACATGTCCGTCATCTCCAGCCCCGATTGTCCCCACTTCTTTGACTCCCATGGCGAAGCCATGATGTTGCCTACCGCGTCGAACTGGGTCCTCTCAATCGCCATGGGCAGCGGCTTGCCGTGCATCTTCTTGAGGATCGGCTTGGGATCGAACGAATCAACATGGGAAAACCCGCCGGACATGTAGCACAGGATGACGGACTTCGCTTTTTGATGATGGTGTAGTTTGGGCCCACTCAACTCTGCCGCTTGTCCCTTATTGATCAGACTCGAGAGTGCAAGGGCACTCACTCCTCCCGAGGTCAGCCTGAGAAACTCCCGCCTGTCAGCCGCAAGGGCAGGACGAAATGGGTCGTGAGAAGAGAAATTGGGATCAGTAGACATAAATCAGTTCCTTGGAATTAAGAATCGCATGCGCAATCTTGAAATAGGGATCTCCTCCCGCATTGAGAGCTTCGCGGGTAATTTCAATCTCCTCCCCGACCGTTGCAAGCCGCTGTTCAAGAAGGGAAATCTCTCCATCAAAGCGTTCAACAGCCTTTTTACGGGCGGGGGCCATTGCCTCTGCCAGCAAACCTTCCGTTACCACCTCCAGCAGGGTTCCCGAGGAAGCCGCTGCTGCCTCCTGCGGGGTGAGCGCCCGGTCGTATAACCGCGCCTCAAAGATGCGACCCGTCAGGGATCTGCCGGGGCCGCCCGGCGAAAGTCCGTGCCGGGTCCCGAAGACGACCTGCGCTTTGCCCTTCTTGTATTCCACCCTGCCCTTGTTGATCGGTTTCCCATACGGTTTCCCGTCCCGGTAAGCAATGGTTGTCCCATCTGCCTTGTAGACCATCATCAACCGGACTGGCCGCTTGTCGGCCTCCATATCCTCTCCCCCTCCAAAGGGAGCGGTGCGGGAATGTTTATCGCTCCCAGTCAGCCATGTCCGGGGAGACACCTCCGCATATACGATCCCATCGAACACTTTGCCGTCGGATCTCTGCAAACTCATCGCTCCACCGCCCGTTTGGTTCTCATTGTCCAATTGCACCTGAACTTCGAGGGTGAATTCTCGGAGATCCTTCGATATTGGCCTCGTCCAGACGCCTCCTCCCCTGAGGAACATGGATCCATCAATCACCCTGGCCGCTCCCTTGATTTCACCGTGCATTGCTCCCACCGAGTCCTTGATATCCCCTTCAAAATCCCAGCGCGCGAATGGCTTGAGGTCGACTTGAACCTCTCCCAAGTCTTTCTGAGCCTCATTTCTTGCATCAACTTCGGCCTGCAACCTGGATCGGACAGGAGCTATTTCCTCCTGCCGACCACGCCGCAGGGCCGCAAGTTTCTCCCTGAGAAGTGCCTGTTCCCTCTCAAGTTTAGGCAGCTTATCGCTCACTTTCCCGGAAAGATAATCTAGGCAGGCTGTGATTTCCTCTTCACTTGCCGGACGGGCGTAGGCCTGCATGAAAAATCTCTGTATCCTCTCCCGATCTGACTTCAGGTCCGGGTCCCCCTTCACCCGGTCACTCCATTGCCGGGCAGCTCTCTTGGTTGTCTCCCCATTCATCAGCATGAGAGCCTGCGCAGGGACATTGGTTACATTGCGGACTCCTACCGTACTCGTCGGGATCGGGTAGTTGAACGCCGTGAGAAAACGGTTGAGACCATTACGTTTCTGATTGGTATAGACAGCTCGCTGGCCAGCCTCGTTGGCGGCCACGAAACGGATCGTGTCGAGGACTGCCTCTGCGTCGAGACGCCTCGGGGTGTAATACGCCAGCTGAAGATTTGCATCATCCTTTCCCCTGTTCGCCACCGGCACTCTGCTGGCGGAGCGGAAAACCCGACTCATGACCATCTGGCGGACCGTTCGCTTCATCGACCACCCGTTCTCACGAAAATCAAGCGCGAGGGAGTCAAGGAGTTCAGGATGACTTGGTTCACTCCCTAAGCGTCCGAAGTTGTCCGCTGATGCAACCAGACCCCGTCCAAAGATATGGTGCCAGAGCCGGTTCACAATGACCCGGGTCGTGAGGGTATTATCCTTCCCCACAATATCCTCGGCCAACTCCAGACGCCCGCTCCCATTCTTGGTATAAGTCCGCCCCCCGAACACTTCCAGAAAACCTCGCTCTACAGGATCGCCCTCCTTCTTGTAATCGCCCCGATCCAGAAGAGGTTGATCCCATGGTTCCCCGTCCATTACACCGGGGACCCGGGCCGGATTACGGATTTCCGCTTCCAGACTGCGGTATTTTTCCAAGAGGATTTTCAGGCTCTCCGGAAGCCCCGCCACCTCGCTTGGCAGGAAACCCCGACTGACCATTGAGTCCAGCAGGAGGGCCTGGGAGTCATTCATCTTGAGATTGCTCCACCCGGTCAATGCGTCCATGAGTGAACGGCGGTAAAAACCTTCGAGCGACTTACGATCTCTGATCGAGCTCAAGTCTCCCGGCAGCGCGACCATTGGCGCGCCCAGTTCCCGCATCGCCTCATCTCCCGCATACACTTCAAAGACCCCGAACCAGGAACGTTCGTTTCCTCCGTTCCTGAAGGTGGAGTCCGAAGAAGTATTGATATGATAATACCCCTTCTCCCCGTTCCAGTATTTGTATTTGTTCAGGTTGATCCAGCTTACCTGAGGCCGGAGGCCGGGAGTGGGGTGAAGTCCTCCGTGGGAAAGCGGATAGCTTCGCAGGGTAAACCGGGCAATCGAACCTTCTCCCATTGCCCGGATCGAATTACGTCCTCCCCTGGCTCTGTGGAATACCGAACTCAGGGTCGCACTGTGCTTGTCGGAGAGCATATGAGAATAGACTCCGGCGGGATAGATTCCCCTAAGTGCCCGTGCCCCTTCTGAAGCCACAACAAACGAGCCGGCGGGGCTGACCTTGTCGCCAAGGCCATTGCCGCTCCTGAACCACCGGTCATAACCGGCCTGTTCCCGAAGATCTGCATAGAAGGTGGCCTTGCTCTTTACCTGTTCATTATGCGCCATTCCCTCTTCATACCGCTTACTCATGGCTTCCAGCTCCCGGACCAGCTCCTCCGGGTTGCTGTCCCTTAATTTTGCCCATCCAGCGAGGGGGTCCGTGTCCGGGATCTTGTCCAGTTTATCGTTCCACAACCTTCCCAGAGCGGAATCCACCTGCTTCATCCAGTGGGAACCAAGCGCGGAACGAATCCGACCCTTGAGGTCCAGAAGCTCTTCCCGGTGCAGATCCCTCAATTCCGGGGAATCCACATTGACGATAGCCGGTCGGCTGCTCACGACCATCCCGTAGAACTTGTAGTAATCCTTCTGGCTGATCGGATCGAACTTGTGATTATGACAACGCGCACACGATACAGTCAGCCCCATGGTGGCCTTGGTCAGCACATCAACTGCGTTGTCGGTAAAAGTGATCTGCTCGTCATAGGCATCGGTAACCCCGAAGCCATGCGGAACCATGCGGAAATGAGCAGGGCCGATCGCACTCTCATTAAGTCCCTCTTCATCGTTCACACGGGGCTTTTCCAGCAGATCGCCAGCCACTGCTTCGCGCAAAAGCTGATCATAGGGCACATCCTGGTTAAGAGCCCGGATCACATAATCCCTGTAGCGTCCTGCGTAGGGAACATTCGGATCTCCCTCGCTGCCATAGGACTCAGCATAACGAAACCAATCAAGCCAGTAGCGCCCCCAGCGCTCTCCATAAGCCTTGGAGGACAGCAATCGATCGACTAAGTCCTCATAGGCTTCATCGCTGGGATTCTTCATGAAAGCCTCCACCTCAGCCGGCTTGGGAGGCAGCCCCGTCAGGATCAGGTGCAGGCGCCGCACGAGGGTTCCGGGATCTGCGACACTCTGTGGCTCAAGCCCATTCTCCCGGAGACCGGCATGAATGAATCGGTCAATCTCCGTCTGATTCCATTCGGCTGCGTCCGCCTCGGGAGGAGTTTTTCTGGTAACGGGCTGGAACGACCACCACTCAGACCTCTTGTCGCGCACCGCATCCCAGTCCACCTGACTGGCAAGCTCCTCCTTTGTTGGCTTGGTGACCCGGGGATCTGGAGCGCCCATCCTGACCCAGTCCTCAAAATTCTTGATAATCAGCTTAGCCAGCTTGGGGCTCTTTAAAGGCATCGGCTCGAAATCACCGTCATGTCTGATTGCCTTGATGAGGGCGCTCTCTTCAGGGTTTCCCGGGACGATCACTCCGGAATCGATCAGAGGTTCGCTCCAATCCAGTGCCAGATCCCCCTTTTTCTTGTCGATGCTGTTATGGCATTCGTAGCAACTCTCCGCGAGGACCGGACGAATCTTATTCTCGAAGAATTCCGTCTGCTCCGACGTCAGGGCTTCACCCCGGGCCGCTAATAGCCCGGCCCCGAAGAATACGAACGCAGGGACGATGATGGGTAGTCTCATGGTGGACTTCTGATTGGAGCCCCCAACGGCCCATTTTTCAAGCGCCAAGCGTTCGGGAATACTCACATGATCCTTTGAAATTGATCCCCGCGAGGCCCTTTGTCCTCTCATGAGGGGTATCTTGATTCAAACCACTCCGTGCTCAGCTCGAATCCCTCCAATCGTATGGTGGCGGACCTCCTGAGCCGAGGGAGCCTTACTTTGAGAGAGAGTCTTCTTCTGAATGAATTTCGGCCATAACTCTCTGGGAGCACATACTCCAAGCCGGTAGGTTTTCTGTCCGACGAGCAACTCCGGCACGTCGAGAAAACCCAGTTCACGAGTGAAGCCTCCCCTCGGGATGTCCCGGAAAGAAAGTAATTTTCCGCTCTTTCTCCTTCCAGCAGATACCCCGGCGGGCTCTCCAGATTTTTCTCCTGACTG
>PBNG01000062.1 GCA_002723015.1 Roseibacillus sp. | reverse complement strand
GGTAGGCCTTGCAGCAGGGGAACCGGGAGAGCAGCTTATGAAGCATCCCGCAGTTCCAGCTGCAATGGGCCTCCTCCGGCAGAATGGGATGATGGCCGAAGGCGAGGACTGATTCTCCCGCATCAGTTGCGTCCTGAAGTTGCTCGGTAAGCCAGAGGACCTGTGTATCACTGATCCTGCTGTTCCATGGCTGGGCGTACGATTTTCCGGCGGTGGCCAACGCACGGAGCTCCCGGTGAGCATTTGCGGTCGCGTCATCGTCGCCCCGATAGCGGTAAGTGCTGACTTCAGTCGTATCCAGGATGAGAAAACGGAATCCCTCGTGGCGAAGAGCATAGTAGGTCGTGGCAAGGCCCAAGGCCGCAGGGACTCTGGATCTGAGCGATTCCTCTACCTCAAAGTCGTGATTGCCAAGGGTGTGATGGAGTTTGGACTTCAGCCTGTTAGTGATTGGCTTGAGCTCGGAAAAACTATTGAAGTCTCGGTCAATGAAATCTCCGAGGTGGAGGGAGAATTTCAGTTCGTGCCTGTTGAGTTCATTTACAGCATCCTCAAGTTTTTTAGCGCTTTGGCGGTAGAGCCGAGTGCCGGACGAGGCCACGTCGGCATACTGGCAGTCAGCAATGAGTCCGAAGGAGAGAAGGGGTTTGTTGTCAGCTGCATCACCGCCCGAAGCCATCGCAGTAGCGGCCATGGTTGAACCCGTGCTGATAATGAACTGTCGCCGTTTGGACATCCATGAATGGTGAGCTTAATTCGTGTATTCGTCGATATGTTCTGGAGCTCCTAGTGAAAAAACACTTGAAAACCTATCGTTTGGGAGAGCGATTGAGGGAATAGCTTGATCAGGGGGTGGGCTTCCGGGGTATAGAGACGGTAGCATGATGAAACACTACATTCCTGTTCTCTCCCTGACACTTTTGTCTGCCTTAATTACGCCCCTGAGCGCTCAATTGAAAATCAAGGATACAGAAGGGAAGAGTCTCGATATTCTGGCAGGGGAAAAGGCCCTTGTGCGCTACATGTATGAGTATGATACCTCAAGCGATCAGACCAAGCATGCAACCTACAAGCCATATCTTCATGTTTTTGACGCGGATGGAAAAAGCCTCATTACGAAAGGCCCCGGGGGACAGTTCACACACCACCGGGGGATCTTCATCGGATGGAGCAAAATCGGGTTCAATGGGAAACGGTATGATCGCTGGCATATGAAGGATGGCGCGATTGTTCACCAGAGCTTCAAGAAAAAGGAAGCCAAGGAAAACATGGCCTCGATTACTTCAATGACGCAGTGGCACGATGCTGAAAAAAATCCAATTCTTGATGAGGAACGAACAATGACAGTGTGGACCCCCGGACAGGGATGGGCGCGCGCAGTTATTTTTTTCAGGAGCAAGTTGACTGCATCCCATGGGGATGTCTCCCTCAAGGGAGACCCGGAGCACGCGGGTATTCAGTACCGTCCTGCAGACGAAGTGAATCGAAAGAAGACGGTCTACCTGTTTCCGAAAGAAGAGATCACGACTGCCAACGTCAAGAAGGAGAAAGACCTGGCCTGGATCGCGGAGACCTACTGGCTCGGGGACAAGGCGCACAGCGTGGTGCAGTTCAACCATCCCACCAATCCAAAGGGCACAGTCCACTCTGCCTACCGTGATTATGGACGGTTCGGATCCTTTTTTGAGAAGGACATCAAGAAAGGGGAGTCCCTCACCGTGAATTACGCTTTTGCTCTCGTTGAGGGCGAGTTGCCTGCAAGATCAGAAATCCAGCAGGCCTCTGATATGTACGCGGACATGGAACAGGGCAACGACTAGGGGGGCCGAAGCCTGATTCATACCGGATCAGGAATCGTTGAGACCTGCCGGATGGGCAGACTATGTTTTCCGGGCCTCTCTCAGGGTCCCGGGTCATTTTGGTCCAGCCACTGGGAAATGACCCTTGTCCATNCATGATATCCTTTTTCGCTGAGATGCAGACCATCTCCCGCGAAGAGGTTTTCCCTCAGGAGGCCTTCAGAATCCAGCATAGGACCGACGATATCGATATAGTAGGAGTAGTTATCAGTTTCGCATATGGACTCGATCATTCGGTTNGCCAAGGCCATTTCGGGCCAGAGGTGCCACCTCTTGAGACTGGGTTTAATGGAAATGAATGCAAACCTGGTGTTGGGAGCCTTTTCCCGGATTAACTGGGAGTAGGCCTTGTAATCCTCGACGACCTGCTGAGCGGACTTTCCCCTCTCGATGTCATTGTCCCCCGCATAAAGAAAGACGACCCGAGGATCATGTGGTAGCACGATTCGATCAAAATACAGAATTGCGTCTGACAGCTCCGAACCACCAAACCCCCTGTTGATCATCTGTTTTCCAGGGAACGATTTCTGCAGATCCCACTTCCGAATGCTGGAGCTGCCGGTGAGAAGAAGCGTACGCGCGCGCGGCCGGGATTCNTGGTCTGCTTTTTCGAAGGACCGGATGGAAGGATCCCAGTTTTTGACCCGTGCTCGCTTCACGGCAATAGCCTGCCTGAGGTCCTTCCGGGGNTGTTCTTGGCCTGNGCTGGCCAGAAGATCACACAGGATCCTTGCGGCTGGTATTGAGAGCTCGGCATCTCCGGGCCACCGACCCCGGTGCCAGCGAAGGAACCTGCCTTGATGAAGTCCCAGAGTCGCAACCAGCTTATCTCCNTCATGGAAATACAGTTGGAAGTCTCCATTTGACATGCAATAGGATCCTGAGTTCCGGGGATTGATTCTCATTTGGGAAATCACCTGCTGGACTTCTTGTAGATCTGTCATTTCCACGAGGAAATCCCGATTACAGTCAGGTAGNGGGTGAGAAGAGCAAGCGCTGATGGAAAGTCGGTTGGCGCGAGCAAGCCGGGCCCGAAGGGCCTCTTCCCATGAGGCCTGGACCGCACATGCAGGGCTCGTTCTCCTGAGCATTTCTACCTCCTCTCTCCTCCCGGCTGCGGGAGTGTCGAGGAGACGAACATCCCGGAGGTGAGGGAGGGTTCTTCCATCCGGAAGACGTTCAGCCGCAGTGTCGGAGGCAGANAGCAGGCGGAGCTGAGGGCAGCTGGAAAGAAGACGTAGATCAGTCACGTTCGTAGAGTCGACCTTGAATACCCGTAGTTCCGGCATTGAGGAAACAAAAGATACGGAGTTGAGATTACCTGTTCCCCGAAGTTTAAGAAATTTGATTGCCGAGAGCTTGGCGAGCTTGTCGATGGACTCAAGAGAGCCTCCCGAGATACTGAGGTTGACGAGGCCGGGGTTGGGAAAGATCGAGGATAGATCGATGGTCTGGTCATAAAGCTGCAGGTCCAGGAAGCNGAGTTTTTTGTTTGCTCTNAGACCCGTGAGCTTGTTCAGACCGGTGACCCCCTCGCACGAGAGGATGAGGTAGCAAAGGTCCGTAGGGAGGGCTGGAAGCACACGCTGTGACTTCCCGTTGTAGGTGTATTCCAATCGCAGAGCCGTTCGATTCCATTCGAGGCCGGTTGTGTGGAGGATCGCATGCCATGCTGAGGGTTCCATATCGACCCTGATTCCCCAGAGCTGAGAGCGTTCCAGCGGCGTCATCTCATCGAGGGGATTGATCAGGGATGGTGATCGACCAGCAGCTGTCCGGGGGCTGGTGACATAAACGCCCACGCAGTGGGTAGGCCCCTCGTCAATCCGGCAGAAGAGCTTTGTGTCACCATGTCCACCAACGTGAAACTGATAGTGTCCCGGGGAACTCAGGACGAATGGGAAATTACCGACGCGTCCAATGTCCCCGGGTTTGTAGTCTCCCTTGCGAGTTCCTACGACAGGGAGTATTCGCGGGTCGAATTCCCTGTCGTTAAGGGAGAAGCGGTAATCTTTGCCGGGAAGAAGACCGCTCCCGAGCATAAGAACGAGCAGGGCGAAGTGCAGGATCATGGGTGGGTAGTCTCAGGTTGCGGGAATGCAGTGTCAAGATGGGCACGGGACCCGATCTTTACGGGCATGCCCGGATGAATAGAAGGGCCGTGGAGCGACGAGAATCAAAGGAGCCTCGCCCCCTGCGCCGGTCTGGTAGCAAAGATCTGGGGAGACTTTCCGGACTGCACTTCATAGGCCTTGGAAAGGTGCTCGGATATTTCATGAACCCGTTCGCCGTGGCACAGGGTCACCGTCGACCCTCCAAAGCCACCTCCAGTCATACGGCTTCCCAGAACGCCTCCCGCGGGGCCAATTTGATCTGCCAGTTCGACCATTAGGTCGAGTTCCGGGCAGGAGACCTCAAAGTCGTCCCGGAGAGATTGGTGAGAGGCGNTCATGAGCGACCCAAGGACCGCGTATTCTTTATCACGCAGGGCTTTGGCAGCTTTTTTAGTACGTGTAATTTCGCTTACAACATGGAGGGCCCGTCGGAAGAGTGTGCCATCTTCGTAAGTTTCGATGACCTCCAGATCAGCTGGTAGCACATGGCGCCAGCTTTGCTTTCCGAGAAGGTTGAGCGCCCGGTCCGTTTCTTCTCTTCGTTTCCTATATTCTCCGGAGGCAAGATCATGAGACACCATCGTATTGGCAACGAGGATGCTTAGGTCCCGGGAGTCAAAGGGAACGAGTTCGGTCAGGTGTGTCTGGCAGTCGATCAGGACGAGATGGTCCCGTTGGCCGAGGCTGCAGGCGAACTGATCCATGATGCCACAGGGGACGCCCGCAAAGTCATGCTCTGCCTGCTGGCAAAGAAGNGCCTTCTCCCGGGGATCAAGAACCGTTTGGACCATAGATTCAAGGATACTGGCAAAGGCTAATTCGAGCGCAGCGGAGGAGGAGAGACCCGCTCCGATGGGAAGATCGCTCGTGATAACAGCGTCGAACCCGGGCACAGGCCAGATTTCGCGCAGCCGGAATCCTTCTAGTATTCCCCGCAGATAGTTGGCCCACGAAGGAGCTCCCGGTTGCGGGGAACTCTGGAGGCAAAGAACTACCTCGCTATCTTTACGGCTACGTATCCGGGCTTTATCTGAACCGTTGGGAGTGGCGGCTATGACGATGTGACGATCGATGGCTAGGGGAAGAACCAATCCATCGCAGTAATCAATGTGCTCACCGATCAGGTTGACGCGTCCAGGAGCAGCCGCGAGATGAGAGGGATCCTTCTGGTAGCACGCTCCTAAAAGNGCCCGGGCCTCCTCCACGAGCTCGGTCAAGGATTCATTTTCATGGAGGGTCATTGGGATGCTGCTGGTGGGTCCGGGCTCTGGCCGTCCCTAGAAGGCGAAGGCCGCGTAGAGGCTAAGGACGAGAACAATAAGGGCGGCCCCTACCTTGTTGGCGTGTTTCCAGGGTGTCAGGTCAACCGCTTTTGCGTCGGCCTGCACGTAGGGAGTATCGCGTCGCATGAACGTTCCGAGGATGAATTGAAGAATAAGACAAGCAGCAAAGACCGCGCCCATGTAATGGAAGCCGTTCCCAAAGATGCTGGCGAGCCAGTCGCCCGGCCGAAAGGTGCCGAGGAACATCGCGGCGAGAGCGACCACGAAGACGATGAGGGCGCTCCGTCCATTGGCCGTTCGGTTGAACAGGCCGAAGAGCATGATCACCAGGATGGGTGTGAAGTAGATGGCATTGAGCCCCTGGAAAACATTGAAGAGGCCATCCTTGCCATAGAAGACTACCGGGGCTGCGATGATGGCGAGGATGGCCACGCAGGCGCTGCAGATTCTCCCGGAGAGAACCAGTTGGTGCTGGGAGGCATCGGGATTGATGATCTTCTTGTAGACGCCGAGGGAGAAGAGGGTGGCGCTGGAGTTGAGGACTGAGTTGAAGGTCGATAGGATGGAGCCCATGACCACCGCGGCGAAGAAGCCGGTGAGCCAGCCAGGGAGAACGAGGCTGACGAGTTTGCCGTAAACTTTGCCATCTTCGCTCATGTAGGCCTTGGCTTCCTCATGGCCCAGCTCGTTGGTGAAGACCTGATAGGCAAGCAATCCGGGCAGCACCAGGATCAGGGGAGCGAGGATCTTGAAGAAGCTGGCAAGCAGAACGCCCTTTTGGCCCTCCGCGAGGTTCTTCGCTGCGAAGGTCCGCTGAATGATCTGCTGGTTGGTGGTCCAGTAGAAAAANTTAAGCAGAAGAACACCGGTAAACAGGGTGGACCAGTGAACGGGGTGTTCCTTGGAGGTGGCGATACTCTTGAGGTGCTCGGGATTGTCTTCCCTCAGCTGGGCAAAGGCATCACCGAACGAGCCGTCTCCCTTGGCCGCCATGAAGGCGAAGAAGGTAATCATGAGGCCCCCGACCAGGAGGCCAACTCCGTTGAAGGTGTCAGAGACCGCGACCGCACGCAGGCCTCCGAAAATCGCGTAGGCGGACCCCACCACCCCGATGAAGATCACAATCGCCCAGATCGTGCTGATTTCGCTCAGGTTGAGTTTTTCCTGGAGTCCAAGCATCCCGTCCAGTCCCGTCGCGCCCANGAAGAGGACGAAGGGGAGGAGAATGAGCATGTAGGCAATGATGAAGGTGAAGGTGGTGAGGGCGCGGATTCCCGGTCCGTAGCGCTCTTCCAGGAATTGGGGAACAGTTGCAATGCCCGACTTCAGGTAACGGGGCAGGAAGAAGAGGGCAAGGATCACGAGAGAAGCGCCGGCAATCACCTCCCAGCACATGACGGCCAGACCGTCCTTATAGGCACCACCATTCAGGCCCACCAGTTGTTCGGTGGAGAGGTTGGTGAGAAGAAGGGAGCCTGCGATCATGATGCCGGTCAGGCTGCGCCCGGCGAGGAAATAGCCCTCCTCCGTGTTGTCGAGGCGTCCACGGGTGAGACGCCAGGTCAGGAAGGCAACGAGGGCCGTGAAGAAGAGGAAGGAGATGAGTGTGGTGGCGTCCATGGGGGGGAAGAGTCTGGATTTTGAAAGGGTAGGATAGAGACGAGGGACCGCAATTGGCGGTCCCTCGCTATGCTATTAAGGAGCTATTGGCTGATCCACTTGGTTACCACTCAAACTTGCTTACCATGGTGTGGGTATAGGTCTCACCTGGCTTAAGAATGCAGTTCGGGAAGGCAGGGTTATCCTGCTTATTAGGGGAATCCGGGAATAATTGTGTCTCGAGACAGCAGGCAGTTCGGTGGGCGTATTTGACTCCACTTTTGCCGGCGGTTTCGCCATCGAGGAAGTTACCGCCATAAAACTGCACGCCGGGTTGGTCGGAATGCAGTTCCATGGATCGCCCCGTCTTGGGATCTCTGAGAATGGCAGCTCGGCGGAGACCCTCGCCGTCGACTACCCAGCAGTGATCGTAACCCTTGCCGAATTGCAGGGGAATACTGGGCTCTTCGATGCGCTCACCGATTACGGTCGCGGTATTGAAGTCAAATGGGGTGTTGGCTACTTCAGCGAGATTTCCATCGGGGATGAGGGTCTCGTCGGTGGTGAGGAAATACTTGGCCGGGATGGTGAGGATATGGTCGTTGATAGAGGTTGTGGGGTCCCCGCTCAGGTTCCAGTAGGCGTGTTGGACGATATTGACCGGAGTGGCCTTGTCGGTGGTTGCAGAGCACACCCATTTCAATTCGTTATCGTCATTGAGGGTGTAGCTAACGGTAACCTCGAGGTTACCGGGATATCCCTCCTCGCCGTCTGCCGAGGTATAGGTGAGCTTGACTCCACCTTCAATTGCCTCACCCTTCCATAGCACCTTGTCGAAGCCCTTTTCTCCGCCATGCAGATGGTTAGGTTCGTTGTTGATGACCAACTTATCGTAGACTGTGCCATCGATCTCAAATTTGCCACCTGCAATACGATTGCCATAGCGGCCCACGGTGGCCCCAAAGTAGGAGCTATTGGTAAGCCACCCTGCGAGGTCGTCGTATCCATGAGTCACGTCCTTCACGGTCCCATCCTTATCAGGGACCTCAAGGCTTGTGAGGATCGCGCCATACTCAGTGACCTTGGCGATCATGCCGTTTTTGTTCCCGAAGGTGAAGATCTTCACCTCAGAGCCATCTGAGAGCTTGCCGTAGGTTTCCACTGTAGTTTGGTTGCTTTGATTGGAGTCGTCCCCCTTACCCCCGTTGTCGTCCTTGTTTGGACCGCAGGCGGAAAGAAAGAGACTAATGAGTGAGAGTGATGTGAGTGTGTATTTCATTCCAATGACACGTTTCAAAGAGCGGACAAAATCGATGCGCCGTGGTCAATGGGTTATTGGTTAAGCGATATTAGGAAACAGGGCGAAAGATGTGGATCATCGGTGTTTCCAGCTAGGAACACTCATGNTTTTCATTGCAAGGGTACCCTGCCCGGAGATGGAAATTGTGGGTCTGGGGGGAGAATATGAGGGATCCCTTCCTGTAGTATCCGCAAAGAGCGGTTCCAGATTCATTGGAAGACAGCTTGAAAAGCGATGTGAGGTGGGATCCCCTGAAGGNAGAATGAAGTTCGTCCTCGCTCTGGATCAGGGAACCACCAGTTCAAGAACCCTGCTTTTCGACGAGAGGGGAAGGGTGGTGCGCTCTGCCCAAAGAGAGTTTTCTCAATATTATCCTCAGTCTGGATGGGTGGAGCATGATCCGGAGGAGATCTGGGCATCCCAGCGAGAGACTCTCGAGGAAGTGATCGCCGACACAGCGAGAGGATCCATCGCGGGGATGGGAATTTCCAATCAACGCGAAACTACCGTCGTGTGGGATGCTGAGACGGGGGAGGCAGTCTACAATGCCATCGTGTGGCAGGATCGACGGACCGCGGAGCGCTGTAGTGAGCTGAAGAATGATGGCAGGGAGGAAGAGGTTTCGCAGAGNACAGGACTACGCCTCGATCCGTATTTTAGTGCCACTAAGATAGAGTGGCTCCTTGATCATGTAGATGGTGCGCGGGAGAGGGCGGAGAAGGGTCAGCTCTGCTTTGGAACAGTCGATTCATGGCTCATCTGGAAGTTGAGCGGGGGGGATGTTCATGTGACAGATGTTTCTAATGCCTCCCGGACAAGCTTGTTCAATATTCATACCCTCGAGTGGGACGAAGAACTTCTCGAGGTGTTCCGGGTGCCGAGGGCGATTCTTCCAGAGGTGGTAGACTCGAGTGGTGTAGTAGGAGCTTGGCAGGGTATCCCGCTGGCAGGAATGGCGGGTGATCAGCAGGCCGCCCTTTTTGGTCAGGCGTGCTTCGATCCGGGGATGGCCAAAAATACCTATGGAACCGGGTGCTTTCTCCTCATGAATACGGGGAAAGAGGCAGTTCGTTCAGAGAACGGCCTTTTGACCACGATAGGTTGGCGGATCGGCTCGGAAGTAACTTACGTGCTTGAGGGCTCCGTATTTGTCGCAGGAGCACTCTTTCAATGGCTCCGGGACGAGCTCAAGATAGCGGCCAAGGCGAGCGATCTTGATGCTCTGGCGGCGACGGTGCCGGATAGTGGTGGATGTGTCGTGGTTCCTGCGTTTGCGGGGTTAGGGGCTCCTCACTGGGATCCTTATGCCCGGGGCGCGGTATTCGGCCTCACGAGGGGAACTTCGCAGGCGCAGCTTTGCAGAGCTTCTCTGGAGGCAGTGGCACTTCAATGTGTGGAATTGCTCGAATGCATGGAAAGGGATGCGGGGATGAAGCTGCTTGAATTACGGGTGGACGGTGGCGCGTCGAGAAGTGACCTCCTGATGCAGATTCAAAGTGATTTCGTGCAACGCAAGGTGCTGCGCCCCAGCCATGTTGAAACCACCGCCTTTGGGGCCGCTGCCCTGGCCGGCCTTGCCACCGGGGTATGGAGTGATCGAGATGATTTCCTTCAGCATTGGGAAATTGATCGGTGCTTTGACCCTTCCCATGGAGATTTTGCCGGGATCAGGAAACTTTGGAACCGGGCGGTTGAGCGGGTCAGAGGTTGGCAAATAGATGCCCCGTGAATGCCGGCCACCCGGGAAGAGTCGGGGAGAGTCAGTCCTTACGTTTCAGCTGGGGAAAGAGAATGACGTCCCGAATTGTCGGGGCCCCCGTGAGAAGCATGATCAGTCGATCTATACCGATACCGATTCCTCCTGCCGGGGGCATCCCATGCTCCAGTGTTTCGACAAAATCCTCGTCGATTTCCTGTGCCTCACCACCACTTTGTTGCTCGAAACGGGTGCGCTGAGAGTCGGGGTCATTAAGTTCCGAGTATCCAGGGGAAATCTCCTGCCCGTTAATAATGAGCTCGTAAACGTCAATGGTGCCGGGGTCGGATTGGTTGAGCTTGGCCAGAGGAATCAGCTGAGCGTCGACGTGAGTTACGTAGCAGGGGTCGAAGGTATGCTCCTCGACCATCTTTTCNAAGACCTGCTGGGTGACCTCGTAATCCTCGAGGTCTGCTCCAATTTCGAGGCTGAAGTCCTTTTCGGCACGCCCCCTNCGCTCGTCGGGGGTGAGATCAAACCAGTCCTCTCCAGCAGCTTCACAGACAAGTTCGCGGTAAGGTCGACGTTTCCATGGACGGGAGAGATCGATGGTTCTTACGACCTCTCCTTCCTCGTCCTTGTGTTCAATCTGTAAAGTGCCGAAAAACTTCTCAGCAAGAGAGCACACGAGGTCCTCGACCAGCTCAGCCATCTTTTCAAAGTCCGCGAAAGCCCAGTAAGCTTCCAGCATGGTGAATTCAGGGTTGTGCCTTCGAGAGATTCCCTCATTCCGAAAATTACGATTTAACTCAAATACCTTGGGAAAACCTCCCACCAGAAGTCTCTTGAGATAGAGCTCGGGGGCGATGCGCAGGGTCAGCGGCATATTGAGAGCATTGTGATGAGTCTCGAAGGGTCTAGCCGCAGCCCCCCCCGCCACATCCTGAAGCATCGGGGTTTCGACCTCGAGAAAGTCCCTCTCGTGGAAGAAGTTCCTGATTTCGGCAAGGATACGGGAGCGGAGCACAAAAAGGTCAGCGCTGTCCACGTTTGCCATGAGGTCGAGATGCCGTTTCCGATACTTGATCTCACGGTCGGCAACTCCATGCCATTTGTCAGGCATTGGACGGAGTGCTTTCGAGAGGATTTCAAGAGAAGCTACCTTGACGGTCGGCTCACCTTTTCCAGTTGTGAAGGTGACCCCATCGATTCCTACCCAGTCCCCGCGATCGAGTAATTGCCAGATTTCCCAGTCTCTTTCCGATACGCCTTTCTTGTTCAGGTAGCCCTGGATGCGCCCATGGACATCACCGATCACGAAAAAGACGGATTTGCCCATATCTCGAATTGCGAGGATCCGACCTGCCAGCCTGACTGGCAGGTCATCGGCGAAAGTCTCCTTGAGTGCGGAGGCAGTGGTGCTGGTCTCGAAGCGGCTACCAAAAGGGTCAACTCCAAGTTCGCGAATGCGATCAAGCTTCTCCCGGCGGATGGCAATGAGCTCGGACTCCGAGGATCCCGACTCCGGAGGGCTGGTCGGTGAGTTGGATGCGTCTTCAGTCATACAATGCTAGAGGGCTTCAGGCAGAAAGATCAGCACGCCATCCGGAGTCATGGCAAACGGAGATCTTCATTCTGATGAAATTAATGGCTNTGAGGCCCTGGGAGGCGGGGCTAGGGTTCCCATGGCATCTGCTCCACTGGGTTTTCCTCCCGCAGACGCGATTTGGCGAGGGTGAAAATCCGGAAGCCGGTAAAAAATGATCAGGCGGGGTTGGGAATGCCACCGGGAGCAGGGTTTCCGGATATACCCACTAGGATACGATGTTCTCGACGACCTTCCCGTGGACGTCCGTGAGGCGGAAATGCCTTCCCTGAAATTTAAAGGTGAGCTGCTCATGGTCAATTCCGAGCAGATGCAGGACCGTGGCTTGGAAGTCGTGGATGTGGACTTTGTCGTGAACGGCATTAAAGCCGATATCATCGGAAGCTCCGTGGGTGATGCCGGGTTTAACGCCTCCTCCAGCCATCCAAGTGGTAAAGGCGTAGGGGTGATGGTCACGACCCCAGCCTTTGCGGTCCTTCATGTTGCCCTGGAGAAACGGAGTACGACCNAATTCGCCGCCCCAGATGACGAGNGTTTCATCGAGCATNCCGCGTTGCTCGAGATCGCGGACGAGACCTGCGCTGGGTTGGTCGGTATCCTTGCACTGGGTGTAGAGTTCCGTGGTGAGGGAGCGGTGCTGGTCCCAGCCCGCGTGCATGAGCTGGATGAATTGAGTTCCGCGTTCGGCGAGACGACGGGCGAGCAGACAATTGCGGGCGAAGGTGCCAGACTCATGGACCCCTGGTCCGTAGAGATCGAGGACCTCCTTGGGCTCATCGGAGATGTCGGCGAGTTCGGGGACACTGGTTTGCATACGATAGGCCATTTCATACTGCGCGATACGGGTGGCGATTTCAGGATCACCGTAATCCTGGTGCTTCATCTCGTTGAGGCGGCCAATATCGTCGAGGAGCTCGCGGCGCATGGGCTTACTCATCCCATCAGGATTCGAAAGGTAGAGGACAGGGTCGCTGGCGGGTCGAAACTTAACACCTTGGTGGCGCGTAGGAAGGAACCCGGATCCCCAGTAGAAGTCATAGAAAATCTGTCCGCAGGTGGTTCCCTTGCTGACCGAGGTCATTACCACGAAAGATGGAAGATTGTCGTTCATGGTTCCCAGGCCATAGCTGAGCCAGGCGCCCATGGTCGGTCGGCCGGGTAATTGAGCCCCGCTCATGAAGAAGGAGATGCCCGGCGCATGGTTAACGGCGTCGGTATGCATGCTCTTAACGAAGCATACCTTGTCCGAGATCGCTCCGATATGTGGCATGAAGTCGCTGACCCATGCGCCGCTCTGGCCGTATTGCTTGAAGGGTTCAACCGGAGCGAGGAGCAGCTTACCGTTAGCGTTGCCAGTCATTGTGCTGAAGCGCTTACCACCGACGTAGCTTTCCGGCACCGGAGTGTTGTGGAGCTCCTTGAGTTTGGGNTTGTAGTCCCAGAGGTCGCAGTGGGTTGGGGCGCCGTTTTGAAAGAGGTAGATGACTCGCTTGGCCTTGGGGGCGATCTGGCGGATGTAGTCGGGAATTTCTTTGCTCCCGCTAGGTGCAGCTGTGAGGCCCTCCTTACCAAGGAGAGTTGAGAGGGCGGCTGTGCCTATACCGGTGGCGCTCTTGCCGAAAAAGTGGCGTCGGTTGATGTTGAGCTGGTGTTGTGTGAGCGNATTCATCGTCGTTGAATCGGGTAGGACCTACTCCTTGGTGAGCGCTTCGTCTAAGTTGAGAATACCGAGGCAAACGGTGGCAAGGGCTGCGTGTTCGGGTTCGGGTAGTTCGGAGTTGCGNGAGGATTCTCCATTCCTGAGGAAGTTCGCGGCTGCGCCGGGATCAGAAGTGAAGCGGACCTCGGCGCGGGTGTAAATGTTCTCGAGGATTTCCTGTTCTTGTTTGCTTGGTTTCCGGGCGACAACCAACTGGAAGGCCCGCTCGATCTGAGCAGGCGGCTTGCTGTTTNCACCGGCCAAGGCGGCAGCGCGGCCTGCAAGGGCGCGGGCGGCTTCCACATAGGTGGTGTCATTCAGAGTACTGAGAGCGTGAAGCGGTGTGTTCGTCAGGCCCATCTTTACCGAGCAGGTTTCACGACCGGGGTTGTCGAAGAACATGGGCGGGGCGGCGATGCGGCGCCAGAAGGAGTAGATGCTGCGGCGGTAGAGGTCATCGCCATTGCCGCGGCTGTAGCGTTTCTTGCCGAAGGTGGCTTCGGCCCAGATTCCTTCTGGCTGGTAGCTGTTGACCGGGGCGCCGCCCTTCTTGTCGACGAGGAGTCCGCTGGCCGAGAGGGCCTGATCTCGAATCATCCAAGCGGGCATGCGGTAGCGGGCACCGCGTGCGAGGAGNCGGTTGGTGGGGTCGGCCTCAAGGAGNGCTGCAGAGAGGCGGGAGGATTGCCGGTAGGTGTGACTGTTGACGAGAGTACGGATGAGTTGTTTGATGTCCCAGCCACTTTCCTGGAATTCGACTGCGAGCCAATCGAGGAGGCGTGGGTGAATCGGCACTTCGCTTTGGACGCCGAAGTTTTCTGGTGATTTGATGAGNCCGATGCCGAAGAGTTGCTGCCAGAAGCGATTTACGGTAACCCTGGCTGTGAGGGGGTTCTCCTTGTCTGTGAGCCACTGAGCGAGGCCGAGGCGGTTTCGCGGGAGGTTTTTGGAGAAAGCTGGTAGGATGGCCGGGGTGCCAGCTTCAACTTCCTTGCTACGCTTGTCGTAGACGCCGACTTCCAGAATGTAGGTCTTTCGTTTCTTGCTCATGTCTTGCATGACCATGACCTTGGGAAGGCCATTGCGGTCGGAATTAAGCTTGTTCTCCTTGTCGGAGATGAGCTTTTTGAGCTCGGCGTGGCGGGAGACACTGTCGCGATGAGCAGTGACGACGAGGTCGTTTTCGGCTTTGCTGCGTTTGGCTGGTTCTACGGCAAGGGCATCCTGAAGGCGACGTTCACCGGAGGAGAGTTTGGCNTCGGGAGTNGCGCTGGCAGAGAGGCGGAAGTGGCCGAGGTTGTGGTTCGCGTGCTGGGAATCATGACGCATCGTGACGATGATTGATGCGTGCTCGGGAATTTCGACGGGCNTATCCAAGTGAAATATCGCTTCGTGGTCGCGGCTGATCTGGTTGTTNTCGTAGACAGCCCATCCGGTGTCGGATTTTCCATCGTAGGTTCTGGTAATCTTGTGCTCACCTTGTTCGTAGGTGGCGATCGCGGACTTGAACTTCGGGTGGATGCCGTCCTCACCGAGGGGTTGAACGCGGATCCTGAAGTCGGTGAGGACAAAGTTACCGCTATCGGAGCGGGAGAGGTAGCCGTTGGTCATACTCTTGTGACGGATAGCCTCCAGGCGGATACTCGCGATTGATTTGAGCTTGGTTTCGGTGGAGAGGTTGTAGACGTCGTTCTTGGGGTTTTCTCCACTGCCCAGGATCGATCCGTCTGGGAGGATATCGAGCTTCTGTTTCTCGGCTCTGGCGGAATTGACTGACAGAATGGACCAACCATGGTCCGACTGTTCGTCGCGCCGTGATTTCTCCCATGCTGCCTGTCTGGGTATGAGTTCCTCGTGGAGNTTTGCTAGGTCTTTGCGGTGGGCCGCGATTTCTTTTTCCAGAGCAGCTTCCCTGGCTTTGCGTTCACCGGTTGCGACGGCGAGGACGGGAGGAGTGCGGGGGTCTCTGCCGCTNCCATTAACGGGGGTCTGGTTAAAGAAGGCGGAGAGCTTGTAGTATTCCTCCTGTGTGAGGGCGTCATATTTGTGGTCGTGGCAGCGGCAACAATTGAAGGTCAGGGCCAGCCAGACTGTGCCNGTGGTCTCGGTCATATCCATGACGTAGTCGACACGGTTCTCCTCGGCGATGCGCCCACCCTCACCATTAATGGGGTGGTTACGCAGGAAGCCGGTGGCAAGGCGTTGCTCCGTGGTAGCGTTAGGCAGAAGGTCGCCTGCAAGCTGCCAGACGGTGAGGTCGTCCCACGCGACGTTGCGATTGAAGGCGTCGACAACCCAGTCCCGCCACGGCCACATTGTACGTTCGCCATCACCCTGATAGCCGTTGGAGTCAGCATAGCGAGCGGCGTTGAGCCATGGCCAGGCCATGCGCTCACCATAGGAGGGATCGGCCAGGAAGCGGTCGACAAGCTTCTCGTAAGAGTCGGGAGTCCTGTCATTGAGGAAAGCGGTGACCTCTTCCGGAGTGGGAGGCAGACCACGGAGATCGAGGGAGAGGCGGCGGATGAGAGTAGCTTTCTCAGCGGCGGGTGATTGTTTCAGGCCGTCGCGGAGGAGGCGTTGGGCGACGAAGGCATCGATAGGATTATGAACTGTAGCATCAGGAGGCTCGGGAACCTCGGGACGCTGGGGAGCAATGAGAGCCCAGTGCTCCTTGTATTCCGCGCCTTCTACGATCCACTGGTGAATGAGTTGCTTCTCCTCGTCGTTGAGTTTGAGATGGGAGTTGGGCGGCGGCATCACTTCATCCGGATCCGTACTGATGATTCGTTGCCAGATGAGGGATTCCTCTGGGTTTCCCGGGATAATGGCCTGTCCCGATTTTCGCTCAGCAAAGGCTCCTTCGGCATTATCGAGACGCAAGCCAGCCTTCCTCGCATTTTCGTCGAAACCGTGGCATTTGAAACAGCGGTCCGACAGGAGAGGCCGCACATCCAGATTGAAGTCAAGGGGTTCCGCCTTTGCCGGCATTAAGAGCTGGAAAGCCAGAAGGAACGGGAGTGATGGGCAGCGGGAGGACATCCGGGTGGTGATTTCTAGCCTAATCAGGGAGACTCCTCAATAGCACGGGTGAACCATAAAATGTGCCATTCAGGGGCTCTGGCAGTGTTTTTGGTTGCTCCGTCGGGCCCTGAGGTTAGGGCAGGGGGTTGCCATGAATCGTGTGACCCCTCTGCTTTTGGCGATTTTTTGCCATATTTCGTTGGTCTCGGAGGCCCAATGGGTGCGCCATGTCATTGATGATTCCTCGAGGGGCGCTGATGGAGTCCGGGTTAATGATGTCAATGGAGANGGCTTCCTTGATATCGCAACTGGCTGGGAAGAGGGTGGGGTGGTGCGTGTTACGTTGAACCCCGGACCCGCGAAGGTGAGAGAGCGGTGGCCATCAGTGACGGTTGGGAAGGTCGCTTCTCCCGAAGACGCCGTATTCGTTGATCTCGACAGGGACGGCGCGGTGGATGTGGTGAGTTGCTGCGAGGGATCCAACCGCAGCGTATTTGTTCATTGGGCGCCTCGACAGAAGAATCGATACCTTGAGATGCAGGAGTGGACCACTGNCCCCTTCCCCGTAACCAGAAAAAAGCAAAGCTGGATGTTTGCCTGCGCTCTCGATGTAGACGGGAGGAACGGCCCGGATCTTTTGGTAGGATCAAAGGGGTCCAACGCTTCCGTGGGTTGGTTGCAGTCCCCGGGAAATCCCCGCGTGCTGACCGACTGGAAGTTTCACCGGATCTATGATTCCGGATGGATCATGACCATCGTGGCTCATGATCTCGACGGTGATGGGGATATGGATGTGGTTATCTCGGACCGCACGGGAAGGGGTGCTGGAGTGAAATGGCTTGAGCATCCAGGTTTGTCTGTTGCAGCGGAAGGGGGCCGCTGGACGGAGCATCAGATCGGTTCCAAAGGGAAGGAGGTCATGTTTCTCAAGTTAGCGGATCTCGATGGGGATGGCCTTCAGGACGTGCTCTGTACAAATCGGAATGGTCACATGGACTGGTTCCGAAGGAGGGCTGGGGAACAGGTGGAGTGGGACGCGCACTCCTTTGAACTGCCCTTCGGGATGCCCCTGGGGAAATCACTCGCAATAGGTGACATCAATCTCGATGGGAGAGTGGATGTTGTGACGACGAACCGGGGAGCGGAGCCCGCGAAATGCGTGGCGTGGCAAACGTGGACTGGATCGCCTCTTGATCGCAAATGGAACGCTCATGACATCGGTGGATTCAAGGGATCGAAGTTCGATCTGATTGAGCTGATCGACCTTGATAAGGATGGAGACCTTGACGTCGTGACCTGTGAGGAGGTCGCGGGACTCGGGGTGATATGGTACGAAAACCCGACCCGGAATCCCTAAAGTTCCTCCTCCCATTCTCCTTCCAGAGAATCTGGTGTCTCTTCCCCGGGAACGGGCGGAAGAAGATCCTCCCTTTCGAGCAGGAGGGGCAGGGAGAGGTCGCTAAGAAGGTCGGAAGGGGTCTTCATCAGAACTCCCAGGAGCGGCACGATCCGATCCAGTTCAGCAATAGCGCAGTGCACCATCGATGAGACGATATCGGCATCGAAGCGCTCTCGATCGAAAAGATTGGTGATCCGGAAGACCAGTTGCTGGCGGTCGAGATCGAATTCGAAACTCCCCAGGGTCAGCTGCTTGTTGGCGCGCATCATCAGTTCGAGGGCAGTCTTCAGGTGGCTTGGTTCGCAGCTGAGGGGACATTCAGCTACGATCGAGAGGGCGTTGAGTTGTGCGAAAGCCTGAGCGTGGAGCTGAATGTGGGTGTGATGAGCCTCGAAATGCGCCTCAAGAACCTCCCTTCCTTCGACAGGTTCACAGTGCCATCCCTGCTGCCCAAAAGCCTGAGCCACGGACTGAAGTTGCAGGGAAGGAGGTGATTCCATCAGCCTTGAGAAGTTTCTCTCCCCAGAAGTTCTATTGAGGATGGAACTGCAAGCATCAATTGCTTTTCTCTTCCGAGTAGGTTGGTTTCAGTTCTGTTTTGTGCGGTCTTCGCTCATNCGACCGTCGATTGCCTTGGCGAGAAGGTGGCGTTGGCGAGGCAGAAGGGGCTTCAACGAGGCTATGATTCCTGAGGATCGTTCCCCTGAGAAGTGGATGACCAGTCTGTTTAATTCGTCGATCTCTGCGTGCGATATCTCGGACCAGTAAACGACCCGGAGGTTTTTCCGGGCTCTGAAAAAGGGAAAGATCTCGATGCCGAGAGGAGTCATGATCAGGTAAGCATGGCGTATGCAACATAGTGAGAGCCGGAAGAAAATGAGGCTGAAGGGGATCGGGGCGAGAGCCCATAGATAGGAGAGGGAGTCATTGTCGGTCTCCAGGGAAAAGATAAGGAGGAAGACCGATCCTCCGACCGAGATCGCAGCGAGAATGGCAAAAGATGCTGCNTGGGCACCCCGGGTGAAACGGATTTCCTTGTGAGGCTGGCTGATATTTTTTGGGCCACTGACCATTTCCTTCAGGCCTTTCAAGTCCGGGATTCACCCGCTCTTCCTGTAAACAGTTCAAGGGATTGATATATTCNTCTGCGTCAATGAAACGGTAATTGAGGNGGGATTCAAGTCCCTCCTCAGAGNAATGGCTCTTGGGCGAATGAGATTTGATAGCATCCCTGTTCCAAAGGACCCAGCGGAACCAGAAAATGGNTTCAACAGGATTAGGCGGTCTGGTGTGGGGCCACACGGTATAATCTTCCTTCGAGAGAGCCATTCAGGAGGGGGAGAGAGCTCTTCTCACTGCCTCCGAAGCAGGCTGCGGCAGNATGGTTGGCGGTATAGATTCCCGCCACTCCCTCCTTGAGATGCCTGCGAAGGAAGGCTCCTAGATCCGTGTAGAGGGGAGTGATATCAGCTTCCGTCCCGCTACGAAGGCCGTAGGGGGGATTAGAGACAAGAGCTCCGAATTGTGCTCCGGGGTCGACATTCTGGAATTTTCCGCGTCTTAGAACGATCGGAGATTCTGGGAAATGTGTCCTCAGGATNCTCTCCATGGTCGAGGATGTCCTCTGGTCAATTTCTATTCCGAGCAACCGCAGGCCCTCGGGTTTTTTTTCGCGGTTCTGCAGATTTTTTTTCTCGGTAGCATGGAGATCACGATCGTAATCGAGAAGCGATTCAAAACCAAANCGGCGATTTAGATTGGGGGCTATTCCCGCTGCCATCATCCATGCCTCGAAGAGAATTGTTCCCGAACCACACATCGGGTCCATCAGGGAAGAGCGCCGGTCCCACCCCGATAGAGAAAGAATACCAGCGGCCAGATCTTCCTTCATGGGAGCCTCACCATGCTCGATCCGATACCCCCGTTTGAATAGGGGGGTGCCTGACATGTCGAGTGCGAGGGTGGCACGATGTTTCTCAAGATAGACGACAACGTGTACGTCCGGATCTCTTTTTTCAATTGAGGGGCGAACACCGCCACAAAGTTTGCGAAACGTATCCGTAATACCATCCTTGACACGGTGGATCGCATACCGGGTATGAGTGATTTTCGGGGAGTGGCCCTTGATGTCTATCCGGAGCCGCGCGTCTACGGGGAAAATCTTATGCCAGTTCGTTTTCCGGGACTGGTAGTAGAGGAGGTCATAATTTCTTGCATTGAAGCTCCGGATTGGACGGAGGACGTTGAGCGCGGATCGCAACCCCATGTTGGCTCGGTAGAACCCTGACAGGCTAGTGATGATCTCGACGGCTCTCTTGTGCCTGCCGACAACCTCAATATTCAAGTCCCTGAGTTCTGCCTCGACAACCTCCTCCANTCCTCCACGACACAGGACAAAGCCGGGAAGGCGTTCCGGATCAGGAGCCGATGCTGGAGCGGGCATAGTCTGGGATTCTCCTGCAAGAAGGAGTCCTTACGCATAAAAGGATGGTATTCTCTTACACGCGAGTCGTAATTATCCTTTNAAAAACGAAATGTTCAGGAAGGAGGGAGATATGCTGAAGAAGAGCGCCTGTGAACATTTCTCCTCGTCGAAGATTCTCCATTTGTGAGACAAATACCTCGCAGACATGATTCATCCATTTTTCAGAGGCTTCCTCGTGCTGGCATGTGTGCCTTTTGGCTTTGCTGCTCCAGAGCCGGCGACCTTTGACCGTCTCACCTTTCATGGGGCTCCCAAGGACTTGCCTGTGGGAGCGGTAACTGAGAATTGGCCCCGGTTCCTCGGTCCAAGGCATGACCTGNGCTCGAGGGAGACCGGTCTTCTGAAGGTCTTTCCTGAGCAGGGGCTGGCAAAGGTCTGGGAGGTCAAGCGAGGCTCCGGACATGCACCCACAGTGATTTCCGATCNGCGGCTTGTCATGTTTCANGTTCTTGACGGGAAGGAGGTCATTGAATGCCTGCATACCGAGACAGGTCGCAGATACTGGAAGTATGAGTACCCGGTCCGACTGGGTTCCAGCTATGGCATTGAGGATGCGCCAAGGTCCGGTCCGGTGATCGATGGAGATCAAGTTTTCGTGGTCGGNATCCGGGGAGATCTGCACTGCCTGAGCCTCGAAAATGGAAAAGTGATTTGGAAAAGAAATCTCGAAAAGGANTATGGTCCGGCTCCATTCTTTTTCGGTCGGGGTGGATGTCCTCTCGTTCATGGTGACCAACTGATAGTCAACATTGGCGGAAGTATCTGTGTCGGGGGATTCGATAAGGGAACAGGACGTCTGCTTTGGACTACCAAGCATGAATGGAATGCCAGTTATGCCTCGCCGGTTCCTGCGGTTCTGCATGGCAAGGAGCGGGTTCTGGTATTCACCGGGGGAATGGTGGACCCTCCAACCGGAGGATTACTGAGCATCGACCCGGCCAATGGAAGGATCGATGACGCCTTCCCATGGCGGGCCCGCATGTTCGCCTCGGTGAATGCGGCGTCTCCTGCCGTAGTGGGTAACAATGTCTTTGTCACTGAGAGTTACACTGAGGGAGGGGCTCTCGTTGGAGTGGAAGAAGATGGGAATTTTCGCCTGCGATGGAAGGCGCCTCGATTCGGCAGCCAGTTCACCACTCCGGTGTTCCACGAGGGACATCTTTACGGGGTAAGTGGCACGGCAGGCACCGAGNTCGTTTGTTATGAGATCAGGAGCGGAAAAGAAAGATGGAGGGATGGCATAGACCTCGCCGGTGCCCGGCTGGGAAGAGCGAGCTTGCTTCGGGTTGACGGAGCCTTTCTGTGCCTCGGGGCACAAGGCACACTGCTGTGGTTGGATCTCTCTCCTGAAGGGGNGCGAGTTCTCGCTCAGACACAGCTTTTTCGTGCGCCGGAAACCTGGGGGGTCCCCGCGCTCAGCCGAGGACTGCTTTACGTCAACCAGAATGCGTTCGCAACCAGGTTGATTTGCTATGATCTCAGGGGGAAGTAGGTTGATGGGGTGCGACTGTGGAAACCCCGGTTGAAGTGCCCGAAAACTTCGGTAAGTTCGGGCATGCACAAGCGNTTGATCAGNAAACTNAGGGTTGCGACGGCCCTGNTCGCGATGCTCTTGGCGGGCGCGCATGCNGGGNATGCTGAAACAGATAAAATCGCCAAGGTAGAATTTGATGAGGCGAATTTGAGCGACCTGATAATGTTTCTGCGGGAAGGAGCTTCGGGGAAGGCCAGAAACATTATTGTCGATCCAAAGGTAAATCGTGAACTGAGGGTCAGTCTTCGTCTCTACNATGTGACAAAAGGAGTAGCTTTCGCCTATGCGGCTGAGATTGGCGGATTTGATTATGTTGAGGACCGCCACGCAATCCGGATTGTGCCCAGAAGCTCGGGAGCGAGGGTCCGGCCTTTTCTTAAAAGGGGAAGTCCTGTCATAGCGCGACGGCTCTCCGAGACCATGATGCCCAAGGTCGAATTTGAGGGNACAGATCTCGGGCAGGTTATCGAAGATCTGGTTGANGCAAGCCGTGGATTGTCCTCATCAGGANAGGGGATCAACATTCTTCTGGGGCCGGGCGTAGATTCCTCCTCACATGTAACACTGAAGCTCCAGAATGTTCCATTTGGACAGGTCCTCAAGTATGTTGCAGAATTCTCCAGTCTGGAAATGCGGATCGATGGAAACGCGGTTCTTCTTCTGAAAAGAAGAATGATCGGGAGGTAGAAGAAGGAGAATCTACACCAGCGTAGAGACCCGCATCGATATGCCTCATAGGACCACTCCCGGGTAGCTCCGGTGAAATGCCTCCAGCATGTGCTCTCCATAGCGGATGGGGCCGACGGACGGAATAGTGGAAACTGGCCTCTCAAAGGGCGGAAGACAGTCCAGTGAAAGAGGTTTCACCATGGTGTCGAGGTTTGGCTCAAAGAAAAATGGAATAGAGTACCTCGTTGAGCTGCCCCGGGGGCAGCGGACTCGATGCGGCGTGGCCATGAAGTAATGAGCGGTCCAGACTTCGAGCATATCTCCGAGGTTTACGACAAGGCAGCCGGAACGGGGCTTCGCTTTGATCCACTTTCCGTCAGTCAGCTGTACTTCCAGTCCACCCACCTCATCCTGAGCGAGGATGGTGAGACAGCCAAAATCCGTATGGTCTCCGATCCCCTGGTCAATCCGGGAATCTGGCTCCACGGGTGGGTAGGCGATGAGTCGNAGCATGCAATGAGGGGGGGTAAAGTGACGGGCAAACGTGTTTTCCTCGAGGCCGAGACACAGGGCNAGACTTCTGATGATATTCTTCCCGACGCTGCAAAGCTGCGTGATATAGGATTCAATTGCCTCGCGGAACCCGNGGCAGTGTGAAGGCCACTGATTGGGGCCCTGGAGAGCCTGGTATGCGGTNTCCGAATCCGAAGGAGAACATTCCAATCCGAGATCGAGAGTCTCCTTATGATCGNAGGCTCCCTGAGTTTTCTCCTCATCCAGAAGAGAGTAACCGCGGAAATGNCTCGAGCGGCTGAGGTGAATCGCATTCTTTTCTGTTGCCGGGAGTGCGAAGAATTTCNGTGCCTGATCAAACATGAGTTTGAGAGGGCCCTCTGCCAGCTCCGGACAGCAGAGATAGAAAAAACCGGTGTGATGACATGTATGACGAAGGCGTTGCAGGAAAGAAGGATCACGGGAAAGGATATCCCCGTATTTGAAGATAGGCAGGTCTCCGTTCATTTCGCGCAAGTATCTTGGCCCGATCAGGCCAGTCACGCAGAAATCGGTGCGCTTACCAATCCTCTCGCAAAAAATCGCCCGGATCCATCGGAACCGGGCGAATGGGAGGAAAGGGGAAGTGATGAGAGCTGTCTGTCAGGCGGATCCAAAGGCCTCCTTGATGACCTTTCCCCGGTCTCCTACGAAAAAGGGACGTCCACCCATGGCGTGAATTCTCTTATTAACTGGAAGCCCGAGGGCATACGCAACGGTGGTATGAAGATCCTTGGGCTCATAGGACTCGGTTTCGATATTGCTGGCGGCTGCATCGGTCTTNCCGATCACCTTGCCCCCTTGGACGCCCCCTCCGGCCATCATTATGGAGAATGCCTTGGGGAAGTGATCTCTTCCGCCTCGTCCATTGATCCTCGGCGTGCGGCCAAATTCGGTTGTGAGCACAACCATGGTTTCGTCGAGCAAGCCCTGAGATGACAGGTCCTGAAGAAGGGCAGCAATGGGAGCATCCATGGCGTTCGTCCTGTTGGCCGCAGTTCCTGCGTTCCCGTGCTGGCCGTCCCATCCGCCAAGCTGGACCTCCACGTATCTCACGTCATTCTGAACCAGTCGCCTCGCCAGGAGCAGGCCACGGGCGAACCTTGAGTTTCCGTAGAGACTCTTGACGCTGGCTGGCTCCTTGTTGATGTCAAAGAGCTCCGTGGTCTTGCTGTCAAAAAGTTTGACGGTCTCCTCGTAGAAGTCGGCGTAGGATTTCACATCATCATGCGGAAAGCCCTTTGCGAAAGACTCTCTGAAGGTCTCTGCATACCTGAGTCGGCGCTCGAACTGTGTCTTATCGATCTTTGGTAGGAGATCCTTGATGCCACGGTTTGGGTCGCCGATGGGGAGGGGGCTATGGTCAGGACGGAAGAAGCCAGGTCCGGGATTACCTCCGCCTACTACCACGCTGTCAGGAACCAGTTTGCTGCGGCGCCCTAAAAAGTATTGAGCCCATGATCCCATCTGCGGGTGAGAAATCCCCGGACGACGAGCAAACCCGGTATGCATGAGGTAGTTGCCGCCTCCATGATCTCCGGTTCGGGTGGTCATACTCCGAACGACCGCGAACTTATCTGCCTGCTTACCCAGCTCCGGAAGGAGATTGGAAATCTGAACGCCATCCGCGTTGGTGGCAACTGGCTGTGACGGACCTGAGATTCCACTCGTGGTCTTTGGATCAAAGGTATCGACGTGAGTCATGCCCCCAGACATGTAAAGGAAGATAACATTTTTTGCAGTGGCATGAGACGCCGGGTTGATGATCTGGCTCTCCGCGGCTCCTGTGATACCCGGAAGAATTGAGACGCCGAGGGTCGAGGCGGCAGCTCCCGTCAGGAAATTTCTCCGGTCGATCTCGTTGAGCTTGTTGATGGTATCTTTCATGGCTGAGTGATGGGATTTGGTTACTTGATGAATAAAAACTCGGGGGTATTGAGCAGGGCCCAGATAAGGTCGGAGAAGACTTCCGGTCCACCCTCACGCAGTTCCCGGTCGAGAAGATGCTGCTCGCTGCCGATTGCTCTCCTGCTGAGAATGCTGATGAAGGCGACGTCTGCTTTTTCAAAGTTGGACCGGAGGTTCTTCATATCGAGGAAAATTCGTGATCCTGGCTGGGTCAGGATTTCCGTGGCATAGCCGTTCATCAATTCCATGACTTGAGGAACAGATCCCTCGAGAGAGCTGGCGTTAATCACGAAGGTTCTGTCTGACTGGCCGAACTTGCTTAGGAAATGGGCAGGGTCTGAGGGCTGGGGAAGCTCCGATGCCCGTGCCAGCAGCAGCTTCCGCTTCCTTGCTGCTTCCATGAAGGCCATCATCATTTCCTCGTCAGTGGGGCCTGTAGGCTTCTTGCTGAGGGCGGTCTGCCCGAAGGGCTTTTCTCCCTTGGGTGGCTTCGCATTGAGGATCGAGATGCCTGAAGAATTCACGAGGCTCTGCTCCGGCTTGAACTGGTTGAATTTGTCCACCCGGGCCACAAAATCCTTAGGAGACCCCGCCGATTGAGAGGCGTTAATGAGCTGGTTGTAGCGCTTCCCTGAGTCCAGCTTGAACTGATTGGGGTTCTCCACCATCAGGGTGATCAAGGAGTCCCAGACCTGTTCTGAGGTCATTCTTCGCAGGAGAGGCCCCGGGAAGAAGTAAGGGTCGGTTACATTGACCTCCTTTCGGGTCGCCAGTCGGTTGTAAGCCTTGGTGTTCACGATCGCCCAGGCGAAAGCCTTGAGATCGAATTTGAGCGAGACCATCTCCTCGGCGAGAACCTGAAGAAGGTCCGCATTGAGACTTTTTTCAGGATCAATGTTGTGAATTGGTTCAGCAGCTCCCCGTCCCATGTAGCGCGCCCACATCCGATTCGCGATATTCATCGCGAATCGCTCATTCTTTGTGGAGGTGAGCCATACAGCGAGCCGCTGACGTGGATTGAGTGCGGCCGCTGCAGTGCCGCTTTCCTTGCCAAAGAGAATCCACGGATCCACCTTGTCACGGGGAAACCCGTCCTCGTACTGGTAGTTGTCGGGAAGCCTCATTGAGCGGTTTGCGACAGTATGAACGCGAAGCTCACTGGCACGGCTCATGTCGCGGAGAGCACGCTGGTAATTCCCCACGATGTTGTTGATTCGCCTCTTCTGTTCTTCGTTGCCCGGATCGAGTTTCTGCGTGGTGGCAATGTAAGACTCGAGGTCCTTCTTCTTGGGCATCTTTGCCTGCTGAGCCTTACCCTTCGTTTCGAGGTCTGCAAGGTAGGCAGAGAATTCAAAGTACTGATACTGGGTCCATTCACCGTCGGGGTCGTCATGGCATTGTGCACAGGTGATGTTCGTGCCCAGGAAGATCTTTCCCATGAAGGCGACGTGATCGAGTTTCATTCCATTGTCGCGCAGATGATATCCTACGGCGGGATTATCCCAGATTCGCCCCTCGGCCATCACCATCTCTCTCACCAGTTCATCCCACGGCGTGTTGGTATCTATCTGCTCCTTGAGCCAGTGAATAAAGGCGTCATTTCTCAACACTGTGCCGGGAAACGTGGTCTGAACTCGAAGGAGTTCGGCAAGATGATTGTAATTATGACTGGCATAATCCCACGACTTCAGGAGCTTGACCACGAGCTCCTGGCGCTTGTCCTTGTTGCGTGAGTTGAGGAAACTCGTGGCTTCGTCGTAGTCCGGGATGCGGCCCGCAAGGTCGAGGTAGACCCGGCGTAGATACATGTGATCGTTCAGTCCCTCATTGTATTTGATTTTCTGCTTTTCGAGACCGGCATCGATAGCGGCGTCAATTCTCTTCACCGCGAGTGCCACGAGGTCGGCCTTCCCTGTCATGGCCCTGTCTCGAACAAATTCCTGGTCCGCTTTTGAGAGAATATTCAGGGGGACGCTGACAACCTTGGCGTCTGCATCGAGTCTGATTTTCACGATGCCTCGACTCAGATCAACAAAGCTACCCTTGATGGGGTGGCCGCTCGAGTTGACCCATGTCCGTCCTTCGGCGATCGCGAAAGAAAGAAGGGTAACGAGGCCTAAAACAGGAAAAAACCGTGCGTCCATGATGGGAAGAGATGTCCGGAATTTAATGCGACACTTCTAATAGATACGCATTTTGCATGCGCTTGTCTATCTCGGAGAGGAAAGAATGGTCTTGAGCCGGACCCTGTTATTCACGGATTAATGGTGCTTCCAAAGATGTTTGTTACCTCAAAGCGGTCAGAGGTGGAGGTACGGAAATGCGTTTATTTGTGCTAGGTGAGGAGAGTGAGACGGGTGCCGTGGAGTGCCTTCTGCTTTGCAGAATACTGTCACATAATCGAGGAGAAGGTCCTCTTCGCTTCAGGGGGCCTCAGCAAGAAGGGGAGGCTCTGGCCGCCTCTGACGACACTTGCCCTGAAGAATCAGCGCGTGGTCTGGCTGTCGACCCGCTGTGAAAGGAAGTCATTTATTCTCCATGAAATGACAGAGTGACTGGTTCGACCAGAGTGCATGACTTTGATTTTTTTGATGCGTTGGATCCGCTCTTTCTGTTTCCTGATGGCTCTCCTTATTTTCTTCCGTCTGCTTCCTTTGGTTGTGCATCTCTCTGGTCGCGGGTTTTGAAAGGACGATGGTGATGATAGAACTCCTGCGTAAAGAGGGTGATGAGCTGCCGCCAGAATGCCGGCGGGTCGAGAAGGCCTGCAGGATANGCTCCTCTTGTGTTCGAACCTTGTTCTACCTCGAGAGTGCTCGAATGTCCCCGGAGGAGCAGATGTCATTTGACGATGGAGAACTACCGGAAAGATGGGTTCGATGGTGGAAGTCCCGCGCCAGAAGGTTTGAGGCGTTCGAAGGGGCTGCCCTTGTTGACCTTCTTCCGGGGTTTCTGGGCAAAAGACGTGTGCGTCCATTGGACGTTTCTGTTCTTGCGGAGCTCATGGACAGCTCCGTGTGGTCCATACCCGCGGGAGTGATTTTGGCGTGGGGAGTTCCCGAAAGATCAATGAATAAGAATCATCTACGCGTAATCCCATGTTCGGGCGCTCTTGGCGTTTGCATGGATGGGTGTGCCGCACTTCTCCTCAGTGAGGAAGAAATCGGGGTCGACTGGCATTTTGACTTCTAGGAAACCAATTCGATGGAGTTATGGGGAAGGCAGACTTCGAACAGTGTGTTCGGGGTCATTTTTTGATGCAGCAGCAGCCCAGTTGTTGTGAGATAAGAGCTTATGATTACAGAGCGTTGTCTTGTCCTGAGTGCCATTCTGGTAGCGATGGTCTCCGGTTGTGCTCAACCTCCCGGGCGCGGACCTTCCGGTCCAGAGCCGCTTGCTCTCCCCGTGACGCCCATGGATGGTCCTCTTCTTCGGGCCAAGCCCAGTTACGAGAATGCGCAGCAGCTTGCTGATTCGGTCAAGGTTGGCATGCCTCAACGGGTGGTAGAGGCGATGTTCGGTCCACCCGACAAGGCGGGATACAAGGTCTACGGCCGGGCCGCCGGTTCTCCCTGGAGAGCCCTCGTGTGGGAGTGGGTTTTCCAGGATGCCACCCCCCCGAGTGCCCTTTCCATTGTTTTCCAGGAAGATGAGTCAGGTAGTTGGCGCGTCAATCACGGGGACTGGCCAGAGTAGCGTCCTATTGCCGGGGAACCGGTGCTTCTAGGACGGTCGCGCCGTTTTCTTCATTCATAACGAGGATGCTGAACTTAAGGACATCTCCAATGTCACTCGTGCTCACGCTGGCGTAGTCGAACTTTCCCCGGAGATCAGTGTATCCGTCCTTGTAGAACTGCGGACCGGACTCGGTCAGAGCGTAGATCTTGATGTATGTTGTGGGCAAGGGGCGGTTATCGGCACTGTGACGCACTGTGAGAATGCCGTAGCGTTCACTGACCACGGTATTCAGCTCGTTGGAATAAACGGCCAGCGAGCGTTTCTTGCCCCCTCCAATCACCTCGACGAGAACGTTTCGGGACTGGTAATCATGAGGAAGTTCAAACGAGTGGGAGCGTTTGCTGTCGGCCAGCTGGATGCGTTCGGACTTGTTAGGCTGGATCAAGGAAAAGCTGCCACGGTCACTGGATACGAATGGGTTAGTGCTGAAGAGAAACTCGAGGTCCATCTCGTAGTAGTTAACCTGCACGTTCGTTATCTGCTGGTAGTCGATGTTGACCGTGGACCCATCGATGCTAAGCCTGAGGGAGGGTTCGGCGGCAGCAAGCTTGGCCTGCTGCTGGTCCCTGTCCTCATCACTGGCGACGCTGGGTCCCTTGCCCTCGATCTCGTCGGCCTGCGCGATGACATTGACGAAGCGCTCACGCCAGCGGTCTACAGGGTGCCCGGTATATTTCGTGGCGATTTCCCGGGCCTCATCCGGTTTCGAGCGGTAAAAAGCGCTGTAGGCGCGGAAGTAGTCATACTGAATACGGGTAGAGAGATCTTCGGCATCAACGGCATCCAGTCTCGTCATGGCTTCTTCGGCGCGGTCCTGCAGGAAAAGGTAGTAGGCAATACTCAGCTGGTCGGAAGAATCGAGCTCAGGTTTTTGGCTCAGGATACGCAGGAAGTTCTGGTAGTGGCCCCGGATGCGTCCATTAAGGATCTTACGGGTTCCCCCCACGGCGTGGCTACGATTGTTGACAAGGGGCTTGTATTCGAGGTGCTCATAGGCGTGGCGTGCGACAGGGTCAATCGTGACAAGATTGCTGGAGAGATAGTCACCGCAGTTATCAAGATATCGACCATCTACGAGGAGAAACTGACGAGCGATGGGAAGATGATTGTGGAAGAGCCCGAAGCTGTAGAGTTCGCGATGGTATCTGCCGCGGCTTTGCAGGATATCAAGGGCTTTGCCGAAAAAGTCCCTGCTTTCCCGGCATCTCCAGGCGATCTTGAGTAGATCGATTTTGTGAAGGTTCATTCTTGAGAGGTAGGCGAGCACCTGTTCGCCCGTTCCCCACTGGCTGAGGTGCGCCCAGGAGCTCTCATCTGCCTTGGAAGGCTCGTTCACGACCTTGAAGGTGGATTGCCCCGCGTGGGCAATGACCGCACCTCCCTTTGAGACATGTGCGGGGTAGCATTTGAAGTCGCCGGTAGCTGGGAAGTAGAAGAAGAACTCAAGGCGCTGGGTGGTATAGGGATCAAGGGAAATCTTGCGTGTCGTCGTGGCGCGATGTCCGAGAAGGGGCATGGCTCCCCCCGGAATCTGCAGAAGTACGTCGAGTTTCTGCATGGTGCTGGTGGGATTGGTTACCACCACCTGGCAGCCGTAGGTCACACTAGTGATAAACTCATCGGTGACAAACTTGTCGACCCGCTCACCATTCTCGATCTGGTGACGGTCTCCGTTACGGAAGTAGCTCTGACTGACGAGGAGCGGGGTGTGGTTTTCTGCTATTTGTGCTTCCTTGATTTCACGGTGGAAAGCAATGGCGTTGTTGGCAGCGGTAAAGACAAGCCTGCGGCCATCGATTTCCGTACTGCTCTCCGGCGAATCGAAGGGGAGGTCAAGAATGGCCAGAGCGAGAAGTGTCTCGTGAATGTTGCGGGTGGCTTCGCCCAGGTGTGGCGAACCGAATGTGTCCTCCTTCTTGTGCCGGGCATAGTCGAGCCAGAACCTGCTCTCGGCAATGAGATCACGATTGTGGGAGCTAATAGGCAGGCGGTAGTAGTTTGTCTCCGTCCATTCCTTGGTGCTTTCCAGTGCCCGGTAGAGTGCATCGGCACCGGCAAGCTCGAGGCCGGAGGAAGCATAAGGGTCACGAGCACCTTCTTTCGCGCGTGGATTCAACTCGTGGTCAAGTTTGAGTTTTTCGCGGGCTCGCGTGGCCTTAGCTTGAAGCTTGTCCTGCTGTTCCCCGAGTTGCTCCATTTCTTCGAAAGCCACTTCCGAATCGCTCAAGAGAACGCTTTTCTCCAAGGTGCGACGGCCGGAGCGGGTGCCAAAGCCGGTTCCGAAATCATCCTGATCGCCGAAGGGAGGTTTTGCTGGCACAGAGATCGTATCAGCAAGGTCCCGAGCCGAGTTGAGGGCGCTGAACGTCATTCCGCTGGTTGCGAGTGCTCCATTGAAGAGCCGGCTTGAGCGGGTGAGGTCGGGCGGCCGGAGAGAGAGTCGGTCACGTAAATCCCACTCCGTAGTCTCGAGGCGCTCCCCGGCGCGCTGGGCGAGGAGAATACGCTCAAGGGAGTTGAGCCGTTCGTATTCGAACGGCTCGAGGTAGGTAGTGACCTCGGACCCGAGGAGGAACTTGTCGAGGAAGGTCTGGTCCCTTTTATTGGCGAGATAGGGTGCGATCACCTGCGCGAAGAAACGGGGATCCTTTTTCCAGAGAAAGAAGTTCAGTTCATGGCAGGCGAACCGCGAGTATCTAGCTTGTTTTTCCTCTGCCTTGAGATGGGGCCACTTAAGGATAAACTCAAACTCGCGAAGGTTTGCATCCTCCCTTAAGGCCAGCAGGTAGCGGTAAGCGCTGGAGAGATCCTCAAAAACCTCAAGGCGTGTGGTAGGGAGGTCCTTGATCTCAAGGCGTTCCCCTTTTTTGAGAAGTGTTACTGAATCCTGCTCGGTGAAGTGGCGATCCGGGTTGAGAGGTTGGCGGAGGCGGAGGTCCTTTATTTCAGTTCCGCGCTCGGGCAGCGAGAGCTCGGCGTAGCTTGCGCCGTGATGGTCGAGGACGAGGACATGCAGGTGCTGGCGGTCCCCGAAGGTATCGAGATCAATCGAGAGGTGGCCTTGTTCATCCGGTTGCAGGTTGAGGAGACTCACTGGCCCGTGGAGGAGGAAATCTACCGTGCTGCCGGAATTGAGGACCTTTCCCGCTCCCCCGCCCTGAGAAGGGGGTTTTACTCGTTCGCCCTTGGCGGCTCGGCCGGTCAGGGCGCGTGCGTAATCGTCCCCGGCAGCAAGGACCTCGCCCTCGGTCCCGGTATCGCGCACAGCCCAGGGATTGAGCAGGATCTCAGGGCGCTCAAGCATGTTACCCGGAAGTTTCTGGGCGTAGCGCCGCTCAAGGATGTAGCGAAATTCGTCCCCGATCTTTCGGCCGCTGACGTAGAGGTTTGGCAGGTTGGCAGAGGTGCCACTGAAAAGCCCGGTGCGGGGTGCATGGCCGAGGAAACCAAAGAGGTCAAAATCCGGAAGGAAGCGGGTGGCAATGACGTGCAGGCGCGTGGTCTCGCCCGTATTTGCCACGTTTATTTCGAGGGACTTTCCATCAAGGGAAAGCTTCGTGAGATGGGAAGGGTTCCGTTCCCTGAGTTCCAGCGTCCGGGCGTCGCTGAAGACGTGGCCGTTGGAGACCGTTCCTCTTGCGATCCTCAGGGTGATCGAGTGGTTGCTCTTTTTTAGGAGGAGCCGGTAGTCCCCGGGCTCAAGATTGTCGGCGACCAGAAACCCATTTTTGAGAGATAGGGTTCGGAAAGCATCTGAGGTGATTCCAGCAGATGAAAAGGCATGGAGTGCCAGATCTTTCCGAGTCAGAGTTCCGCTGTAGGGGATCTGGATCTTTTCTCCTGCAACGGCATGGATCAAACCGGGATTGGTCCGGCGGTGCTTGGGGAGCTGCCAGAGACGTTGGTGATTGTCTGCGGTCTGAACCTTGATACTCGCGATGCCGTCGAGGGCGCCGAGCTCAACTCCACCTGACTTGTCTGTCTTCAGGGCGAAAGTCCGGGTGTTCTTGAAATTGGGACGCTGGAGTGTGACGTTGAGGAGTTGCCCCAAAGCGGGTTCTCCGCTTCTTCCAAGGAGCTGAACCTTATACCTGCCGTTTATCCTGCTGAGGAAGAGGTCCTTGATTCGCTCGCTACGGAGTTGTCCATTGATTGTAAAAGTCTGGTTGGTGGAGAGCTCGAGTTCCTGCTGTCCCTGGCTAGCCACCTTGACTGAGGCGACTAATCTAACGTCAAGACTGGAGAGGCGGTTCGGGACCCGGATTTCGTGAGTAGCTTCCCGATCGGAGGAGACGTTGAAGTCGTTTACCGTGGTGGTGGTGGAAATTCCTTCAAGGTCGGTCGAGATGAGGACAAGGCGAACATGATCCAGATGTGTGAGCGAGATAGGTTGTCCTGCAACGGTCAGGGTGGGACGGATCATTATGGTGGCGCGGGCTCCCGGTCGCAGGGCTTCCCGGTCGATCCGGATACCAGCATGGAGCTGGTAGGCTTCTGAGGAGTGCTGAAACTGAGAGAGGCTGGCGAATCCGTCTGGAGTCGCTATCACGGTGGTGCGTCTCCCGGGATCGTTGGAGAAGGGAATGAGAGTGCGACCCTTGTCGTCACATTGATAGAGGCGGCCCCCAAGCCAGATGCTGGCGCCATCGGCAGGTTTGTGCATCTCATCCAGGACGGTGAGAACTTCTCCCTCCCGGATGGTGGTGGATAAGACATCGAGCTGCCCCTTGCGAATGACTGCCCGGCTGCTCTTGCTTCCTCCGATGAATTCGACGATCCATACCCCTCTCCGGTCCTCAATCTCGGGAAAATCGAAATCTCGGGCGACACGATGCTGGGGGGAATCGTCATAGTCGAAGGTACGCTCGTGGTTGGTTACCAGTCCATCCAGTGAAAGGTCGGTGCTGATCTCGGATTTATGCGTGAGGTAGTAATTGAGGGTGTTCACCTCGAAGACCTTGACGATCAGGGTCTGTACGTTTTTCAGGTTAACTCGCAGCCTGACCTTGTCGCTGATGGCAAAGCGCTCAGGATTCCCGGGGTCAAACTCGACGTCGACCCTGTCCTTCAGGGCCTGAAACTGGCTGGGGCTCAGGAGTGACGCCCAGCGCTCGGGGTCCCCGACGCCATTGACGATCTTGGTCTCGGCGAAGACGGCCTTGAGCCAGCTCTCCTGGAAGTAGGGAGCGTAGGCCTTGTAGTCTGCGGCTTCCCTCAGGAAATGGAGGAGATAGTTCCGGACGACCGGTTCGTCAGTGCCGATGGAGGGCAGTCCAGTTACCTTCTGGAAGTTTTTGCCAAGATCAACGGGATGATCCCAGAGCTTACGCTCCTCTCGGGCCCAGCCAGGATTTACATAGAATGCCCGGCGGGGAAACTTCACGTAGGTCATGAAGCGGTCGGCATCATGAACTCCCTGTGAGTAATCAAAAACCAGACGCTGGTAGAGAATATGTGCCTTGAGGGAATTGAAGGAGGGCCCGAGGTTTGACACAAACTTCCAGGCGCGTTCCAGATAGGATCTCCGGGTCCCCGGATCGATGGTTGGATTGACATCGGCGCCGGGACGAAGCTTGGAGAGATAGGAATGAACGTAGTTTTCGTTGCGGATGAGTTCTTTTCTTGCCGCGCACATCATCTTCCCACAACTTCGAAACCGAACTTTCGGCCACCGCCTTCCTCTTGGTCTCCAAATCTCCCTCGGACAGCCGCCCCAGCTCAGCGCCGAC
>PBNG01000061.1 GCA_002723015.1 Roseibacillus sp. | reverse complement strand
TGCCCGGTGGGTAAAAAGGGGATATTCCTCGATGCCCAGTTCCGTGCGCTGGGACTTCATGACGTTCACGGAATTGTGGAGCAGGGCGTCGGCGAGCGCACCGGTTCCAGGAGTCATGAAGACACGCGCGGAAGGCTGGTCGCGCATGAGAACGGGGAGAGTGCCCACATGATCGAGATGGGAGTGAGTGACGATGACGGCGTCGATGCTGTCGTGCCGGAGGTCCTCGTAACGAGGGAGGCTCTGCGCCCCGGTCTGCTTGGGGTGCATCCCGGCATCGAGCACAATACGCACGTCCCCAATCTCAAGCAGGTAGCTGTTGGCCCCGATTTCGTTGGCGCGGTTGAGCAGAGTGAAGCAGGCGTCGGCCACAGGTGAGGAGAAACTTGCGTCCGGGGTCAGGGGATGTCAAAGCAATGCTGGACGAGCGGGAGAACTAGTTTTTGCTGTAGACAGCCCTGCCGCCGCGATATAGTCCCCGGCGTGTTCCCGAGGGTGCACCAACTCCAGTTGCAAACGGCAGGGTAGCTCAGGGGTAGAGCAAAGGACTCATAAGCCTTGGGTCGGCGGTTCGAATCCGCCCCCTGCTACGTTTCCTCGCTGGATCATCAGTAACAGGCGCGGGCAAACCCCGTCTCCCCATATCCCAGCCGTCTCGTGCCCGAAGCCCGCTTTACCATCCTTAACAGGACCACTGAGATCGGAGCCAATAGCTACCTTCTTGAGATCGGAAACACTCGGATTGTGCTGGATGCGGGCATGCACCCCAAGGAGCGGGGTCGTGGCACCCTTCCCCGTTACGAAGATCTGGCATATGACAGTGTGGATGCCATCATAATAACGCATTCTCATCTAGATCATGTGGGAACTCTTCCGGTCCTCATGCGTGATCAACCCTCTGCCCGGGTCTTCATGACTCCAGCGACGAGCGCCCTTGCTGATGCACTTCTCCATAACTCCGTCAATGTGATGAAGTCCCAGCGACAGGAACTCGGGATCGAGGACTATCCTCTCTTCACCCATCGCTCAGTCGACAAGATGGTCCCCCGTATCGAACCGCGTGACTACGAAAAGCCTTTCGAGGTCGACTGGAATGGATCCGTGAGAGCAACCTTCTACGATGCAGGTCATATCCTCGGATCCGCCGGAGTCCTGCTGGAAGGCAACGGTAAACGGTTTTTCTATAGTGGCGATATTCGTTTCGAGGACCACGCTCTGATCCGAGGTGCGCGTTTCCCGGATCTGACGCAACAGGGCCTCGATGCACTCATAGTCGAGACCACAAGGGGAGACTCTCCCCGTCCTGCTTCCTACTCCGGCAAGGAAGAGCGACGGCGCTTTATCAACGACATTGAAAAGTGTCTGGACAAGGGAGGATCGGTTCTTGTTCCCGTTTTCGCTATCGGCAAGACCCAGGAGGTTCTCACCATGATTCACGAGTCCAAACAGGACCATTCTCTCAGGGACGCGCCAGTCTACATCGGCGGACTAAGCACCAAGATGACCGTCATATATGACAAGTTTTCAGGTTCCACACGACGTAGTGCACCCGACTTCAAGATCCTCAGGGACATGAATCCGATCACTGGGAACCGGCGGGGTCGAAGACCGATCCCTCTCGAACGTGGAGCAATCTACGCTCTCTCAAGCGGCATGATGACGGAAAAGACAACTTCGAATGGGTTTGCCCGAGGGTTTATCGATAAACCGGACAACGCGCTTCTATTTGTCGGCTATGCAGATCCCGAAAGTCCTGGAGGACAAATACGGGCCGCTCAGCAGGGAGACGATATCTCACTTGATTCTGAGCTTCCAAGTGTTCGGTTAAATTGCAAAGTGAACGTATACGATTTCAGCGGTCATGCACCTAGAAATCAACTGCTGGATTTCATGCAGGCCGCGAATGCCCGGAGGACACTCCTTGTCCACGGAGATCTCTCAGCCCTGGAGTGGTTTGAGAATCAGGTCGAGAGAGCTGTTATCCCGTCGCCCGGAAAGGCGATCTCCCTGTAATTGGTTTACTCCTTCTTGAGGCGCTCCACTTCCTCTCGTAATAGCTTCAGGGACTGGCGCATCTCCCTGATTTTTCCTACATCCCTCCATTGGCGCACTTCATCAGTGAAGGGCTTGGCAGGAGTCCCCATGTAGACGCCGGCCTCATCAATACTCTGGATAGCCCCCGACTTGCCTCCCAGTTGCACCCCATCAGCAATTTCGATATGACCATTGATCCCAACCTGGGCAGCAAGAGTGACCTGGTCTCCAAGTTTGGAACTGCCAGCGACGCCCGAAAGCGCCACGATGATGCAGTTTTTGCCTATCTGAACATTATGCCCAATCTGGACGAGGTTATCGATCTTAGTCCCTTCTCCGACTACAGTTCGACCAAATCGAGCCCTGTCGACGCACGCGTTTGCACCAACCTCTACGTCGTCCTCCAGGACAACGATGCCTAACTGGGGGACTTTATGGTGTCTCCCGTCAACAAATTCATACCCGAAGCCATCAGATCCGATTACTGCGCCCGGTTGAAGGATGACCCGATCCCCAAGGACACAGCGTTCCCGGATAGTCACATTCTGGTGAATGATGCAGTCCTCGCCAATGATGGCGTCCCGGCCAATTACTGCCCCGGCACAGATCTCCGAACCACGCCCAATCGTCGCTCCATCATCTATTACGGCCCCAGCGTGCACAGCTGCTCCGGGATCCACGTCTGCATTCGCTCCAACATGTGCTCCCACCCGGACACCCGACACGAATGCCCTGCTTAACTCCTCAACCTTGGTCGCCAGCGTGGCGAGGGCGTGAGAAGGATTATCAACCTGTATCAACGCCACTCCACGAGGACCCACCCCGATCTCTGGACCGACCAGGACCGCTCCTGCCCGGGTCGTCTCAAACTGGGATCGATATTTCGGATGAGAAAAAAAACTGAGATCGCTATCCCCCGCCTCCTCAAGAGTTCGCACTCCGCTCAGGAGATGGTCCTCTCGTCCCGAAACGAGGGTTCCTCCGACCAGGTCGACCACTTCCGCGATCCGGAATTCCACGGGCAGAGGGTGTTATAATCGGAAACCCCTATCGGCCTCCTTACTCACCACTCGCAGGTGGGGCCGCAGGCGCGTCCTTGTTCAGAACCCCGAGTAAACCCCCGGTGATATCCGTGGCATCCTTCGTGTAGAGAAGAAAGGGGACCTGCGACGTGCTCATCCCGGATTTGTCGAAAACATAATCGTAGTCATCAGCCTTGGCACGGTCTTCTACAAGTTTCTTTATTTCCTCTAGAATACCCCGCATCTTTTGGACCATCTTCTCATTAAGAGCGGTATTACGGCGCTGTAGGAATTCACGCCGTTCCCGATCCAGTGCAACGCCTTCCTGGGTCTTCATCTGGAAACCCTTGAAGAGCTCCTGCTTCCGCTTGTCGCTCAGGGAAGGATCGTCCAGTTGCTTGCGGAGACCCTGCAACTCATCCTCAAGTGCACGAATAGTTTCGAGACGCTCGTTATTATTCTGCTGAATCTTGGCCCTCTCTACATTGACCTCTTTTTGCGCAGCGGTGGTGCGATGATATTGCTTGAAGAGCGTCTGCATATCTACCGTCGCGATCTTGAGTTTGTCCTGCGCAGCAGCGGACAGGGGAAACAGCAGGACGACAAGTACGGCAGGGACAAGGTAACGGAGATTCATGTAAGTGGCGTTTCGGAGTTGGTGAACTCTGGATAAAAAACCGCAACCCGTCAAACCTCAAGCCCTCAACCCTCAGGATCCTGTGGACCTGATTCTGCAAGTTTCCGAATGATTCTTGCCGTAATATTCTGGGCGTCCTTGGCAAAAAGCAGGAATGGAACCCGTGAAGTTCCGGCACCCTCAACATCGAATACTAGGTCAAAACCCATGCTCTCCGCCTCTCCCCTCACGAGATCGTGGATCTCCCCCAGCAGCTTCTGCATTCGGTCGACCATCCGCCGGTTGAGATCTGCATGCTTGTTCTTCAGGTCCAGAGCACTTTGCCGGTTCAATCGTTCCCGCTCATGGAGTCGAATCCCTTTCTCCCTCTCCATGACAGGCCGTCGCATGTCCTCGCGATCCAGTTCCTGAAGGGAACCCTCCAGCTCCCGAAGAACCTGATCCAAAGCCCGCAGCCTGAAAATTGCCTGATTATGCTCTTTCTGGATCCGCGCCCGCTCAAGGTTAATTTCCCCCTCTGCACGCTCAACCTTGTGGTAGGATCGGAAAACCTCCTGAATGTTGACCACAGCAGTTCTCAATCCTGGCGCACTCTTGGACAGACCCGACTGCTGGACTGCTTCAACCCTTGCCGAGTCATCAATTTCGAGCCCAGCAACCCTGTCACCACGAGCCTGCAACCCGGCCGCCCAAGCAATGCTGAAAAAGACGAGAATTCGAATCCTAATTATCAAGACTATCAGANCATAACCCTCGCCCGCCGTAACTCAAGTCGATTCAAGAGTCGCGATCCCTTCAAAATTATTGCACATGCTTCAGTTTTCTTCACTAGCAGACGTCCCGCCAGAGCCCTCTTCTCCATCGGNACTCGTTCCAACGATGGGAGCACTTCATGAGGGACATGCGATGCTCATCCGCAAAGCGAGAGAAGTTGCCGGCCCGAACGGTTCCGTCATGGTCTCCATTTTCCTGAACCCCCTGCAATTTGAATCCTCGGCTGATCTTACGGCTTACCCCCAAACAATTGAAGAGGATCTCCTGCTCTGCCGGGGTCTCGGCGTTGACAGGGTCTACACTCCGTCACCTTCTGAATTCTATGCCGACAACCATTCCATATCAGTGGTGGAGAACTCTCTTTCTCGCTTCCTTTGTGGGGCCAATCGTCCCGGTCATTTTGAAGGGGTCTGCACCGTTATCCTGAAACTGTTCAACTCCTTGCGTCCTTCCCACGCAATCTTCGGCAAGAAAGACTACCAGCAACTCGCTATTATCAGGCGTCTCGTCCGCGATCTCTCGGTTCCCGTGGAACTTCACGGTGTCGAAACCGCGAGAGAAGCTGATGGACTTGCTCTCTCATCAAGGAACCTCACCCTGAGACCTGAGCACCGTAGAGATGCATCACGGATCTACAGAGCTCTTCTCACCGCCCGGGACATCCGTAAGACCGGGGAACAACGGCGTGAAATCTACCTGCAGACTGCTCGCACCCGCCTCAATGAGCATTCACCGCCTGAAATGAGCATTGAATATCTCGAACTCGTTAATCGCGAAACGCTGGCTCCCGTTCCAAAGGTCACCGGGCCAGCCCTTCTTGCAACCGCCGTGCTCTACAATGAGGTTCGTTTGATCGACAATATAGAGCTCTAGGCCGGCCGAACCCTGAGACGGGAGTTAAAACCATGAGGCTACTTTGCGAGCAGACAGGGCGACCGCAACAAGGATGCCTGCGATCGCTACGAGTTTTAGGACCCCGGGCACGCGTCGCTCGCCCTCAAGCTCAGGTCTGGTTGCGAGATAGAGCATTGCGAGACCCAATGCCGGGATTCCAAGAACCGTCAGCGCCTGCGCCCCAAGCATGAGCGAATCCCGACTCTCTTTCCAAATGATACCTAAAATTGCAACCAGCATGCCAAGGCCAAGTGCCATTGCCGTGAAATGACGGGCCCAGCGCCCCTCCATACTGGCCCCCTTTCCCATACTGTCGGAGAGCACGGTCCCACCTATGGCGGCATTCACCATGAAGGAGCTCATTGCTCCAGCCATGAAGCCTCCACAGAAAACGTATTTCGACCCTAGACCGAACAGTGGCTCCAACTGGCCCGCAATTGCCTTGATGCCAATATTCTCCTGAACACCTGAGACCCCATGGAAGGTCAAGAGCGCGGTAATCATGATGATTACGGATACTCCCCCTAGAACAGCAACTCCAACCGCTGAATCGAACGTTCCCTGCTTCAAGTTCCGCATATTCCAACCCTTCTCTCTGACCAGGTAACTCTGGAAAAAGGCTCCCCCAATGGAAAAGGTTGTCCCGACGAGGGCAATAACAGGCAGCCAGTCCGGTTTCTCTCTCGATGGAGCATTTCGTTCCGGTGCGTCACCGAGCAGAGCGGCGAGGAGATTCGCAGCGAAGGCTCCAATCATGAAAAGAACCAGCAATTTCATCGCGCTCTCTACCGCAGAATAAAGCGAACGCATGCGATAGAGGCAGGATATGACCATCCCATTTGCTATCAACAGGATGAGAACCTGCATCCGTGACCACCCCTCTGGCAGACGCCCCTCCTCCTTTTCAAAAAGCGGCTCAAGTCCGACCCCTAGGGCGAGATTATTGCTTGATTGATATAGTGCGACTATTCCGAACAGAACGATCCCGACACCAGCTGCTGTCTTCCGACCCAGACGAGAGGCGATTTCATCACACATACTTCCCGGGTAAATCACTCCCAGTCGGGCCGAGAGAGCAACCATTCCCATCATCAGGGCCACCGCAAGGGCGAGGAATGGAACCCCCTGCCATCCCCACTCAGCCCCGACCCGCGAACTTGCGAGAATACTCCCCGGCCCCAGCACAACCGCAGCCACGATAATTGCCGGTCCGGCAGATCTTACTGTTCCTAGAAACTTCATGAGGAGCGAGCCTTGTTACCTTCGATCATTCAACCTGAATTACCAACCACCAATACCGGCTAACGTACTACCTGCACTACCCGAGCCTATCAGCAGGCGATTACCCTCCGCGGCCTGTTCCCACACAGCTCTGTAACGTCCTCGTCACTGATTCCCATGCGCCGCAAAATGCTTTCCACATACGGCATTGTTGCGGTAGACCCCATGAGATGTGTCCCATCGGAAGATCTCGCCACTCCATCTTCCCCCACTTTAATTTGTCCCGAGCCAAGAGTATAGTTGCCCGGGCCGCAACGGGCCGCCGAGATCGCATCAGTCACCACGAGACACCGTTCCAGCCCAGCCGCTCTGAAATAGTTCCTCAGGGCAAACGCGGGCACGTGAACTCCGTCACCAATAAAGCAAACCCACAGTTCCTCCGAGAGGCTTAGGACCCGCTCCACGATATTATCATGTCTCGGAAGATACTGGGGACACCCATTCCCCAGGTGGGTAAACATTTTCAGACCAGCGTCGATCGACGCCTTAAGCTGTTCCAATGAGGGGTTACAATGCCCAGCTGACACTACCACTCCCTGCTCCGCCAGATATCGGATAGTGGCACATTCAGGGTCACACTCCGGAGCGAGGGTCACAATTCTCGTCAGTCCTCCAGCGGCCTCCATGAGATCCTTCATGACGTCCACGGAGGCAGGCTGCGCCTGACCACGAGGGTGAGCCCCGATGAATCCCTCCTCCGGATTCAGGAATGGCCCCTCGATATGCAATCCAGCAACAACCCTTCGAACCAACTCATCTTCCTCTCTTGCTCGCACGATCCTCCGCATTTTGGCCTTCATGGACTCGGGAGAATCCGTGATTATAGTCGCAAGGATTCCCTCATTCCCGTCCTCCTCCAACGCAGAGCAGGCGACCTTCGCCTGTTCTGTAGTGAGGGTATCAGAATTGAAATCGATCCCAGCATACCCATTTACCTGAAGGTCAAAATATCTCATCTCTTGAGAAGGCTCGCGGAAGGCTCATCAAGGAAGAGGCTGCAATCAGGATGCCGCTGCAAGATCGTCGCAGGGACCTCAGGACTGACCGGTTCCTCGATTGTGCTCCGCACCGCTGCGGCCTTACGGGCGTCTGGAACTGAACATATGATTCTCTCCGCCCTCATGATTTGTTCGACCGACATAGATATTGCCTGTTCAGGCACAGCCGCCAACTCCGAGAACCACCCCTCCCCTACCTGCTGGCGCCGACACTTCTCGTCCAGTTCCACAACGATGTATGGGGCTTTCGCCTTAAAATCTGCAGGAGGATCATTAAAGGCAATATGTCCATTCTCACCAATCCCGATGAATGCAGCCACGGGGTCCTCCCTCCCCATGATCTTCCCGAGCCTTTCGCACTCCGAATCAGGATCAGCGCATCCATCGATAGGATAAAAACACTTCAATTGACGAGGCAGGAGTTCAACAAACCTGTCCCGAAGGAATCTGCTGAAAGAAGCCGGATGGTCCTCCGGGAGACCAATATATTCATCAAGATGAAACAGGATCACTCTTTCCCATTCGATCGCAGTTTCCTTCAGCAATGCTCCAATCACCTCAAACTGGGAAGCGGCCGAAGCCATCACGATCGAGACTTCCTTCCGCTCTGACAGGGCCTCGCGAATCTTTCTGGCTCCAGCTGCGGCAGCAACTGAGCCGAGTTCCTCCTTGGTTCCGGAAATACTGAGATTCATCCGTCACAGCAATACGAGACGATCCACAAAACTGCCACAACCAATAACTCAATAACCGGCTTGTTCTTCTCGATTTTAGAGTCAAAGGATACCCCCGACAATGAATGCAGACTTCCTGGTCATCGGTAGCGGTATCGCAGGCCTCTCTTTCGCGATTAAGGCGGCAGAGCATGGATCCGTGACCTTGATTACCAAGAATGAGCCTCTGAATTCAAATACCGCCTGGGCACAGGGAGGGATTTCCGCAGTCCTTCCTGAAGTCCTGCGGGACCCCGGCGACACCGCCGAGCAACACGTTGCCGACACCATCGATGCAGGCGCCGGGCTTTGCAATGAAGAGGCGGTGAGATCCATTATCGAGGAGGGCAAGCAGACCATTGAGGAGCTTGTCTCCTGGGGCACTGACTTTGACCAGGAGGGTGCTCGCTACTGCCTCGGCCGGGAAGGTGGACACTCAAGACGACGTGTTCTGCACTCCAAGGATACCACGGGCCATGAAATTGCCTCCTCCCTTCTGGAAACCGCCCGCAGGACTCCGGGACTCACAATTCTCGTGAATCACATGGCGATTGACCTCATAACTACCGATAAGCTCGGTAGCGTCACTGAAGATCGCGTTGTCGGCGCCTACGTTCTGGAAAAGTCCACCGGTGAAGTAAGTATCGTGCGTTCCGACAGGGTGATTCTTGCCACAGGTGGCTGCGGAAAGATCTACCTTTACACGACAAACCCAGACTCCGCTACCGGCGATGGCGTTGCCATGGCCTGGAGAGCAGGTGCCCGCATCGCGAACATGGAATTCATTCAGTTCCACCCAACCTGCTTCTACAATCCCGCCGCAACCGGCGCGGAGGCTCGATCCTTCCTCATTACGGAGGCCTTGCGGGGAGAGGGCGCTGTGCTGCTGAACGACAAAGGTGAGGACTTTACCCTCGATTACGATAAACGGGGCTCCCTGGCACCACGAGATATCGTGGCCCGATCTATCGATACGGAAATCAAGAAAACCGGGGCAAGCTGTGTCTATCTGGATATTACCCGGAAACCAGCTGGATTCATGGCTGAAAGGTTCCCTTTCATCTACAAGACTCTTCTCGAGTTCGGGCATGATGCCGAGAAAACCCCCATTCCGGTCGTACCTGCTGCGCACTACCAATGCGGCGGCGTGCTCACCGAGCCCGACGGAACTACCAGCCTCCGTGGACTTTTTGTCATTGGAGAGGCCGCGTGCACCGGACTTCACGGCGCCAACCGGCTGGCTTCCAATAGCCTACTTGAGGGAAACGTCATGGCTCGCAAGGCTCTTGCCGCAATGACACCGCATCTGGGCTCCATGAATACCACTCCTGCCCCGCCAATTCCTGAGTGGGAACACGGGGATACCGCCCCCCCCGATGAACTTGTGAATATCTACCATAACTGGGACGAAATCCGCCGCACAATGTGGGACTACGTTTCCATCGTCCGCACTGATAAACGGCTCCTGAGAGCAAGCGTCCGTCTCCGAAATCTTGACCGGGAAGTTCGTGATTTCTACTGGGGATACAGGGTTAATGCCGATGTCCTTGAGTTGCGGAACCTAGTGACCGTTGCATCTCTGGTAGTAGAGTGTGCGATGCAGCGGAAAGAATCCCGGGGTTTNCACTATACTCTCGATTTTCCTGAAACCGATCCACAGTTCAGGAGGGACACCATCACGTATCGGCCCTGAGGGAGAAAGCTCCCCTGCAACTCCTCGCATGCGAAAAATCCTGCTCGCGCACCGGTTCTCATGCAGATTGATCCTGTGAGGCTGCCATTGCCTCTCACCTCATGTATGCTGTAGTAAGGGGCATGGGCCTTTCTCCCCACTCGCTCAGCCGCCTGACTTTGTCTCTTCAGATTGGCCTCTGCGTTCCTGCCTTTTCATCAACTGAAGAGGATAACGAAAAAGTGGTCTCCGCCATCCTTGGCAGGATGACGTTGGAAGAGAAAGTNGGTCAGATGACGCAGTTGACCCTCGGAGCAGTCTCAAGCACCGAGGCCAGCTCAGAGAATCCAGAAGCGCACAAACTGGACAATAAAAAGCTTCGCCACGCTCTGGTAAACAAACATGTCGGATCAATTCTCAACGTCCACAACATAGCCTTCAGTGCGAAACAATGGCATCAGTTGCTCACGCAGATACAAAATCTTGCCACCGGCGAAACCAGACTTCAGATTCCCATTCTCTATGGGATAGACAGCGTTCATGGAGCCAACTATGTGCGGGAGGNCACGCTTTTTCCTCATAATCTGGGATTGGCTGCAACCCGTAATCCTCTCCTCGTCGAGCATTGCCATGCAGTGACTGCGCTTGAGACCAGAGCAGCTGGAATTCCATGGAATTTTGGACCTTCGCTTGATGTTGGTCGACACCCACTCTGGTCACGCTACGTAGAAACCTTCGGGGAAGACGTCTACATCACGAGAATCATGGCCGAGGCAGCCGTTCAAGGTCTTCAGGGCACCTCTCTCGACTCGGCAACAGCAGTCGCTGCCACCGCAAAACATTTCCTCGCCTACAGCTACCCATCAAGCGGGCAGGATCGTACTCAGACGCTTCTGCCAGAGCACTACCTCCGCGAGCATTTCCTGCCCCCCTTCGCAAGTGCTGTGAGGCAGGGCGTCCGGGCAATCATGGTCAACTCTGGGGAAGTCAATGGGATTCCCCTTCATGCAAGCCATGAGATGCTGAGTGTACTGCTACGTGAGGAAATGAAATTCGAAGGAGTCATCGTCAGCGACTGGGAGGACGTGAAGAAGCTTCATAACCTCCACCGTGTCGCGCCGGACCTCAAGGAGGCCGTCCGGATCTCGGTCAATGCAGGAATCGACATGTGCATGGCTCCCTACGATTTCCATTTCCCCAATAATCTGATCAAACTNGTCAAGGAGGGAGCGATTNCTGAGGGACGAATTGATGAATCTGTACGCCGGATCCTCAGGTTGAAGTTCTCGCTTGGCCTCTTCGACGACCCTATCCCTGCAGCCNCCTCCATAGAAGATATCGGCAGTCAAAAGTCTCAGGAGCTCTCTTTACAGGCAGCCCGGGAATCCCTCGTGCTCCTCAAGAATGAGGGAGTCCTGCCCCTCAAGCGGACGGGTAAGATTCTCCTGGCCGGACCAGGGTGCCACTCTCTTGCAGCCCTTCACGGCTCTTGGTCCTACACGTGGCAGGGAACTGACGAGGCGGCGTATCCAAAAGGCCTCCAGACGATCCTGCAGTCCTTCAANACAGGATACGGCCGCGACAACGTCCTCTGGGCACGTGGGGCGCAATGGGATGGCTCGACCGATTTTGACTACGCCATGAACAAATCCCGCAATGCAGATGTCGTGGTTTGTGTCCTCGCGGAGAAACCAGGCACTGAAACNCCTGGAAACATCCCCAACCTGTCGATGCCGGACAATCAGCTTCGCCTCGTCCGGCGTCTCGCTACCGGAAAACCGCTGGTCCTTGTAATTCTCGGCAATCGGCCCCGTCTCATCACTGAGATNGCCGGCCACTGTCACGCGATAGTTTACGCAGGACACCCNGGACCCCACGGTGGCAAAGCACTCTATGAATTACTNACAGGTCAATTCAATCCCTCGGGACGCCTGCCATTCACATACCCCCGCGATCCCAATAGCCTTCTGACCTACGATCACAAGCACAGTGACACCGTAGGACCCGATAAGGAAACTCCCGGTTTCAATCCCCTCTATGAATTCGGACATGGCCTGAGCTATACATCCTTTGCCTTCAGTGACCTGAAAGTGGAGTCATCTACCCTTGGCAAGGACGATGAAATTCATGTCTCTGTCAAGATTACCAACACCGGTCAACGCCAGGGCAAGGAGACAGTACACGTTTTCACTCGAGATCTTTTTGCCTCTATCGCGCCCCCCGTAAAGCGTCTCCGGGCCTTCAGTCAGGTTGAGCTTGAACCCGGAGGGACCGAAACGGCAACTTTTAAGATACCGGTCAAGGAGCTCGCTTACCAGGGACTCGACAATTCTCCTGTTCTTGAGCCGGGAGAATTCGATGTGATGGTGGGCAGCCTGACCGCGCGAATCCTCGTCAGATAGGGGAAGAAACCTGAAGAAAAATCGGCCGATCTACCATGCTTCAAAGCCCTCAACGGCGCCTCACGGTTCACTTTATCACCGCGGCAATCCTTTCCCAGTTGTGGGGGATATCCCCGGTCTGTTCCCAGCAGGGGCCGCGCGTCACTTCGCCCACCAAGGCTCCACCCAATCCATATCAATACCGCAAGACAGTTTACCCGTGGAGACTGAATGTCAGGGCCACGATCTTCTGGATTGGTGAAAAGCCCGGTGGCCGAAACAAGACATCCAACCACCAATCATCATGGGACGGAGAGTGGGAAAAGAACTACGGTGGTTACGACAACCCGGATCCTGCAGCGCGGGCCAACTACGCCCCCAGAACTTTCCGACCGGGCCTCAACTCGTTTTATGTAGCCCTGCCTTACAACGACTGCCTGAATCATCGATTGCACCGCGCCGAGGCTCCACGTGTGATTCCCTGGTTTTATCGCTACAATCCACTCCCTGGCAAATCCGTCTGCAAGGGTCGCTGGATCCAGCTCTANAATGGAAAGAAGGTATGTTTCGCCCAATGGGAGGACTGTGGTCCCTGGGTCACGGACGACTGGAAATACGTGTTCAAGGGTCATCCACCCCGCAGCAAGAACGCAGGCATTGACGTCTCACCAGCCGTGCGCGATTACATGGACCTCAAATCCGGTGACAGACTCCACTGGCGATTTGTGGAATTCGGCAGTGTCCCACGCGGCCCTTGGTCGTGGTATGGATCGAACAACCCCTTCGTGAATCCTGAGGCAGATCCTGACGTCGCAGTACTTCGAAAACTTCGCGCCTATCTGGAAAGAAAACAACTAGAGGAGTTTCGGCGATTACAGAATCCGAGCTCAAGNTAAGCTTGCCCTTATCCTGAGACCATNCCGCGCATCGATTCCCAGCCCCGGGGCATTACANAAGCTCCTCAAGCTCCATGATCGTTCTATCCGTGGCCCCGCGGTGCTGCTCGATGACCACCCTGGCATTTTCAGTAAGGCAACGGCGGTGTTGCTTCGATCTCAGTATGGCTTGAACGGAGTCAGCAACCTCCGTCTCACTGACACACTCGACTGCCGAGGCGTTGCGGAGTTCCGTGAAAAGAGGCTCGAAATTATTCATGTGTGGACCACATACNNCCGGCACTCCCGCCAATATGGCCTCGACAGGATTCTGCCCACCACGGCCGAGAAAACTCTTTCCGATTATAACGATGTCGGCGTGAGCGGTCCATTCGGCCAGCTCTCCGGTAGAATCTATTAGGAAAGCGGCTGAATTTGACTGCTCCGGAGGCGCAAAGCTACTCCGTAAAACTACCTCAAATCCCGCCCTTTCGAGATCAGACTGCACAACTCGCCGACGTTCTGCATGACGGGGCAACAATACCGGCAGCGCTTCCGGAATCTTACGGATTGCCTNGGCCAGCAAAGCCTCCTCTCCATGGTGTGTGCTGGCAGCAAGTACTACTGACCTTCCAGCGCCGAAGCTCTCCAGCATCTCTCCAAATTCAGCTCTTTCTCTCGGACCTTCAGCGCCATCCAGGTCGAACTTGAGGCTCCCGGTAACGACAATCCGATCGGCAGGAACCCCGATTCTGGTCCAATGCTTTGTATGCTCCTCAGCCTGCGCAAACACTTTCCCGATCTGGCGTAGCATGGGCAAAGCCAAAGGCNTTAATCTCTCGTATCTTCTCGCGGAACGCTCAGATAGACGCGCATTCGCAAGTGCAACCGGTATATCTCTCTTCCCGCAGATATGGAGGAGATTCGGCCAGATCTCCGAGTCAATGAGCACCACCAAGACAGGCTCAAAGCGACTGAAAACCCTTCCTGTGACNGCGGGAAGGTCCAGGGGGCTGTAAATTACCCGGACCCCCTGAGGAGCTTCCCTCTCCGCAATCTGGAAGCCCGTGGTAGTTGTCGCGGCAATCACAAAGCTCCTCGACGAACNCCGCTCGTTCCANCTGCCAANCAGNCGGAGCGCCATTCGCACCTCTCCCACACTAACGGCATGAACATATATGACACCCTTTTTCTCCGAAGCAGGTGGACGCTGGTAAATTGNGATTCTCTGGAACAGGCGCCGGTCCAAGCCTCCCCGGCGAGCCATCCTCAGTATCCATGCTGGTGCCGCGAGGAGAAAAAAAACAGGGAGGAGACAGTTGTAGACTAACCGCATCCACATGTTCATCGCACTCAAATCTATCGAGACTACTTCCGAGCGTAAAACAGAATCGAGCTTCTGCCGTAGGTCCGTCGATCAACCAGATCCCACCCCGGGGCCTCCATCCCTTCCTGATGCGCCTCGACCTCCACCACCATCACACCATCATCCGACAACCGCTCGGCCAGAGCTTCATTCCGTATCAGTTCTCCTCCAAAATCCCGGTTACTATTCGAAAGGTATGGCGGATCTGCAAGGATGAGGTCGAAGCCGTCCCCGTGCTTGCGCAGATAAGCGAAAGCATCCTGCTCGTGAACCCTCGCCCGCTCACTAAGTCCTGCTTTCTCAAGGTTTTCCCTGATGCAACGTGCTGCAGCCCTGTTGTGCTCCACGAAAACGCCCTCCTTCGCACCCCTGCTCAAGGCCTCTATTCCAAGCGCACCAGATCCCGCAAAAAGATCTAATACCGTCGCTCCCTCAAGATAGGACTGCAGAATCGAAAACAGAGCTTCTCGCAAACGATCCGTACTTGGACGAGTAAGCGTGGGTGGTACCTTTAGCGGATTTCCCCGGGCCGTACCTGCGATTACTCTCATCGGGACAAAATTTCCGTCGCAGCCTCAGTGGTCCCGCGTTTTTCTGACTCCAGAGTCTCGTTTCTTAGGAAGGTGAGCATCTTATCCCATGCCTCTGTCACATCTAACTTCTCCCCTTCACGCCCTACATTCACCACTGCTTCGTTCACCGTCCCCTCCAGAACGACGTCACGATAGTATCGATCTGGCGTTTCCATCGGAGCTAACCAGGACCGGGTCCAGCCGCCCGTCCACATGGCTCCCAGCGCGAAACGCGTCAGCGTCTTAGCATGATCCTGGTCCGCTACTACACGTATTACCCCTCCCAGCTCACCGGTAGGCAGAAGAACCCCATTCCCAAGGAAGGATAATCGTTCACCNTGGAGGCGGGCATCAGGAAGGTGAAACGTTCCACCTCGCAATCCCGCGATCATTCTTCCCTCATCAAAGGTCATGATTTCCGCTTTCTTATGGTGAGCAAGGGATATCCCACCGGCTTCCAGTGCAAGATTACCCTGCCAACTAGATAATCTGGCAAGAGTCCCGCCAAGGACAGCCTGGAGCCTCACCTGCTCCACCGCGAGGGTTATTCCCGGAGCAGACGTCTGGGCAGGCTCGGCAATTTGCAGCGTGCTTCCGGGAATATGAACTGCAGCACGAAAACGAGGCATCCTGCTCATCTGCAAGAAACCCTCGCCGCGAACCGTGAGGCCGTTCCAAACGAATTCCATCGGCGGAAGNCTGAGAGCAGGACGCCTCCATTCAACCTTACTGACCCATTCTCCCTCGAAAGACCGACGACCTATCACAATACCCCCGCACCGCGCCCACCCTGAGGCATCCTCTCCCCGGAGTGGAAATACCCCTCCGATATCACGCAGGNTCACAGCAGGTTTCCCCTGGGCCTTGTCAGAGTATACCTGCAGATCACACTGATCTATGACGATCCTGAGAGACGGTGCCATCACCAACGTAGCCTTTGGTTCACCGGCCGGCGGACTGCTTTTCTCAGCTGGTTTCACAAGGGTCGGAGGAATCTCTTTTCTCTCCTTCCGGGAGCTCGCATCCGGGGACGGTCCCGAAGCAGCTGATTTGGGCTGGTCAGTATCCACAGGAAGCAGAAAAAGCAGCTCCATCGGAATCGCTATCTGCCCCTTCCGAACCCGAACCTCCCTGAGATCCAATGCTCCCCTGAGCAGAGAACTCCAGTGCAGTTTCACATCCAGTTCAGCGCGACAAAGAAATCGAGATGCCTGATTATCTCCCATCCTCGGCGCATCAACGGTGACATTCCTCACCTGCAACCCCGTCCATGGCGTCCACGAAAGAGAGCCAATAGTCCAAGCTACTCCGCTCCTTTTCTCTAGCTTCCTCTCAAGTTTACCCCGGACCGCTTGGGTCTGCATCGCGAGATTCGAGACCAGAAGAGACGCAAGACCCAGGGAAAGGAGCGGAACTGCACACCAGCGGATGCCCAGATCCCAGAACGAAGCTCGCCGAGGTTTGTTCAAAAAGGAAAAGGCGCTATTTTCCGGGCATCGGGAATCTGATCACCATGCTCCGATTAAAGAGACTCTTTCCTGCCGGAGAAGTGGACTGAAGCCTGTAGACCAGAATCCCCCATTTGGTCCCCACCAATGTTCCAATAGCAAAATTCTCCTTCGTCTTTCCCAGAGTGTCTTCTTCCTCGAATTTCCACTCATGCCCCGTCCACTTACCAAGGATGCTCCTGGGATCAGCATTAATATCCTTGAGGCGGACAAGCTCGCCGTTCGGTGATTTCACGACATCTTTCCCTTGCTGATAGCGCAAAAGAGAAAGGGCAGCCCCCTTCCCAGAAACACGAATCATCCACTCACCGGGCTTCGACTGCTCTAATCGGACCACCACGTTTCCATCCCTCTTAGGCACCATCTTCCGCTCATCCCACAGCTTGTTGTAGGCTGCATAATCTTCTTTGGTTAATCCCAGTTTTTCATGAAAAGGCAATGGGACGCCAGGTTTCGCAATCTTGGAATAGGTCTTGAACCACTCCGGATCCGCCCGGGCTGCCTCTTCCACCTTTGCGACATACTTCTGAATCTCCTTCGGCGGCTCGACCGCAACTATCTGGCCCCGTGCCGCTACCCCGGGAGCAAGGTAAGCACCCAGAACCGTCGGTGCCTCCTGAGCTTCAGTTTCCTGAGCAAGAAGCGCATGAGCCAGCAATACTGTCATGCCTGATGTTCGGATTAATTTTTTCATTCTAAGGCTGGTTAACGAGGAGGCCGAACCGGATCTGACCAGACTATCGGCATGCAAATATCTACCACCACAGAACCTCCCCCGCAACCAGACTGATCGCAAGGATCATGGACCCTCGTCCTCCCTTTTTCCACCAGACCAGACCCATGAAGTTGCGAGGACCTCCTCAATCAGAACAGACCTTCTGGACTTCGTTCCTCGCGAGAAGCGTAATCGTAGCAATACAGGGATGTCCTTCCCTCTCCCCTGCAGCAGAGCCAGTAAACCACGGCCTCCCACACTTTTCCGGTCCGCATACCCGAAGAGGAACTCATCTTCATCCCTGAATGTAAGCTTAAACGCCTGATAACGGCCCTGATCCACATACTCATAGCTGTAAAAGGAATCCAGTTCCGCGTAGACCCGGAAAACCATCGACTCCGTTGGCTTGGTCTCAATGTAGCTGGCAATTTCCATGGGCTGGTAGCCCACCTCTGACTCCCAGTCGAAGCGGAGCTCTCCATCTTCACAATCCTCCAGGAGCAGAAACTTTACCTCTTCTTTTCCTTCAACAGTTACTTCTACGAAAAAGAAAGGCCTTTTACCCACCTCCGTTGGACGAATATTCTCAATGGAACTGACTGTCCCGGGCATCAATGTATGACGGAGGTAATAACTTTCCATCAGGGGGAGCACCCGTTGAGGATCCCTCACGTATTTCACCTTTTCGGTGATTGAGGGGGCCTGCAAATAACGCTTTACCCGCATCTCGAGACGCTCCAGCCACCTTTCTGCGGATGCCGTGTCCATCGCGAGCTTTGCATCCTCAAGATCGGTAACAGCTTCCCGGTTCCTTAAATGAGCGGCACCCTTGCTCAGGGTCACTAAGGCCCAGCCCCCCAGAAGGAGCATGAGGACAATAATGGCTGCCACCCATCCCATCGGCATTGTCCTTTTGCTCTCCCCGACTGCGGTATCCCAGCCCACTCCAAGATCCTCCGCCCCGGAATCTGATTCCAGATCGTTGTCCTCCAACACCTCCTGTCCGGATGGCATGCCTGCGATGGAGGGGTTGTCCGAAATCGCTTTCCTCGCTATTCCATCAGCATTCTCAGTTTCACTTCCCTCTACGGGCAAGCGAACTACCTGCGAGGAATCCTCTGGAGTCAGATCCTCGTCTCGCTTTCCGGGTTCGTTCCCCTGAGCCATCGATCAAGCTCAAGAGTGCTTGTAATCGTCTCCTCTGACAACCCTAGACCTTTGGTCCCAACGGGGGAAATATTCACAATATGATTATTGGTCGGAGCCCTCACCCTGTCTTAAAACACAGTCCATGAGCCTTTCCCGCCCAGTCCGCGTGCTTATTGCAACGGCTGGCTTCGGCGATGGCCACAACACCGCTGCCCGCGGAATCGCGATGGCCTTAGACGGTCAGGCTGAATCCCTCATTATTGATCCCTCTGCAGAGGCCACCCCGCGATTTAATAATTTCCTGCGCAAAACCTACCGGTTTATCACCACTTATCTCCCACGCACATGGGAGTGGATCTACGACAGTGTAGAGCAGAGGGACTTTTCACAGCAGAAATTCCCCTTCAGACGCAAGCTCCAGCAGGCCTTTGCTCTTCAGGTAAACACGTTCAACCCGGATATTATTGTCTCCACGTTTCCACTGTATGCCTACTTTTTTGAGCACTATGTTAAAGACGGAGGACGCCCACGGCCTGTGATCACCATCGTCACTGACTCGATTGAAATTAATGCCTCCTGGCGAAAAGCCCCAACCGACTTCTGGCTTGTCACCGATGAAGAGACTAGGAAAGCCATGTTGGCAAAAAACATCAGAGAGAGCAAAGTTGTGAATACGGGTTTTCCTGTAAACCCACTTCTGGCCACCCTTGAACCTCTTTCTTCAACCGACCCCGCTACTCCTTTCCGTATCCTGTATTTCCCAACCCCCAGCAAATCAGAGATGCGTAAGACTGCCAGGGCTGTCCTCGAGGAAAGACCATGGCCCACGGAACTGACTTTTGTTCTTGGAAGAAACGTGCGACGACTCTACCGCTCTGCCTCCGAGATAAGGGAGCGCTACCCGGGCAGGGTTCTCATTAAAGGATGGACCCGCAAGGTTCCGCAGTTGCTCTGTGAACACCACCTTGTAATTGGAAAAGCGGGGGGAGCGACAGTCCATGAATCCCTCGCAGCGTGCTGCCCCATGCTCATCAGACATCTGGTGCCGGGCCAGGAAGAGGGAAACCTCGAGCTTCTTTCCAATCTAGGAGGAGGGTCCCTTACCCACAACGAGGCGACTCTTTCCCGGGCACTGGATGAAATGCTCACCGATCAGGCCACCAAGTGGCGCCAGCAGAAAGAAAGCCTCTCTCTTTACTCCCGGCCCGATGCGGCAAGGGATGCGGCAACTTTTATTCTGAAAACTGCCCGCAGGAACCTGCGCTCCTCCACTGAAGGGTGAATCGATACCCTCTCAAGGGTCATCCTCTCTCAGGGCCTCCGGAGTTCACCCTCCTCAGAGAAAAGGCGCTGCATCGAGTCCATATAAACACCAATCGGACCCTCATTTTTCCCAGACACGGCCTCCAAGCGTTGCTTCAATTCAATAAAACTATCGAACTCGCCGCTCAACTCCTCCGAGCTGGTAATTCGATACCACTCCAGATAATCCCGTGTTCGCTTACCCAGTGCAAGGAGACGATCTCGCTCATTCTGGAGATCCTGAAGCCGTTGTGTTATGCGATCATCCTTGTCGGAAGCGATATCGTCCAGAATCAGAAGATATTCCTGAAGAACTGGGCGGTGGGCCGGAAAAGCCCGGTAAAAAAACTCACGAATTCTCTCAACAGCGGGGAGAATGCAGGCCTTCCTCTCGCTCGCAGGAAGCGCTAGAAGGTCCCGGAAATCCCGCGCTCCTACCGCAATCAGGCTTCCGGAAGATTCTTTAAAGCGCACCATCAGGAGCTCCCCGAGCTGCCTCTCTGTTTCAACGATGGTGAGCACATAGGGAAACGGTTTTTCTGCCATCTGTGCCAGTTGCAGCGCCCACCACTTTGAGAGACTCTCGGGCCCCAGATTCATCCCGGGGAAATGCTTCCGCAATAAAGCGACTTCATCACCCTCGAACGTTGGTAGCTCACTCAGCATCGAACGCATCGACTCCTGGCCGCCTTCCTGCTCCAAAAGCGACATGACCAGAGCCCCGGAGGACGTCTGGAAAGCAGCTTTCGAAATAGGGTCCATGTCATTGCGGCGCCTGACCTGCAGGATCCTGTCCACTGGATATAGCTCGTTCTTTTCAAAGAGCGCCTGATACATGGCATGCTCACGCATACCGTCTCTCCAACGGAAACTCTCCCGCATTCCCTCGACGAGCCACAGGGGAACACCTACCGACTCTACCGCCTCGCCAACCCGGCCCCTGAGTCCATATTCAACCAGCAGAAGCTCCAGAAGAGCTCCCTCCAACCCGGCAGGCTTACCACGGGCAAGAGAGATCTCGATCTGCATTCTGTATCCCCCGGGCACCTCGTAATAGGCCGTTTTGATTGGGCCATCCTTATCGCGCAACTTTATCACGATCGGATGTTCCCATTCATTATCTCCTCGCCCAATCGCCCTTCCAAGAGCCGCTCGCATCTTTTCAGCAAGAGAGGCCAGCGCTGCGCGAGTCGAGAAGTTTCCGCCATAGACAACGAACTGGCGCGACTCACTCTCGGTCCTCTCAGCCTTTGTGCGAGAATCCCTCTCCACGGGGAGGTCAATCACTGTCGGCGGCTCCGGGTCCTGGCCAACGGTTTCGGAACGCTGCTCGGTCGAGAGCGATGGAACTTCCTCCTGACCTCGGACTTCCGGAAAGATAAAGGCAATCCAAAAGGTGCAGGCAAGGGACCAACTGACAATATTCACAGATACAGAAGCGGTCACTGATTCCCTGGAAGCGCCGGATTGCAAGAAGACAGCAAATTTGAGGATACCCGATCAACAGCTAGCCGGTTTCTCCTCTGATCACAAAATAGGCCAGGTTCAAACATGTTCAGGACTGAGCCTTGAGGAGATCCTGCTCGGGTGGAGATAACTCAAGCACGCCATCGGACACCTTGATTTGAAACCGTCCCCGAAACATATCCCAAATCTGCTGGGTCTCCGTCGCATAGGCCTCACGAAGAGAAACAAAGGAAGAGTTCGTAAGAAGCATGAAACCGTTGAGAACCTTCGCACGGCCCCACTTCCCCTTTTTCCTGCTCACATTGGTGTTAATCCGCCCATCGTCCTGCGCCGTCTGTTCAGGTTGCAGCAGCATCGAGATGGTATGAGGCCTGCCCCAGACTTCCCGCTCGATAATCACCTCAACGACATTTTCCTGTAGTCTCACCCATACCCCGCGAGCTTCGACGAAACTCTCAAACCATCCGCCCTGCTCGAATTTGAGAGTCCGGCGGATATAACTGTTAATTTGTTCCTCGGTAATACGCACTCCATTCTTATTGCGCGCCGCGTTTTCCAGAAGATTGGCAAGGTTAGGCCCCGCTGGCGCTATCGCCAAGGAATTCTCCACATAGCCATCAATATCCGAAAGGTCCTGAGAGTCAAAAGACAGATAGGCCAACAAACCGATCACCACTAGACCAAGAATGGAAAGAAGAAACAGGTTTTTGAAAAATGCTCCCTTCCGCGTAGGCGGCAGCACCTTGCGGTCTCGCTTCGTTGCCGCGCTCTCCTTTCCCCCGTTATGGTTGTCCTTTTCGCCCATTATCCTTACACGAGTATTTCGTATCATGGCCGCGCTGTCGAGGCTTCAGACCTCCGATGGTCTGCGATCACTTCAATCAGGCTTGGAGGGCTTAGATCCACTCCCTGAGCCGCCGTCATTCTTTGAACTCGATGCCGCGGCGCCCGATGACTTCGACTCCTTGGCCTTGGATGCCTCCGATTCCTTTTTAGCACCGCTTTTATAGGACTCACTACGGTAATCCGTCTCATAAAACCCTCCACCCTTGAAGATGATCCCGGCACCCGTGCCCAGCAACCGCTTCACTGGCCCGTCACAATCCTCCTTCGGGCATTCACGCAGCTTTTCATCATTCATGCTCTGGAAAAACTCAAAACGGTGTCCGCAGCTCTCACAGAGGTAATCGTAGGTCGGCATGAATCGAATGTAAAAAACACCAAGAACCAACCTTTGCAAGTTGGATGTCATACGGATCCTCTTGCATCCACGCAAAAGGGTGGGACACTCGCCTTCCCCCGCCTCCTTACTGAAACGAAGACCCATGGGTCAACAATCGATCCTCCCTTGCTCGCGAGCACCGAAGCGGGATCTTATGTTCAGCCTTTCATGGCTTGCAGGCGTCCTTCTTTTTCAAGAACCCTGCCAGGCCAACCTGAAGATGGGTCCCGGGAATTTTGGTTACAATATTCTGATAACTGTCGGCGCCGCTGCTGTCGGAGTGATTGCAATGGGCTGTCTTGCTCAACTCCATTTCCGGGTTAACAAGAGTGCTCCATCAGAGACTCGATCACGACGAATAGCACTGGTGTCCCTTGGGTTGGCGACCATTCTCCTGCTTCTTTCCTTGTTACCGCCCTTACCCTTCGCCCTCCCCGTTTTCGTCGCGCCGTTCCTTGGGCTCACCAAAATAAATCCCCTCTACTGGGCTGGCCTTATTACCATGCTGCCATGGATGATCCCCCTGCTCACCAACGTGATACATGCCCTCAGAGACCAGGAGAGGACATCCTCTCACCTCAGAACAGACCGCAGGGGATGGCGTTTCAACGGATTGTTCTGGCTGATTGTGACGACAATCCTCCTGCTCCTCGACTTCCTGTCCCTTTCCGCGATCCAGAATTGGAACCTTTGGGAATTAATCCTCCTCATTACCGGACGTCTTCTCTCGGTCGGCACCTTTATCACTGCGGCAATCCTGATCCTCCAGAGCCTCTGGTGTCTTTTCCCGGCCTTCGCTCGCTGGCTCGTGGTCGTTGTTGCTGTCCTGATTCCACTCCTTGCCCTCGCAAATCACTTTTCCAACCTATATTGGAAACAACCTTTGATCGACTTGGTTAACAACCTCACGCTTGATGGATCATTCAAACTTGAGGTAGAATTAGAGGCTGCTGGAATCACACACTCTCCATTGATTGTGGTCATTACCGGCCTTGCAGTTATCGGAATCGCGGTTGGGCTCTACCACCTTCTGATGAAGGCTTCCTTGAAATTCAACTTCCGTCTCCGCACCAAGAAGGCACTCGCAATCTTCTTTCTACTATGGATGGGATCCATCGCTCAGCAGGCCCTCAGCATGGCAAGCATGCGTAAAGAGGTCTGGCAGGATGAGCATGACACCTTCATCATCCGTTCAGGTCTTTTCCGCCCCGACCCTGGCCTGGAAAAGTTTTCCGTACAATTCACACGAACGATGAGCAGCGAGCAGGAGGAGCTCCTGCTCTCGGAGCCAGTCCCTGATCTGGAGAGAACCCCTGACATCTACGTCGTCATGATAGAGACATGGCGAAAAGATTCCGTTCGTCCGGATATCATGCCCTTCCTCTCACACTTTGCAAAAGAGGAGTGCCAGCGATTTGAAACTACCTTTGCAGGATCCAATTGCACCCCGGTCTCTTGGTATACCCTGTTTCATAGCCGGGTTGGAATTGACTGGAGAGAGGCCCTCCGGGAAGACGAGGCCCTCGGAGGATTCAAAGGGAGCTATCCTCTCCGCCTTCTTCATAAGCTGGGCTACAGGTTCAGCGTAAGGGCAGTCTGCGATCTTTCCTATAAACAGATGTGTGACCTCAATTTCGGAAGGAACCACAAGCTGGCAGATACATTTCTCGACTCTCCGATGCTTCCGGAGGGACTGGACGTTCCCGACCGCGAAGTCATGATCATGGATGACCTCAAGCAGGAGCTCGAAAGTACGCCAAAGGGAGGAAAGCTCCACTTCATATCTCTCGATTCAGCTCACTACAACTACTACTGGCCGAGCAAAAACTTCACTCCGATCCATCAGGACTGCTCGACGATCAGCTTTTCTACTCTCAAGCCCACTCCCCAGCAGATACGGGAGGTCGTAAAACGATACGAGAACGCTGTGAACTGGATCGATCGCCAGATGAAGGATTTTATCAACTATTTGAAGACTACCGGGCGCTACGATAATTCGATCATCATACTCACCGGCGATCACGGAGAAGAGTTTCAGGAGAACGGCTCGTGGTTCCACTGTTCCAGCCTGAGAAGAGAGCAGGTTGAGGTCCCGATTATGATCCGATGGCCCAAATGGGTGAGTAATCAATCAGGTCAGGAACTGGTCTCGCACATGGACATCATGCCAAGCGTTCTTGATGCCCTGAGGCTTCCGCCACGCTATTTTACAGAAATGGCTGGATACTCAGTGCTACGACCCCATCCCGGCGAGGCTTTGCTAAGCACCCGCTGGCCGGGCAAATCGGGCATTGGACTGTGCCTTGTTTCCAACGGGCTGAAGGCGAACTTCAAAGCCTCACGACTCTGGCAGGAGGGCATTCCGGAGACCCTCTTTTTCATGGGATGGACAGACTTCACCGATCAATCGCTCGACGCGCAAAAGCTGCGCAACAAAAGCCCCTATCCCGCTGCCCTCAGAAAATACTACGAAAGATCGATCGATCGTCATTTTGAGCGTTTTCAAATCTCCAACTAATTAAGTATACGGTTCACCCTTCCCTTTACTCATTGCCGAAGCCATGCCCGCTCCAGTCACTTTATTTATCATCCTCTTTCTTCTGGTTCTTCCCTTCCGTGGGCATACTGCGGAAAAGATCGTCAAGGTATTCATTCTCGCGGGCCAATCCAACATGGAGGGACATGGGCGTATTGCGGGGCCTCAGAAAGGCACTCTCGAAACTCTTCGGAATGATCCGGCCACCGCATCGCGCTATCAGCACCTCCATGCCAATGGAAACTGGATTACGAGAAAAGATGTCTGGATTTCATGGCTGGGGAAATTTGGCAATCTCGGGGTGGGGAACTGGGCTGCCAAAGGAGCCATTGGCCCCGAGCTGGGGTTCGGTTGGAAGGTTGGTGACTATCTCACGGAACCTGTCCTCATTCTGAAATTCGGACCCGGCGGCACAAGCCTTGCCGGGCCGTGGCGTCCGCCCGGCGCCGGCCTCCCTCGCAACGGAAAGGTCAGAGGCAAGGGAGTCGGGGATCAGTTTGACAATCTGGTTTCCTCGGTCCGGCAACGGATCAAGAACTTGAAATCCGAATTTCCCTCATTGTCGGACTATCGGCCGGAACTGAGCGGATTTGGGTGGCATCAGGGATGGAACGATGGCTGCAGCAAGCCCGATAGTCTCGAGTACGAATCAAATCTTGCTCATTTCATCCGGGACATCCGCCGGGAATTCAGTTCTCCACAGCTTCCATTCGTCATTGCGGGTAGTGGCTTTGGCGGTTGGTCCCAGAAAATTGATCGACGCCTCATGATCATGAATGCACAGCGAGCTGTTGCGGAATCTGAGGAGTTCAAGGCAACCACCCAATACGTTGAGACCAGAGGATTTTTCAGGGATGGTCCAGTTTCTCCCCGACCAATCCGCTATCACTGGTGTTGCAATGCCGAAACCTACTGGCTGATCGGCGAGGGAATGGGGAACGCGATGGTCGAGCTCCTGGGAGGTCCCGATGCTCCCGAAACCCCAGGCAAGCCCTAACGATCAGCACTCCTGGTTTCCGGCCCCCGCTCCTTTCGCTTCCGCACTACTTCCTACTCATCCACAGAAACCCGGTAAAACCGTTGTCCCTGTCCGCCTGCCCTTGGATCCAGTTGCAGGGTGGCAGTGCCTACGGCCATGATTCCGGTGGAGGCGACTTCCCAGTTCACCAGATCGGAACTGGCCTCAAGGGTATAACTTCTTCCGGGCACACTGTCCCATCTCACTGTGACGAATCCGGTCAGTGAATCCTTGGTCAGTCTCGTAATTCTGAAACGAGATGCGCCATCAAGAGGGTCTGTTCCGGCGGCAATTTCCGCGCCATCTGGAGAGCCATCTCCATCGGTATCCGGACGAAGGGGGTCTGTTCCAGCGAGAGCTTCATCGGTGTCGCTCAGGCCATCACCATCACTATCCAGAAGCAATCCCGCACCCGGGGTTCCCCCCTCCACCGCACTAGCTCGCCAGTTGGCAGGATCGTTGTAATCACCCTCGGTATCAATGATTTCAAGCGAAGGACCCTCTCCCGCCGGCGTCAGAGGCCAAGGTTCAACTGAATCATAGCTGAAATCGTGGACGATGTTGCCCACGTCATCACGGAGAACAATATTCTCGCCATTGTTTGAAAGTGCACCTCCTACCCACTCTCCAAGCACCCGCACCGCCGGTCCATACCTGGCCCGGAAGGCCTCAATGTCCGCTACCACCACCGCGTGCTCATCGGGAGCAAGCGCCTCTGAAGGAAAGATGAAGGCATCAAATGGATCTCCTCCATCAAATCCAATCCCGGAAAGTTCGATGTCATTCGCCCCGGTGTTCACCAATTCAATGAATTCAAGGGCCCCACCCTCAACGGGCTCGTACATGAGCTCCGTAATCCGGAGATGGTTGACCGCAGGGCTCGATACCGAGGGATCGATGAGCATGACGTAGTCGAACTTGAAACGAGACGCCTGTGCACTGTCATTGGCCGCGAAGATCCCACCTCTTCCAGCAGTTGCCGCAACAGGTATCGAGCGTGAATAAATTACCGTCCATACTCCTGGTTCCAGACGGCGTTCAAACCGGAGGTTTCTTCCCTCCCTCCGTATCCGGATCACAGCCGATCCTTCGGAGAAAACCCTGTTAAACAACTGGGTGAAGGCACCACCGCTCGAGCGCTTGACGCGCAACGCATTCCCGTCCTCCATCCCGAATACATAGCGAGTCGAAGCCGCCCCTTCCTGCATTTCCACGATGAGGCCAGCAATGAAATCTCCACGCTGCACGGAGTCCAGACTCAGGTCTGTCTGGAGCACAAAGTCTGCAGAGTTGGGAATCTCACGCCACAAAGCCGGGAACGAAGGATCAGAGCCAGTAAGCGGCCTCGCCATGCTATCACCCAGTTTGAGAACCAGATTTCCAGGCCTGTCATTGAGGGAATACCAGGTATCTTCGCTGTAGTCATGTCGAACCTCGACGTTTTCAGAAACCCACCAGTTCTCCAGAATCCGTGAAGTGAAGGGACTCCATCCCGAGTCCGCATAGACAGAGACTTCACGAACCTCGGAATGACTTTCTCCCGCATCATCAGATGCAGCGACCGTCACTTCGTAGAGACCTGGTCCTCCAAATGTGATTTCGGCACTGTCCACCGTTGGGTTGGAGAGCAATGCCGCTCCGTCCGGAGTCGCCGCCCACGAGAATTCAATTCCTCCTCCCTCTGGATCGTAGCTGTTACCCGCATCGATATCGAGGGTGTCCGCGACCGAGATGTTGAAGGAGTCGGGACTGGAATCAATGTCCACCACGGGATGAGCGTTCCCGGATTTGTTCACGCTGACAGTATCGGTATGCACCACGCGTCCGTCCCGGTCCAATCCGTTCACAGTCAGCGTAGTTATTCCCTGTTTGAGCTGAATTCCACTGACGGTCCAACTCGTTTCTGAGTTGAATACCCACTGAGCCTCCGGGTGATCGGCAATCTCCACCGAAAAGACATTGTAGGGGCTGGTGCCACGCAGGGAGAGCGTCTGCCCACTTGTCCGAATGGTATTCCCGCCTCCAGAAGTAACATTGAAATCCATGTTCAGTGACCCGGATCCAATCGCGTTGTTACGGGCGTAATTTGCGCGGCTATTATTAAAATTATTATAGGTGGAGATATTGGCCGAGTAGGAACTGGAGGCTGCTTCCTCGAGGTTAAGCCAAGTACTCAAACGTCCGGATCCCGCAGTATATTTGTCGGCCATCTCACCAATATAATAGTTGAGACGCTGGCGGACATACGGCTTGTAGAAGAAGTTCCTCACTCCTGCCAGATTCCCAATAAACTCGGAGGACGTACTGCCAAACGTCAGATCCGAATCCCATTGAGCCAACTGCCATTTGCCATCTGAATAGCGACGGAGAAAGTAACCATTCTTACCTCTGTTTCTTGTCAGGGTATCCCAGTCATCAACCCATCCACGCACGGCTGCATTCGCTGCCATCAGGTCAATATCAGCCAACCTTTCAACTTCTGCCCGGGTGAAATTGTTCTGCCCGATCTGCTCAACCCAGTTCACAAACGAGGAGTAGTCATACTCATCCTCTCGAGATCGTTTAATCCACTCGGCGTGGTAGCGCTCAGGCTCCCGAGTCCCCTTGTAGCTCCAGTCCGCATTCCTCTGTCCGCGACTCCAATTGTCTTCAAACCACCATTCATCATCAATCCGATAAAGTTCGCCCTTTTCACCCTGCTCCCAGTTTCTCTTCAGAAAATCATTCGCGTTGGGCTCAACGTCTTCCCGAAGCGACGCACTACTTCCATTGACAATAACCCTGATGAATTCGTTCTCGTTCGAAGCGTGGCCGAGAAGGTAGAGCCAATAGCGGATTATTCGGTTGTGATAACCTCGCCCTCCACCTGCATCATTATCGATCGAGCGCCGGGTGTAGCCTCTAAAGCGACGATCGCGCGGGGATTTCCATTTTCCTCGGGACAAATCCTCTCCGTCAGAACGGGTCCAAGGACTGCCGCTCTTTCTGATCTCGCTGTTGTAAATGACCTCATTTTCGTCGCCAATGAAAGTNGCGTTGAAGTATTGGTTTGAGAGCCTCGGAAATGCATAATTGTTTTTCGACTCCCCCGAAGTTCCACCNCCAAGGTAGTCAATGTCGCGGGCTGAAATAACAAAGCGCTGAGTTCTAAGGTCACTGGGAATATTACTATTGTCGACAACGTAGAGCGCCGGGGCGTCAGGCGCTAACCGCGGGATATGATTAGTTCCCGCCGAGGAAGTCGCTTCCACATAAAACTGGATAACGGTGTTATCGCCGCGGGAAGGCAAGGTAGTGCTGTAGATTCCATCGCCTGCCTCTAGATCTCCGCCTTGACCGCTATCATTCATCGCCTGACTGGCCCACGAATTACTCCAGGTAGCATTGTCAATACGGTGCCTCAAGTTGACTGAATTCAAGGTCCGTGCTGATTTTACGTGGGCTGTAATTCTAACCGTATCTGAGGAAGTTGGCACGGAAGGAGCGTGCATGATCTTCGACAAAGTTGGCAGAGGTTGCGCCTCCGAACGTGAGTTCGGCGCTCCTGGCGTTCCGAGATTTCGCGGGATCGGAAGTCGAATGATATCTCCAAAGCTCCGGTCCCAGGTATGAACGACGAGAGTCGGCTTCCCATAAATCCATCGTGCCTGACATTGCCACACCAGATCGTCGTTGTCGGAGATTGAGGTCACATCGATCTCACACCGGTTTGCCTTCACGTCGCCATGCCCGGTGGAGACAAGGTTAAATTCGTTTCCAGCCATGTAGCTCTGATAATGCGTCCCCTGGCAGAGCCACCCGTTGGATGCATTTCCATTAGTAACTACCCTCTCCCCTGAGCTTGGGAGGAGATTGGAACCATTCGCACCTCTTCTGAGGCTCATACTGCGAAGAGCAATATGAGCATCTCCTACCGCGTGGATATGCAACTCCTTGTAGCTCGAGGTCCCCCCGCGGGAGTTGTTTTGCAGGTAACGATCCTCAATTGTGTAGGTTTCAAAATTCGACTTTTCGGATTCATCAGAATCAGCCCATGCGCTGGGCATCGAATTATCGATATTCGGATTTCGAAGTTCCAGACTGCTTCCCAGGCCCCCGGCCAGAGCAGGCCATTCACCCCCGGTTGAATAATGCACTTCGTCGGCAAGNTTTCCCCATGAATCCAGCAGTACGATTCTCTCGCCGCTGTTACTCAGGTTGCCCTCGTAGGGACCTAGGACGGTCGCGCCGGGATGGGCCTCTTGAGTATAGCCCGGATTGGACGCGACAACCAGATACTCGCCGGCAGCAAGACTCGCTCCGGACGGAAATGTATAATCAACACCCTCATCAAGACGCCAACCTCCGAGGCCGATTGTCGAACCGGAGTTGTTGTAGAGCTCGATATATTCTCCATCACGGTGGCTGGAGGGCGGCTCCACCATCAGTTCCGTGATCACGATTCCCTCCTCACGCGTAGGGTCATTCGGTTGATTTCGACTCCCGGTCTCCGAGGTATAGAACATGCCGGAGCCATCCGGATATGCTGCCGAATAGTCACGCCCCCGAGCCTGTTCAACGACCACNGCGTCAATAACCCTGTTTCCGGAATCGACGAGCCAGAGAGCCTCGTCCCCGCCACCAGTTGTGAACTCAACAGGCCAGCTCCTGAAATCCCGTGGCCCCACCGATCCCGTAAGGGGAACCTTGTCGCTGAAGTCCCTTCGACTCGAAAGGTAGAGCCCGGACAGACTCTGCGAAGAGACTCCACCATGGTAGACCTCGACCCAGTCGATATTTCCATCGGCATCGTAGTGTACTTCATTGATTGCGAGGACCGTGCCCAGTTCGGCNGCACTTGAGTTTGACGCGTCTCGTGTCGGNGAAGTGAACAGAAACCAGCTTCCTGCTCCCGCGGGCTTGCGTCCGAGTGAACGACCATCATTCGGCATGGCCGTATCAACGCCATTCACAATGGTAGATCCATCACTCTGNGTAAGATAAACGACGGTCGTGTTTCCCACCGAGAGATTGGCCTCGGAATAGCCGATCGAGGAGAGACCCCCCGGAGGAATAACCATGTTCCCNGGAATGCGATACTTGGTCAGATTGCTCGCGGAATCACTGAGATACCATCCTCCGATGTTAATGGAGGAGCCTGTCGGGTTATAGAATTCCACGAAACCGGTCCCCCTCTGCGGCAACACCTCGTTGATCACGATGCTCGGAGCATTGGGAGTAGATATATTTACCCGTGCCCCAAATACTATATCAGANCTAGTAGTGCTCGTCTGATGCACCTCCACCGCCAGCACATTGGTTCCCTCCACNAGGGGAGGAGAGCTACTGGTAACGACCGCCTCCTCTTCACTGGCATCTCCCACCGTCCGGGAGGCAGTCGTAGTGAAACTCGCTCCCTCTCCCACGCCTACTCCCCCCAGCCACTGTCCGTTTAGCCAGAAGCCTGCACCATCATCCAGGATTGTGTCGATCGAGATACTGGTTCCCTGAATCGTTCCGTTGAACTCAAAGGAAGTTCGAAAGTAGTAGGTGACGATGTCGTTACCCGCAGCATTCGGGTTTTCGAAGGGCGTGGAGATCCCCGGCGAGGGAACAACCGAGGTTTCATATCCAAAGAGGCCCTGTCCCGTATCCCAGCTCCCATCATTGAAGCCCGGATTCTTCCAGCCGTTCCCCTGATTCGATCCATCATCGAGATACTTCCAGCTATGATCGAAGTTAATGTAGGGCAGCCCGACCGAGAGGTCTACCTCCGGGTTCGAGTAGGGCTCCTCTGCCGCTGTTGGCTCACCAGCTCCGGGTGTCCCTCCGGGCGAAGTGCTCGCTCGCCAGATCCGGTAGTCATCAATCGCATAATTGTCATTGTCGAGGATCAGACTGTGCCCGCCTCCATCGGCTGCAACCGGCCAAGGGTATCTGTCATCATACCTGAGTGTGCAAACAGTTGCTCCATTTTTGTCCCTGACGTTGATGCGCTCCCCCTCATTTGCAAGAGAGCCCGTCCATGGGCCGAGAATGCGGACGGTCTGGGGCAACCCATAGGCCGCCCGGAAAGTCTCCGGTTCTACTCCGCAGATGACAATGCGCTCCCACTGCTTCAGGAAGTTACTCTGATGACTCCCGGAATCGTAAGCCGGAAAATCAAAATCCACAGCTCCTCGCACTCTCCATTCGGCGATGTCAAAAATAGTTGCCGTCAGATTTTCCAGCTCGATGAATTCGTGGAGATCCTCNGGCGGATGATACATCACTTCCCTGATGATTACCTGCTCCCCCTTCAGGGGAGNCATGGTCCCGAAAGCCAGGAAGGCTGCAAAGAACTTGAAAACGCTACTCATGGGGTTTTTGGGGCGGAATGGTNCCGGTTACAATACCGTCACTTCCCTCCGAAGCAAAGTTGAATACGNCACCGCTCTCCCTCCATTAAGGTTTCTTGTTAACCCAGAAGTGGCATCCACGAAACCAGGGGTTTCNAGAGGAACCCGCTCCNCTGGGAGCAGGAANGCGTGTTTCAAAGACTCCCTACCGTCTCAATTCACTCGACAACAACCCTGTAATAGAGCTCCGAAGCATCGGAAGTGGCATGCGGCAACGTGGTCGTATTTCTNGAAGCCTCCACTGTGCCCACCTGAACCCAGCTACCNGCGCTGAGATCCGGACTGACCTGAAGGGTGTAACGCCGTCCAGGAATACTGCTCCAAGTCGCCCGCGTGCTGTTGCCTACGCGCGTGACCTCCGTTAATTGAAAGATGGAAAGCCGGTCAAGAGGGTCAGTCCCTGCAACTACCTCGCTCCCATCCAGAGCTCCATCGCCATCGCTGTCGGGGTTCAGTGGATCGGTCCCGGCGGTTGCCTCCCCGGCATCATCAAGTCCGTCATTATCGGCATCTCCTTCGAAGGGGACAAAGCCCGGGGTCCCTCCCACGACCGTACTAGCTCGCCAGTTGAACGGATCGTTGTAATTTCCCTCGGTATCAATGACCTCGAGNGAAGGGCCCTCACCGTCAGCTTCAACTGGCCATGGAAGATCATCCGAGAATTCAAAGTCGTGGATAATATCTCCNCCTNCGTCCACAAGAACAATGGACTCTCCCCCATTGCTGATTCCACCACCAGGCCACCCAGTTAGGACCCTGATATCCCCTCCGTAGATCCCCGCAAAATCAGACGGGTTCTCCGTTACCACTGCGACCTCTCCGGGACTCATTTCAAGATTATCNAAAACCAGCTCTGAAAACGGATTCCCAGACTCGAAGCTGATGCCGGAAAGGTTGATCGCGGAGGTTCCGGTGTTGGTCAGTTCAATGAATTCCAACTCAAGGCCAATACCCAGGTCCAGCGGGTGATACATGACTTCCGTAATCCGAAGATTTTCTAATGCGGGACTCCCGGAAGCAGGATCAACCACCATGAAATAATCAAATTCAAACCGCGCCATCAGGGCCGAAGGGGTAGAGGCAAAAATNCCTCCCTTCTCGAGAGTTNCCTCCCCNTCGATTTCCTCCGAATGCAATGATTCCCACGNGCCTGGTCCGATTCGGTATTCGAAGTGAAGGATACTACCAACCCTTCGCATGCGGACCACGGCAGCTCCGGCGNCCCAGCTGACGCTACCCAGACGGGTCTCAGTTGTGCCCACAATTTTCCGCGCCCGCAGAAAGTCCCCGTTCTCCATTCCAACCGCGTAGGTCACCTCCTGCCCACCTTCTGTCAGCCTCAGGATCAGGCCTCCGATAAATCCTCCCTGCTGAATCGTGGAAAGACTCACATCGGTCTGGAGCAGGACGTCACCCACTCCGGTGAGATCACGCCAAAGCACGGGGTACTGAGGATTCGTCGTCCGCATCGATTTCGCGGAATCGTCATTCAGCTTGAGCGTCAACTCGCCGGGCCGGTCGTTCAGGGAATACCAGGCGCTCCCGCTGTAGTCATGCCTGACTTCCACATTTTCTTCTATCCACCCTTCTCCCAACGTCTGCTCAGAGAACGGATGCCATTCCGACTCCGAATAAACCGCGATCTGCCTTGTTGCCACCGCCTCTGTTCCATTCTCATCTTCCGCTGTCACGCTGAGGATGTACAACCCGGGCCTCGGGAAACGAACCTCTGCACTTGTGGCGGAATGACTTTCCACTACCGCTCCCCCATCGACCTCCCAACGAAAGATCAGNTCTGCGCCCTCGGGGTCGAAACTTGCTCCCACATCAACAGCGAGCGNGCTGTGAACCGGAACGTTCAGCGACGATGGAGAACTCTCGATTTGAATAACCGGGGGNGCATTTCCTGCCTTGTTGATGACAACGACATCCGTAGCGACGACTAACCCCTCTGAATCCAGAGCCTCGAATTCCAACTCATTGCGACCTTGCCGCAGGTAGATACCCGAAGCGGTCCAGCCCGTCTGCCCCGTAAATACCACTTCTGCGTCCGGACGGTTAACCACGCGGATGTCAAAGGCCCGATGGTTACTGGTCCCACTGACATCAATAAGATCTGCTGACGTATTCGAGGGGCTATTGACGGCGAATCGTGTGTTGGCGACAGCGCTCCCTATCTCTGAGTTCATGGCGTAGTTCACTCTCGAATTGTTGAAGTTCANATATCGACTTGGATTGATTGAAACCCGNCTGTTTGATCGNGCCTCAAGNTCNAACCACGTCTCCAGTCGNTCTGANCCGCTNGTATACTTCTCNACCATTTCCCCGANNTAATAGTTGANNCNCTGCTCNACNTAGGGCTTNCGGAAAAAATTGGGAACNCCTGTCAGNNNNCCNATGAAGGGNGCTGAGGNNTTNCCNNAGGTGAGATCGGAGTCCCATTGCAGNAGCATCCACTTNCCNTCNCTATGCTTGCGGAGAAAATATCCATTCTTACCCCTGTTTCGCGTNAGGGTATCCCAGTCATCCACCCATCCACGAACCACNGCGTTGGCAGCCATCATGTCAATGTCNGCCATCCTTTCAATCTCCTCCCGGGTAAAGCGNTTCTGTCCTACCGAGAAGACCCAGTCNATGAATGANCCNTANTCNTANTCNTCNTCCCGNGANCNCTTCATCCACTCNGCNTGATACATGTTNGGCTCNACGCTNCGTCCNTCCACNCNCCANTCNGCNTTTCNNTNNNTNCGNCNCCANCCATCGTCAAACCACCANTCNTCATCNATCCGNTANAGCTCTCCNTTNTCNCCCTGNTCCCAGTTNCGCNTCANAAANTCNTTNGCNTTNGTTTCCACGTCCTCCCGNATCATGGCNGGGCCNTTNTTGATNACGANNCGNANGAACTCATGCTCGTTGGCCGGGTGNCCNAGNAGNTAGAGCCAGTATCGNACCAGCCTGTTNTNGTGCGACCTTCCNACNNCNGGNTCATCATCNATNGNNCGGCGNGNCCATCCGCGNTANCNCTTNTCACGGGGGNNNTTCCACTTGAGNNTNTTNCCCTGNGATNTGCTGAANCCATCNCTNCGCTGNNANGGNCTNCCNGCNTTNCGNAANTCNGCNTTGTAAATNATNTGACGNTCGTTGGCNATGAANGTGCAGTTGAAGTATTGATTCGAGAGCCGGGGAAAGGCATAATNGAAAGCCNAGCCCTGACCCGCGTTACCCAAAGCCTGCACGCTCCGCGCTGACAGGACAAAGCGCTGGCTTCTCAGGTCCCTCGCAACCGCAGTGGTGTCCACGATAAACATCGCGGGGCGCACCGGGGCGGGACTTGGCATCACCGTTGTCTCTCCCCCTGAGTTCTCTGCCTCTACGTAGAACTGGGCGATTATTCCATCAGAGGTGTACTCCGTGAGCGTCGCAGTGTAAATTCCATCACCTGCCTCATTATCCCCATTGGACCCATCATCCACCATCCGAGTCGTATTCCATGGCGTGGCGGGGTTGGTGCTGTCCGGCCGATGTCGCAGGTTCACAACCGGACCATCGCCTGAACTGACCCGGACCGTAACCTCTACCGGATTACCTCGCGGCACCGCCGGACTGTGGGTGAGACCACTTAGTGCGGGCGCAGCCGATGGGATCAAGGCTGAGTTTACGGACCCAGCACTGCCAAGATTTCTTGGCACTGGCAACCTCAATACTCCTCCGAAGGAACGATCCCAGGTGTGAACGATCACCGTGGGTTTCCCGGAGACCCAGCGAGCCTCACATTCAAAGGTCAGGGTATCCGACTGGTTCATTCCNGTTACATCAATTTCCACCCTGTTGGCCTTGACGTCACCGTGACCGGTGGAAACAAGATGGAACTCGCGTCCCTGCATATAACTCCCGTGATGGGTTCCCTGACAAAGCCATCCGGATGACCCCTGCCCATTCGTACTGACCCGTTGTCCTCGCCCGGGAAGAAGATTCGGCCCCCCCTGGCTCAGNGCAAAGCTCATGTCGCGCAGGGCGATCTCACAATCACCAACCCCATGCATGTGCAACTCCTCGTAGCTGCTTTCTCCTCCCATCGTCCGCAGCCGGTCGTAGCGGTCGGTGATAGAAAANGTTGTCCACTCTGCTTTTTCTGATTCGTCAGAATCCCTCCACGCCGTGGGAACAGAGTTGTCCATCTCAGGATGTCGTAATTCGAGGGAGCTGCCAAGGCCACCTGCCTTTTCAGGCCAGTCACCACCGGTGTGATAATGGACCTCATCCACCATGTTACCCCACGTGTCCTCGATCCGGAGTAGTTCGTTATTGTTGCTCAGGTTGCCGTCGTACTGCCCGATAATGCGCGCCTCGGGAAAGGCTGACCCTGTGATCCGCTCGTTGGCAGCGATCACGGCGTAGTCACCGGGAGCAATTGTNGCCCCTTCCGGAAACNGGAAATCCACGCCTTCAACGAATCTCCAGCCACTCATATCCACGATGGTTTCTCCCTTGTTATGGAGCTCGATAAACTCTCCATCGCGATGACCGGAGGGAGGGTCCACCATCAGCTCGTTGATCACCACCGCGGTTTCACGGTCAGGATCGTTTGGTCCTCCCCTGCTTCCCTGAGCTGAGGAATAAAAATCTGCGGATCCATCGGGGTAAGCGGCAACATGGGCTCGCAGGCTCTGTCGATCGTAGTCCACCGCACTCCGGACCACATTGTTACTGTCCACTAAAAAGGCGACTCCGTTGTTGGAAAATCCCACATCGAAAGCGAGGAAGCCTTTCGCCGGCACCGAGCCCGCTATCTCGGTTCTGTCCCCAAAACCCCTCGCGCCACTCAGAAAGTAACCGTCCACACTCTGCTCAATTTCAGCCGTGTTGTGGATCTCAACCCAGTCAACATCCCCATCCTGGTCAAAATGCAGTTCATTAATTTTCAGGGAAGAAACCACGGCGCTATCCGAGGTGCCGGGAAANCCTCCGACCCGGGAGCTGGCCCCCCAGCTCCGGTAGTCATCAATCGCGCGCTCTGACTCCGTTAATACAAGACTATGTCCGGCTCCGTCGGGTGCAACGGGCCACGGATACTCGTCATCGTAACGCACCGAGGCCATCACGACACCATTCTTGTCCCGGAGGGTAATGCGTTCACCCGCATTATCGAGAGAACCGGTCCAGGGACCAAAGACTTGGATTGCATTAGAGAGGCCATAGGCAGCCCGGAACTCTCCGGGATCTCCCTGGCAAACTACAATTTTACGTCGGCCCACCAGAAAAGAGTCATTGGGAGACNCGGTAGAGAAATCTGGAAAGGTNTAATCTACCCCACCTGTCACCTTCCAACCCGCAATGTCAAAAACGCTTGAGGTGAGATTTTCAATCTCGATGAACTCTGGAAGAGGTGTTTCTCCTTCCGGGACCATCTGAGGATGATACATGATTTCCCGAATCACGACTTGCTCCGCCCGGAGGAGCTGGAGTGAGAAGAGAATGCCCAGAAGGGGAAAGGCGAAAAAACAGNGGGGGTTCATTAATACTGGGAAATGAGGCTAGGGTTTGCGGGCCGAGACCAGCTATCCGGACCGCGTGTCATTTTTNCCGGGTGGCACTTTAAGTAAAGGCCGAAAGAAGAGGATGACCCGGGGGGACTCCCCCGAATGGCCGATTTTAAGGGACAACCTGCACACCCTCCTTGTCCCAACTNCCAGGCTCGCCATCCCGCCCCCAANATTCGCCAGATTTCAGACCTGAGCATCCCTGATTCCTTAATACCGCGCTTGTTGCGTCCGGTGAAAATTCAGGTTGAGCTGGCAAAGGGATCGGTTAACAAGTGTAAGGGACATAACAAACAGCCCCTCAGACCCATCATAAGATTTCAGACACTGGCAGTGGACGCATGCCTCGCCCGAGGTATGTGCGCGGTGGTCGCCTTTCTCGGGGGTGTTTCCTTGGAGTCCTCTGCAGCGGAGTTGGACTTCGCGAGGGAGGTCCTNCCCATCCTCTCCAACAAATGCTTTGTCTGTCATGGNCCGGACACGAAAAAGCCGGAAGACCTGCGCCTCGACTCTTACGAGGGAGCCACGGAAGACCGCGATGGCCTCCGCGCGATTGACCCGGAGAACCCGGATGACAGTGAACTCCTGCTCCGGATTCACGACAAGGATGACCCCATGCCNCCAAGCGATGCCGAAAAACAGCTGACCNGCGATGAGCTGAGGATTTTATCACAATGGGTCAAGGAAGGTGGCAACTATGCCAAGCACTGGTCCTTTGTGAAACCTGTCCGAGAGAATCCTCCCGGAGATCCCACCTCCGAGCATCCAATCGATCGCTTCGTCGAAGCGAAATTACTTGAGACATTTGGAAACGAAGCAGGGTTCGCCAGCATGTCGACCCGGGCCACCCTTGCGAGGAGAGCCGCTCTTACTCTCACCGGCCTGCCCCCCAACCCCGTCGAACTCGCCAGCTTCCTGAGCGATGAGACAAGTAGCGCGTATCCAAGCTACCTCGACAAGCTGATGACGAGNCCGCGCTACGGAGAGCATCAGGCACGTTACTGGCTTGACGCNGTTCGCTATGGCGACACTCATGGCCTTCACCTCGACAACAAACGCGGGATCTATCCTTACCGGGACTGGGTGGTTCGCGCCTTTAACAAGAACCTTCCCCTGGACGAATTTATCCTCTGGCAACTGGCAGGCGACCTTCTTCCCCAGGCAACCCTTGAGCAAAAAGTGGCAACTGGATTTGTCCGCATGAATCCCTCCACCGCTGAAGGTGGAGCCATCCCTGCCGAGTTCCAGTGTAAGAATAATTTCGACCGGACCGAGACCCTNGGAACTGTTCTCCTCGGGATGACGATGTCGTGCGCTCGCTGTCACACCCACAAATACGATCCTATTACGCAGACGGAATACTACCAGCTTCTTGCCTTCTTTAACTCGACCTCTGAATCCCCAATGGACGGGAACAGATACGAATATGGCCCCACCATGAAAGTCCCCGCTGACCAGATCGCATGGGACGAGTGGGAAGATCTGACTGACCGAAGCAATAAGCTGCTGACAAATCTTTCCGCCCGGGAAACAACCCTTCTTTCCGAACCCGAAAANTCGAAATGGCCTGCACTTTCAACCCGGGAAAAGCTGATCCGGGTCGCGGACCCGAAAGGACCGTTCGAAAAATCCTCTTTCCACTCCGCGGCTAAGGAGCTGAACGCCCTCTTCANCGAATCTGAGAAACANTTTACCTCAACTCTCGTCGCGCAGGAACTTGGAAAGCCCCGAAAGACCAAGGTTCTTGTCAGGGGCGAGTATGATAAGCCAACTGGTGACCCGGTCGAACCGGGGATTCCGTCCATCATGGGCAGTCTCCCCCCGGATGCTCCGCGCAACCGTCTCGGACTCGCCCAATGGCTCGTCTCCCCGACTAATCCCCTCGTTGCGCGTGTTCTTGTCAACCGGATCTGGCAGCGAGTCTTTGGTGATGCGATCGTTCGCTCCCCGGAGGACTTTGGTCTGCAGGGCAAGCAACCGACCCACCCCGAACTCCTCGACTGGCTCGCTGTCGAACTGCAGGAGTCCGGATGGAACCTCCGTCACATCCTTCGTTTGATGCTGACGAGTCGGACCTTCATGCAAAAGTCCGCCCTGAGGACTGATCTTCCCGAGGACCCTGAGAATCTCTGGTATTCGAGGGGTCCGAGCTATCGCCTTGACGCAGAAGTGATCCGGGACTTGGCGCTGTGGTCCAGCGGCCTCCTGGACGGGCACATGGGAGGTGAGGGCATCAAGCCTTACCAGCCGGCAGGCCTCTGGAAGAGCCTGATGCATCCTGCCAGTAACACAAAAAACTACGTTACAGACAAGGGCAGCAAGGCCTACCGCCGCAGCCTCTACGTTTACTGGAAAAGAACGAGCCCCCACCCGATGATGACTCTTTTTGATGCCCCGGATCGGGAATCGAGTTGCGTCCGTCGATCNCGTACGAACACCTCCCTCCAGTCACTGGGTCTACTCAATGAGACCCAGCGGATTGAGATGGCGAGAAAACTTGCGGAAAGGCTGATAAACGAAGCCGGTGACGATGATTCCAGAATGGATCTTCTTTTCACCCTCGTCGCAAGCCGNCCTCCCCGAGATGCAGAAAGAAAAGCCTGCGACCGTCTTCTGGAGCAGATGCTTCGCCGATATCGCTCTGCTGAGGATGACGCTCTTGCCCTNCTCTCAACCGGCGAAGTTGCTCGGAATCCGGACCTCAACCCCGGGGAGGTAGCGGCGTGGACTCAGGTTTCCATTACCGTTCTGGCAAGTGATATCGCCCTGCTCCTGAATTGACTACTCGTCTCAACTTCTTCCGGACCTGCTCTCACACATGGACCTCCACGACTATCAACTCTCGATGACCCGCCGGCAGCTTTTCGGCAGATCAGCGCTTGGACTCGGCACTGCAGCAATGGCCCAGATGCTTCCAACGGAACTTCTGGGAGCGCAGGGCAGAGCCGATCTGAACGGTGGAATTCACCATCGGGCTACTGCGAAAAGGGTCATTTATCTCTTCATGAGCGGGGGACCCAGCCACATCGACACATGGGACTACAAGCCGAAGATGCGTGAGATGTTCGGGCAGGACCTGCCCGAACACATCCGGGACGGGCAAAGGGTTACCGGGATGACTGCTGGTCAAAAAAATCACCCGGTTTGTCCCTCCAAATATGAGTTCACCAAGCACCCCAACAACGAGGACGGTCTCTGGGCAAGTGAACTGCTTTCCGAGACCGGCAAGGTCGCTAAGGAGCTCTGCGTGGTTAACAGCACCTATACGGAAGCGATCAACCATGATCCTGCTATTACCTTTATCCAGACTGGGAGTCAGGTTCCCGGACGACCAAGCCTCGGAGCCTGGCTTAGCTATGGGCTCGGGACCATGAATGAGGATCTTCCTGGCTACATCGTGATGCACGCCAAGACCAGCTTTCCGGAACAGAGTCTTTTTAACCGCCTGTGGGGGCCCGGTTTCCTTCCTGCTGAACACCAGGGCGTCCTCCTGAGAAGCCAAGGCGACCCAGTGCTCTACCTGAGCAACCCCAAAGGAACCTCTAGAAATGACCGCCGCGCCCAGCTGGATACACTGGCTGCTCTCAACCGCAGTCAGCATGCGGAGAGCCTCGACCCGCAGACTCTGGCGCGTATCAAGCAGCACGAAATGGCATTTCGAATGCAGACCTCTGTCCCGGAATTAATGGATCTCACCACGGAAAGTGATAAGACCTTTGAACTCTACGGAGAAGAAGCGAGAAAAGCAGGCACCTTCGCTGCCTGCTGCCTGAACGCCCGGCGCCTCGCCGAACGAGGTGTCCGAAATATCCAGATTTTCCACCGTGGATGGGACGCCCATGGAAGCCTGCCCCGGGAGCACGAATCCCAGTGCCGGGATATTGACCGGGCTTCCTACGCTCTCATTACGGACCTGAAGCAACGAGGAATGCTTGATGAAACCCTCGTTGTCTGGGGAGGAGAATTCGGGCGTACCTCGTATTGCCAGGGCGGATTGACCAAGGAGAACTACGGGCGTGATCATCATCCCAGATGTTTCACAACTTGGATGGCCGGGGGTGGAATCAAGCCCGGGATTACCTACGGAAAGAGCGACGACTACGGGTATAACATCGCCAACCCTGATGGCACACCGATGCGTCCGAAACCTGAGAAGGAGCACTGGACGCCGGGAACCATGCACATCCACGACCGCAATGCCACTATCCTCCACCTGCTCGGAATCGATCACCGCAAACTGACCTACCGGTATCAGGGCCGAGACTTCCGCCTGACTGATATTGATGGACACGTCCTCAAGGATATCATCGCCTGACCCTCGGCACGTCTAGGATTGCCCGGGAATCTCTCCCTTCTCCGTTCGCTCGTCCGCTTCCGCAGTCACCAACTTGGATGCACCCATCCCGAACATGGTGAGTGCCTCCAGAGTAGCGTGCATGGACGCCTTCAATGGGTAAACCCGGTCCTGCGGGACCAACTGGACTTGCCCGATCGTCGCAGCAGGCACTGACGGCAGGAAGACGGCTACTTTGCCATCCTCGAGGAGTTCGATTTCGAATCCAACAGCGCGGGAATCAGATCCATAAAGATCCACCAGGACCGGCCGGAATTGTCTGCCTCCATCCTGCCCGAGATATTGATGGATCAAGGTCCTTACGACGCTGTAGCCCGGAATACGCTCGAGAAACCTCCGCTCGATCCATCCTCGCATCGCAGCTCCCCACCGCGTCCTCACTGACACTCCGGTAAAAAAGCAGAGGAGCACCACCGCAGTCAGCGCCATGAAGATCACGGCATAGCGCATGAATACTGAATCAAAGGGAAGTTGTTCAACCAAGGGAAGCAGCAGAGCCTGGAAAAGAGAACCAATCTGCCAGAGCGCGAATCCCACAATTCCGGTCGGCACCACTACCAGCACCGCTCCCACCATCGTGGTCTTCAGGAATCCGAGGGGCTTTTCGTCCGCATTCTGGTCCATGGCTCATTTGTGCACGGATCGATCGCGCTGTCGACGTTTTGCGGTGGACTCAACTGCTCCGCACGAGCTCAGGTCCAAAACCAGGGCGGTTTTCACCCGGGTCTAAGGATCCTTTACGGAACCAGTGTCAACCAGAGGCTCATACCAATCACCCCGCAGCCAGTCCACGATGAAGCCGATCTCCCGGTCCGTCAATTGGGCCGGTCGCTCAAGGGAGCCATCTTCGCGGTATTTCGGTCCGAAGACCGACATCCGGTCGTTGCGCTTCCCGTAAAAACGCTCGTGAGAAGGATCCCTAACAAAGGCAAGCTGCCATTCCCTGCTTCCGTATCCCGTTAAATCAATACCCTCACCTTCTTCATGATAGGTGTGGCACTCCGTACACTCGATCGAAATGAGCTCCCTGCCCTCCTCGATCAGACTATGATCGGCAGCATCAAGAACCCTCTGATGCCTCAATTGAGCCTCAGCGGAGAGAGCCACCGCCATGGCATGGACCTCCTCCGAAGGAAGATCCGAAAAAATGTCGCTCTTGAGGTACTTCAGCATCCTGCTCTTCTGGATTAACTTGGTTCCACCGAAGAAATCTCGATGAGCAAACGAGTCTGCATTCAGGATTCCTGCGGACCACCGCCGGGAGGCAAAGCCCTTCAGGTCGGAAGCAGTCTGGGGATCCTTGCGGGGCCTTCCCGTTCCGTCGTGCCCGTCAAAGGAATGACATGAAGCACAGTTCTGGGAAAAGAGGCGGGGGCCCTGTGTCAGCGCATCATTACGCAGGAGTGTGATGGCTCCCTCCGGCGGTATTCCATCAGGCCCCCCGGCCAGAGCCTTGATCCGGTCCGCATCTCGATGAGCTGCTTTCACTGCTGCCTGATGTTCCTCACTCGTCCAGTCGTGAGTAAAGGCCACAAGGGTATAATGAACGAAGCCCCCGAGGACGAGGACAAGGAAGACAAGGTTGAACAAGTGCCCGATCTTCTTTCGACCAATAAAGGGCATCAGGAACACGATGGCCGCCACGATTCCCGGGATGACAAACGCCCCGGTAATCAGGTCAAAGTCCTTCAGCAAGGCAAAGAGAGCCATGAAGTACCAGTCCGGCCGAGCGGCTGAGTAGTTCTCCGAAGGGTCTGCAGGCGCACTCAGTTCCGTCCCCACCTGCCCGACGAAGAAGAGAATCCCACCCAGAACAACCGCACACGCGATCGCATCCCGGAGAACCTGGTCCGGCCAGAAATAGACATCTCCCGGACGAGGCCGATGATCGGCCTCTTCCAGGTGTCTCCTGCGCAAATGAAGATAAATGACCCGTATCAGGCAAAGTCCCGTGAGAATGGCAGGGATAACACCGACCAGTGGCCTCGAGGCGGGGGGAAATGCCTGCCAGTTCATCCCGACCAGCACCAATGCAAAGGCCATCGTGAACAGGGCGACCCACCAGAAATGACGGGCAGATAAGGCGGTCTTACGAGCAGCCGGGGTAATGCCATGTTTCCGGAAAAGATAGATATGAAGCACAATAAGGCCAATGAGGAGAGCCGGCAGAACTCCGGCATGCAGCGCAAAAAAACGGGTGAGAGTATGGTGCCCTGCCTCATTTCCTCCGATGAGGATTTGCTTGAGGTAATCACCGACAAGCGGGGTATTACCAACAATATTGGTCGCGACCTCCGTAGCCCAGTATCCTTTCTGGTCCCACGGCAGAAGGTAACCCGTGAGTCCAAGTCCCATTGTCACGCCCAGCAAGGCGAGTCCGAACCAGAAATTGAATTCACGGGGGGCCTTATATGCGCCGTCCACTACGACCTGAACAAGGTGGAGGACCAGCAGCACAATCATGAACTGCGACGTCCAGTGATGAATTCCCCGCAGCCAGGAACCGCCTTTCACATGCTCCTGAAGATAATGGACGCTTTCCCACGCTGAATTCGCACTCGGGCTGTAGAACATCCAGAGCATGATCCCAGTGATAAACTGGACCATGATGGCGAACGTCAGGGTACTACCCCAGACATAACGCCAACGTGCACCCCCCGGAATGTTCTCGAAGAGGGCTTCCTGCGTGAAACGCCTGATACCGGTTCGGTTATCAATCCAGCTCAGCAGGGATTTCATGATCTCAAGCGTGAGGTTACTGCACCAATCATGAGATCGCCTTTTTCTCCGCAATGCCTGCCTTGAATTTCTGGAAGCGAATCCAGACTTCTCCTTCCTCCAGCTTCTTCCCGATCACCTCAAGGGTATCAAGCCCCCGCTTTGCCTGAGTATTATCTGGCGCGAGGCTTCCATCAGTGCTGAAGCTACTCTCATGACATGGACAGAAATAATGTGGTCCACGGACTCCCTCATTACGATATTCCACCGCGCACCCGGCATGAGGACAGCTGGCACTGAAGACCAGAACATCCTGTTCGGCGATCCTCTGAACATAAACCAGGCCCAGAGGAAGATCCTTGTAGGTGGTCCATGCGTCGGATTTGTCTGCAACGACCTTGAAGGCCTGAGGAGGACCTCCAACAGTCAGACTGTCAAGGGTGGTAAGACGCGCGAGGATCCCTCCAGATCCATCACCAAATAGTGGGTTCAGAACCACCCGTAGGCCGACTGCCGTCGGCACCGCGATTATTGCGCCTCCGAGGGCAATACTGAAAAATTCTCTCCGTGGGGAGCCCTCATTCCGTACGGACCCCTCCCCTGCCTCAGCTACCTTCTCCCCCGGGTGCTCGGGAGGAAGTTGCTTGAGAGTGTCCGACATGGGCATGTCGGGTACGTCCTTATCTGTATCGGTACCGGCCATGGGTTAATGGGTAGGATACGGCACGTAAGCTACCGCGATATCAGTGAAACCTCAAGGCAGCACGACAAGGTTCTGCCTCGCACGATCCCGGGATTCTCATTCCGTGACTTGGGACCAATATACGGAAATCTGGAAAAATCAGACTCTCCAGCCTTTTCGCGGAGTGCTCCGAATCAACTGATCCAGCTCAGGATTTCCCTTTGCTTTCAGCGCCTTGGCGTCCCATTCGATTTTACTACCCGCCCGCAAAGCGACGTTCCCAAGCAGAACCATCTCTGTTAGCGGCACCGAATATTCGAAGTTTGAGAGGCACAAGGGACTTCCCTTGCACGCCTCAATCCATTCCTTGTATGGGTTATCCCCAACGCGGGGAAATATCGGGTCGGGGTCAGCATAGGGGACTTCCCGCCCTTCCGAAAGAACCCGGAACCCGTTGGGATTCCACTCCCGGAAGGCTATGGTGGCCTTCGATCCAACAATGAGGCTTCCATTGTTGGGCAAGGTCTTCTCCCCAATTATATCTGCACTGGGTTTCTTTCCACCATCATACCATGTGAGACTGACCGGGGGCAGGTCTTCCCTGCCGGGAAACTCATACCTAATCACACTCCATTTTGGCGCGGTGTCATCGCTGACACCGGAAACATCTGCCTCGACACTCGTCGGGGCTCCAAGTTTCAGCGCCCAGAATGCTGCATCCATGTTGTGGCACCCCATGTCCCCGAGAGCACCCGTTCCAAAATCCCAGAAGCCCCGCCATTTGAAGGGATGGTAACCATCATGGTAGGGGCGTTTCGGCGCTGGGCCCAGCCAGAGATCCCAGTCGAGGTAGTCCGGGACCGGCTTTGAACCCTGAGGTCGACTCATTCCCTGCGGCCAGATCGGCCGATCCGTCCAGACATGAACCTCCCTTACCTCACCGATGATTCCAGACTGCACTACTTCCACCAGCTTGCGGGTACTACTATAAGAATGCCCTTGATTTCCCATCTGGGTAATTACCTTTTTTTCACGGGAAAGTTTCAGCATCTCACGAGCCTCCCACACCGTGTGAGCGAGAGGTTTCTGCACGTAGACGTGGAGTCCCAGATTCATCGCAAGCATACTGGCGGGGAAGTGGTGATGATCCGGGGTGCTCACCGTCACGGCATCAAGTTGATCACCGACCTGTTCAAGCATGACCCGGTAATCCTTGAAGAGCTTCGCCTTGGGGAACCGTCCCTGCCTCGCCCGCAAAGCCCGTTCATCAACGTCGCAGAGGGCGACAATATTTTCGCTCATGACTCCCTCGCTGTCGGCCGTTCCTTTTCCTCCGGCCCCGATCACCCCGATATTGAGTTTATCGTTCGCTAAAACTCCTCGCCCGGGCACTAGGCTGGAGGACAGGATCCCGGAACCTGCAACCATGGTTGAGCTCTGCAGAAAACGACGGCGGGAAAATCTGTTTATCATCCCTGCCATCCGACGATTTTCACAGCTCCGGGTCAAGCAGTCGAGTTCACTACGTCACGGGCACAACCTGCAAACTAGCGTAAGACCCGCCGCTCCTCTTCTCCCCGAATTCGCGCATCCAAGGCCAGTCGACCTCCGACCACATAGTCACTTCTGGACTCCCGGGCCAATGAAGCCATCGCACACCCTCTCTTCAAGGCCAGTCGCTCCTCATCCTCCATCAGAGAATAAAGCACTCCAGCGGCAAGGGCGTCCCCAGCCCCGATTGGGCTGACGGGCTCTCCAACAAAAGCCTGATGACTCTCGAAATGATCTTCAAGGACAGCACTTGCGCCGTCCCCCGCCCGTGTCAGCACGATATTGGCAATACCGAACTCTTCCTGCAAACTGCGCAATTCCGTCTCCGCATCTCCCCGGCGATCCCAGAGCAATGCCAAATCCGTTTCCTTTATAAACAAAAGGTGAATACCGGGGATGATCGTGGACAGAACCTCCCGCGCACGCTGAGGCGCCCAGAGTTTCGAGCGGTAATTGATGTCGAACGACACTCGGACCCCTGCCTTGCACGCCAGCTGCACGGTATCAAGGACAGCATTCCGGTTATCCTCGGAAAGGGCAGGCGTGATTCCGGTGGCGTGAAAATATTGACTATCGTGAAGGGCGTCCAGATCGACTTCCTCAATCCTCAAACCCTCCATTGATGCCCCTCCCCGGTCATAGCTGACTGTGGTCATGTTCGCTCCCACCCCTGACTCGACCCACATCTGTTCCGTCCTGCCTTCATCACCCCGGATGACGGAGGACACATCCACTCCGTGGGCTCGAATGCCCGAGATAACCCTTTCTCCGAGGGGCCCTGACGCTACTTTGGAGTGCCACGAAACCCGTTTCCCTAGATGAGCAAGGGAGATTGCACAGTTCGACTCGGCCCCTGCCACATCGAGCCGGAGGTCCCCACTGGAAAGAAGAGGCACACCAGGTTCCGTGGTGAGGCTCAGCATCGTCGAACCAAGAGTCGTCAGGTCCCACGACTTCATAGGCGCAAAGCAAGATTTGCCCGGGGAAGAACTGACTCTACCTTGCCCTTGAACAAGACTCCCATCCGGAAGGTTCTACGAGTGAGGAGGGTCGACACTGTCCTCGCTCGGGGCGACGGCCACTGGAGCCTTACGTTCCCCTTCTACCTCAACCTCTGCTGCCAACGGCATGGCAGCGATACCTGCTGCTGCAGCACCCGCGAGGAGTTGCTTCCGCTTGTTGGAATGCCCGAAACGCTCCCTACGAATGACGAGTGAATTTCTATCGTGGACCCGATAGACAACATTGCGGACTTCGTCATCCCGGAAGAATTCTCCGCCTACCTTGAAGATCCGGTACCAGAGATGATAGTCATCCGCTCCCAGCCCAACGGCCCTCTCCTGATAGTTGCCTGCCTTCAAGGCCACCCTCGTTCGCATCGTTACCGATGAGTGGGGCAGCATATTGTCATCGGAGTTGCCCGTGAACATTGTGTCGAGCGACTTGTTGGGCCAGTGAAGGCGAGGGGTGATCTCCCCATCCTGAAGCGTATTGAGGAGGCACCCATACACATCGGCCCCTCTCTCATCGAGGGACTGGACTGCCCTCTCAAGATAATTGGGCAGGATCTGGTCATCGTAATCGAGGGGCTTGTAGAACTCCGTATCGCATTGCTCAACGGCCTGTCGATGCAGCCAGCTGCAGTGCTCAATATCGGGCTTGAGTCCAGTACAAATCAGCGGCAGGTCATAACGCTCGGCCAGTTTTTCTCCAAAGGACCAGGAACCGTCGACCAGAAGAACTGTCCTGAAATTCCTGTAAGTCTGGGAGGCTATACTGTTGATCGCATCATCGAGGAAGGAGGCGTCTACGCCCTCATGAATACGAACCCCCACCGTCACACGGGCATTCTCATTCTGAAGTCCGGTATGAGTCAGGTTGGCCAATATCGGGCGGTAGGCACGCGCGTAATTGGACCCAAGGGAAAGCCGATCGACCGAGGCCAGACACTTGACCGGATCGAGCTTGGACGCCTTGAGAATCGCCCGGTGTGCAACCTTGGCCAGCCTCTTGGGATTATCATTCCAATCAATGAGATAGCCATTCTGTCCATTCTTGAAGAAATCCGCGATTCCACAGGTCTTCGTCACTACTACCGGTATCCCACAGCTGAGAGCTTCAGCAGCCGTAAGCAGGAACCCTTCCTTGCGGCTGTTACCCAACAGGACGTGACAACCCTCCAGACGGTGTCGATAGCTCATCGCGTTGAAATCGAGGGGACGGATATCCAGACGGTCCTCCACTCCGAGTTTGCGAGCTAGTTTCATCACCGCTTCCATTGCCTCCCCCTGAACCCGCTGGGTGTAGTCCAGTCCTGCAGTGTCTGCTCCGGTCCAGGCCCGGACAATGAAGCGAGGGTTTTCCGCGAGGAGATAGGGCAGGGTCATCAGCCCCTTATCCTCGAGCGGACGTCCCATCCACCCGACCACGATTCGCCCCAAGGGATCAACGGTCCCCTTGGCCATGCAGAATTCCGTTACGGGAGGAGGGAGAACCCCTCCGCTTACATGGCCGTTCTCCACGATCCAGTTGGCATAACGGTCCATGACTTTCTGAGAGACGCCAGCCACTGTCATTCCTCTCTGGCCTTCATAGGCCCTGCTGAAATACCGCCAGCCGGCGTCATCCCAAGAGTGAAGCACAAGAGACGTCGGGCGCTCAGGTAGCCCGTCCAGCTTGCCGTAGCTGAGAAACCATGAGCTGGGATCACTGGGCGCTACCCGCGTAATCTCCCCGCAGCTGAAGCCATTCTCCACCGCCCGGTCGAGGAGCGGTGTATCGTCTGACTGACAGTAAAGGGTTGTTCGTTCCCTGACCCAGTCCGGCAGAGTCTCAATATACCGGAGAACTGCAGTCTGGGCTCCTCCGAGCGCCATATTGTGGCTCACGAAGCAGGGGGCAATCTGAGGAAGCATTGTATGCGACATGGTAAGGGCAGGTGAACTTTCGGGGGCCACGGAGTATACTGGAACACTACGCCGCTGGCAACAACGACGGGGTTGCAAGTTCCAGAGATTCGGCGAGACCCTCTCCCTGAATATTCAAAATATCCGATGATCTTGGCGAATTTTACGAATTTTGCTCCCAGCTCATGCCCTGCCGAGGGATTCACCAGCCTGATTAATAGCGTTTTGTGCAGCTTTTCCAGTGATTTGCAGAAAAATGATCAATTGAAGACAACTTCGACTGGAAGCTGTAGAATATCTCACATCCGGAACGTAAAGTGAAGCTGTCCGGCGGCCATGATATTCCCCTCACCCATCCAGATCCTGTTTCTGCTGGTTTCGTCAGCAGCCCTCCTGATGGCTGACCAGGAAGATCATTGGGCGTTCCAGCCACTGCAGAAGCCCGCCATTCCGTCAGATCTCAAGAACGAATGGAGCATTAATGCTGTTGATCTCTTTACCCTTCAAGCTTTGGGCGGTGCTGGTCTGCATCCCAGTCCCCGGGCTGAGCCCACGACCCTTCTTCGTCGTCTCTCTCTGGACCTCACGGGTTTACCCCCCACCTTGGAGGAGTTGGAGACATACGAATTCGCTGTCGCCAGCAAGGGGCCGGATGAAGCCTACCTTGAGCTCGTCGAAAGGTTACTGAGCTCTCCCCATTACGGAGAACGTTGGGGTCGGCACTGGCTCGACGTTGGCCGTTACGTTCAGGGAAAGACGAAGGTTGCAGCAGTAGACCGGATCGACATGGCAGAACCATACCGTGACTACGTTGTTCGAGCTCTCAATGCAGACAAGCCGTTCGATCAGTTCGTGGTGGAACAGATTGCGGGGGATATTGTTGCTGGAAATGCCCTTGAATCCTCATCCCGAAACCAGCTCGATCTGCTGGCTGCTCCCGGCTTTCTTTCCATTGGCCCATGGTTTGCTGACTGCGCCGATCCTAACACTCTGCGCATGGACATCATCGATGAGCAGATCTCTACCACCACGCAGGCGTTCCTGGGGCTCAACTTCGCATGCGCCCGCTGCCACGACCACTTTTTCGATCCCATCCCGACTCGGGACTATTATGCTCTGGCCGGTATTTTCGGAAGCACCAGAATCCTGAAGAAGAACAGCAGCAACTGGCGGGACGGGCGTTATCGGCTCACGCAACCCGAGGCCTCGAGGGAACAGATTCAAGCCCGTGAACAGAGCGAGGAACTTGTTGCCTCCCTCCGGCAGACCCGATGGCAGATCCTGGCTGATGCCCGGAAAGACCTCGTCAGTGGCGAGATCAGGGAAAAGGGGGAACGCTACCTCAGCGCCCTCAAGGCCCTCCCTCCGATGCCCGCTGTTGAGATCGAAGCGGAAAACTACCAGGGACAGAACAACGTGCGCCGGGTGAAAGTTGACGCGGAAACCGTCGTGGAAACGCAACGTGAACGCCTGCAGTGGGTCGGGTGGCGCCCCGAACTCCCGGAGGCCGGGACCTACACCATGCTTCTGCGCTGCGCTGCACCGGAATCCTTCCGCGTCGAACTGAAAATCGATGGCAAATCCGTGGTAAGCGAACTCCCCCTTCCCGCAAGCGGTGGATGGGATTCCCGGCACTTCCGCTGGGTAAGCCTCGGCCACTACCTCTTCCGAAGCGGACGGAATGATGTTCGGCTATGGGCCGAAGATCACTCATACCTGCCCCGGATTGACAAGGTGCGCTTCGTTCGAACTCCCCCCCACCGCGGCAAGTGGTTGAATGAGGCGGCGCAGGAATGGAATCTGCGCAAGGAGATCCTCTCCCACCTCCACTTCGTTCCCCGGGCCTGGCCCCCGGGGATTGCGGATCTCGAACGCTTCTACGTCCCAGATGGTGTCCCTCAGATCGATGCCGAAATAGCAAGGCTCCGTGCTCTGCACTCTCCGCTCCCCCGCATGCTTGCCGTCACGGAGGCTCCCCGAACCCGCAACGAGCCGGTGCATATTGCTGGTGACACATACAATGTTGAAAAGGAAGAGGTGACGAGGGCGGTCCCCTCCTTGGCAAACCACCTCGTGGAGAGCCCTGTGATCCCAGAAAACTCCAGTGGACGCCTTCAACTCGCACGGTGGATCGTTGATCCCGGCAATCCTCTCACGGCCCGCGTCATCGCCAATCGTATCTGGCAGGGACACTTCGGGACGGGCATCGTGGCCACCCCGGGCGATCTTGGAATTCAGGGTGCGCGCCCGACCAATCAACCTCTCCTCGACTTTCTCGCCGCCTCACTGATTGAGATGGACTGGTCACTGAAGGATCTCCACCGGATCATCGTCACCTCAGCCACCTACCGGCAGAGTAGCGCCCTCACTCCCTCCAAGGCCAGCCGGGACCCCGATAACAAATTCCTCTGGCGCTATCCACGACGACGATTGGAAGCGGAGGCTCTCTATGACTCGATGCTGAGTCTCGCGGGTAAGGTTCCACGGCAGCTCAGCGGGCAACCGCTTGACAACAGTAAGTCCAAGGACCGGGCGATGTATATCCTTACCTCGGGACGTTCCCCTCGCGGCATGGGAATTGAAATCCGCAAAATGCTGCACCTCTTTGGCTATGATCCATCTGGAGTTCCGGTCCATCAGCGGGACCACTCGGTCAACACCGCGCAATCTCTTTTCTGGCTCAACAACAAACTTCCCCGCTACTACGCCACCAAACTTGCCGAGCGACTTCTGGCCATTCCGGACTTGAACGACGAACAGCGTGTCACTGTCGCCTTCCGCATGATTGTCGGCCAATCTCCCAGACCCCTCCTGATGGAGCAGACCTTCACCTATCTCGACCACTGTCGAATTGTCCAGGATCTCGGCGAAACTTCCTCGTGGGCAAGGCTGATTCTCGGCATTTTCTCCTCGGACAACTTCAGTTACCTGAAATGACCTCCTCGCCTCCAAGACCAAGCTCCTCCTCCGGCGATCTCATCAAAGCCAAAGGTTGCGATCACGCATCGCTGCTTCCCATGTCGCGGAGAGGATTCATGGGCTTCAGCGGACTCGCTCTATGCGACCTCCTTACCCGGCAGGCAAGCAGGGCTGCCACGGGGTCCCTGTCCCCTTCCGGGGAGTCAGAACCTCACTTCCCGGCCCGTGCCAAACGCATGATTTTCATCATGCTTGATGGCGGACTCTCGCAGGTCGACTCCTACGACTACAAACCCCGCCTCCAGGCAGAACACGGAAAACCACTCCCGGCCTCAATCAAGTCCCCTAAGTTCACCTTTGCAGAACGCGGTCATATCATCGGATCTCCATTCCATTGGAGCCAATGGGGCGAAACTGGCGCCTGGGCCAGTGATCTTTTCCCAAGGGTCAACCGCGGATGGCTGGACAAGCTCTGTTTTATTCACTCCCTCCACCATGAGAATGAGGACCACATCACCGCAATGTCGATGCTCAACACCGGGGTGCCCCGCGAACTTCGTCCGGCCCTTGGCAACTGGCTTCTATATGGCCTGGGATCTGACAACAGCAACCTGCCCGGGTATGTTGACCTGACTCCCAAGAACGGAAGAACATTTCCGACCGGGTTTCTTCCTTCCTCATTCGCAGGAGCACCGATCCTGAAACCTTCGCGCCGGGGCGGAGAGCTGAACTGGGACAACCTCGCTGCCGGATTTAACAACCAGCGGGAACACATTGATTTCATCCGGTCCATCAATGAGGAGAGTGATCCCCTTTTGGCCGAATTACGGAACCGTGAGCTTGCCTTCCGGATGCAGAATGTGGCTCCAGACATCATGGACCTCGGAAAGGAATCGCAGGCGACCCGGAATCTCTACGGAGTTGGTGAGGACCATGCCGATGAATTCGGGCGCACGCTGCTGCTGGCACGACGCTTCTCGGAAGCGGGGGTCAGGTTTGTCACCGCCACTCATTCCACATCCCGCTATGGAAACCTCTGGGATCAGCATGCCGGGTTGGAGAAAGGCCATCGTGGCAATGCCCACGCTGTCGACCAGCCGATTGCAGCCCTCCTGCAGGATCTCGAGGCCCGGGGTATGCTGGAGGAAACCCTCGTTCTCTGCGGCAGCGAATTCGGCCGTACTCCCAGCCGGGAGATCTTTGACGGCCAGATGGGCCGAAGCGATGATGGGCGTGATCACAACCCGCACGGATTCACGATGTGGATGTGCGGTGGTGGAACCAAACAGGGATATCACCACGGAGCAACTGACGACTATGGCTACTACGCGGTGCGCGACCGCGTTTCCATCCACGATCTGCATGCCACGATCCTCCACCTGATGGGAATAGACCACGAGCGGCTCACCTTTCACCACTCCGGTCGGGACTACCGGTTGACCGATGTCTTTGGTAAGGTCGTGGAAGAGATTATCTCCTGATCTTCCAGGAAGACCCGCAGTAGTTCTCTTTCATTCCACCGGCCTGAGGATAATTCGCCGGATGTCCATGATTCCCCGCGCCTTTCTGAGAACTTTCACAGACAGTTCCTCGACCCCAGGCTTCCCGATTTCCACTTCGCCCAGCGACACGTCGATCCAGTTTTGATACCCCCCGGTATCCTTGACGGCGAACTCCAGAGAGGTTCCTGCCGTTTCCAGCACCGCCCTGCTTCCTCCTGCTCCCCGTCCGCATCCCTGCGTCAGAACAACCTCGTACTTTCCCGCGGTTGTTACAGTGTAGTTCCAAACCGGATAATCATTCGGGTTTCCCCAGAATCCGATGCAGAGCTTCTTCGGATTAGGCTCGTAACGCAGCATCACGCCTGAGATCCGGCAATTCTTTGCATCGAGCTCGATGGCTTTTGCCCCTTCCTGCACCACATGGCCTCCCTCGGGAGCCGGCACAAGTTTCAGGGCGGTTATCCCGGAGACAGGTCCGTGCAATTGCATGACGCAGCGCCCCGCATCTTTGATGTAAAACCTGCCCAGACGAACTGTCGCAAGAAGACCGTCGGTCTTGGTCTGTTCCGAATCCGCTACAACGGGGGGACTCTCGATTGGCCCCTGACCGTTAATCGTGGCCTTTGGGAAGCGATCGGCAGTCCCCTCGAACATGAGGTCATACATCCCCCACCGGGTAGCGCGAAAACTGGTGGAGACCTTACCTTCACCAGTCGTGAAATCCACCCCCGGGAAGATTACGGTGCCGTCTTTTTCAAAAGTCGGTTTGGCCTCAACCACGGAAAGGCTAAGCGACAGAGCAACCACACTACCAATAGACAGGAGTCTCACACATGTCATGGCCAGCAGTGTCTCTTTCAAATCCCTGCTTGGAAACGTCTAATTCCTATCACGTGTCGCGAACACAAAAACGCCTTCTCTCGACTTCTCCTCCGGGCTAAAAGATCACGATGAGCCTCATTAATCGCCTTCTTCTGCTTCTGCTTGCCTGCGCTGCGCCTCTCCCCGCGACCCCCTCCGATCTACCCTTGAAGGTCGGGCTCATTGGCCTCGACACATCGCACGTCATCGCCTTCACCGGTCTCCTCAACGATAAAGACAACCCTTCTCATGTTCCGGGTGCAACTGTGACAGCAGCTTACAGAGGAGGGAGTGTTGATATTCCCGCCAGCATTAACCGAGTGCGAGGTTTCACCACAACTCTCACAGAGAAATACGGAGTTCGCATCTACGAGGACATTGCGAAGATGTGCGAAGAAGTCGACGCAATCCTTCTCACCAGTCTGGATGGACGCACCCACCTTGAGCAGGTCAGACCAGTTCTGGCCGCAGGCAAACCCGTCTTCATCGACAAGCCCGTAGCAGGATCCCTGAAAGATGCCGTGAAAATCTTTCAGCTCGCCGAAGATGCCGGCGTACCCTGCTTCAGCAGCTCTTCTCTGCGCTGGTATCCGGGTGTGGTCGAAGTCGCCACCGCAGACTTTGGCGAACTCCGCGCCGCTCTATCATACGGCCCCGCAACCTCAGAACCTCACCATCCCAGCCTCTTCTGGTATGGTATTCATGCCGCAGAAGCGCTCTTCACGGTGATGGGGCCCGGGTGTCAGAGCGTCGTGGCCACGGAAAGCAGCGGGGCCATTGTGGTGACCGGAAAATGGAACAACGAGCGCATTGGGACCTTGCACGGGATTCGCGATGGAAAAACCTCCTTTAAGGTGACCGCCTTTGGCACGAAAGCCATCGTTGAACAGAAATCCGGCGGAAATTACGCTCCGATGCTCAGGGAAATCGTAAAGTTTTTTCAAACCGGTAAACCTCCCGTTCCAGCAAAGCTTACCCTCGAACTCTATGCCTTTATGGAGGCCGCTGACGAAAGTGTCCGGCAAGGAGGGACGCCCATCTCCATTCCTGACTATCTCAGAAGACATGGACAGACCCGGTAGAAGGACAGCGTAATTCCAGACGGATCGTCTGGCACGGGTTGCTATCTCCTTGATCTACCACGGCGTTCCACGAGATACTTCCACCACCATCTTCATGCATATGCGCACCCTCGTTGTTACTTTTATCCTGTGCTGGACCCAGACCGGACTCTCACAGTTTTACAACGACTACGAATTGGAGCCCCACGGATACTTTAGCAAGGAGGCAAAGGATCCTGTCACCCTTCTCATGAAGCGGGTGCACCGGGGAGAAGTCCAGATCAAGGAACCAAATGGCAAACCTCTGGTGGAGCGCCTGCTCCGGGAACTCGGCCTCGACCGGGATACTCAGGTCCTTGTCTTTTCAAGAACGAGCCTTCAGCGACGGGAAGTCTCCTACTCCAACCCGCGGGCACTCTACTTTAACGAGTCCGTATATCTTGGATGGATGCCCGACGGCCGGATCGAAATTGCCAGCTTTGATCCAGAACTGGGGCCCATTTTCTACTTCCAGCGCGAACTTGACGACAAGAGTTCCCCACTGCTTGAACGTACCCGTTCCTGCCTCGGGTGCCATGCCGGGGATGCCACCAATTTCCTTCCCGGGTCCCTCGGTCGCTCTGTCTACCCGGACCAGTCGGGGCGCTCACTCCGGAGCATCGATGACTACCGGCGATCGGGACACCACATTCCTCTTCATGACCGCTACGGAGGGTGGTTCGTGAGCGGAAATCACGGATCCATGCGGCACATGGGAAACGCCATCGCCTCTCGCAAAGGAGGGAAGATCACCATTGACCGTGAACAGTATGCCAATATCGAGAAACTCGACCGCTTTTTCAGCACTGACGCTTACCCCGCTCCGGGCAGTGATATCGCGGCTCTTCTTGTATTTGATCATCAGGTGACCATGCACCACCGCCTCGTAGAAGCAGCCTACCGGGCCCGCCAGTCCCTCTTTGACAGCAAACTGGACCCCGGGGAGACCGATGTGAGCAAGCTGAATGAGGGACGTAGCATCGACGAATTCATCGAGGGGCGCGACAAGGTTGTCGATTACCTGCTGTTTCGTGAGGAAACTCCGATTCCAGAAGTCTCCTGCGATCCGGGTTTCCGTCGCGCCTTCAACGCCAACCGGATCACCGACAGTAGGAACCGCTCGCTCAAGGATCTCCAGCTCAAGGGACGAATTTTCGAGAACCGCTGCAGCTACATGATTTACTCCCCCACCTTTGAACAATTCCCGCCCATGTTGAAAGGTGCTATCTACGAACGGATCCATGAGATTCTCACAGCGCCCGGACCGATCGAGGGATTTGAGTATCTCGGGAAGGCTGAAAAGCGCCGCATTCTCGAAATTCTGCACGAAACCAAGGACGACCTCCCTGCAGGGTGGCTCTAAAAGAACCTAGGACTGCTCCAACCAGTGAATCGCCCGGGATCCCCGTTTGTGGTATCCGCTGCTGAAATCATGACCAAGACCTATTCTCTCCTGCACCTTCTTCTCTGCGCCAGCCTCTGCTCCCATCTGGTCGCTGATGAATCGCAGATCGAAACCCCAGGGTCGACGCCGATTCGCTACCGGGTTCCCGCCCTCATGATGGTGACCTGGGCAGAATGGCCCGAGGACCCTGCTCAGCAGGACGTTATGGCCGGCTTTATCAAGTCGCACGGATTCAACGCAGTGGAATGCGAGATCAACCTCCTTGAGATGTGCCGGCGTAATGGACTCTACGCACGGCTCGGGGCCGGCAACATCAATGAACTCCACAAGCAGGCCTCCGGACTCAGAGACGACAAAAGTGTCTTCGCCTACTTTATTTCAGACCGGCGCCGCAGAAATTCGTTCCCGGGATCCGCGAACATCGCCCGTGCTTTCGCCGAGGCTGACCCCAATCACCCAACCATCTTCATCAACCGCGCGATCTGGGGCGAGTATTACGAATTTGTAGAGACCGTCAAACCGATGCTCCTCGACTACTATCACTATCACTGGGATGGACGACGGCATCCCGAGCGGCGTTATATTTACCTCCGTTCCATCTGCGAGCTGGCCCGCAAGAACGGAATCCCCGCCATGCGCTGCGTCGGCGGGGGAGTCTCCCTGCCTCAGTTACGGCACACCATGTATACCAGCCTCGCCTACGGGGTGCAGGCCTTCCACTTCTGGACCCTTGGATGTTCAGCTACGAGAAAAAGGATAACAAGCCCGTCCTCGTGAACGGGAAGATCGTTCCGCGGGTCAACGTCCCTCCGCTCGCCGAGGTCGCTCGGGACATTCAACCACTCGGCCCCACTCTCGCGAATCTCCACTCCACCGGGGTCTACCACACCAAGCCATTTCATCCCGAGGCCCCCGGTGCCGCTGAGTTCCCTGCAGATTACTGGATCCAGGGCTCCGGTGAGCACCTCGTTCTTGGCACCTTTGAGAACGATCAGAAACGGCCCCATTTTCTCGCGGTCAACAGCGATATCACGAAAGAGCGTAGCAGCACTCTGACTTTCGACCCCTCGGTCTCTCTGGTGGAGCGCCTGGATCGAAACAGTGGAAGATGGGTAAAGGCCCTTGGCTCCGCGAAAGACGAGTCCTCCCTCTCGGTAACCCTTCCCCCCGGCGGGGGCGATCTCTTCAGGGCCACCAGAACGCGTTGAGCACCCGGACCCGCGGCCAGAAGCAAAACTGAGAGTTAGCGGGGCTTGAGCAGGGCCCGGCAGGGTGCTCCGTCGGCACCCTTGATCTTGAGCGGCAAGCACACCAGCTCGTAATCGCCCGGTTCAACCTCGGCGAGCCAGAGCCCCTCAATCACCCAGATCCCAGCCCCCAGCATGACCTGGTGGACCTCTACCACGTCCTTCCCGAATCCACCGATACTGAGATAATCTACCCCCACGGTCATTACCCCTGCCTCGGCAAGAACTCTCCCGGCCGCCTCGCTGATGGAGACAAAGTCCCGGTCAAACTCCGGCGCCATTTCCCAGCTCATCGGCGTATTGCGGGTCTTGAAAATGATCCGCTCCCCCTGCTGAAGATTCAAGTCTTCAAGATCGGAGGGCGTGATCTGGTTTTCCATCTCCATCCCGATGACCCGGCAGGGACCCATGGTGGCCTCCAGGGGCATCTCATCCATTCCGGCCCCGCCTGGTATGAAGTGGCACATCGCATCCATGTGAGTCGCGGTGTGCGCACTGATCTCCAGCTTGGTCAGGTTGCATGGCATGCCATCCACCCCCAGTTGGAAATGCCGGTAGATCTTGACCTCGGGATCACCTTCCCAGTGCACCATCCCGTTCTCGAGGGGAACGGTCACATCGATCCAATCAGTGTTCATCACCCTTTTTCTGACAGATTTTCCCAGCCCGGTCTAGGACCCTTGCCACCCTCCTGGAGGCATTCTTTGGATCCTGTTTCGCGGATCGCCCTGATCCGTCCCTCGCAATCCAAGGAATACTCGAAACGCCGCTTGACCGGCCTCCGCATCATTCCACACAAGAGTCTCATGCGAATCCTGCTTCTCCTGCTCTCCCTCAGCCTCACCCCCTGGAGCCCCGCCCGGGAGAAGCCCAACATCCTCTTCATCCTCGCCGACGATCTTGGGTATGGTGACGTGGGTTGCTACAACCCGGAGAGCAAGGTCCCAACCCCGCATCTCGACCGGCTTGCCCGCGAGGGCATGCTCTTCACCGATGCGCACAGCCCCTCCACGGTCTGCACGCCTACCCGCTACAGCATCATGACCGGGCGCATGGCCTTTCGTCTGAATTACCGTGGCGTCTTCACCGGCGTTGGGGGCCCCTGCCTGATCGAGAAGGACCGACTGACCCTCCCTGCCATGCTGCAGCAACAGGGCTACACCACCGCTCTCTTTGGCAAATGGCATATCGGGATGACCTTCTTCGACAAGAACGGCGAAGCCATTAACAAGAACGGTCTCGAGGCCGTGCGCAGGGTCGACTACAGCCGACCAGTTCCCGACGGCCCTATCCACCGCGGCTTCGATCACTTCTTTGGGACGGTCTCCTGTCCCACCACGGATTGGCTCTACGCCTACATGGAGAATGACCGGATCCCTGTTCCACCCACCCAGCTGGTCGACAAGAGCAAGCTCCCCAAGCACGCATGGTCCTTTGACTGCCGACCGGGCTTGGTGGCTCCGGGTTTCGACCTCGAGGAAGTCGACATGGTGTTCCTTGAGAAAAGCCTCCAGTTCCTCGATACCCACGTGAAAAAGAGCCCGGAAAAGCCCTTCTTTCTCTTCCACTCCCTGCAGGCAGTCCACCTCCCCTCCTTTCCGGGCCGGGACTTCAAGGGCAAAACCAAAGCAGGTCCTCATGGAGACTTCATCTTCCAGTTCGATCACATCGTCGGGAAACTCCTCGAGAAGCTCGAGGACCTCGATCTCACCAAGGACACTCTTGTGATTGTCTCCAGCGACAACGGCCCCGAGGTCGGCACGGTGATCAATATGCGCGACAAATATCAGCACGACGGAGCCCGCCCATGGCGGGGGGTCAAGCGGGACAACTGGGAAGGAGGTCACCGCGTTCCCATGATCGCGCGCTGGCCCGGGAGAATCAAAGCAGGGTCCAAGACCGCCCAAACTATCTGCCTGACTGATCTCATGGCCACCTGCGGCGCCCTCACCGGAGTCGAACTCCCGGTTGACGCCGCCGAGGACAGCTTCGACATGCTGCCTGTTCTCCTCGGAGAGGCGAACCAACCCATCCGGCAATATACCCTCCACCAGACCATCAGCCTCGCCCTCGCCATCAGGGGCGGCAACTGGAAATACCTCGACCACAAGGGCTCCGGCGGTAACCGCTATCGTGGCGGGCTTCAGAAATATGCCCTCCCGGATGCAGCTCCCGAGACCCCGGGACAACTCTACAACCTCGCGACCGATCCCGGCGAAACGACGAACCTCGTCGCTGAAAAGTCCGAAATCGCACAATCTCTCAAGGCAAAATTGGAAGAATTCAAGGCCAGTGGTCGAAGCAGACCGCGCTGATTTACCTCATAAATTGGTTTTCACGACGTTTGCGTGCAAGCGAACATCGTCTTAACAGGTGATTTGGAATTACAAATAGTACTTTATCCCTGATTATCAACAGGATAGAATGCTTCAAATGAACATTTTGAACCTGCCCTTATTGGTCGCCCAAACTGATCAATACAACATGTCGGCTGAAGAAGCTGGGATAATTGCCCTTCTCTTTGGCGCTCTTTTAATTCCTTTTCTAATTTTAATAGCAATCGACGTCATTGCGAATTGGAAGATCTTTGAAAAGGCAGGACAACCCGGCTGGGCCGCCATTATTCCCATTTACAGCTGGATTGTGATGCTCGACGTCTAGGGCCGTCCGAAATGGTGGGTCATCTGGTATCTCATCCCGGTTGTTAATTACGTATCGGCCCTAGTGATGTTCATCATTCAATGCCTCAATTACGCCAAACGCTTCGGAAAAGATGGAGGCTTTGTGGCCGGATTGATCCTCCTTAACCCGATCTTTCTCCTCATACTGGCCTTCGGCAGTGCTCAGTATCAAGGAGTATCGACTGCCGCCACTTTAGCAACTTCCCCTCCTGCTCCTCCGGCAGATCCTCCTGCGGCCCCTCCTGCTCCTCCGGCAGACCCTCCTGCTGAGGAGGCCTGAGCAAAAACAAGTTTATCTCCTCCATCCAACAAACGGGGCTCCACTGAC
>PBNG01000060.1 GCA_002723015.1 Roseibacillus sp. | reverse complement strand
GACCGCCTGGCCGTTGGGTCAAAGTATTCTTAGTAAGCTAAACTGGAATCCAAACGGCCAAGCTGGATTTCACCGTTATCGAGCGGGTATTTCACCGTTAGCGACCTCCTCTTTCTAGGTATCGAGTATTGAGCTGTTCCTCCTACGCAGTAGTTTGGAAGGGCTTTCGCTATGCTGGATGCTCGGTGACAGCAGACAAGGACAATGAAAATTCTATTAAAGTTCGCGGCCTTATTAATTGGGACAACGCTCGGACAAAGCGCTGTAGTGTGAGGTTGGCTTTTCACAAAAGGACCACCGAAAAGGATTTTCTACTTCTGCGCCAGTCTCATGGAAATGACATTTCCGGGAAGTTCTCCCAAAGCTGACCCTTAAAATTTTTTGACCTTTTTGGCGATTGGGGCTTGGCCTCCAGGAAACCAGCGACAAACAGGCCCAGAGGCACAAGGGATGTAAAACTCGAAGTCGTGATCCCCCCGAGTCTCAGTCTCCCTTGGGCAGTCCGGGTATGCTTACTCTATCCTTCTCGGCCAACTCGGAAATAGCGAAGCGGGTGGCGGAATCACCCGTCTCGGCCGCCTTGACGAGGGCCTGATGAATTTCCTCAGTCTTTTCCCAGGGCGTCGGGTAGTAGTATGGGCCACGGGTGTCCGGGCGAGTGCCCCACCAAGTGTCTCCTTGATATAGCTTTTCCTTGTTAGCCAAGCGGACAAGACTTCTTGCGATGCGCTGTTTGGTTTCAGATGTGCTAGTCTTTTCGAAACGCTTCAAGAGGGCATCGACAGTTTCCGGGTGATGCATATAGCGGAGGGCCATCAGTGCCCCGCTTTGATGGGGCGTGCCGATTGCATCCACGCAAGCCAGCCCAGCTTGCAAGGCAACCAAGGCTTTGCGGGCAACGTGGGGGAGGATGGATGCCGGGTTCGGAGTGGCGTGCGGGCCTTCGACGACTTCCTTTTTGCCACCACCGGCGAATTTCTTGGTTACCTTGTTGCTGACGTAAAACCGGACCCGTCCACCACCGTGTGTGTCGGCCAAACCGGCCACGCACTTGAATCGCGTGATCTCAGGGGGCAAATTCTTGTAGGAAATGACGCTCACCGCATGGGACCCAATTCCAAAGGCCATGGCTTTTTTGTCCGAGCGTACGAGTTTCGCCCCCGTCGCACTGATGCCCGCCCCCGTCTTCCCCCAACCTTGGGTGGCCTGGGACCACTTGAGGTCAGTTAGCCTGATAACGGATCCGTCCTTCTTAACCAAGGTCGGTTCGAACCAGGCACCGTGGTCGTTGCCGTCGCCGTTGTCACCATCCCCGATCATCAGATAGAGCTCTTTCCAGCCAGAGACATCGACGTCGAATGAATGCGTTTTTTTTCCATCGATAAGCGGGCTCTGGTGAACTCCTTGGGGGCCAGAATCCACCGGGGCAGGCGCTTTGAAAACCGGCAAGGGGTCCGTGGCCGGAGGGCTGGAAACGGCGAGCAGGGCCTTAGCCGCCGACTTCTCTCCGAGACGGCCAAGAGCTACCGCAGCCGCTACCTGGACACGTGGGTTCGTACTTTTGAGAGCCTTGGCAAAGGGAGCCTGGGGGATTCCCTCGACCTCGGTTCTTCGGTCGGCCAGCGCCCGCAGGGCATGCTCCGTAACAGCGGGATCGTCGACCAGCTTAAGAAGATCCTTGTGGGACTTGGTTCCGAGCAGCTGCTTCAGGGTAAAGATTGCGGCTACACGGGTCCTGGGGGTTAGCTTCTTGTTCATGGCAACCGCCAAGACTTCCCGGCCCTCCCCTCCTCGCCGGAGAATTTCCTGCTGGGCGTGCAGCCTCGTCTTGGCGCTGGGGGTAGTGAGCATGTTGACCAGGTCGGCCTCGCTACGCTTTCGCAGGTCGGGAAACTCCTTGTACTTCCATCCCTTTGGAACCACCCGTGCGACGTATCCATCAGTCCCGCCCTTGAATCCGGAGTTGCCCCAGCTACCGATGAAGAGACGCCCTGAGCCATCGCAGTCAACGTCGGTGATTCTTCCGCATTTGATGAAGCTCTCCTGATTCTGGGTAAAACTGGCTCCATCGGGTGTAACCCGGTGGATAAATAGCTGGCCCCGACCCCAGTCGCACATCATGGGGACATCGTTGTACTTGTCCGGCCAACCCGGCTCGTCGAAGAACATGGCTCCTGTCCCGGAACCGCCGCCAACGTCGACGAGAGCGGGGATGATCTCGCTGGTGTAGCGCTTGAACAGCTCGGGGTAGCCATATTCGCCAGTCTGGATTTCATGGATGAAGCGCATGTTCCAGCCCCCACCGTCGTTGGTGTTGCCCCGGGTGAATACGTTCATGAAGGGATCGATGGCCACGTCGTAGATGTTTCTCAGGCCATCGGCGTAGGTTTCCAACTCGGTCCCATCGGGCCGAACCCGTATGATCCCACCTCCGTACATGGTTAGCTTCGTCCCATCTGTCCCTTCCGCGTCAACAAAACCGAAGTCTCCCACTGCAACGTAAATCCAACCGTCGATCCCCATTCGGATTCCATTGGTGGTATGATCTACTCCCCGGGACTGGTTGAACTTTCGCGTGCTGATCTCCTTGACCAGGTGTTTGGGTGGTCCATCTGCCATCCCATCCCCGTCCTTGTCCTCAAGGACGGAAAGAAACATTCCATCGAACTGGGTCCCTTTTCCCCACTTCGCGTGAAGCACGTAGAGTTTGTCTCCGACCGGCACAATGCCCCGCGGGTTATCAATCAAGGCGTATTCGGTCCGATAATCGGACACCCCATCGTGATCCTTATCGACCAGACGGATGATCCTGCCCTTCCCTCCTCCCTTACCCAGCGAACCGATCTGGTCGACCCCGACGTAGACCTCTCCCGTAGGCGCGACGCCGATGCAAGCCACGCAGGGAGTCACGGTTTTGGGAGAGAAAAGGGTCGATTCCAGTTCCTCGGGAACGCCCACCGGTGACCCCGCATTCTTGGTCGGGCCTGCGGCAAGCTCCTTGGGTTCGTTTTTTGCCACGAAGAGCGTGCCGTGCATCAGAAATCCGTGGCCGGGAAAGGTACATACGTAAGGATATTTTCCTTCCGTGACGGGAGCCTTGAAGCGGATGGTCGATTTTTTCTTAGGCAGGACCACGGGGGTAGAGGCGAGCACTTTTGCGGAATCCGGGACGTAATGGAGGCCGGGACCTTTTTCACCAAGTGCGTTTGCAGCTTCGACGATCTCCATGCGAGCGCCTGGTTCAACCAAGACGAAGTTATGCATCATCAGGTCCGTGTTATCGAACGTCAACTCGACGTCCTCCCCGGGAAGGACGTGGAGGATCTTGGGCTCGAAATGCAGCCCCGGCTTAACCCCAAGATTGATTTTTCTGGCCTCAGCCGGGGTGAAAAAAGAGCAAGCCAATAGAACGATGAGAGCTAGCTTGAAATCGTGGTGAAGCATTGAGCGCATGACGTGGGAGTTCACTACAAATTAATCAAAACACAAACCCGATCGCATCCCGCTACCGAAAGGAGCTTCTTTTTTCGTCAAGGTGCCGCTACCGGCCGGCAGACCGCGGTGATGTTGGTTCTGCCAAGAACCCACTTCGAGACTAATCCTCCCCGCTTACCGATCGCCGATGGAGTGGGCACTTATCTGAATATCGATATGACAAAGCGTGAATTTCCTTTGCCATAGTTGCTTGGGGATCTTAGACCCGGCGCGCGATGCTAAATCAGGAAGCCGTGGAATGGCCAGATCAGGTGGAGATTCTTGTCGAGCGCCTCGAAAGCGAGGCGACCGAGCGTGCTCTCAGTCGTGAAGAGCGGGCACTGATCGATGTCTATGAAACCGTTCCGATTCTCGAAAGTGAGGACTGCCTTCACGAATTTTGGCAGAGTGAAGTCGATCAACAGCGAATTATCAACTCCTTCGATCTCATTGGCGCGACGGCACTGGTCGATCCTCTTAACGCCAGCCGCTGGTGTGGAAGCTGCAGCCCGGACCGCAACGAATACAGCGAAACCGAGGCCCAATATCTCGCTACGATCGAGGAGGACCTCCCTGTAGGAATGGAGGAGCTCGTCGATCTCCTGCTAGCGTTCATCGAGGGTGAGTTGGAGTAGGGCTCTGAGAACACGAACACTAGCGACGATCACCATCCACCTTGATGATTCGGACAAACGATAGAACCGCTTCATCTCCCTCGGATTCAAAAACAAAGTCATGATTCATCTCCTTCGAGGGAAATACGGCTTTGCTGATGAAGAAGGTTGCGGTTTTAACGATCCCCGTGTTCTTCAACGCGATGAAGCGTTTACTAGGCCCACTTGCAGTGTGCCCCGATAGCGTGATGGCGCCCGTTCCTATGTCGAAGAAGGTGACCTTGATAGCCACGTCTACCGGCTCGCCACCGCACCAGCGGTCGTCAACCGCAAAGCCGATTCTTCTGCTTTTTCGGGCCACGTAGTCAAAATAGTGATCTTTTTTCACCATCCACATCTTGATGGAATGAGGAACCTTGATTGCCGGTTCGGTCTCATACCCTTCCGTATCCCTCTGATAGAGCCAGCGTTCGAAGTTCTTCACCGCGCCGGAATTGCGCACATAACTTTCGCGCAGGGCGCACCAGATATCCGGCGTATTTTCAACCGTCCGTCCGAGGCTCTGCCCAACCCAAACCATTTGCTCCGGGATCAGTGAGAACGGATTGTAGAGAGCATAATTGCAGCGCATCTGCAGAAGGCGCAAGTTGGAGGTGAAGTAGCGATAGGGAAAGCTGACCGTGTTTTTTCCAAAACGGAAATCGCGCTCGGCGGCAGCCCAACTCTCCTCGTATTCCTCGTTTTCTTCGCCGTGGAAGGGATTATTCCGGAGCGCCGCCGCATCCTCATCAAACCAAAGATAACCGTGTTTATCGAGGCGCTGGCCGATGCGCTCGTCAGGAATGTGGTAGAGGAACATTTCCACAAAACCACGGCGTATTCCGAAGCCCTGTTTCAGGCCATGTTGAGAGATGCCTCCCATGAACACCTTGTGCTTCACATCCTTGAAGGCATGCGCCCACGCATCGAGTCGCTCAATCACGTGTGGCACGGAATCAGGATCCTTGCCGTGCGGTCCAATTCCCTCATCGCCATAGGAAGGAGAAGCGTAGCCAACAAATGCCCCTTTTAGGTTTTTCATCCGCGGGATACCGCTTTTTCCGAGCGCATCAATCAGCCGAAGATAGCGTGTGTGGAATTCCGGATGGGATATCTCGTAGTTGGTTACCGTGGCGGTTCTATGTTCGGCCCGGATCGGGATCCCCTTTCCGGTCATCCAGTCCGGCGCAAAGATTGTCGCTGAGCAAAGCAATCGCAGCACCACCGAATAGCCCAGCGCATCTGCCTCTTCAATGCGCTGCCGCAGCGTGGCAAAGTCAACCTGCCCCTCCACCGGTTCCAAATCCCGCCACTTGATCCAGAGGGCGATGGTCGGATTGACCGGCAGATTCAGTGGTTCAACAAAGTTCTCCAACGGCCGCTTCAAGCTGAAGGCGCGCCGAATCGCCAGTAACCCGTTCGACGCCGGCGGAAGCTCTGGCGGCAGCGCCCAATCCCACCCGTCAATCACATCATCCACCGTGCGCCACGCTTGCGGCTTAATATCCGCGAGCGCTACCTTTCGATATTCCGGCCAATACGGATAGGCCTCCGGAGGAGCGGCACTTGCTGAGGCTGCGAAAATAACAAATAGATAAACTATTACGTATCTGATCATCCTCTCGTCATTTTCCCCATCCTGTTTCCTGACCTGCTGAAAACAAGGAAAGGGGCGGGACAGGTCACCGAGACAGGCGCTCTTACGCTGCTTCATCGAAACACCGAAGCAGCCCCCCTTCAAGCCAGTTCGGGCGTCGCTTTTTTTACGGGCCGGGCCAAGCGCCCCAGCGAATCGTTGGGTCAACGATTTCAACGAGGTCGCAATTCACGGTCCCGACGGTAGACCGGATTTCTTTGCTCCGAGCTCTCGAGGAAAGGCTAGTTCTGCCCAGACCGGTTTGTGGTCTGACAATGGCTTCTTGAGTTCGATGATCGCACCGTCCGTAGCCTTGGCACCCGATGACACGTTGTAGAAAATGTGATCGATCACTCCCGCCTGCTTGTCCGGCGCGAAGGCATTGTAGGTGAATTTCTCGATGAGCTCGATTTTCAAATCTTTCCAGGTGGGCCTCAGGCCCGCTTCTTCGATGAAGTTCAGCGAATCATCTCCGACCCGGTTGTTGAAATCCCCGGCAACGATCACACGCTCAGACTTCTTCCGTGGCAGAACTTTGGTAGCAAGGTAGTGCGCGTGCCCCTCGTCGTTCTTGGAGCCGCAGATGTGGAGAGAGTAAAAGGTGATCGGGATGCCATCCTTGCGGATGACAGCTTTAACCGCTGACGCGGGATTCCAACCTGCTCCCTTGAGGAGGATTTCTCCTGTCTCCTCAAGCGGGAGACGGCTCAGGATTGTCTTGTATTTGTCCTTGTGGTTAGCCGACGAGGTTTTGCCGACGTAGCTGTAGTCCATGCCCAGCACTTTGCCGGCCCGCTGAGTCCAATCACCATCGGGGGCTTCATTGAATCCGATGATGTCGAGTTTGAACGGCTTGAACATTTTCCCGATCTTCTCGGGCGTCGCATTCTTGCTGAACTCCACGTTGTAGGCCGCCACACGAAGCATCACCGCATCTTCGGCTGCGAAGCTCAGACTAGCAAAAGCGCAGATCGGCAAAAGGGTTTGGAAGACATAGTATTTCGGAATGATTTTCATCGGCATATCAAACTACAAAATCAGGATTTTTGCTCAGTGCAAATTCTGGAGTAAAACCCCGTGAGAGCTTTGTTCTTGCTGGGGAGGGGACAAAATTTCAAAAATAACAGAAGCCTTCTTCCTTTGCAGAACTATGACTTCCAGGCTCTCTCTACCAATCTCCTCCATACGCGGGCTCGCATTTCTCCTTTTAGGGATCACCAGCCATCTCGCGGCGGAGGATCTACTTAGTCCAACGGACACACTCTTTGGCGGGCAGGTCACGGGGGACACATTCCGGGTCGGCTTTAGCGGGGGTGCCGCTGGCGCCAACAATTGGCCCGGTGCGGAAGGGCCTGTTCACGCCCTCGACGGAGTAGGTCAAAAATATCTCAATTTCGCTGAGTTCAACACCGGAATCGTAGTCACTCCAGACATCGGACCGTCTGTAGCCACTTCACTGAAGCTCTGGACTGCTAACGATGCCGAGGAACGCGATCCCGCCAGCTACGAGATTTACGGGACCAATATCGATGCAGGCAACGGACCCCTTCCGGTCGCCGACTTCACCCTTATTGCTTCTGGCGATCTTGCTCTCCCACCTAGTCGCAGCACGGGGGGCGCCTCGGCTCTGAATGACGCCAACTTGCAAACCGTAGAATTCAACGAGAACACGATCGTTTACAGCTCCTACATGATTATTTTTCCTACTGTGAAGAATCCCAGTGCTGCAAACAGCATGCAAATCGCTGAGATCCAGCTCGACGGAACAATCGGTCCTCAAGGGGACGCAGATGGCGACGGCCTTTCTGATGACTACGAGAACGCCAACGGGCTCGACGCCAACGACGATGGCACGGTTGGGGAATCCTCTCCGGGTGCCATGGATGGCCCCAACGGCGCCCTCGGCGATCCAGACGAGGATGGTCTGAGTAATACGCAAGAGCGAGACCTCGGAACAGATCCCCGGGACGGAGACTCCGACCAGGACGGCCTGAGCGATGGGGCAGAGACCGGAACCGGTATCTGGATGAGCGAATCCGACACCGGCACTGATCCTCGCGATTCAGACTCTGATGATGATACTCTGCCAGACGGCACCGAGAATCCTACCCTGCCTTACGACTCTGACAATCCCACTGTCCNGCCCGGAACCGACCCCAACCTCGACGACACCGATGGTGATACAGTCTCTGATGGCGAGGAGATCGCAATCGGACGGGATCCCACCTTCCCCGACCCACTGCCACCAACCATCTTCACCCCAGGAGATCGCATTCTGGGCGGGGTCATTGCCAACAACAATTTCGAAATCGGAACCTCAGGAGGGCTGGGTGGAATCAATAACTGGCCTGCCAATGAAGGCCCCGAGTTCGCCATCGACGGCGTGGGGCAAAAATATCTCAATTTTGCCGAGTTCAATAGCGGCGTCCTGGTCACACCTTCGGGCGGACTGTCAGTTGCAACCTCTATGACCCTCTGGACCGCCAACGATGCCATCCCCCGTGACCCCGCAAGTTATGAACTCTATGGCACGACAGCCGATGTGACCGGCACTGGCCCTTTCGCTCTCGATCAGTTTACTCTAATTTCATCCGGGGATCTGGCACTTCCTGACTCCCGCAATGAGGGGGGAAATACTGACCTCGATGATTCGAACTCCCAGGACGTTTTCTTGAGTAATTCCAACGCCTACACCTCGTACCTCCTCGTCTTTCCGACCGTTAAGGATTCAAACTCCGCCAACAGTATGCAGATCGCGGAGATTCAGCTCGGCGGAGAATTTGGCNCAGGGGTTCCGCTCCGCTTTGAGGTCGACGGGATCGGAGACGACCTTGTCTTCAGCTTCGATAGCAAGGCGGGCAAAGCCTACGACATCCTGAGTTCAACCGACCCGGAAAGCGAACCAGACTCATCAATGTGGACTGTCTGGCGGGAGAATATCACCGCCACTCCTCCGGAAAATATAGAGACATTTGTGCGTCCTCCTGATCTCAAACGCTTTTTCGTCCTTATTGAAAAAAACGCTCCAGCATTCTTCGCAGAAGATTTCGAGAGCGGCACCGCGGGNTGGACCTCGCTCGTNAATGATGTCCAAGGCGCCACAAGCTGGGAACTGGGAAGCCCTGTTGCGAGCACTGGCCCACTCACCGGAGCTGATGGTTCTCTAAACGCGTTCACTACCAATATCGGAAATTACGGATCTAACTCAGATATTGTGCTGCGCTCTCCTCCGATCGATCTCACTGCGGCAGGTCCCGCCGAAGCTATCCTGAGCTTCCAGCAATTTCGTGATGCCGATGGCTTCGGAGATACCGGTATCGTCAGGATTCTGAGCGCCTCTGACCTGAGCGAGTTGGGAACGTTCGATCCGGACCTGACCCAGTTTGATATTGATTGGAATGAATTTAGCATCCCTCTCCCCGGCACCGCGATCGGGCAGAGTATCATCATCGAATTCAAATTCACCAGCGACATCTCAGNCGATAACTTCAGTGGATGGTCGATAGATAACGTGGAAATAAATCTACAATAGACAATTTTTACTCGTCCCTGACCAGTCTGCTGAATTTTCCAGNAGGGAGCGCGGTGATGTTACGTACGAACTCCCTCCTGAAATCCGTTCTGGCGAAATTAGAATCATCGACGATGTCCTGAGACAGGGTGGCCAGGCTACTTCCAGAGCAGGGTTTACGCTAGAAGCTGGCATCCCAAAGATACAACCCGCCTGATCGGGCCATGCTGGCCCCAGCAAACAGCCTTTCTGATCATGATCCGCAGGCCTGAACTCGAGCCGCGAACAGTCATCTCCGCTTGAGGATAACCCTCTCAGGGTCTTGTCCTCAGCTTCGCCCTGACTTCAGGAGGGGTCGGAATTTTGCGATCCATCCAGAAACTTTGCCCTTGAGCATGGATCTCCAGCCCTGATTCTTCCATGTGCTNCCGTACCGAACNCTTCTCCTTCTCTGGATTCTCCTTCAGCAGCCCTCTTCCGCAGAGAAGCCAGCTCCTTTTACCCATCCAGGAGTTCTGCACAGCCCGTCAGAGCTCAACTTCGTTCGTGGGAAAATCGCGTCTGGAGACGAACCGTGGACTTCAGCATGGCAGGCCCTGATCTCTCATCGGTGGGCTTCCCTCGACCATGAGTCAAGGGCTCATCCGAATGTCGTTCGCGGCCGGCGGGGGAAGAGCAGCACAGGAATGAGAGAGTTGATGGANGATTCTGTAGCGGCCTACACCCACGCTCTCCACTGGTCGTTGAGCGGATCACAGGCTCACGCCAAAAAGACTATCGAGATTCTGAATGACTACGCTCAAACCCTGAAAAGCGTCGAGGGTCACGATGCCCGCCTTCTGGTTGGCATTACCGGAATTCACCTCGTGAACGCGGCGGAACTGATCGCGCACAGTGACACCCAGTGGAGCGCGGCCGATCGAGAGCGTTTCGCAAAAATGTTGCGCGAGGTCCTCTACCCGGTCATCGAGAACTTTTATCCNAGAGCCAATGGCAATTGGGATGCATCCATGANCCAGACCATGATGGGAATGGGGATCTTCCTCGATGACCGGTCCATCTACCAACGAGGAGTTGATTACTTTCTCAACGGCGAAGGAAACGGTCGGCTCATCAATTACATCAAGCCCTCGGGCCAGTGCCAGGAGAGTGGACGCGATCAGCATCACACCCTGATGGGACTCGGCTATCTCACTTCGGCGGCGGAGATCGCCCGCAATCAGGGCTTGGATCTCTACCAAACGGCTGGGAACAGACTCGCTACCGCCTTCGAATACTGTGCCAAGTATGGGCTGGGCCACGCAGTCCCCTTCGAGCGCTTCGTGAGTGTCGGTGGGTGGTATGATCATCTCGAGATCTCAGAGGTCGGGCGTGGCTGGGGGGTGCCAGTGTTCGAGCTTGCTTACCGCCACTATCATCACCGCAAGAAAATGCCCATGCCATTCAGCGAACAGGTCCTCCGCAAGACACGCCCGGAGAAACCTTCGACGGCTCACAAGCCGTGGTCGACATTGATGTGCGCTCAGGAACCTTTACCGATCAAGAAGGTGGCCGTGAGAGTGGAGAAGCTCACTCCCATTCAAGGAACAGAACGGTGGGATTGGTGGCAGGCCCGCACCGCGCAAGTTCCAGGCGAACGACCTTTGTGGGTCACCACCATGTCAGAAACGGGAAAGAAGGTGTCGCACGACTTTCACGACATCTATCAGTCCCTGAGCCGGGATGAAGGAAAGACCTGGAGCACGCCTGAGGTTATTGACTCGTTGAAACGTGCCAAGGAGGACAATGGATTTGAGGTGGCCCCTGGCGACATGTGGCCAACCTGGCATGCGAAGTCTGGACTGATCATCGCAACTGGTAAGACCTTCAACTTTGAAGGCGGCAAGCGCGAGATTTTCAACCGTGAGAAAGTCTCCTATGCGGTGATGAATCCGAAGAGCGNCGAGTGGGCGGCGATGAAGTTTTTGGAGATGCCAGAAAAGGATCGATCGGGGATGGCGATCGTGGCTCCAAACGCCGGTAACAACCAGCGTGTCGATTTACCCAACGGAGATATCCTCCTTCCCGTCCGTTATCAAAGAGGCCTCAAGCAGCGCAATTATACCACGGTCGTCGTTCGCTGTGGATTCGACGGCGAGACCCTTACTTACAAGGAGCATGGTTCCGAGTTGAACATCCCACGGGACCGCGGACTCTACGAGCCCTCGTTAACTGAATTTGAGGGGTGGTATTACCTGACGCTGAGGGCCGACCACTCCGCATTCGTGACGAGGGGAAAGGATGGCATTAATTTCGAATCCATCCGTGAATGGAAATTCGACGACGGGACGTTGTTAGGNAGTTACAATACCCAACAGCACTGGATCACGGCTGGAGGCGGCCTGTTTTTGATCTATACCCGCAAGGGAGCGGACAACGACCACGTATTCAGGCACCGCGCGCCCCTCTTTATTGGGCAGGTCCATCCCGAAACACTGCGCGTGATCCGTTCCACCGAACGCGTTCTCATCCCGGAAAACCATGCGACCCTGGGAAATTCAGGAGTATGCCGCCTCAACGACCGCGAGAGTCTGGTGACCTGCGGTGAAGGACTCATGCGACTGGGCAAACGTAAAGGCGAACTCAACAAAGTTCACTTCGTGAAAGTGGTTGCCGAGGACAGCCCGTAACCCATGCAACTCATGAAGTCTGGACCAGGGTTCAGAACCAGAGGTGCTATTTCAGGTGAATCAGGTTAAACTCGATAAGCAAACTCTTGTCCTCTGTAATTCCCTCGCCTACTTCGATTGCTCCAGTAGCCTCTGANCCTTGGCCAGATTCTCCTTGGCGAGTAGAAAGTCCGGCTTCAGCCGGAGGGCCTCGATGAAGTGGTGGGCCCCCTCTTTGAACAATCCCCGACGAGCAAGGGATGAGCCGAAGTCATTGTGAACGGAGGGATTGTTCGGAGCGACCTCCAAGGAACTCGAAAAATGAAACGCCGACCTCTCGCTGAGTTGTCGCCGATCAAATTCCATCGCGAGAAGATAATGCNTTCTTCCGAGCTCTGCCATGAGGGCACGCCTCTTCTCCCCCCGGGAACTCTCAGCTGCAGCCCTCAGATAAAAAACCGAAAATTCCGGATATCGTTCCTGAGTGCGGCGGGCAATCAGATTGGACGCATAGCCCGCAGCGGCCGGCTCCGTAAACCAGCGCCCTGGAAATGGCGGTGCCAAATTACGCAATTGTGTCCTGGCAGCCCGCAACACCTCCCNGCGATCATGTTCCAAAACCTCCTTATTGAGAGCTCCACGATATAAAGCAATCACCTCGTTTTCTTTATTCAGGAGGAGCGAAAAGGGAACAGCGAAGTGGGGAGCAGAATCAAACAGAGATTCCTGCAAAAGAAATACCTGCTCTACCTCCTCCTCACCAACCATTCCCCAGGCATCGTTGAAACCCGTCTCTACGATCAAGGCCTGTGCTGCGCTGCGAGCCTCCTCAGAGTGCCCATCAACACACAGAGCTAGAATCGGAAGCTCCACAGCACCATCTGCGAGCTCCGAAAGTTCCGTGCGACAATGAGGGCAACTTGCAGACCATAGCACCAAAAGGCGGCCGGAGATACTGCCGGAAAGCTTAGCTCTACTCCCCTTTCCGTCGTAGTAAGAGGCAAAGGGGAGCCTGACCGGGGCAGGCAAAACAACCGACGCCCTTCCAGTAAAGGCCGCTACCGCGGGTAAAGCCTCTGCCTTAAGGCTCACTACTCGGTCCACTACAATGGGAATCGCCGACCTTTCTCCCTCTTTCAGATGGTATCGCCGTCCCGCTTTTACCTGTTCGAACACACTTCGCTCTCCTCCGGGCCATAGCACCTTGACTCGTTTCAGCGACGCATTTTCCGGCAATCCAAAATGCACCCACTTACTTGACTGAGATAGAAACATGTCTCCCGCCCGCACCGAGCGTATGAGTCGCTTATCATATCCGGAGACTTCCAACTCCACGACAGCTCCAATCGCATCGCGATTCGCCTTTGTTCCCTCGAGTCGAAAAGCAACGAAACGCCCCGGGCGCCCGGAGGAGGAACTATTCAGCATGAGACGGATCCGAGGCGCCGTGCGGTTTCGAAACCAGAGATCAAGGTCCCCATCCTGATCCCAATCACTTACTGCTACCCCTCTGCCGTCATCCACAAAATCGAGTCCGCTTACGTGAGAAGATGTGACGAACTTACCACCCACATTGAGAAAGGCGCAGTTTCGCTCATACCCGCTCCACGAAGATCCCTTGCGCACCAATTGCATGATCGCCTGCCACGCAGCTCCATACCTTATGGCTCCTTCCTCGTCCTGCTCGTTAACCGGTGAAGGCGACACGACCTGCCGCCAGAAGAAACTTCATAAGTCATCCGCCTTGGTATTCGATAGATACCCGTTGGCCACCAGAAGATCTTCCCGGCCATCGTTATTCAAGTCGACAAACCCGGAACTCCATGCCCAACGACCCATGGTCACTCCGGCGGACATGCTCTCGTCACGGAAGCCTCCCCTGCCTCCCTGAACGAACAGGCTGTTACCCCGGGCCATGCGCTGCAGGGCGACCGCATCTCCCCCAGCTCGCGAATCCTCAAATTTCCTCTGATAGGTCACCCGGTTTCCTGCGGCAGAAAACATGTTTCCAACGTAGAGATCCATCCGCCCGTCACCGTCCGCATCTCCCCAGGAGGCAGACATCCCTCCTGCCATGTCCTCCACTCCGACCTCTCTCGCGACATCCTTGAATACTCCCCCATCATTTCGATAGAGAGAATTTCTTCCGAAATCATTCACCACGTAGAGATCCGCATCTCCATCCTGATCGTAATCCTCCCAGGAAGCTGCAAATGTCCAGCGCGTATTGTTCTGATCAAGCCCGACCGACTCGGTCACATCCGAAAATCGGAACTTCCCGTGATTAGCGAGAAGGATGTTGCGCCCACCGTTCTCGGCATCGTTGTAGGGAATTGGAGATTGGGCCTCAAATCCCTGGGCACCGGAGCTACTGCGACCCGCTCCATAGTCCGCAACATAGAGATCCAGATCTCCGTCGTTATCATAATCTGCAGCCGCCATCGAGTAGGGTCCAGGTGACCCGGGATGCCCACCCTGCAGCGAAAAGACTCCAGCCCCGTCATTTTCGAGAAACAGCACCAGGGCGACCGTCGCAACCACAAGATCCTGATCGCCATCATTATCAAGATCCACGATCAGCGCACTGCGTGATGACTCAAGAAAATCCACTCCCGCAGCCGCAGAGCGATCTTCGACTGTTCCATCCTCACTTTGCACATAGAGCCGATTGGGAAGCCCGCCGCCGTCGCACACATAAACATCATCCAGTCCGTCGCCGTTGACATCGCCAACCGCAATACCCTGATGACCAGTGATGTGCATGTCGTCTACTCTCGTTAACCGCTCGGACCAGTAACCTACCCCATGCATCATCTGCTGCGTGAACGAGGGAGCATTGGCAAAGACGCCCCTCGTCGCATCCTTATAAAGCGCACCGGAGACATGAGTTTCGCGGTAACTCATCACCTTCAAACCCGCGAGTCTCGGCGATCCTCTTCCAAACCAATCGCACTGCCAGACGGCGTCGATTTGAGCAAGCCTTCCATCAACACCCGATGATACCACCTCGACGAGAACCTCCGTGCTAAACTCCTCACCCTGTCCTTCCAAATCAATAGCAACCGTCTTAAAGCGCACCGAGGCACGCTTGCCTCCTTCCACTCGTCCACGCAGATCTGCCAACTTCCGGGAAAGATCCGCCTCGGAGGGCCCAAATGAGGACCCGGTAAGAATTTTTATCCCCCCCGGAAGAACGCGCTGCTGGAACTCAGAAGGCACGAACGCAGACGACTGAAAACCCTCCAAAACCAATCCAC
>PBNG01000059.1 GCA_002723015.1 Roseibacillus sp. | reverse complement strand
GGGATGCCCGGTCCGCTGATGGCCACGTCGGTCCATTCCCCGCCGCCCTGCTCGCCAAACACGTTGTCGAACGGGAAGATCCCGGGGGCCGACATGGTAAAGGGCTGCTGGCGCTCGGCGCAGCAGTTTACATCGTCCGCAATGACTGTTCCATCGGCGGTATCCATGACGAAGTAGTTGGTGTCATCAGAGACAAGGTGAATCGTGTATTGTCCCGGGGCATAGCCGCTCATGTCGAGATATCCGTTGTAGCGCACCGTGAAGTTGTCGCCACCGCCATCGACGAAGGGGCTGTTCCGAGGGGAAAAGTTTCCTCCGGGTCCGTGGCTCGCCCAGGGAACGATCGCGTCGACCGATGAATTCGGGGCGGGGTTTCCGGAAAGGTGGATGTTGTAGTTATTGACACTCTGTTCATTCAAGATCACGCCGGCTGCATATTTGTTCTCCTGGTAGTTGAGGCCGGACTGGGTCAGGTCCGGACTGTAGATTCCACTCGGGACCTCATTGATAGGGACGAACGAAGGCTGGATGGTGACAATACCCGGAGTGCTGTTCGGATCGTTGGGATCAAAGTTCTCATCCACCTCAAACCCGTCGCTAGCGCCATCCCCGTCGGTGTCGGCGTTGAGCGGATCGGTGCCGGCATCACTGGTGCTGACAAAGGTGCCCGTGCCGGTCTCCACGCCATCGAGCAGGCCATCCCCGTCGCTGTCCGGGTTGGCCGGGTCCGTCCCGGCTGCCTTCTCCTGCCCGTCATTGGAACCGTCTTCATCGGCGTCCGCCACCGTCGGGTCCGTCCTGTCATCGTATTCCTCGGGGTCATTGACTCCATCTGCGTCGAAGTCACCCAGTCCCAGCTGGGTCAGATCCCCGGGGAAGAACTCCTCCTCGTATCCGTCCGGAATACCGTCGCCGTCGGTGTCGATGCTGGGATCAAAGCTATCAAGGTAGACGCCCCAGCTCAGGCCGGCTCCATCGGTGTCAAACACCGCGGGCGCACCGCTGCTGATTCCAAAGACACTGGTATAACCGATCCCACCGAAGTTCGCAGTGCTGGTGGAGAAGTCATTGTAGTAGCCGAATCCGATATCAGCTGCCGACTGGGCGCCTCCACCGTCCTCGGTCAACCAGATGTCCACGTTGAACCAGCCTCCTCCGCCAAAGTCAAAGTTGGCGAAGGTTCGAACGTTCCATGCGGTATCGGTATGCTGCTGGTCGTTGCCCCGTGGATTCAGGTTGGTTGCCCCGGCGATCGGGGTCGCTACAATCTTGACCCGGTCATCGTAGTTCTCGGTGAAGGAGAAGATGCCGTCCTCGTCATAGAACTGGAACACGTAAGCGATATCATGGTTATCGCCCAGGAGATCGGTGCCCAGCCCCCCGGGTTCCCGGTCGACATCAATTCCCTCAATGATAAAGGAGTCCAGCTGGTCGAGCTCTCCGAACGGAGCAAGCTGGTCGACGTTCTCAGGAAGGGCCCCGGTGAAGTCGGCGGCTGGGAGATTATCAGTGCGGCGATAAAGAACTCTCTCGGGAACATGATTGGCGAGGCTGATCTCCGGTGCAGACGCCGGGTCATTGGGGTCAAACCCGCTATCGACCTCCTGCCCGTCAAAGGTGAGGTCACCATCGGTATCGTTATTAAGTGGATCTGTTCCGGTGTTGTTGGCATCGACAAAAATACCTGTGCCAGTCTCCACACCGTCGAGCAATCCGTCATTATCGCTATCCTCATCAAGAGGGTCTGTTCCAGCGGTAGCTTCTGCTCCGTCGTCGGAACCGTCATCATCCGAATCTGAATCAAGAGGGTCAGTCTGCGCAGCGTGCTCCGCCGCATCGCTCACCCCGTCGTTATCAAAGTCAGTCACATCTGAAACGTCTTCCAGACCGGACACCTCATCATTCGGATCGGCGTCTATGATGCCCTGTTCAAAGGTGTCAGGAAGCCCGTCTTGATCCTCGTCCGTTCCAACCTCGAAAAACCAAACTTTTTTACTGTTGTCGTTATCAGGACCTCCGGTAGTCGTATCCTCCGCCGTCATCTCTCCGGGTTGCCCCGTCCCATCATCAGCGAACAAACGAATTTCAAGAGGATACCAACGGTCATCGCAGCAAGTATCATTGCGAGCAAAAGCTACCACCGTGGTCACATCATACTCCGCACCGAGATCGATGGTGTATTGGGCATTGTTAACGAGCCCATTTCTTGCGGACCACACCCCTCCACCATTTTCCTGGTCATTATCAAGAGGGCCCCCGACGGGACCGTGCTCGAGGCTCTGGGTCGTTCCGATCTCGGGACCATCCGTAACATTGAATGTCGTCACTCCGGCAATATCGTTCGTGCTGGTGGCGCCACCCCGTCCAGCAGCTCCCGCTTCATCGGGCACCACCCCGGCCTCAAAGGCTTCGAATTCTCCCAGGTGAAACCGAGTGTCACCAGCGGCTTTCTGAATGTTAATGAAACGCGCTAGGACCGCCTCCGCCTGCGGAGCCATCACGAGGGTTACGGCCATTAGGCCAAGAATGAGGATNGTAATCTTTTTCATTGGATTTTATGAGCTAACTCCGTTCCTAGGCTGACCCCTGTCCATGCACAAGCTGTGATTTCCACAAAGCCTCCTCGCCTCCATGCAAGGCATCCCGGGACTTCACCGGATGCAGCAGAAACGGTTAAACCCGCAGAGCGACTGCCCCCACCTCTATAAAACCAGCGCGCAAGCGGCTTCCTACTGATCTCGATAGCAATCGAGACGAGCCCCGACTCGTATAAAAAGACCGTTCCGCACCAAAGCTGGACTGGAATCTACCCAGGTCACCTCCTCCCCGGGCTCAAGGTCATGGATCCCAAGCACTCTGGGCTCAACGCCCACATCGATGGAATACAGCTCTCCATCCCTTGAAAGGCACAACATCGTCGTCCCGGCGAGCAGGGGAGAAGCATAAAAATTTCCGGTCAGCTTGGTGGTCCATTGTGCTTTCCCGGAACGGGGGTCGACCGCCTGAAGCACCCCCCGGTCCGACAGCACAAAAAGGGTCTTTCCGTCAGAAACCGGTGTAGGAACATAGGGAGCATCCTGCTCAAGCTGCCAGAGCAATCTCGCCCGGCCCGTTCCTGCCACCGGTGGCTGCAGCGCCAGGAAGACGTTATTCCCTCCCTCCTTCTTGCATCCAGCTGTAATGATTGAGCCCTCAGGCCCTCCCCCTGCGACAATACTGAGAGGAGAAACNATGCAGCGCTCCTTGAAAACATCCGGAAGTGCCCACAGCTCTTTTCCGTTTTCAAGGTCAAGACCNCGAACCCCTGTGCTGGTACTGCTAATCACCACCTCATACCGCGACGGGTCTCCGTCCTGTCTGCGAATCAGCGGGGTCATGTAGGTTGTCTTGGGNCTGTGCCGNGGATATGATGTTTTCCATTCGGGTTGGCCGGTCCCTCCGTTGATTGACGCCACGTATCCTCCAAGTTGGTGCAGGTGGGCAAAAATGACAGAGCCATCATGGATCACAGGCACGATGTTAGTTCCATGAGCACCCTTGAAGGATCCAATCTCAAAATCCCAGAGATGTCTTCCCTCATGAGAGTATGCCGAGAGCATGGCCGACTTCCGGCCAGATTCATACCAACTGAAGACGACCATGTTTTGGTCAACCGCAGGGGTCGCAGCTGCGGTATTGTTCATCTTGTGGGTCCGGTAGGGCCCAACCTCAACTGTCTTCTTCCACAAAGCGACTCCATCCGCCGTGCGGTGACATTGGAGATGCACCAAGCCCGCAGGACGATCCTCCGAGGTCACAAAGACCCGGGATCCCCATACCACTGGCGAACTGCTTCCTGCTCCGGGCAGGGGCACCGACCATGCCCGTGACATCTTGTCAACTCCACCCGGTTGATCAAACCCGGCAGCAGTCCCAGTCCCTCCCGGGCCACGGAATCTCGGCCACTCGTCCTCCCCGGCAACATCACCTTTGGTCAATACCGTCCCGAGAATCCATAAGACCACTAGAACGTTTGAAACAATGAACGATGCAGATTTCATAAAACCANCCTTGAGAACGCTCTCGTAATCATCATCTCCGGTCAATCACCACTGCGAATCCTCCATCCAGGAAGGCCTTCTAACTGTTATTCTTGCTCGGAATGAGTTAACTCTGATAGAATGATCGCTCATCCCTGAGATCCGCAGACTTGCTAGCTCGTTCTGCCCACCCTATCCCCTCATCATGGAACCCTCAAAAACCCACCTGGCCCCNGGAGTNCTCGCCGTCTTCCTGGCCCTCGCAGGAGTTCTTTCCTCTACCGCGACTCCAATCATTTCCGAATTCCTCGCCGACAACGAATCGGGCTTGAGGGACGAAGACGGAGACTGGGAGGACTGGCTTGAACTCTACAACCCGGACTCCGAACCCGCTGACCTNGGAGGGCATTTCCTCACCGACAATNCAGACAACCTGACAAAATGGCGTATCCCGGATGGCACCTCGCTTCAGCCNAGGGGTTTTCTGGTGATCTTCGCCTCAGGAAAGGATCGTGCCATTCCCGGCCAGCAACTTCATACCAGTTTCGGCCTCGACAACAGCGGGGAATATCTCGCCCTCGTATCTCCCGATGGGGTTTCCATCCTTCACGATTTCACTCCTGCCTATCCCNCCCAGTTCAACGATGCCTCCTTCGGGATTGAGCAGACGCCGGTCACGAGCGAGGAAATTCTCGTCGCGGTGGATTCCGCCTGCAGGACCCATGTGCCCACTGACAACAGCCTCGGCATCACCTGGACCCAGACCGGCTTCAGTGACACCCTGTGGACTGGCGGATTTCTCGGGGCCGGTTATGACAGGGGCACAGGGTATCAGGACATGATCAGCTCTGATCTCGAACAGGTCGCCTTCGATCGTAATTCCTCGGTCTACATCAGGGTGCCCTTTGAGCTCGAACGTACGGATGACATTNTCAGCCTCGCCCTCGATATCCAGTATGACGATGGGGTTATTGCCTACCTCAATGGAATCCGGGTTTCTTCCCTGAATGCCCCGGGAGCACCGCGTTTCAATTCAAGGGCCCTGAGCGACCGTAGTGACTCCGCTGCACTGGATTTTCAGACAATCCAGCTCAACAGCCACCTGAGCCGGCTCCGGGCAGGACAGAATATTCTGTCCCTGCATCTCATGAATTCCGCCCCGGACGATGATGACCTTCTCGTCCGGCCCCAGCTCAGCGTCATCCGCACCGTGGCCCTCGAACTCGGCGAACCCGCCTACTTCGCAAACCCGACGCCCGGACAGCGCAACGGCAGTCAGGAGCAGCTTCCCGCCAGCGAGGTCGTGTTTTCTCACCGGAGTCAGACCTTTATTGAAAATTTCGAAGTTTCTCTCTCNAGCACCTTCCCGGGAGAGGTCATCCGCTACACNACCGACCGCTCAGAGCCAAACGCAANTTCTCCCCGCTACACCGAGCCTATACCAATCAGCAACTCGATCCAGATACGGGCACGCGTCTTCGGGGAGAATAATGCCCAAGGACCCGTCAAGATGCGCAGTTTCCTGAAGCTGGGAGAGGCNGTGCTCCAGCAATTCAACTCCAACTTGCCGATCCTCATTATTGAAACCTGGAACCGGGGGGATCCGGGAGGAAACACCCACCTTGATGGCTTCATGGCAATCATCGAGCCCGACCCCGAGACAGGTCGCGCACGAATCACGGATGAGTTCGCAACTGACACACGGGTGGGCCTGAAACGGAGGGGATCTTCCTCCTTTGGCTGGCCGAAATACTCCATGACNGTNGAGGCCCGGGACGAGGAGGGACTCGACAAAGGCATTACCCCTCTTGATCTCCCCCGTGAATCCGACTGGGTGCTGAGTGGCCGCTACCAGTTTGACCGGGCCCTCATGCGCAATGATCTCATNTACGAGTTGAGTCGCCAGACTGGTGAGTATGCTACCCGCACCAAGTTCGTTGAGGTGATCCATAACGTCCGAGGGGGCCCCCTCACCTACTCCGGATCATATTTCGGCGTTTATTCCCTGATCGAGAAGATCAAACGGGACGACAGCAGGGTGCCCGTAGCACGGATGGATCCCCGGGACGCGAGAGAACCCGCTATCTCAGGTGGCTACATGTTCAANAAGGACCGCCTTGACCCAGGCGATAGTGGATTCAGCGTAGCGGGCCTTGGCACCCTCGGGTGGGTTGAACCCAAGGAGCGGGAGGTGTCCAGCAGGCAGAGGTCCTGGCTGACAACCCATATGAATGAGGTCAACGCCGCCATCAGTGCGAGTAATGGAATTAACCCCAGCACCGGTAAGCACTTTACCGAATACATCGATCAATTCTCATGGCTGCGGCACCACTGGCTTAATACCCTTGCGATGAACGTCGACGGATTCCGGCTCAGTGGTTACTACTATAAGCACCGCAGTGACACGAACGGAGGGAAAATTGGAGCGGGGCCGATCTGGGACTTTGACCGCACCATGGGTTCCACCGACAGCCGGGACAATAATCCCTCTCAGTGGGATGGCTCCGGGGACTCGAGCAGGACCTGGAGTGACGGGCGCTATGTCTGGTGGGGGCAGGTCCTCAGCAAACCTGACTTCCGGCAGGCACATACAGACCTGTGGCAGGACCTGCGGGAAAATGTTTTCTCGACCCTGAACATTGAGAGCGTCATCAACGATTTTGCCCGCCAAATCGATGGCCGGGACCCCCTCGGGGCCAACGACTCTTCCCTCGGGCGTAGTCCTGCCGAAAGGAATTACCTCAAGTGGGGCAGCGCCAGCCACCGTAATGAGGTCCGGATCCTGAAACAATGGCTGAGAACACGGGTAGGCTGGATTGATCGCCAGTATACCGCCAAGCCACTGTTCAGCTCAGATCAGGGACTGCAGCAACCCGGCATCGTCCAAGTGGGAGACCAGTTCGCCTTCGTCGGCGAGGGTGTATTCTACTACACCACGGATGGAACAGATCCCCGCGCCCCCGGGGGCAATGCTTCCGCCAATGCTCTCCTGGCCAACGCTGGCAACCCGATCACGCTGGATGAAACCACTACGATCACCGCAAGGGCTCGAAATGGGCGGGGCCTGACAGCGTGGAGCGGACCCCTCACCTCTCACTTCCTCGTGGGACCGATCGCCAATGCCTCCAACCTTGTTATCACGGAAATTCATTATGCACCCCTTCCTCCGGAGACCTCCGAAGAACTCGCCGCTGCAAACGACGCCTCGGATTTCGAATTCATTGAGATGCAAAATGTGAGCACGGACATGATCGACCTCACAGGCATGCATTTTACAGAGGGCATTGATTTTGATTTCACATTTTCAGAGGTAACCACACTGGCTCCGGGAGAATTGGTCCTCCTTGTTCGCAACAGGGCCGCCTTTGAAGCCCGTTACGGCACGGCACATAGCGGACGTATTGCCGGCGAATTCCTCCCAACTCGACTAGAAAATGCCGGAGAACGACTCCACCTCGTCAACGGTGTGGGAACTACTATAGCGAATTTCCGCTACAACGACCGGGATCCATGGCCAGAGGCTGCGGGAAGAGACGGTTTCAGCCTGGTCCTTGCAGCTGCTACCGTCCCTGTCCCTGATTATTCGGAGCCTGGCAACTGGAGAGCCAGCACAATGGCCGGAGGAACTCCGGGCGCCGGATTACTTCGCGATAGCGACGGTGATGGACTAAGTGATACTGATGAGGCACTCGCGGGAACAGATCCTCTCCGCCCGGACACGGATGGAGATGGCTCTCCGGATGGATCAGAGATCGCGGCTGGGACAGACCCTCTCGATGGGGCATCGCTCTTCCAGATAACAACGCTGAGTAAGGATCCGCTAACCGGTTTTGTCACGGTGAGGTGGGATAGCGTGCCGGGCAAAAGTTATACCCTTGAGGCAAGCGCTGATCTGGTTGACTGGGAGGTAACCTCCTCGGGAATCCTCGCAGTGGGAACCGTGACTTTGCAGCTAGACCCCCAGGCCATCGGAAAGGGCCGACGATTTTACCGGGTGTCGGTGGAGGAATAAGGAGAATTCCCGGCAAACAGTAAGAAGATACCTCCCGGCTCTTCATTTTTTGCGAACCGAGTTTACTCTGGGGTACCGCCGGCCGATCAATCAATCCATCACTTCCCTCTCAACCGGCCCTTGTATTCCGGACGATCACGCCACACCTTGAAGTAAGGACGGTAGGCATCCAGATCCGTCCAGAACATCCGGGGTGGCTGGGGAGAATCAACCGTTCCGGAAGGGTAATCTTTCCCGGCCACACTCGCATCGACCGTCACGTTCCAATCTTGGAAGGCCTTGCGAAGTCGCCGGGCCACCTCCGGATACCTGATCTTCACATCCTGCTTCTCTGCTGGATCTTCAGCCAGATGGTAGAGAACGAAATCTCCATTGCCCACGTTCTTCGTATAGAGCTTGAAATCGTTGTCGATCAATGCGCCCCGCCCCGCACTCCGGAACCCAATCGGCTTTTGGCGCAGACCCAGCTCCTTATCAAAGAGGGGAAGCAGACTCTGTCCATCCTGTGGCTGAAGCATGACGTCCGTCGGAAGACCCGCGATTTCCGCCAAGGTGGGAAAAATATCCACGGTGGCGGCCGGAAAAGAGGTCACCCGTGGCTTGGTGACCCCGTCAGGCCACTCGATGACGCCCGGCACCCTCAGGCCACCTTCGAAGAGTGACCCCTTGTAGCCCCGCAGTCCGCCGACCGTGTCGGGTTTGAAACCCGCAAGCCCTCCGTTGTCGCTGCAAAACCAGACAAGAGTATTGCGTGCGATTCCCAACCTACGTAATCCGGCCCGCAGGGTGCCGAGACTTCGATCCATGGCCACCAGTTCCGCGTAATGATGCTGTGACTTTTTATCGAGATTGGGGAAGGACTTGAGATCCCGCTCCAGGCCTCTCCATGGACTGTGCGGGGTTCCATACCAGATCACCGTAAAAGAGGGTTTTCCCTCCGCAGCCTGCGAACCAATGAACCTGAGCGCTTCTGCGACGATGACTTCCGAGGAATCGCCCGTGAACTCCTCGAATGTTCCCTTCCGACTCATAACCGGATCCTTGTCGAAAAAATTGGTGACCGAGAGCCACTGGTCGAATCCAAATCCACCGGGGCCGTGACTGTCTGCTTCCAGGATCGGCACTCCCGGCCCACGCAGTCCGTTGAGGTGCCACTTCCCAAAATGGCCGGTAGCATACCCCGCCCCACGGAGCGCCACCGCCAGAGTCTTCTCCTGCTTCCGCAAGGCGAAGCCATGACTTTGCACCCCGGTCCTGTCGTGGGTCCGCCCAGTCAGAACCGTTGCCCGCGTCGGGGAGCACACCGGCCCCCCTGCATAAAACCTGTCAAAGCGCAATCCCCCCGCCGCCATCGCGTCAAGGTGGGGGGTCCTGAGAGCAGGGTGCTTGTAATAGCCTGTCTGCCCCCATCCCATGTCATCTGCCATGACAAGGACAATGTTGGGCTTGGAAGCCAGGAGGGTCGGAAATCCGAGGAGTAGAAGAAGAATGAGTGTCTTCATCACGGAGCAGTAGGGGCCAGCCGCCTCAATCTTGCACGGAGATTTTTTCGGGTAATGGCATCATCGAAAGATGAATATCCCGTCTCCTTTCGAACACTGCGCCCATCTCTATTTCCTGATTCCAGAAACGTCTTTCCTGCTATCCCAGGTTACCTCGCGGTCAAAAAATCGCGCGAGTGACTTGTAGTCATGGTATGCCACGGCTTCACGACGCCAGAGATCCAGATAAGCACCGTAATGCCTCCGCATCTGAGCCAGATGCTCCCCTCCTGCCGGACTGGCGACGAGATTATTCAGCTCAAGGGGATCAGCCCCCGTATCATAAAGCTCCTCGGTGGCCTTGAATCCCTCCCCCTCCCAGGGCCAGTAGATATATTTGTGGCCTTTCGTGACCACCGACAGGCTGAAGACCTCAGGCGGGCCCCACACGTTTATCAGCGGTAAGGACTCCCGGATTTCTGCCCCGGGGTCCTCGTAGAGAGCAAGAATGCTCTTTCCATCAATACCCTGTGGCACGATGACCCCGGCCAGCTCCAGAAGGGTCGGCATGAGATCGACGTTTCCCGTGAGGGCCTTGGAGCGCAGCTCCCTGCCACTGTTCCTGTGGCGCGGATCATAAACGATTAATGGTACACGGGAGGATTCCTCATAGGGCAGGACCTTGGATCCGTAGCCATGGGCACCGCACATGAACCCATTATCCGAGGTAAAAATCACCACCGTATTCTTCTCCACTCCGTGTTTCCTGAGTGCCGTTCGTATCATTCCGACGGCAACATCGACCGCGTAGATCTGCTGGTAATAGGTGGCCATGACCTCGTCATACCTGTCCGAGTAGTTCCAACTATGGAAACGCTCGTACTGGCGCCCATGACGGCTCTGAGGTGCGAAGTGAAGACCATATTCCCGGCCAAAATTTCTTGGCTTCACAAAGCTCATACCAGCATAAACTCTCTTATCTAACGGGTCAGGCGTTGCCGGCTTGTGCGGGGCCTTGAAGCTTATAGAAAGGCAGAAGGGCTCCCCAGCCTTCGCCGAATCCTCGATAAAGTCTGCCCCGAAGGCCCCATAGGAACGGGTCGCATGCGGAAACTTCTCCGCATAAGTCACCATCGATCTGTTTCTCGCAGTCTGGTAGAAGGTCTGTCCCGGCCCTGCTCCCCAGCGATCGAAGTCACCTGCTGGCAGAACCCCCTTCCTTCCGGTCCTGGTGGTCACCTCAAAGCCAATCTTTCCCGCCATTGCGGTCCGATAGCCTGCTTCCTTCAGGAGAATCGGATAGGATTCAGCCCAATGAGAACTGTGGAGAGCACCACGCTCAAAATTACACCCGTGCTTGAACTCGAACTTTCCCGTCATGATGTTGACGCGGCTCGCCATACAGATCGCGGTGCTTACATAGTGGCAATCAAACACCATCCCGTCACGTGCGAGGCCATCCAGATGGGGGGTTTTAACTTGAGGATTCCCGTAGCATCCCATCGAACTGGTGCACTGGTCATCAGTCAGGAGAAATACCAGGTTCGGTTTGTCCTGTCCGAGGGTCGGACCTACGACAACGAACAGGAGCAGGAGCAGGATCCAGAGCCGCAGCAACAAGGCACATTTCATCGTAGCCCGGATGCTCAACACTATTGCCGCAGAAGCGATCAGGAACTCACGGTTTCTCCCCGGAGAAAGCCCGCAACGCCGGGATTAGGGTTTTAAGTCTTGAAGGCAGTGTTCATCCTGACTACATCCCGCCCCCCCGGAATTTAAGCAAAACATGTCTGACTCCTCCTCTGAAATCGGACTCGTGGGCCTGGCGGTCATGGGTCAGAATCTTGCCCTCAACATTGCCGATCACGGCTTTCGCATCTCTGTCTACAACCGAACAACGACAAAGACCGAGGAATTCGTAGCTGCCAACCCCGATACCCCGGGAGGATTGGTGGGCACTAGCAGCCTTGAGGAGTTCGTCCAGTCCATCAAGAGACCTCGCAAGGTGATTATTCTCGTCCAGGCCGGGGGCCCTACAGATGCGGTAATCAATGGACTGACAGAACTTCTGGATCCTGACGATATCATCATCGATGGGGGCAATGCTCTCTGGACAGACACAATCCGGCGGGAAAAAGCCCTCAACGAAAAAGGGTTCCGATTCGTTGGTTCGGGTGTCTCTGGCGGGGAAGAGGGAGCCCGCTTCGGCCCTTCTCTCATGCCAGGCGGCAAGGAAAGTGCCTGGAGGGAACTCAAGCCCATCTGGGAGGCAATCGCCGCCAAAGTCGACGAGACTACCGGAAAACCTATTGAGGGAGCCGAACCCGGAACGCCTGTTGAGGGAGGCGTCCCCTGTGCCGCCTACATCGGCGACAACGGAGCAGGCCATTACGTCAAGATGGTCCATAATGGGATCGAGTATGGCGACATGCAGATGATCTGTGAGGCTTACACCCTGATGGAGAATCTTCTCGGCATGAGGCCAGCGGAAATGAGCTCCGTATTCGGTGAGTGGAATGAGGGCGTCCTCGACTCCTTCCTGATCGAAATTACGGCCGACATTCTGGGGCAGAAGGATCCTGAGACCGGTCAGCCCTTCGTTGATATCGTGCTGGACACCGCAGGGCAGAAGGGCACTGGAAAATGGACCTCGGTTAATGCCCTCGACATGGGGATTGCCGCTCCCTGCATCGCAGAGGCAGTCTTCGCGCGCTGCATCAGTGCCATCAAGGAGGAACGCGTTGCCGCTTCCAAGGTTCTCGATGCCAAGCTCCTGCCATTCGAGGGAGAAACCGCCGAGTTCGTACAGGCCATCCATGACGCCCTCTACTGCTCCAAGATCTGCTCTTACGCACAGGGATTTCAACTGATGCGGGAGGCCCAGAACGAGTACGGCTGGGACCTGGACTTCGGGCAGATCTCAATGATCTGGCGGGGGGGATGCATCATTCGTGCGCGTTTTCTCCAGAAAATATTTGAAGCCTATCAAGCTAATCCCGGTATCGCGAACCTGCTTCTGGATCCATATTTCAAGAGCGAGATCAACCGTTGTCAGGCTAACTGGCGCAAGGTCGTAGCCACCGCGGCGATGCATGGCGTTCCCCTGCCCTGTTTTAGCTCAGCTCTTTCCTATTACGATAGTTACCGCAGCGACCGTCTCCCGGCGAACCTGCTGCAGGGACAGCGCGACTTCTTCGGAGCGCATACCTACGAGAGGGTCGATCGGGAGCGTGGACACACTTTCCACATCGACTGGCCGGCCAGTGACCGCCCTCAGATCCAAGTGAAGCCTTGATGATTCAGGAGGGATTCCCCCTAAACCTCCAGGTGCACAACCGGGCTAATGTCCTGATCGTAATCGACGTCTGAAAAGCCGAATCCAAAAAGCTTCAGGAAGTCCTCCTGGTATCCTTCAAAATCGGTGGTTTCCCTCAAGTTCTCCGAGGTGACCCGAGGCCATAGCTCCTTCACCTCCTGCTGAACTCCGGGATCCATCTCGAGGTCATCAATGCGGATGAGGCCCTTGTCGTCCAACTTTGGCACCTCATTGTTGTAGAGGTGCGTGGCAAACAGTCGCTGGATCTGCTCGATCGTGCCCTCGTGGGTGCCCTTCTCCTTCATAATCTTGTAAAGAATGGAGATGTAGAGCGGCACGACCGGAATCGCCGAACTCGCCTGAGTCACCAGAGCCTTGTTGACCGAGACGTGGGCATTACCCCCGGCGCTGGTCTTGAGGAGTTCGCTTATGCGCTGTCCGGCATCCCTCAGGTCAATCTTTGCCCTGCCGATCGTTCCATTGGTGTAAATTGGCCATGTCACTTCCGGTCCGACATAGTCGTAGGCCACCGTGGTCGCCTCGGGAGCTAATACCCGTGCCTCATTCAAAGCCTTAAGCCAGAGCTCCCAGTCCTCGCCCCCCATGACCGTGACGGTGTCTTGTATTTCCTGCTCGGTGGCGGACTCGATCTCCACTTCGCTCACCTCTCCGCGATCCGTATCAAGAGTCCGAGCGCAATAGTTTTCTCCGATTGGCTTGAGAACGGATTTATGAACTTCGCCAGTCCGGGGGTGTTGTCTTCTGGGCGAGGCTAGGCTGTAGACTACCAGATCGACCTCGCCGAGATCTTCCTTGATGGCTTCCACTACCGTTGACTTCATCTCGTCGGAGAAGGCATCTCCGTTGAAACTTCTCGTATAAAGCCCCTTTGCGGAGGCGGCTTCATGAAAAGCTGCGGTATTATACCATCCTGGTGTTGCGCACTTCTCGTCCCTGGGGGGACGTTCAAAAAAGACCCCCATGGTCCTCGCCCCGCTCCCAAAAGCCGCCGTGATCCTTGAGGCCAGGCCATATCCCGTCGAGGCTCCAACGACGAGAACGTTGCGCGGCCCGTTCCCGATCGCTCCCTTGCTCCTGACATAGTCAATCTGTTCCCGGACATGCGCCGCGCACCCAGCCGGATGAGCGGTGAGACAGATAAATCCGCGAACCTTCGGCTTGATGATCATGGATCGGACTCTCCCGGTGGGCAGGAGGCCGGTCGAGCAAAACCTGTCAAACGAGGAAAATATTAAGACCTCCTGAATACGGCCTTCTTGATCAAGAGCTGGACAGAAACAGGACAAAATTTCATATCCCCACCATGAATCTCACCGGGAAGCGGGCTGTTGTCTTTGGCGGAACCTCAGGTATCGGTCTTGCAACCGTAGACCAGCTGGCTGCAGAGGGCGCGGAGGTCCTGGCCGCCAGTCGCTCGGCCGCGGAAAAGATCACCCCCGTGGGTGCCGCAAGCTGTCACTCGATTGACGTCCTGAACCGGGAGGCCCTCGCTGCTTTCTATGAGCAGAATGGCCCTTTTGACATCATGGTGAATACCGCCGTTCCGTCCACGAGGGCACAGGGGCCGTTCGCTGAGATGGCGCTCGATGGCTTCCAATCCACTTTTGACAAGTTGTGGGGCTACGTAAACACCGTCCGTCTCGGACTTACAAACTTCGACAAGCAGGCCTCGCTTGTTCTGGTCAGCGGATTCCCCGCACGTAAATGCCCCCCCGGAGCCTCCGCGATTTCCACCGTCGGCAACGCGATCGAGGGATTCGTCCGGGCCATCGCCCCGGAGATTTCTCCCCGCAGGATCAATGTGGTCTCCCCCGGAATCATCGACACTCCGCTCTTCCCGCAAGAGGGGGAGGAGCGCGAGGATTTTTTACATCAAGCCACGGTAGCCCATTCCGTTCCCCGGGCCGGCACACCGGATGAAGTAGCAGAGGCAGTTCTATTCCTCCTCAAGAACGAATTCACGACGGGAACAGTGGTGAACGTTGATGGTGGAGCAACTCTTCCCTGATCTGAAGGGGACGCATTCAGAGACCAACCACTAACGCTGCACCCGGGCGTTACCTTTCCAGATACTCCAAACCTGCTCCTCATCAGCAGGCTGCCCGTAGTCCGTGAGCAGGGTAGCCGCCAGCGCGCCTGTCGCCCACCCGAACTGAGCACATTTCTCTCCCTCCCACCCCCGGAGGATTCCGTAGAGCAGCCCCCCGACAAACCCATCTCCTCCCCCAATTCGATCGAGAACCCCGATCTCACGGGGCACAATCACGTGCCAGTCCTCACCATCGGCCACTATGCCTCCCCACTCATGCAGGTTCACACTGACCACCTCACGCAGAGTGGTGGCATACACCGAGGCATTGGGGAACTGCGCTTTGACGCGGTTGATCATCTCCTTGAAACTATCGATTTTCCCCCCGATGTCCTCTCCACCGGCTTCCGGACCCTCAACTCCCAGGCAGAGCTGGAAGTCCTCCTCGTTTCCGACAAGAACATCCGCAAGACTTCCAATCTCGCGGAATGCCTCGCTCAGCTCCTGCTCCCGGCCTTTCCAGAAGGTCGCCCTATGATTGAGGTCGAATGAGATCCTGGTGTCGTATTTCTTGGCGAGGCGGGCCACATCAAGGCAAAACTGGGTCGAATCCGGAGAAAGCGCCGCAATCAAACCCGACATGTGAACGATCTGGGCTCCCTCCTCACCGAAGATCCGCTCAAGGTCAAAGTCCTCGACCTTCAGATCTCGTCCTACTTCTCCCGCCCTGTCATTCCAGACCCTTGGCCCCCTCGAACCTGTTCCGCTGTCCGCCATGTTGATCTGGTGCCGGTAGCCCCATGGGCCTCCCTGCTCAATGTCAGGACCCTCGTAGTCCATATGCCTCCCCGCGAGGTTGTCCTTGATGAAGCGGGACACTGGGCTTCCTTTCACGAAGGAAGTCAGGATCTTGACCGGCAGGCCGAGATACGAAGATACACTCCCCACGTTGGATTCTGCACTGCTGGCCGTCAGGAGGAAGTTATCTGAGCAATGAAACGGCTGCCCGTTCAGGGGCGTCAGGCGGGTNCCCATCGAGGTNGGGATCACCATNGCATATTTGCAGTCGGACTTGAGATCAATCATGGTGTGGCTGGTAACGTNNTTNAGAGGTNCTGAGAGTGTGGNTCGGCAGGTAGCAGGATCTCNATCAAGGAGCAAGTCCTACNCGAGATGAGCGGNCTCAGGGCCCAGCTGCTTCGGACACCAAGCACGCCTGCCCACCGATGAGTNNNAACTGTTAGGGTGCTCACTTCGGTTATCTTGATTACTTGAAGGGTGAGTTTTCATCNGAACCTAACCAGTTGGANTTGCCTTATCGGGCGCAAAACAAACCCTGAAGGGCGTCACCCTATCGTGCGCTGCACTTCCAGATAATTGATGCTTGTTGGAGCACGGGTCTTTGGTTGTAGATCCTCCCCGAAAAACTTATCTCCTTTCTCCCTNTCAGGGACCCCGAGGCGATGAACGAGCTCCCGGAAGGGNGCCCTTCTCCTACAACGAAGCTCACCAGAAGGTAAAACCATGGCTAAAAAAGCAACCAAGAAGACCACAAAGAAAAAGGGGGCCCGCGCCAAAAAGGCGGCCCGCACCAGCAAGGTAGCAGCAGCTAAGGAACTAGCTGCAACCGCCAAGAAATCNATCCTTCAGCCNGACGCGGAAGGCGAAATTGATGATGTCGCGGCNGTCAAGAANCTGCACGATGCCCGCGACGCGATCGTGCAGGAACTGCGCAAGAGCATTGTCGGCATGGATCAGGTCATCGACGAAGTCCTCATTGCCATCTTCTCCCGTGGTCACGGATTGCTTGAGGGGGTTCCCGGGCTCGCTAAGACTCTGCTGGTCAGTTCTATCGCCAAGACCCTGTCTCTNACCTTCAAGCGAATCCAGTTTACACCAGACCTGATGCCTTCGGACATCACGGGCAGCGAGCTTCTTCAGGACGACCCCGAGACCCGCGAACGTAAGTTCATGTTCACAAAGGGACCGATCTTCTCCAACCTCGTGCTGGCAGACGAAATCAACCGGACTCCTCCAAAGACCCAGGCGGCNCTGCTNGAGGCCATGCAGGAAAAAATCGTGTCCGCAGGCGGCGACGACTATGCTCTCGAGCCCCCCTTCTTCGTGCTTGCCACCCAGAACCCTCTTGAGCAGGAGGGAACTTATGCTCTGCCTGAAGCCCAGCTGGATCGTTTCATGTTCAAGATTCACGTCAGCTATCCGACGCAGCAGGAGGAAATTGATATCATGCGGAACGTAACCACCGGAAGCGGTGGGAGCCCTCAGGAAGTCCTTGCAAAAGAAGACATTCTCCTGCTNCAGGATCTCGTCGGCCGGGTTCCCGTCGCTGACCATATCTTCCAGTATGTTGCGGCACTGGTTCGAGCTACGCGTCCCTCCGAGGAGAACGCTCCTGGCTTCATCAAGGATTTTGTCTCCTGGGGTTGCGGTCCACGAGCCTGTCTCAACCTGATCACCGGCGCCAAGGCCCGGGCNATTCTTCGCGGACGCTTCGGGGCCTCTCTTGAGGATGTCCAAGCCCTCGCCGCGCCTGTCCTGCGCCATCGGATGGGGCTCAACTTCGCGGCTCAGGCTGAAGGAGTGGACGCAGATCACGTCGTCGGCCGTCTCCTCGAGGAAATCCCAAGCGACAAGGAGCTCTACGAGAAGGAAGGGGCATCGGCCTGAACTGATCAGCCTCCAAGTNCTTCTTCCGTGAGATTCCGCCCTAGCCGGCTCTCCTCTCCTCTCCCCTGTCCATCAGGCAGGGGAAGAGGGTGACCTCAGGCAGGCCCCGGTGCCAGCAAGCACCGGCCACCGGCAGCTCGCATTCATTCCGATTCAACGAACGTAAAAACCAATAAAGGGGAGCGTGACGCTCCCCTCGCCATTCAAATGCCTGAAGCGACTACTTCATCCAGCGAAGCCTCCCAGCCTTCTTCTGAGGACTTCAACAAACCAAAGGGCCCGAAGTATCTCGATCCGGAGACCCTGTCCCAGATCGGATCTCTCGACATTGTGGCGCGCAGGGTCGTGGAAGGTCTGAGAATCGGTCAGCACAAGAGCCCCAGCCGCGGCATCAGCTCGGAGTTCACCGCATACAGGCAGTACTCCCAGGGTGATGAGACCCGTAACATTGACTGGAAAGCCTACGCGAGGTGCGACCGCTACTACATCAAGCTCTTCGAGGCAGAAACGAACTTCGTCTCGAACATGCTCCTCGATGCGAGCCAGTCGATGACCTACCAGTCCGGTAAGATTTCCAAGATTGAATACGCGAAATATCTCGCCGCCAGTCTGGCCTATCTCGTCATTGACCAGGGCGACTCCGCCGGCGTGGGAATCTTCGATGGAGAATTGCAGAACTACATTGCNCCCAAGAGTCACATGGGGGTCCTGCANGATATCTCATCGGAACTCGAAAAAGTCACGCCGGTGCCTCGAACGAATGTGGGCGCCGTGCTCCATGACTTCGCACATCGGATGAACCGACGGGGATTCGTAATGCTCTTTTCTGATCTTTTCGACAACACGGAGGAGTTTATCGAAGGGCTCAATCACCTTCGCTATGGAGGGCACAACGTGATCCTGTGGCACATCATGGACCCATACGAAATCGAGTTTCCCCTCAGTGGAATGTGGAAGTTCATGGGGCTTGAGGGCGAGGGTGAGGTCATCACCCAGCCAGGCCGGGTACGTGCAAACTATCTGGAGGAACTCGAGAAGTTCGTCACCGAAATCAAGCGGGCCTGCAACAAGTCGGGAGTCGAGCATGTGCTCGTGAACACGAAGGTTCCCGTCGAACAGACCATCAGCAACTACCTCCTCCAGCGCTCTGCGATGGCCAAGGCAAAATAATCAGATTCTGAAAGAATAGTGATCATGCCATCCCTCTTTTCGAGCACGACCCGCACCCTCGCCTTTTNCATGGNGGTGGCGCNTTCGGGTCTGGCCATGGGAAAAGAGGAATCCATCACCTCAGCNAATCACCCTGCTCTACAGCGCGCCCTGAACGAAAGCCCTGATGCCGACAAGAATGCAGACGGACAGCTCTCCCTCGAGGAATACTCAGCGCTCCTCGGTNCACAGCGGCCTAACGATCCCGAAAACCCCAAGGCTCCACTGCTACCAGTGCGTCCTGATGGCGATCTCGTGATTCACGATTTCGAGGAGAATAACCTTGGGCAGAACCCCGGCTGGAGCCCGGTGCACCCGACACCTCTGAAAGACAGCTCTCTGGGCTCCCTCGGAGGCAGCTGGCAGCGGGAAGGTGATGCCTTNAACCGGGACCTGCAATCAGGCACCAAAATGATGCGTCGCCGGGTCGGCCCCTTCGAGGGAAGGCTCTTCCTCACCACGATAGGCAATAGCCAGCGGGCGGTGGGAAGTCTTCGCTCCCCTGTGTTTCTCCTTGAGCAGGATTATATCCAGATCCGCATGAGCGGTGGCGGACATCCGGGTCAGATCTGCGTCAACCTGCACACCTCCGAAGGGATCGTCCGCAGTGCAACCGGGAGCAATGACGATTACTTCGAGAACGTTGTCCTGGACGTCCGGAAATTCCGTGGCCAATTCGCGCGTGTTGAACTTCGTGATCAACACCGTGGCCTCTGGGGCCATCTTAACGTTGATGAGATCCTGATGACCTCGAGACCAGGCGATTCCCGGGTCATAAGCACCCGGCCAGCCCCATCTGTCCCCACTGGTGGCCTCGTCATCTCGAATAGTGGCCGACGACAGGGGGCCCTCACTCTCGAAAACGGGCAACTCTCGTGCGAAGGAAAGGTCATTGGCGATCAAGTCTTCCTCGCCGTCAACTCTCTGCCTCAGAATATCTCAAGACTTCCAGGGGCCGTACGGCTGCTCAATGGTGAAGTCTGGAATGCCGAGGTAAAGACCCTCGAAGGAGCTGGCAGGAGGAAGCAGCTCAATATCCGGAGCCAGATCTTCGGCGAACAGAAGGTTCCGCTCTCCTCCCTCGCGAGCATGGAATTCCTGGCGGGCGAGCCCGGGGATCCAAGAGAACCGGGAACCTTTTATCGCAAGGGCAGCGAACCTCTGCCTGGAAGCCTGATCTGGGTCCGCGACAAGGACATCGCGATCCGCTCTCCTCTGGGGGTTATGTCCGTGGCCCGCGCCTCGGCGCTCCGATTCGTCCTCGCAACGCCTACCCCGCCAGAAGCCCCGGCAGGGGACGAACTCGGACTTTCGGACGGCACTATTCTTTTCGGCGCCACCAACTTTGACGGCAACCAAGTCGTGATCCGACACGAGACCCTTGGAGAAATCAAGATTCCCTGGAGCAGCGTTCATTACCTTCGCCGTAACATCCCAGGGCTGGTCTGGATCGACGAGGTGCCAAGGACTGTCATCGAGACCATCGGTCCGGCGCTCCCCCCACCAGCTCCCCGGCTTGCGAGGACCGTAAGTGAGAGCCATGCACGCTCCCTGCGTATCATGCCGCACACTGTCCTTCGACTAACCCTGCCTCCTTCCGGGGAGCCCGCTGTCTTTCGCGGGGAGCTGCACCCGGTTCCTGGCAATCAAGCCCAGCTGGAGGTCTCCCTCCTCAACGGAGATTCTCCCTTGTGGTCCCGTAAGATAAGGAGCGGCACCGAGCCTATTCCCCTCTCCCTCGATCTCCCCCGGAGCGAGGAACTTACCATCAAGGTTACATTCGACGGCCCGCTGTCCTTCCCCTGCGGGATAGACCTCCGGGACGCTCACGTCATTCACAGCAACAATCTCAACCCCGAATAAGGACACAATGGGAGCACTCAATTCAGTCGGACTCTGGTCACTCATCGGCGCGCTGGGCGTCGCGGTGCCAATCATCATTCACCTTCTCTACCGGAAACACCGCCGCCAGACAGACTGGGCGGCAATGGAGCTTCTCCGCAAGGCCCTTGTCACTCGTTCTGGTCAGGTCAAGATCGAGGATCTCGTCATCCTGATCTTGCGGTGCCTCGCCCTCGCGCTCCTCGCCCTCGCTCTGATGCGGATCACTCTCGACTCCAACTCCGTCATCGGGGAGGAACGCATCGGCATGGTGGTGGCCATCGATGCATCCTACAGCATGAACCACGGGGAAGTTTCCTCCCGCTTCAAAAGCGCAGTAACACAAGCGGGCGACATTCTCAAAGAGACTGCAAAGGAGGGCGACCCCGTAAGTATCGTGCTCATGAGCAGCCGTCCCGAAGTCCTTCTTCGGAGCGCGAGGTATGATCCTGCTCAGGTCAAAACGATCCTCGACGAACTCGATGTAGCCGGACCTAATTCCCTGAACCTTGAAACTAACATCGAGCTTCTCGACGAACTCGTGGCTGAGCTGAAAACCCCGGGCAAGGAGGTTTTCCTTATCACTGATTCGCAGGAAATGGACTGGGCGGAGCTTCCTCCCGCAGCCCAGGAATCCCTCGAAAACCTTCAGGAGAATGCCAATGTCTTCGTCATTCCTGCAGTCAACGAAGGAGAGGACAATCTGGCGATTGAAGATTTGACCTATACCTGGGGATCGCTCAGGAAATCAGGCGAAGCGCGCTTTACTGCTCTGGTTCGGAACACCGGGCGCAGTANTGCGGAGGGCGCTACCCTCGAATTCTTCGTCGACGACACTCTGACCAAGCGCCTCGCGGTTGGAAGCCTTGGAGCCGGCGAATCCCGGCCCCTTGAATTCACAACCCAGTTCGAAAAGGCCGGGGATGTCCACCTCCGTGCCGAATTGAGCAACGATGACCTCGCAGACGACAATGTCCGACACGCCATTGCCCGGATCCGTCCCGGGATCCGGGTGCTCCTGCTTGAGGGGGACATCGAAAACACCGCCGGCAACCGCGGCGGCGGCTATTATGCCAAGGTGGCTCTCAGCCCCCGGGACAGCGACGAAGACGAAGGGGTAACCGTCAACGAGATCGATCCTGCTGATTTTGGCCTCGAAAAGCTCAATGACTATGACGTGGTAGCGATGAACAATGTTCTTACCGTCTCTCCCACGACCGCCAAGAGACTCAAGCGCTTCGTCACCGAGGGCGGGGGCCTGATCATCTTTGCAGGAGACAGGGTAGAGGCCTCCGCATACAACCAGACCCTCGGAGTGACGGGAGAAGGCATCCTCCCTGCCGAACTCGGCGAAGTCTCATCCACCGACACCGAAGAGGGCTGGACCATGGAAGCCGCAAAGTCCGACCACCTTCTCGCCCGGCTCACCGCGCGCTATCCGGAAAAGCTGCTTGATGCCATTCGTATTACAAAACAGATCAATGCCACTCCTACCGAAGACGGAGAGGTCCTAATCACGTCCCAGTCCGGGAATCCTGTCCTGCTCAGCAGCACCACTGGATCCGGGACTGTTCTTCTTTTTACGACCTCCGCGAGCAAGCGCTGGAACAATCTCCCCCGGGAACCCCTCTATGCGATCCTGCTTCAGCAAGCTGTCACGATGCTCACCAGTGATCCCGACCGTCTGCAACTCGTCGTTGGTAATGACACTTCCCTGCCGCTCGCCAAGCGGGAAGCCGGCGAATTCGTTCCGCTCTGGACCCCCGACGCTGAGGAACCGGAGGATGTCCGTGTGACCCAGAATGGAGACCAGCTCGCTGTACCAGTCGCCCTCAAGCGGCACGGAGTCTATAAAATCATGGCTGAAGAGGGAAAGCCGGGAGTAGCCATCGCCGCCAATGTCAATACCAGCGAGTCCAACGTCCGGGTCGTTGAGGGGGCCGCCCTCNNAAACACTCTCGACCCCACCGGAGTGGAGGTTCTCNACCGGGACGGANNGATATCCAAGGNNATCCGGGACGCCCGCCAGGGAAGAGAATTATCGCACCGCCTCCTGCTCGCGGCCCTGATCATTTTCATCCTCCAGAGTATCCTCGCCCGCCGTTTCACCAATCGAATCAGCAGGGAGGACACGAAAGACCTTTCGGCCACCCTNCAGATGAGCCAGGTCGCCGCCGCTCGTCGCAGCTAGCCAGTCAGACTACGTATGAGCCTCTTTCCAAAGCACACTACTAACGCCGCACACCATGCTTAAGAAACTGTTGGGACTCGATTCTTCTCAAGAGATCGACCAGTGGGAACTCGCCTTCCGGGGCGGTCCCTTGCTTGGACTTCTCCTCATTCTGGCCGCCGTCGCCTTTGCGATCTTCCTCTATCGTCGAGAACAGCTGGTCACTCGTAACCGCCGCATCACCATGATGGTGCTCCAGGCGTCTACTCTGCTCCTCCTGATCCTNGTGCTGATGAAACCTTACGCCAAGATCAAGACCAGCAAGGAATCCAAGCGTTCCATGATCGTGATGCTCGACACCTCCCGGAGCATGGCCATNGAGGATCCCCGNACTTCGGCTGGAGACGTCGAGGAAGCCGCCAAGGCTCTGGGTAAGATGGCCCTGGATGCTCCATCCCTCGGATCCGACGATGCCCGGGGCATGAAAGAGCAACTGGGCCCTTCCCGTCGCATCGACCTNGCCAGNGCCGCCCTCGCCAACGAGGACATGAANCTTCTCGACCAGTTGGAAGAGAGCTACGACCTCCGCTTCTTCACATTTGACTCGCAATTGCGGAGCGAAGATCCACGCAGCAAGGTGGATCTGCCCGCCAGCGACAACGCGCAGCCTGCACCCCGGCCCGTTGCAGAGGGCACCTCTTCACAGATCGGCAATGCCATCGAAGATGCGGTGGACCGGTTCTCGGGGCAACCACTCGCCGGTGCCATGGTCATCAGTGACTTTGCATGGGTCGAAGGCAAGGATCCCGTCAATGTGGCTCGCAGGCTGAAAGAACGCCGTGTTCCCCTCTACACTGTTCCAGTCGGGCTCCCCGCCCCACCCGACATCAATGTCCGTGGGGTCATTGCCCCGGAAGTCGTCTTCAAGGGCGACCGCGTCCCGCTGAGGGTCAAGATTGAGTCTCGCGGATTTGCGGGCAAGGCGGTGCAGCTCTACTTCCGGGTCAATGAAGACGAAAAAGAGAGTAAGCAGGTTACCCTCAGGAATGGAGTGCAGTTCGAAGAGTTCATGTTCATCCCGGAGGCGGAAGCAGGAACTCTTGAGCTCAGTTTCGAAATCAAGCTGCAGGAGGGAGAAATTACGGAGGTCAATAATGCCACCAGCCACCCGGTCCGCATTCTCGATGAAAAGATCAAGGTCCTTTACGTCGAAGGGATGCCCCGATGGGAATTTCGCTACCTGCGCTGGGTCCTGCTGCGTGACCCCCGCCTTCAGGTCCAATTCCTCATGACTCAGGGAGACCCCGCCCTGGCCGCGTCTTCCCCGCTGCATATTGGCCGCTTCCCTGAGGATCCCAAGGTCGCCCTGCAATATGACCTCATTATTCTCGGAGACGTCTCGTCGTCCTATTTCAACGCAGCCCAGACCGAGCTGATCGAAAAGCTTGTCCGCGAGCGTGGGGGCTCGCTTCTTATGCTGGCTGGCCCCATGGCTGCTCCCTCTACCTATCGGGATAACCCCATCGGCGATCTCCTGCCCATCAACATTGGGACAGGGGGCACATTCTACCCGGGCAGCAATGTCTCCCCCGAGGTTACTGCAGACGGCCAGAAGAGCCTCGCTACCTCTCTCTCCCTCGCCCCGGATGTGAGTTCACGCATCTGGCGCAACGTCAACTACATGTCGCTCCCCAACATCACGGGAGCAAAATCCGGCGCTACCGTTCTTCTGCGCCTTCCGAAAGATAACGATGCCGACCCCGATTACCCCTTGGTTGCATGGCACCGCTATGGAACCGGCAAGAGCCTGTTTGTGGCAACCGAGGACCTCTGGCGCATGCGTCTTGAAGTTGGTGACCGCTTTCACGCCCGCTTCTGGGGACAAACCATCCAATTCCTCACCCTCTCCCGGCTGCTCGGCGCTAACAAGCAGATCAGCATTGAGACGGACAGTAACAGTTACAGTTCGGGAGACCAGATCCGCGTCTTCGCCAACGTACTCACTGAATCATTCGAGCCCGTGACAGGAGAAAGCTACGAAGTCGTCCTGGGAGAGAAAGACAACCCGGATTCCTCCACCACCATCGAGATGACTGCGGTGGAGAGCACCCCCGGACTCTACGCCGGATCCTACCTTGCCAGCAAGGATGGCAATTACGAGGTCAAGACCCAGTCGCAGGACGCCGATATATCCAACACTGCGGAGTTCTCGGTCCAGACTGTGGATCCCGAGGACCGCGAAACCGCCATGCAACCCGATGTCGCGCGCCAAGCTGCGGAAATGTCGGGTGGCCGCCAGTTGAACCTCGCCAGCCTGGGAGAATTCCCCGGGACCCTTCCCGAGGAGAAGCTCATAGCCAATACAGTCAAGATCGAGAGGGACCTCTGGGATACCCCCCTCTGGTTCATCCTCATCGCCGCCTTGGCAGGTGCCGAGTGGTTCCTGCGACGGAAAGATAACCTAGTTTAATAGAGACTGAACAACTCAACCATAGAATAGACTCATGGCCGAAGGACAAGACAGAGGCATCGAACAACGCCTCAAACAAGCCTACCGCGAGGAACGACGGTGGTACAATATCCGTGGAGCGTCTCGGCTCACCCTCTGGCTCATCGCGCTCCTCGCGGTGGCCTTCCTCATTGACTGGGGACTCTTTGCCAAGACTCAGATGTCAGGCATTACCGGCCTCGCTCTCCTCCTGGTTAACGTAGGAATCCTAATCTGGGTCTATCACCGCGAATGGGGGCAATACCGCCAGAGTTATGACCCTCTCACGACCGCTCTTGAGGTGGAGAAGCGCCACCCGGAGCTGAGCTCTCTGCTCGTCTCCTACATGCAGCTCAAGGACGATCCGAAATTGCACGAGGGAAATGTCTCGCAGGACCTGATCAAGGCCATGCGGGACCAAGCCATCGAATTCGCTCGCCCCATCGACTTCAAGGACATCGTGGACCTCGGCCAACTCCGCAAGATTGGAGCAGTCGCGGTAGTTCTTTTCGTCATCTTTTCCATCGCCGGGATTTTCAACAGAGAACACACCGGCGTTCTCTTTCAGCGTCTACTGGGGCAGGATGCGGAGTATCCCACCAATACCGTGATCACGCGAATCAGCGAAAACCTCACCATCCGGGTGGGAGGAGAGCCTGTAATCACTGCTACAGTCGCGGAGGACGGCAAGATCCCGGAAAGCGGGCGCCTCTTCATAAGAGAGAAAAACTCCTCCAAAGCCGTGTGGAGGGAGGTTCCCATGAAAAGAAGTGACGACCCCGGAAATGAGTTCTCCTTCAAACTCAAGCCAGTCGACCGTGACACCCAGTTCTACGTGAAGATCGGGGATGATCGTAGTGAAGAATACACCATTGAGGTCATCACCTCTCCACGTATTGAACGCGTCGACATTGCCCTCCACTATCCGGAGTACATGAACCGGGATGCCGGGACATACGATGATCTGAATCTTGAGGTGCCGGAGGACACCACCGTAAAATGGACTGTCTCCTGTGATACTCCCGTAAGCTCGTGGGAAGTCCTTGTTCCCTCAGGCTGGGGAAAAGAGGCCCCGGAGAATGACCCTGGCGAGCCCGGAACTGAAGCAAAGGAGGACGCCCCGAAATTTCGCTCCATTCTTGCGGATCTCGACGAGGCAGGAACCACTGCAACGTTTGAAATTCCCATCGAGACAGCGCTGAAGTATTCCTTCCGATGGACCGAAAAGGAAAATGGCTTCCAGTATGAGGACGTCCAATATGGAGTCAAGGTGACCAGCGATGGACTCCCGGACGTGGACCTGATCGAGCCTCGCGAAGCCGGTTATGCCACTGTAGGCAAGGTAGTCAAAATGGAAGCCAAGGGGACCGACGACATCGGCCTCGACAAGGCCTGGCTGGTCTACTCCCTCAATGGGGCCGATGAAAGCAAGGTTGAGATCTTCGATTTCGAAGGAGATACCAACAAGACCTTCGACTACAGCTGGAAACTGGCTGACACCCTCAAGGAGCTCGAGCCGGATGATCGTATCTCCTTTGCCATTGAGGTTGCTGACCGGCATCCCGAGCGGGAAAGCCACCTCCGCCGCACAGCTGAGAGACAATTAACTATCGTTACCCCCGAAAGATACCTAGAATGGTATCGAACAGAATATGGGTCCCAGATCGAAGAACTGAAGCGCTCCCGTAACCAGGAACTCGCCGCCCAGAAGGCGGTGAACCAGTTGCAGACCGAAGAAGACATTGAACTAGTCCAGGAAAATGAAGAAGAAAACGAATAGCATACTGCTCAGCCTGACTCTCACTACCGCGGGTCTTCTCCCCTGGTCAGGCCTCGCCGAGGAGGACAACCAGAGGGCAGACAGTATCGTTGGCACCAAGCAGCGGATCGGCGTCGAGGTCAACCGCCAGAATGGCGTTGGCCGCAGGGTCAATTCTGTCGTGCGACGCCTTAGCTTTCTCCTCGAGGACCTGCAGTCCAACGGACTCGCTGAGGAGGGAAACGCCACTACCCTCGGCGAAACAACGAATGCCCTCGGAACCCTCCGCACCCAGAAGATCGTCGCGGCACGCGACGAACTGTCGAACGCTCGAGAGAAGTTCCAACCCAGCAAGCCAAAGATCGCTCATCCTCATCTCGCGGAAGCAGGAAAGACAATTGAGGAAATCGTTGAGGGGCTCGAAAACATCATCGCCGGAGCCAACACCATTCTTGTCGACGATCTCCTCGTGAAACAGATCAGGGAGATCATCAAGGACGAGGAGTACATGCAGCGCCAGACCAAGCAGTGGGGTAGAGATGCTTTCAAAAACACCGAGGCCGGCAAGGTTGATCAGGCTCGTCTCGGCAGGGCCCAGCAAGCCGTCATCGATCGCTATGGACAGTTCAACAAGACGCTTGTCAAAGCGCGTAAGGAAGCGGTTGACGAAGAGACCTTGAGCCGATTCGGCAGAGCCGAGCTCTCTCTCCTTGAGAGCAGGCCTGCTTCCCACATGACCGCGGCCATTGAGGCGATTGCCGAAACCAAGGCTGCCAAGGCCGTGACAGACCAGGAGACAGCCCTTGAGGCCCTTCGGGAGGCGGAAAAGATCCTCGCTGCGGAAACAGACGGGATCTCAGATCTTGTGGCTGATATCGCCCAGATTCTGGCCGACCAGAAGGATCTGCAACAGGATACGGTGCAAGCTGAGGGAGAGGTTTTCAAATCCGAGCAGAGCCAATTGGAGGCACGCCAGCTTGAGATCGGACTCCAGATCGAAGAAGTGGTCGCAGAGCACCTTCCCGAAGAAGCGACTCCTGATGCCGAGGACCCGCTCCGCGACGCCCTTGCGGAGGCAGAAGAATATGTCGCCGTAGCAGCAGCAGAGATCAATACCGGAAACAAGGACGGCGGCGTCAAGGCCCAGAGCGATGTCATTGCAGCCTTGGAAAAAGCTCTCATCGCTGCAGAGGCCGGGGCAGAAGCCGAGCTCGGATCCGGTGATGGCCTTTCGGACGACGGTGGAGCTGGAGACGATGGCTTTGGAGACGATGGCTTTGGAGATGATGGCTTTGGAGATGACGGCTTTGGGGCTGACGGAGCAGGAGCAGGTGCAGGTGCAGGAGCAGGTGCAGGAGCAGGTGCAGGTGCAGGAGCAGGTGCAGTTGCAGGGCTAGCTGTGGAGGCCCGTCCGGGGGAGTCGTCTTCTGT
>PBNG01000058.1 GCA_002723015.1 Roseibacillus sp. | reverse complement strand
GCCAAACTGATGCATGAAGTTCATCAGTTTGGGGATGTTTGCCTGCGCCTTCTTATCCCAGACGGAGGCCGTATGACACCCTGACTGGTAGGCTCCGTCAACAGTGGGAGCGATCAGAGTCGCAGCCATCGACTCCAGCTCCTGCGATGTCATCAGTCCCGTGGTGTCCTGTGAACCCACGATGTTGACCTTGACCCTCACATCGGAACCCGCATGCAAGACCGTATCTCCGCTCACCCCCACCGCATTCCTGTTAAAAATCTTCTCCACTGCTGTAAGCCCCTGCCCCTCGTGAGAAATCTCCTTGGACAGAGCAAATACCGGCTTCAATTCTATTCCGAGAGCACTCGCAGCAAAACTCTGGAGCTTTTTCCCAAAGACAACCGCATACGAACCGCCCGCCCTGATGAATTCCACCTTCTGTGGCGTGAGAGCGGAAGAAATATCCACCAACTCCTGATCCTCATTGTAGAGCTTTTTTTCCCGCGTATTGATCGTGAGTACTGTTCCGGTCGCCACAGAATACACCTGCTCGAGTATTGGATCCCCGCTCTCGTCGAGAATCGGGAGTCCCTGTCCGTCCAATTTCTTGACCCAGTTTTTAAGGTCAATCCCGATCCCTCCCGTTACCCCGACAGTCGTCAGGAAAATTGGCGAGATCCCATTCGTCCCCGCAACAATCGGGGCAATATTGACAAAGGGCACGTAAGGGCTTGCCTGTTTACCCGTCCAGAGCGCTACGTTGTTGACCCCGGACATCCGTGAGGAACCCACCCCCATGGTCCCCTTTTCCGCGATTAACATCACACTTTTCCCCGGATACCGCTTCTGCAACTCCTTGATTTCTTCCTGAGCAGCCTCGGAGATCAGGCATTTACCGTGGAGCTCACGATCAGAACGAGAGTGCGCCTGGTTCCCAGGTGAGAGCAGGTCCGTAGAGATATCACCCTCTGCAGCAATATAGGTCACGACCTCAATTTCCTCCGCGACTTCCGGAAGGCCCGTGAAAAATTCGGCTTTGGCATAGCTCTCCAGTATTTCGGTAGCCCGCTGGTTGCCGGCAGCGTGGGCCTCCACTAGTCGTAAAGTATCGGCCTCGTAGAGGAACACCTGGCTTTTGAGAATTCCCCCGGCCTCCTCCGCAATTTCGCTTTTGTCCCCAAGCGCAAGATCCAACAGTACTCTGACCGAAGGTCCACCTTTCATGTGGGCGAGAAGTTCAAAGGCGAATGTCGGAGTAATTTCCGCTACCGTACTTTCGCCGAGAATAATCCTCTGAAGGAAGGAGGCCTTTACGCCAGCTGCACTCGTTGTTCCAGGCAAGGTGTTATATATCAAGAACCTCAGGGAGTCCTTGCGATCCTCATTGTCCACATCCTCGATCTGAGTAATGATTTCCGCCAGCAAGGCACCATCATCGATCGGCTTGGGGCTCAGGCCCTCAGCCGCCCTTTCCTCGATCTCTGCGATGTATTCCGAGTAGAGGCTCATTATGAGAATATCCCATGGCAGGGACGGGACCGGTTCAGGGGCAGGCCAGAGACCATTATCACCCGACTTGATGGGAGAAGGGGCGACGGACCGTCAGGCTGAACAGATTTCGTCCTTCTGCAAGAAAACGACCCGTTTAGAATCATCCTAACAGGGTTTCCAGTCAATACCAATGCCGTCTCGGCAGAGACAATTTATCCGGCAGATCCTTCCGGCAGATAATTATTTCGCGCTGAAGGCCCGCTAGCGCGCAAGGATCCGTTTCATTTGAGATTCACTGAGGGCCTTGAATTTCCGCGTCGCATCGCAGCTGGTCTCAGTGAACAGGAGAAAATTATCCCGGGCTTCCTGGCTGCCAAAGTCAAACCCAATGAGGGCCCTGCCTACCCGCTCTCCAGAATACTGGTAATCAAAATACACCAGGTCCGAGAGATTGGACGCCTTCTCCAGAAAATCTGCGAGCGCTCCTGCCCGTTCAGAAAACTCAACCTCAAGAAAAAGGGGATACTCCAACAGAGTGGGCTCAAACGGAAAGGCCCTGAACTCTACATCAATCTCTCCTGTTAGGTCCTCAAAGATTAAGCCCGTTTCCTCCCACATGGCATACAACTCGCGAAAGGACCTTTCTCCAGCCTCAAGCCCGATTACGGGCCATGCCTTGTCTTGATCAGTTTTCCCATACTGAAACTCAACGATGTTAGCCTTTATTCGAAGTTCGCTGAGCAACTGGTGGAGGGTGCCGGCGCGCTCCTCAATTTCAAAACGCAGGTAGCGCCGGGTTTCCGACCCAATCCGGGCCCCGCGAACCACCCTCTGCAGCTGTGCAAAATCCATGTTGGCGCCACAGATAAGAACCAGAATGTTTTTGTGATCAGGGAGGTCACTCCGGTGGGCTAACCACCCTGCCAAACCCATCGCTCCAGCGGGCTCCGGAATAATCCGTTTACGCTCCCAGAGATACTGCATCGCCGCACAGACCTCCTCGTTGGTGACCGTAAGAAAGCGATCAATCAGGTCTCGACAGAGCGGGAATGTGTGTTGGCCCGCTATTGCCACAGCCGTGCCATCACAAAAGACATCCACCTCCTGCAGGCGAACGGGTCGTCCAGCTTCCACTGCAGCTTTCATGGATGCCTGCCCCTGACCCTCAACTCCATAAAGCACGATGTCGGGGAAATGGTGGCGAAGTCGCGCTGCCACTCCAGCTGCCATGCCCCCGCCTCCAATCTGCAGGAAAGCAGCGTCAAAAGGTCCTTCTCCACTCGCTGCAATCTCATCACCAATAGTTCCCTGTCCTCCCATGACAACCAGATCGTCGAAGGCATGCACGAGAACATACCCTTCCTGATCCGCACAGTGTTGTGCGGCTTCGAGAGCTTCATCGTAGCGGTCCCCAACCAATTCAATCGATACTGCTTCACCTCCCAATTGCCGCACCGCGCGTTGCTTCATGAGAGGGGTATTCAACGGCATGAAGATCCGGGTCTCGAATACCCCGCCCATCTTTGCAGCAGCAATAGCTACTCCCTGGGCGTGATTTCCCGCCGATGCCGCCACAACCCCCCTCGTCTGGTGAGGATCCAGCTGGGCCATTCGATGATAAGCTCCTCTCCATTTGTAAGCATGCATGGGAGAAAGATCCTCCCGCTTCAGATAGAGGTTACAGTCTTCAGCTCCGATCCGCTCAAGCGGAGTGACCTTGCCAACGTCGTAAACAGTTTTGCCGGCTCGCCGCACTTCCTCGTGCAGCCGGGAAAGCAGCTCTGCGCCGGAAGTAACCTTGTTCATGCCGAATGGGGATTAGGACCCAATCCCTCTGTCCGCTTACCTCCCCGATCCCACCCGGCACCGGGGACCCTCTGGCAGGAGCCAACTCTTCATGCAGGTCATTTCGGGCAAAAAGGGTGCCGGAATTCAAAGCAGCGCATCCAGGATCAGATTTGTGGACTCAATGATTCTTTGCTCTCTGGGACGTAGGTCTGGTGTAAATTCTATGCTGGTCAGGTGCTGCAGACCTTCAATATAGCGAATCGCTATCTCATTTGCCTGCTCTTGCGAGAACTGCTGTCCTTTTTCTTTTACCATACCGCGGGCGAACTCCTTGGAAAAGGATACCGGCTTACCATCGCGAGCCAGCAATTCTCCCTCCTCATCGACCTTCCAGAAACGCGAAGAGTCCATCGTGTAAAGCTCGTCTGCAGCCACGATTTCTCCCTCTGCATTGATACCGTGCTCGGTTTTGGTATCCACAAGAACCATTCCCCTTTCCTTGAGATACTGGGAAACCATCCCGAAGGCCATTAGCGATGAATTCCGGATCTGAGCATACTGCTCGGGACTGCAGATTCCCTCGCCGATCAGGTAAGCCGCATCAATCGTCCGGTCCACCGCCTCCTTCGTGCTGGGAGTGTCCATCAGATATGGCAGAACTCCGTTNGGCTTCAGATCTCCCAATGTCAACTCNTGTCCCGCATAGCTCATGGACTCACCGCCCTCCTCCTTTGCCGCAATCCAGTGCTGGTAAAGTGAAGTTGAGGTTGAGCTCTCCGCCATGTAAAGGCGCAGGACGTTTTCTAGTTGGATCAGCTTTAAATTTTCCGCCGGAATGACCGTCGACGATGGAGCGAGGCCCTCGACTTCAAACTGCGAGGAGCCCAGCACGGGCTTCACCAGTTGCAACATATGGTCATGGTTGAAAGCCAGGACCTGATCCTTGAAAGGAATAGCACCCCGGTTCACATCATGAGTTGAGATCCGGTTGTTTCGGAACATCAGCCGGATCGGTTTGCCTGAACTTGTTTTCAGGCTTTCGCCGAATACAGAATCTGAAACCTTGCCCTCGAGGACCGTGCAGCCGCTCAGCCTTGAAATTTCCCCATCCTCAATCAACTGCTTGATGGGNCGGCCCTCGTTTACGGCAGCCCCATGAGCCCCCACCAATTCTCGTATCTGTTGCTCGTCTAACATGAATTTAATCTTCTCCAAGAACTGCTACCTTCTGGAGGCGCNCGAGGGGAGCGGAAAGTTCACTGAGGTTCAAATGNCCCAGAACAATGCAGACTGGAAGATCCCANGAGGGCAACTTGTTCACACTTGCTAACATTGCCACNGCCGAAAGAGGTGCTATNCTTCGNCACCGNANATGGAATCTTNCCGTTTTCGGCTNACCCATCGAAAGCTACTTTTTCCCACAGAAAAACAAACCAGCCTACCTATGACCACACTCGTCGGAAACACAGCACCAGACTTCACCACTCAGGCAGTCATGAACAGNGGAGAGGTCGTCGAAGACTATAATTTCAGCACCGCGATCTCGGGGAAATACGCTGTGCTTTTCTTCTACCCGATGGATTTTACCTTTGTNTGCCCAACCGAGTTGATCAGTCTGAACAATCGGATCGACGCTTTTCGCAAGCTGGGTGTTGAAGTGGTCGGCGTGTCTGTCGACTCTCACTGGACCCACAACGCCTGGCGTAACATGGATGTTGATAAGGGCGGTATCGGGCAAATCGATTNTACCTTGGCAGCAGATCTCAGCCACGAGATNTCACAGGCTTACGGGATTGAGAGCCACGGNGGGGACTCCTATTACCCGGCAGGAGTAGCCATGCGGGCAACATTTATCATCGACCAGAAAGGAATCGTCCGCCACATGACCGTAAACGATGAACCGCTGGGCAGAGACATCGATGAGGTCCTCCGAATCATTGAGGCGCTTCAGTTTTTCGAGGAGAACGGCCAAGTGTGCCCTGCTGGATGGAATAAGGAAAAGGCGGCGTTCAGTCCTTCTGACCCCACAAAACTCGCCGATTACCTTTCGGAGAACGCAACGGNGCTTTNAGCCGTTTGACCTACTNTTCTGGGTTCAAGGGCCGCCCTTGCAACTCCTTCTCCAATAGACCGAGTATCAGCGACGCCCGCTGTAGATCGCGAAACTCAGGGCCTCCATGTCCTGCCCCTGGGATCACCTCCAACNCCGCCTTCAGGCCTGCCTTGCCGTAAGCTGCCTTGAGGCGCCTGCCATGCTCTATCCGTTCGTTTTGATCAGCCGCCCCTACAAGAAAAAGAATCGGGGGGTCATCAACGGTGATGTGGTTGGTTACACTCGCTTTGCGCAGGAGCTCAATGTTCTCGGAAGGTTTACCTCCCAGAAGCTGGTAAAGAGGACTAGCGGGTTTGTCCCAACGCTCTGAGTTAGAAATGNCATCATGGTAAAGATCTGTAGGGCTATACATCCCAATAGCCGCTTGGACCCGGCTTGAGTAAGCCACATTCCCTCCGACACGGCCTTCCAACTCCGCAACCCCTCCACTAGTAGCTAAAAGCAAGGCAAGGTGCCCTCCNGCAGAAGCTCCTGCCACNGCGACCCTTCCCGCTTCAACCCCTAACTTCTCCGCGTTGGCCCGGAGAAAACGGATAGCCCCCTTACAGTCATGAAGGATGGCGGGGAATTTGGCCGCATGACTCTTGCGGTATCCCACGCTCGCCACTGCATACCCGTGTCGGACCAGCCACCGCACCTGACAGCTTTCTTTGGAACCTGATCGCCACGAACCACCGTGGAAAAAGACAACCAGATGAGGTGTGCCCTCCATCTTTCCCGGAAGATAAAGATCCAGACTCAACGGCGTCCCTTCCACCTCTGCAAAGACTACTCCCCGGTAAATCACTCCGGACTTGGTCTTCTCTACAATTGAATCAAAAGGCCCCCGCGCGAAAGCCACCGCAAGGGACAACAGCATTCCACAACCCAGCAGAAGCAAACGGAATCTCGTCATCAGATCAAGCCATGTTGAGAACCTGCCACAAACGATCAATGAAAGAATCCGAACTCAGCAACGAATCGAAGAGAGCCTCCATGCCTGCATTGTCTTTTACACGAGACCTTCAGAGATGCCAATGAGCGCCCCTTGATCATTTGGCGGCAGGACTTCATTACTTCGGTCAGTTCTTAAGGAATATGTCGCTTTTTACAACCAGTCGAATGAGTTCACGGAGACGGTTGTCCTTCTTTCCCAACTCGGCGGTAATCCGGTCCAGTTCACCACGGTCTACCGCTTCGAGTCTTCTTCCCGTAGAATAGGTGAGCATTTTCTTCGCAAGATTCCTTACCACCAATTCCTTTCTCTCCATCAGCATGCTTTTGAATTCTATAATATCCTTGATCTCCCTTCCGCTTGAAAGTGTTGCTGAGGCATCAATGGGCCCTTTCGCCCGCCTGTAACCGTCCCTCCACCGTCCTACTACATCGAAATTTTCAAATGCGAAACCCATGGGGTCAATTTTGCGGTGGCAGCTGTTACATGACTCGTTCGCCCGGTGGAGGTCCAGCAACTCACGGATCGTGGCAGCCTCGCGGGTATCGGTAGGAAGGGGTTCCACATCAGGTGGCGGAGGAGAGGGAGGGGTTCCGAGAACGTTTTCAAGAACCCATACTCCCCTGATGACAGGTGAAGTCTCCACACCGTTGGCCGTCGCGGTCATGACTCCCGGCTGCGTAAAGATTCCTCCGCGTCTTGGATCCTCCAGCTTCACCTTGCGGAGACGCTCTCCCCGGACGCCCTCCCGGCGGTAGATCCATTTCGCCAGCGTCTGGTTCATATAGGTGTAGTCTCCATCAATAAACTCCTCAATCCGACCATTTCTCCCTAGAATATCTCCGAAGTAGCTTGTCACCTGCTTCATCAGTAAAGGTTCCACCCTGAGGTTCTTGTAGAACTGATAATCCCCGCCCGACGGGGGCATCTTGCCAAGTTTGTCCATCCGCAGCCAGACCGAGGGAAAATGCCTGACGAATGCTGCCGACCTCGGGTCCCGGAGCATGCGCTCGACCTGACGATCAAGCTCCACGGGATTTCGCAACCGCCCCTTCCGGGCCAGATCCATGAGGGTCTTGTCCGGCATTGAGGACCACAGAAAATAGCTCAACCGTGAGGCGAGAGCAAAATCATCGATGATCCCTGGATCTTCCTTCAGATAAAGAAACTGCGGAGAACACATGAGGGCGGCATAGCCATCCTGCATCGCTCTGATGTATGGCGGCACTCCTTCCTTGGTTTCTTTAGGCTGGGAGACATTGTGCAGAGGGTCCGCTGAGAGCTTAACGTGCGCTGAATTCGGTCCACTCCACCCTGCCCTGAAGCTATTTCCTCCACCGTAGGCAAAGTATTCAACCCGGATCACATGCTCTCCCTCTTCAAGGGCCACCTTCCCCTTTTTCAGCTCAGCACCATGCAGCCCATCATGCAGGATTACTTCTTCTCCACCAATAACCATTCGGGCTCCATCATCGGAGGCCATTTCAAAGGTGTAATCACCCGCTCTCGGAGCCTCTACCTTTCCCTCGAACACCATCCCGAAGTACTCCTTCTTCCCCGAGGCACTTATGTCGATGAAACCCTTCGGAAGCCTCCCCTCTGAAACCGCCTTCATAGCTTTGAAATCAGGGAGTTTGTCCCACTTCCCTTCGTAAACCTTGTAACGCAGATCCTTGACTCCTCCCGCCACCTTCACCACGGGGCCCGCTTGTTGCTTCAAAACCAGTTGCACATAAGGCTCAATCTCATCGGGGTCCACCGGACGACGAAAGCACCGCGCGGCGAAGGAGAGCAGAAGCCTTCTGATTTCCTCCTCTTCCCCGGAACCCGACCCATACAGAGCAGTATGGCTTCTGGGGGGCCACGTTTCCAGTAAAGGCTCTACCTTGAGACTGTGGATCCTGAGGTGAGGTCCGCGGTAGCCCCCCTTGAAGAGGAGCCGCGCCATGTTCAGTCCCCAGTTGTCATGTCCCTCCTTATCAACTTTCTTATCGGGCCGCTTAAAAAACTGCGCAGGCATGTAATCCTCAACGATCTTTTCCGGGCGGACAAATTTCTCAGTGGGCCCATTCTCCCATCCCAGCCATGGTGTCCATGTCTTGTCCATCCAGACGTCATGCCTGAACACCTTCCTCTGGCCGTCAGCAGGAACGGACCACAAGGCCTCAGGGGTGGAAGTTGGACCCGCTAACCCGCCGTTTTTCGTATCTGCAATGTTGAGACAAAGCTGAAAAGGATCCTTCTGATCAACTGACACCGTCTCTTGCCACGGGTGTCGGGGATTGTGCCCCGACACTTCTACTGTGATTCTATATCTGGTCGAGAGCCCCACCCCCCCACGAAGACTACTCGGCGCAACCCGTCCATATCGCTCGTATCCCACCGCCATCATTTCATATCCTTGGTTCAACTCCCGTGAGACTGTCTCGATCAGATTCCTCCCTCTTCCCTCAATCAAATGCCCGGCGAAGTGATGGGACTTCGCCTCTGGCCGTGGCCCCAGTTCGGTGGCCTGCTCCAGAGTTTCCTCTACCGCACCGAGGGTCAGCTTCAGGAGGAAGTCCGACATTACGAGATGGTCTCCCAGGTTGAAGAATCCGTCTTCCTCCTCGTCCTCCGGAAAAAACCTCAAGGGGTCATTACCTGTTCTCTCAACACTTCCATTCCCGTTGTTATCAACCAAGCGGGACCCAGCGGCATCCGGCCGGTATTGTGGCCCATTAAGATACAGGAGATCCCTCAGGGTGTTACGCAGTTCATGACGATTCAACCGCCGGAGAACTGTCCGGCCACCAGTGCTCCGCTTCTTCGCATAAAACGAGGCGAGCTCTCCCGTGAGCTGCTCTACAACTGGGGACCATTCCTCCTTTTCCGGTTGCAGGCTCTTCCTTGGTGGCATTTCACCAAGATTGAGCTGATCAAGGATGTTCTGCCACGTCTCCAGAGTCTGAATATCTGAGAGATCGGTTCCCAGAGTATCAAACCGGTAGTCGCCCTTCTGTTTCTGGGCCCCATGGCAATCAAGGCAGTATTCCTGCAGGAAAGGACGGATCTCCCCGAGTGTGTTCGCGAGCACAGGGCCCGGCAAACAGCTTAGCATGAGGGCGACAGTGGCAAACAGCCGGATGGGCATCGGATAAGTTTGCTGGATCCAGGGACTTCCGACTCGTCTCTACGCCTTCCACTCCAGTCCCCGAAGTGTACCCGTGCTGGATCCGAACTGATCTATTTCAAGCCCACTACTCTGAAGAATGGATAGAAGGAGATTGGCTGCAGGGACTCTCTGGAGGTCCTCCTTGGGATAAACCTTGTGCTCTCCATGTCTGAAGCCCCCACCTGCCAGGACCAGCGGAAGGTTTTTTGTCTGGTGGGTGCCGGCCGCCATGCCGCATCCATAAAGTATCGTGGTATGATCGAAGAGAGTCCCTCCGTTGATGGGATCTTCCTGCTTCTTGAGCAGATCAATCAAGTAGGACATCATTGATATCTGATAGCCTTCGATCTTCTTCAGCGCCGCGACAGGCTCCGGCCTCTCGCCATGGTGCGAGAACCCATGGTATCCCCCGTTCAATCCAAAATCGCCATTGGCGAAGCNGCTGACCATTGTGATAGCCCTTGTTGAATCGGTCTGAAGCGCCAGAGCGATCAACTCGATCATCGCCTTCAACTGCTCAGCTGTTCCATTCCCGGGATTGGGTTCCTTGACATCTGTTTTTGGCTTGGGCCGCTCCAGCCAGGGTTCCTGCTGAACAATTTTCTTCTCCATGGTCCGCACCGCATCGAAATATTCTTCCAGCTTTGTCTGGTCCTGCTTTCCCAGTTTCCTGTTGAGACTCTTTGCCTGCTCGCCGACAAGATCGAGGATACTGGAGTGCCGCTTGAACCGCTCACCTGCGGAAGCCTTCTTTTCAGCACTGTCTTCGTGGAACATGGCACGGTAGGCAGCTCTCATGTCGATGGAAGGAACCTGCACCCCGGTCCGNGTGAAACTGAGGAGGTTTCGCTCCCTTACTCCCAANGTCATGGAGGGAAATCGAGTCGCAGCCCCATGGTGTTCGGCCAGCTTCTGGTCGAGGCTAATATTGCCTTCCGTATAATTGTGGGCCAGGACAGGACGCACTCCGCTCAGGAACACCGGAACTCCCTGATGCCCTCCAGTAAAACCATGGTCAAGGTTTGAAAATACGGTGAAGTCCTTCCGATGCTTTTCTAGAGACNNCAAGGTTTCCGGCATGTCATAGCTCGCACCAACCTGCGCTTCGTCCGGAAAAAAAGCATTCTGGTANACCCCGTAATTATTCGAAAGGCACACGAAACGTTTCACCGGGCCACTGGCCTGGCGCGCCGCTCGTGCGGTCGGAATCATGGCTTCAAGCATGGGCAGGGCCATTGCCACGCCGCTTCCCCGCAGAAATGTTCTTCGATTCAATGGACTTCGCATAACCTGACCTANTGGTAACTNTNCGATGTTAGCGCAACGCAACTTCTAAACCAGCCCGGAATTCTCACGTATCTGCGCGANGCGATCACCATGCCCCTCGCATGCTACAACGCCCTGNGCTGNNTAATTNAACATCGTAAATTTNNCCTGTAAGACCCTGTAAATAAGTTTATTTCGTGTTANCANACTAATCCTTGGCCGTCTTTTCACTCAAGCACTTCACCCGGCGCATCNGGGTCAACTTCGATTTCAGCAGCCGGGATNAGGGTTTCGTTTCCTGAATGAATGCNTCCGAACCGTGTCCNTGTTCGGATCACCTCAGGGGGCGGGCTCCCCGTTCCACGCCACATCTAATCGTTCAGGATTAGAAATCCCGCGTTCAGATAGGATGCATACCCCAACCAGAGCAGATACGGAACCAACAACCATCCGGCCAAGCGATGAATCTTGCGAAAGCGCCTGACGGTGAGGGCTACCGCGACGATCAGGAGACCGATGATACCAAGCGCAACATCCATCCGGTGCCACCCAAAAAATGCCGGCGTCCATGCAAGATTTAATAGAAACTGGATCGAAAACCACCTCAGCGCGATCGTTCNTTCCTTCCCAGTTCCCTCAGAAAGCACAAGAGCCAGAGCATAGCCCATCATCCCGAAGAGAAGGGTCCATACCGGACCGAAGATTCCATTCGGAGGTGTCCCNGGAGGACGTTCNAGCATCACATACCAATCCTTGATTGAGCTGAAGGTCACCAAGCCACTGGCGTTCCCCACCACTTCCACAAGCAGGATACAGAGGACTGCTTTCTTCCAGAACTTCATAATAATCTCCGGGTGTCTGCAACTGGGAGGGACCTGATTGAAAACCTCCGTATTTGGCACTGCTATCGCAACAAGCGCTAGTTACCTGCCTGACTGGGCCGAATCTGCAACTTCGTNTTCCACCCCAGCGTCTGAGCCACCGCGACCGGATACTCCCAACCTTTGTCCCCCTGTTGGTAAATCACCACCTTGGAGCGCTCAAGCGCAATGGCNAGGGCCTGTGGGACATCCATGATTCTCAGGATGTTGAAGAAAAATGGGCCATCATTATGCGAAACNGGCGGATTATGAAGATCGAGCCGGGTAATCTCAGGTTCAAAAAGTGATGCGTAGGCGAGAACNCCAGCCATCCTTCCACTGCCCTGCAGCCAGAGAGAGACGCCCTCCATTCCGCCACTGGAACGCAGGCTCTGAATCGCCCGCCGGGCGTCCCATACCCTGACACTATCGATGGTGTGACCTGCGGTCTGTAACCTCAGATTACGCTTTCCGGCCTTCTCCGGCCCCAGTCGCGTCGGCCCTACTCCTGTTGGAGGCGCGTAGGCCATGACCCATTTGAATGAACCAAACATCCTCTGATGCTGCTCGAATGACTTGAGGTCTCCTTCGGGTAGCTTCTGCCCCTTCAACTGCTTTTCGAAACCGGGCCTCATCGTCGAGAGAAACTCTTCCCAGCCCGCTGTATCGAGGAGATTCAGAACAACGAGGTCAGGATCCTCCAGGCCTTTCCGATGCGCGACATACAGAGTAAGCCGTCTTCCCATGCTTGTATATTCAATCGCCCTGAGCGTAACCNCATCCTTCCCTGCTTCAAAAACCTCTTTGGGCTCATCACCACTGGCGCTCTCAGGCCAACCGGAAAAACACTCCTCCCTGATTCGTTCCATCCACGAATTTTTCAAGACCTCCCATTCTTTTTCACTTCCGGGAATTGGGTTTCCGGACTTCTCCGGGAGAAAAGAGTTCATCGTTTCCTGTCCGAAAACGATCGGAGCACTCCGCAGCTCCTCACCCTGCAGCACCGCACTCAGAAGCCCTAAAACAAGAATTACGTATCTTCTCATGAACACCTTCACCTTAAGGACCGAGTCGCATAATGTCTACCACCCTTGCGCTGCAGCAAATCTAAAGAACAGAACCCGCCCCCGCGCGTCATGAGAACGACGTGAATNGAAAGTTTTCGAGANAACGCGGCTACCTCCCCTGCGATTCGCTGACCGTAAAGTCCAACGGGCACCCCTGAACCTTGACAGCATCTCTCTCGTAACGAAACGTGGTCCACTGATCCTTGATCGGCAGGCGAAATTCCATCCACTCCCATTCCCGTGGGAGCGAAGGAGTAATAGTTGCCCGGTTTTCAGGAATCGAGATATGCAGTCCTGCTAGGCCTTCCAGGTAGAGCAGGATCTTTCCCGCATTGAAGTTCGAAAACTGATCTCCAAACAGACTGAGATCNCTGCGATACGCCTCNGGAGCTACGGGAATGCCCCATTCATGGTGGTAATTATAATTCCTCAGATGATTCAGGGTCAGCTCCGCACCCTTCTCCCTAATCCCCTGTCGAAAAAGTCCATCGAGTGTGAAATAAGCGGTATCTGGAGTGTAGCCGAAAGAGTGATCTACCTTTGTTGCAAATTGCTTCATCGACTGGCGCGCCATCGCCAGAGGGAAGAACTCGCCAAAAAATCCCTTTTCCCTGTCGAGCCCCCATTCCTCAAGCATGGGCCGAGCATAGGCCTGAGGGAANTAGGGGGAACGCATGGCCCAGAATCCATTGGTCATCAGCATGCCATTGTCCGGAGCCGCGAAATAGGATGGAACCCCGTTCACCTGCCAGCGAACTTCAAACATGCGCCGGACGTGTTCAGGATCCCTCCGTATGATCTTTCTCCAATGAGCGACGTCAGCCTCGTTACCTGTTAATCGAGCNATCTTCTCAAGAACATCAGCNACCTCGAACTGATTCATGGCCATGCTTGGAAGCNNCNTCCAGAACAGGCTAGAAAAGTGATCCTCATAGCATTCCTTCAGGAACTCCTTATCACCTGTGTGCTCATAGATCTGCCAGGCTCCGAGAACGTGTTCTGATGTTTCCGCCCCGTAGGCACCACTGTGCCACGAGATTCCCTTATTGTCCGAGAGTAATCGGAGTCCATCCGGTGTTTCACGATATCGGCCGTTCTTGGTGAGATGTTTCCAGGTCAGCACATTGCCGTAGGCGTATCTGTTCTTCGTCCTCGCCCAGCTTCCCACCTTGATCTGGAACACTGCATCGTAACGGTGAATCCCGAGAAAATTGTTCACCGCTGTCTGGGTGTGACGCTCGAGCTCCCATCCCCTGCCGACCTCAATGTAATACATCAGAAAGAGCGCCCAGAGATAGTAGTAGATATCAACGAATCGCTGGTCCGGGCAACGGAACCAGGGAATTTCATCGTTAAGCTCTCGATTGCATTCCGCTGTTTTGGCGGAAAGAAGAGACTCATGATCAACGATGATCCTGCGAGCCGCTNGGATCGCCCGCTCGGGGTCATCATGCATGGCCCAGGACACGNCCGTTCCCTCCCGGTCGCANNATAGTGAGAACTCATAATTCTGCACGCCCCTTTGATCCCGCGCAAGAGACAGGCTACTTCCAATTACTCTCGACGCGCTCAGCACCGTAGACATTCCCTCGTAGACGATGGGCCCTATCCTTTCCGAACCTCCCGGATCAGGACGTGATCTGACCGTCCCACCCTCCCGGATAATGAGGGCATTACCGGCCTCGTCGTGACGAATCGTGGCGGAAGAAGAGACACTATTACGGTGATAAAAGCTGTGACCCGAGAAATGCAGAACTACCGGCTCTGAGGACGTTATCACGGAGGCTGCTGCATCGTTGGCCGCGATAAACTTCACTTCCCGGAGACGTACTCCACCGATCTCATATTCGCAGACCATCCTGTCCGGACGCCACGTCATTGTTTCAGGAACCGGATTTGTATAGATCTTCCCGTCTACCTCTACGCTCCCATAAAGGACCCGGGTATCCTTGTAGAATTCCCATCCAGAATAATCATTACCGACACCGGTATGCTCACCACCCGATAATTCACTCTCGAGCCGGCCGATCCCACGACTCCTGAGATCATGGTGGAAGGGATGAGTCAACCCGATGGTCTCATGCTCCACAAGACGCCAACTGGCATGAAAACCACCGACGTAATACGAGAGATTCCCTGCCATGAACCCATGCTTTCTTCCCTGGATTTCCTGCTCGAGGCGAGCGCAGTAATCCACAAACGCAGGCTTCTCTTCACCCAGGGTAATTCCCCATGGAATCATTCCAAAAAACAGAACCTTGAGAAGCGCTCCTCGGACGAGCTCCAACAGGTCGCCCCGGCTACCGTAACCAGCAATTAATGAAACACGGTCGCCTGCCCCGCCCCTCTCTTCTCTCGATCTCTGCCCTCTCTGGCAGTCCTTTTGTTCATTGGCAGACATAGCAATCCCACTCGAATCAAGTTCCTACGGAGTAGTTGCCCATCCATGACCCACTGTTACCCGCTGTCTCGGCCCGTCGTTCTTCGGCACCTCGCGGAGTGGAGCCAGGGTCTTCACCCATGCCGCATGCTTCTCTGAAAGCTGGGACACCACTTCTGGGTGCTTCTCGGAAACATCGCTTTCCTCACGTGGGTCGGAGGCGAGGTCAAAGAGTTGCCAGGGATCTTTCCTGTATTTGCGGTAAAGCCGCCACTCCTTCCAGCGCACCGCGATCAGGTGTCGCCGCACTGCATCTCCCGGCTCGTTATTAAGCCAGAAAAGGTATTCGTGTGCGTTTCCCGGTTTTTCGCCCTTGAGAAACGGAAACAGATTCACACCATCACAATGCGGGGGTATTTCCTTTCCCACTTGGGCAGCGATGGTCGCGTAAAAGTCGAAGTTCGCAATCAGGCCTTCATGGGTAGCTCCCAGTGGAAGAGACCCGGGCATGGAAAAAATGGTGGGAACCCGCACCCATCCTTCCTTCTGCGTTCCCTGCCCCTTCCCTCCACTGTAGGGTGCTGAGCTTCCTCCCTCACCACCATTTGCACCGTTATCGCTCGAAAAAATAATAAGCGTCCTCTCCCGCAATCCGTTTTTCTCAAGAACCTTGAGTAACTTTCCGACCTGCTCATCGACCGAGGAAATTGCTCCCGCGAGATAACGCCGACTACCCTTTGCCCCTGTACGGCTCATTAACCTTTCAGGAACCTCCGTATTGAAGGAATGCACCGCCTCGGGTGACCAATAGAGGAAGAAATGCTTACCTTTATGCCTCTCAACGAAGTCCACCATGGAGTCCCCATCGTAATCGGTTAGCCAGACCGTCCTGCCATCCTTGTCGACGCAATAGTATTTTGACTGCCCGTTCTTTCCCTGCACCTTTCTTCGCAAGCTGGGGGACATGCGCAGCAACTCTGCGCTGGTATACTGTTTCTTGGGAGGGGTCCTCGCCGCCTCCCGGAAGCCGGTCTGCAACGGCCCCTGGGTCCTGCTCCCGATATCCCATTTTCCAACGTGTCCCGTGACATATCCTTCCTCACCCAGAAACTGGGCCAGGGTCGGACGGTCCTCGGGGATCGGCAGGCCTCTCGACATGCCATATTTGCCAAACCTCTGCCCGTATTGACCCATGAGCATGCTGCAACGACTCGGACAGCAGGGAGGATTTGTAATGTAGGACGCCGTGCAACGAACTCCCTCCTTGGCCAAACGGTCGATGTGCGGAGTCGGGATATCCTTGGATCCGTACGAGCCCAGATCTCCATATCCAAGGTCATCAATATAGATCAGAATGACATTGGGAGAACTGGCCTGCAGCACCGCCGTCGCAAAACACCGCACGACCAGCAATCCCACCACCACCCGCGCCAAACACCGGATCCTGAACGGTCGAAGAGTCTCCATGTAGCTATGTTTCCTGCTGTCCTCAGCCCTTTTTACTCCCGTGACACTCGGGACTCACTCCGTTACTTGAAATCCAGATCACTCCGTCGGACCTTCAGCGAGTGAATCTCTTTCCCATCGATATTCACTATCGTGTATTTGACTGATGGATCCTCTGACTCCACATCGAAATCCACCCGTCCAAAGGATTGCTTTTCATTGTATCCAAAGAGCGAGGAATCGATGAGCCGATGCACGTGCTGGTTGGTAAGACGCGAGGAACTGAATTCATATACCGGGTACATACCCTCGATACTGGTGTCGGTGCGATAGGCATCCGAGCGGTGACGATCTGCGGACAGTATGACCACCCCGGGGATTTTTCGGGATGCGATATACTCGTAAATCCGATGACGCTCCTCGCTGTAGCCATCCCAGGTATCCTTCGATCCAGGTTTTACTTTTGGGGCAAGCGGCACGTTTGAGCATATCACCGTGAAAACGGCAGGATCCTTTGAGAGCACCGACTTCAACCACTTCATCTGGGCCGGACCGAGCATGGAGGGGTTCTTGCTATTAGGAGACTCACGATAATACCGGCCATCAATCATGATGAAGCGCACCTTTCCGATCTCGAAATCAAACCAGCATCCAGGCTGTTTCTCGCCACCCCCATAATAGGGGTTATCCCAATTTTCTCTGAAAATTCTCCACACCTCCCTTTTCCATCCAGGCTCATCGACCTCCGGTCCACCCCAGCCATCATTCGTGGTAAAATCATGATCGTCCCAGATGGCATAGATCGGCACCTGCTTCGCCAGTTTCATCCACTCTGGCTGACTCTGACGCCGGAAATAATGAAAGAGCTGCATTTCCGGCGTCTCTGGATCGTCGATATAGACATTATCTCCGAGTAGAAGCACTGCCCGAGGATCGATTTCCCGGATTGTGTCCCACACCCTCTCGTTGGCCGGCACGTATCCCGCTCCTCCTCCAAACGCAATTGTGAACCTCTCCGTTAACTCGTCCTTCTTGAGAGAGGTATCCGGAAGAACTCGCTCCCAGGGCCAACTCCCGGCATCAAACTTCCACGCATCCGGCTTCCCCTCGGCGAGGTCAAGCAGCATTCTCGTGTGGCCGGGATTCACCCCCTTGGTTGCGGTTGAACTCAGATAGGACACCGCCTCCTTTTTCTTTCCCCGAAGGATCAGCTTCAGAGCGTGGGGATGAATACGTTTAGTCTGGTTACCCTTCTCGGGCTTCTCATTATTCACTCGCGGCTTCGAGGCCTGAGCATGAAGCAGATCTCCACTCAGGATGACCAGCGAAACAAGGACCGCCAATATTGGCTTCATGGGCAACACTCCAATTGTATTTCGCATAGGGTCAGGTGAGATGAGCGAGCCGTCTTCTATTTTGTTTGCTCGGATTGTGCAAGGATCATGGACAGCCCCAAGGACCCCCGTTATTTTCTTTGCATCCCTCAAGGATTAGGCGTCCAGGTCGGAGAAAGCTCAGCCGGTATCCAGGAGAAGCGGCCCCAGTTCCTGCCGGAGGGCACAATTTTCAATTCCTTTTCACCTGACTTCGTCTCAATCATCACCTTAGGTCCGCCCCGTTTTTGATCCGGAAAGGCCCTCGTAACGAAGCCATCGGGAGACCAAGAGGGATCGTCTCCGGGACCGACCCGTCTCCGTTTTTCTCCATTTAGACTGACCACCCAGACATTGAAGGTTCTGGAAATCTCCTGGTCCCTCTGCGGATTCTTGATTCCGGTGTAGGGGCTCATATGAATCATCTCCACTCCTTCCCAGTGAGCGATCCATTGCCCATTGGGAGACCATGCTGGGACTTTCTGCTCAATCGGTAGCTTGAGCGTCTTGTGTGTCTCTACGACGACTGGCGAGATCAATCTTGCCTCGCTTCCATCAAGCTTGCTTACCCAGATCCTGAAGGAACCACTGCGATCAGAGACAAAGGCCACCCTTGCACCATCTGGTGACACCGAGGGCATGGCATTACTGTGCTTGATCTGCTCAGGATCACTGAAGAGTCTTCGGGTCGCCCCTGTCCGGGTATCCAGAATATGAATGCGGCTGCGAGATGCCGGGTCCTGGCGCTTATCCGCCTGAAGGGCCTTCATCCAGACCACATGGCGGGAATCTGGAAGCCACGATGGCAGGAGATTCATTCCCTCCCGGACCAGGACACGGGGCTTGCTCCCATCGATATTCGATAGGTAGAGGCGAAGAGAGTCCTTCCCTGGCTCCAGATAGAGAAGCTTTTGGCCATCGGGTGACACCGAGGGCATGCGACAGCCGGATTTGGAGTGCGTCAGCTGGACTCGCGCCGACCCGTCCTCCTTCATTCGGAACAGCTGGAGAATGCCGCCCTCGTCGGCATGACTCACAATGACCTCCCGTAATTCTCCAGCCTCGCACAGGGCTGTCCCGCATATCAGGAAGCTCATAAACTGGGCGGCAATGAGCGTCTTCATTTCGGATTGGAAGACCCAACCAGGGCCGGTTTGCCAGGCAGTTTCCGCTGATCGATAGATGAGGCTGCGCCCTTCCTGCGAGGCATTTTCGCGTCCATCTTCCCTCGCCAGTCCTGAAGCAGTTTCAGCAGTTTCGCAGTCATCTCTGGCCTCTCGGAAGAAAGATCGTTCTGCTCGCCAAGGTCGGTTTCAAGATCAAAAAGCTGAACACTGCCGTTTTCGTAGTATTCCAGCAGCTTGTAATTCCCGAGGCGGATTGCTCCACCCGGGCTCTGGTAACCATGATTGCTGTAGTGTGGAAAATGCCAGTAAATCGCTCCCCTCTCATGATCCTTGCCTTTCAAGGCNGGCAGAAAGCTCATCCCGTCGAGGTGCTGCTTGGGNAGTGTTGGCAGGCCGATCATTTCCAGAAGGGTCGGATAAAAATCGGTCCCGGTCACCAGCGCATGGGACANGGCATTGGCCTCAACCTCCCCCGGCCACNGCACAATGAGAGGAACCCGGATACCTCCCTCGTAGTTCCAGCCCTTCGCCCCACGCAATGGGAGATTCGAAGAGGCAAACCGACTGTCGAGATTCTCCCGGGACTGATTAATGCCGCGATACTGGTTCGATGCCGACATTCCTCCATTGTCAGCGGTGAAGATCACGATCGTGTTCTCCGTTAACCCAAGTTCCTCCAGTTTCGCCCGGATTCGCCCCAGGCTCTCATCCGTCGCCTCGAGCATCCCGGCGAACTCCACATTATCCTGCCTTTGCTTCACCCACCATACCCGCTTCTCCTGGTGCAGTTCGAGAGCATCGTTTTTCTCCAACCTTTTCAGTTCTTCCGCGGAGAGAGATGGCCCGTCTGGATTTGGCTCCANAATATACTCCGGTCCGTCCTGTTTAGGCATCCCTGCCAGCTTCTTCCNGTACTTNTCCACCAGATCCTTCCGACCCTGAATGGGATCATGTACCGCAAAATGCTCCAGATGCACAAAGAAAGGGCGGTCTCTGTTTCGCTCAATGAAATCAAGCGCCGCATCAGTCAGCTTATCGGTGTAGTAGTCTCCCTTACGTGACGGGAGAGTCTTCGAATACTGAGGCGAAAAGGGATGATAATAGGAGCGGACCCACCCGACGATGGCCTCATCAAAGCCATAGGTTCTGGGATCCTTACGCAAGTGAGCCTTTCCGTAGTTGGCCGTCGCATACCCATGTTTCTTCAAGGTCTCTGCCAGCGTCACCTCTTCCTCNGGGAGCGACATCAGTTTCCGGGCGCTGTGGAGCTTCTCGAACGCTCGCTCGGGCCTTCCCCCCAACCACTCCGTCAGATCTGTGCGGGCCGGGTATTTCCCNGTCAGGATACTGGCCCGACTGGGCGAACAGACATGGCAGGTAGAATAAGCATTATCGAACCGCATCCCTTCCTTCGCGAGACGGTCGACATTCGGGGTCTCGTGGAAGCTACTGCCATAGCAACCAACATCGCTCCATCCGAGATCATCTACGAGAAAGAAGACGATATTTGGCGGGCGACCTTCTTTCGCTTCCAAGGCGAAGTATCCTGAGAACAAACTCAGAAGAAGAAGTGTGCCTGTCAGTCTCGTCTTCTTCATTACCGGGATCTCTACCTGTCAGGGCCCACGTTTGTTACCGGGAGCCATTTGGCAAGTTTTGAATTAAGCGAGGAGAGGATCCTGCCGCGGCCTGACGCTTTTTCATGTCACTCTTCCAAGGGTCCGTTCAACGCCGCTGAAGCAGAATCAGGAGGGCTGCCAAGACGATCAGAAGCCCGGAACTAGGCTCAGGAATCCCGGTNACATCCTGAATCCATCCTTCGTAGGGAGNGAGCACCACCCCTCCGCCGGTGTCTCCAAATCGACCGCCGCGACCCTGGGTGAATGTATTGATACCAACAAGGTTCCAACCATCAGAGGCAAGACGAAGCGCCGGGCCACCTGAGTCTCCTGGTCCAATCATCGTCTCAATCCCGTTCCCGAGGCTGCCACCCTCACCAAGAGTCAGAGGATCATCGAAATCGTAGCGATAAAGTTCCAGGGATTGGCCCCCATCGTCGTCAGGAGAAAGAAGGTCGATCACGTTTGATCCAAACCGACGGTCCACCAGTCCGCTAGCCGTCCGGTAGCCCAGGTCACCAAAGCCGGACCGTCCGAATCCCACCAACACAACCTCGTCTNCCATCCTCAACTCCGATCCGAGTGAAGGGTAGGAAATCATATCTGTCACTGGGGCTGACAGGCGCAGGAGAGCCAGATCATCATTAAGAGCCGGGCTGGCGAATCCCGTGAAGTCTGGATGAGGATGAACTTCACTCACTGCGAAGACTCCATGCCCCGGGAGATGGAAAGCGATCTCTATCCCGGGATCTTCCGCGCCATCGTCATTAAAATCGACATTGTGAGCAGCTGTGAGGGCCCATTCCGGAGAGAGGGCGACCGCCGTAGCACTACTCGTCCTCGCCCCCAGTTGCATGGACAGTGCTCCTACGAANGAATACTCGTTACCCAAATCAAGTCGNTCAAATGGGCTATCTCCTGGAACANCGGTCTCATCACCGGCGAGGATCGTTCTAATCGCTGTTGAGGCCATCTCTCAACCTTAACTNGGAGCAACTCTAATCATTTCATCAACCTTCCCACCAGCCACTCGAAAGCACGTTGACAATCTGCAGAGCTACACCAACACCATCGACCCCTTCAAAGCNACGCAGCTGGGAAAAGATCTCGGGCTCTCCCGAAACGATCTCGCTGGAATGGTTTCCGTTTCCCATGATCTGGTGGTTATTANCTTACAAATGCTTCGCATTTGCCGGGAACAACTGAANGCAGAACTCCCGGGGATCACCATAAAATTAGGAGACGATTTCGTGGCGGNGGCGCGGAGAAATTAAAGAAACGTGTAGAAGAAGGTCAGCGGAGAGGGTCCCGCTCGCTCATGGCTTGGGATCTACCTTCCAGCTCTTATTACGCCTGAGGCCATAATAGGGATAAAAATCCCAAGGCGCATCCTTCCCGAGCGCCCGGGGATCTCCCGTTTGAGTAAGATAGCCCCTGAGCCGGGAGGCTAGTTTTTGACGGATTTCTTCGTATTCCGCTTTCCCCGCGAGATTCACAATCTGTCCGGAATCCTTGCGCACCTCATAGAGCTCCTCCGCGGGGCGCTTGTCAAAAGCGAGGTCATAAAAGCGTTTGAACCCCGGCTTGTCCTTGTTGTCCATNAGCAGGGACTTGGTGGGCGAGGAGTCNACCTCCCCGAAAGGGATATCCCTCGCACAGAACTGCCGGTCCGGGNTGCCCGCTGGCCAGCGATCCGGCGTATGATTGCTAATGTAAAGATAGTCCTTCGTCCTGATCGCCCGGCAGGGGTAGCCCTTCCCTCCCTTCCGGCATCCATCGTGTCGCTCCATCGCGATGAAGGCCGCAGCATGACCTGGATCCGGTTTGTTCTCGATAACGTCGTNCANGCTCTTCGCAATCATCATCCCCGGCACCTTCAAGCCGGCGGCCTCAAGAAAGGTCGGGGCAAGGCTGCTGAGATTCACGCACGCATCCACGGTCCGACCGGAATCCTTGACGCCCCGGGGCCAGCGGATGGCCAGCGGCACCCGCGACCCTTGGTCGTGCACACTCGCCTTGGCCCGGGGAAACGGCATTCCGTGATCACTGGTCACCACNACGATGGTGTTGTCCAGCTGGCCGGCCTTCTCCAGCGAAGCCATGGCNCTNGCCACCATCTGGTCGAAATGCTCGACCTCCACGTAGTAATCGAGGATGTCACTCCGCACCACGGGGTGATCCGGAAAAATCGGGGGCACAATCACCTTGGCCGGATCCTTGCCCGTCCGCTTACCTGCCCCCGCCTCGAATCCGCGATGAGGTTCGCTGGTCCCTAGCCAGAAACAGAACGNCTGATCCTTTTCCAACTGGGCGAGGAAATCATCAAAATTCGCGGCATAGTCCGTGTTTCGCATCGCCTTGAAGGGAGGCTTCAAGCGGCGCTTCCCAAACTCCTTCCCCGCCGGGTTTGAATCGCGGCCGCCCGCCTGCAGGCGTCCGGGACTCCATCCCTTACCGGTATAACCCACCGAGTAGCCGGCCTCGGCCAGCACCTCGGTGTAAGTGATGAACTTCTTCGGCAGGGTGCTGTGAATGTTGCCGGCCTCTTCAAGCCGCCAGATCGGTTGACCNGTCAGAATCGCACTCCGCGAAGGACCGCAGGTCGGCGCATCGCAGAAGGCATGGGTAAAACGGATCCCCTCCCGGGCAACTCGATCAAATGCCGGCGTCTTGACCACCGGATCCCCATTCGCCCCCGTGTGGGCGTAAGACTGATCATCTGAAATACAGAACAGGATGTTAGGCCGTGAATCGGCCGGCGCCGACAGCACAACGAGCGTCAGCAGGGAAAGAACTGGCATCTGCGCTTTCAATGNCCTCAACCATAAGCGACCCACCCCGGATAGTCAGTCCCTAACGCAGANCGNTTGCGGCGAAAATATACCGTCTCAACAGGTTTCCATTCAATGACCCCCGNCCTATCATCCCCCGACGACGGCATCCATGGACCAGCGAAATTTCCTATCCTCCGCTCGCATGCCTGCAGCCGCTGTTCTGGCGGGCGGAAACCACTAGGGCCATGGCAAACCCGTGGATCCAATCGGGATCCTCAAGCCATTCATCCAGAGGGATCGCCTACCGGATCCGGTGATAATCGAATTTNNGTGCCTTCGTTTAACCGGNTTGCTTATCCTTTTTGATTTCTCTTTACCTTAATGACGTCGCCTCCCTTGGGGCTACCCTTGCCGTGGCAGATCATATCAAGGAACTGACTGAACGCCTGATGAGTTTCCNTGTCGCGAGTNTTGGGGCTAAACAGCACCCGCTTGGCGGGCACGTGTCCCATGTGGGCGATGTAAACCATCTTGCTCCACACCTTGTGCTCCTTCAGGGCGGCCTGGATCTGATGACCTTGTGACGCTGGAGTCCTGGGGTGCTCCCTTCCCCCATACATCACGAAACCGGGGGGATCTCCGGGCNCCACCTGCTTGATGAGCGCCGGCGACAATCCGGGACTGTTCCCAAACCACCCCACCACGTTGATTTTCTTCGGCTTATGCTTGGCCCCAGTCGGCCAGTCCCACTTTTTACGATAGGCGATCTGGGCGCTGATATGCCCCCCGGCAGAAGCACCCGTCGAAATAATTTTTTGGGGATCGCCACCAAACTTTTTCGCATTGGCCTGGATGTGAGCCACTGCCATCGCNACATCGAGGACGCAATCGTTCGGAGTNACCGACGAACCCCGCTTCATCAGGCGATAATTCGGCGAAACAACAATACACCCNTTGCTCATGTAGAGATCCTGCATGTCCNTGTTGCAATAGCCCTTACTTCCGTTCTTGAACCCGCCTCCATGAATAGTGAACACGATGGGAGCGTCTTTGTATTCGGTCTTCCAATAAACATCCATCACGTTGCGGGGGTGAGGTCCGTAGCGTAGATCGCGGTTCACCTTGAGTTCCGCAGAGAGGGTTGTCGCGAGGCCCAGCAGGACCAACGCTCCCAGAATTGAAAATGGCGCGAGTGGTTTGTCTTTCATCAGCATTTCGAGCCATACCCCGGGCTCGCCCGCATTTCACGAAGAATCCTTCTTTCCAGCGTCCTCCAGGATTGTGAGTGCTGAAACTCCAGCCTATCGTGGACGAAGTGGACGGACTCTTCATGGAATCACCCGAGGATCCGCAGGTGAACTCACCTGGCGCACAGGAACCGTTGGCCGCGCGCATGCGCCCCCGCTCACTCTCCGAGATTGCCGGACAGCAACATATTCTCGGAGAAGGCAAACTCTTGCGCCGGGCGATCGAGGCCGACCGCTTCACTTCACTCATTTTCTATGGCCCCCCTGGAACCGGGAAGACCACCCTTGCATGGGTCGTCGCCAACTCGACTGGTTCCCGTTTCGAAGCGCTGAACGGAGTGGAATCCAATGTCGCTGAAATTCGAGCTAAGATCGAGCAGGCCCGCACCTACACGAAACTCCGAGATCAGAGCACACTCCTGTTCATTGACGAGATTCATCGCTTCAACAAGGCCCAGCAGGACGTCCTCCTTCCTCACCTTGAGAAAGGCACCGTGCGCTTCATCGGGGCAACCACCCACAACCCTTACTTCTACGTCAACTCTCCGCTCGTCTCCCGCTCCCAGATCTTCCAACTTGAACCGCTCTCTACCGAGGACCTCCTTCTCCTTCTTGAACGGGCCCTTGCAGAGCCGGAGCGAGGCTTCGGCTCCCGGGAGATTACTGCGGACCACGATGCACTGAATCATCTCGCTGAGAAAGCTGACGGAGATGCCAGAAAGGCACTGACCGCGCTCGAGCTCGCCATTCTCACCACACCCGGGGAACATGACGCCGTTCACATCGATCTCGCGGTAGCAGAGGAATCCATTCAGCACAAGGCGGTGGTCTACGATTCCGATGGTGACCAGCACTACGACACAATCTCGGCCTACATAAAATCAATCCGGGGCTCCGACCCTGACGCCGCACTCTACTGGATGGCCAAGATGCTCCACGCCGGCGAAGACCCCCGCTTCATCGCCCGGAGATTGGTCATCGCGGCCTCAGAGGACATTGGTCTTGCCGATTCCAATGCCCTTCGGGTCGCCCTCGCTGCCCAGCAAGCCTTCGAATTCCTCGGCATGCCTGAAGGCCGCATTCCACTTGCCCATGCGACCGTCTACCTTGCCACCGCGCCCAAGTCCAACAGCGCTTATGCGGCCCTCGGGGCAGCCCTCCAGGACGTGGAGGACAACCGGACACTCGCGGTCCCCGAACATCTCCGTACCAGTTTCCGAAAGAAACTGGCGGAAGGATCCGGCCTAGACCGGGCGGCCATGGAGTACCTTTACTCCCACGATTACGACGGAAACTTCACCCCTCAAGCCTACCTGCCGGAAGGGAAACGTTACTACGAGCCAACCGAAAACGGTCTAGAGAAAAGGATCAAAGAACGCCTGGAATACTGGCGTTCACAATTCGAGGACCCATCCGACAAATCCGTGCAATAAGCTTCCCCGGCTCTTTCGCGCGAATAGCACTCGGAGCCGCTGTAAAAAAAAGCAGGGCCGCAGCCCTGCCCTTCTTGGAATTGCGCCTGTGGTCCCGATGAGAGATCTAATTTGACGAGGCGATCGCGAAGTCATCGCGAATCATGTCGATGGCATCGCCACAAAGCTCCGCGCAGCGCAGGGCGGTCACCGCCTCGGCGTGCACACACTCATCCGCGAGATTGGCACATGCTGCAATGCAGACCTCCGCATACTGGATGGAGAAACGAGACTCTCGCACCATCGCGCCAGAGAGCTGCTCACTTGCCACAATGCACTCATTGATGTGCTCGTGCAGGGGATGAGTATAGGTCTCCGGACCGAGCTCATCCGCCAGCACCTCGCAGGCGGAAACGCAGCGCTCGAGGAACTGCAGGGTGGAATAGACCTGCGCGAGATTTTGCGTTCTTTTTGAAATTTCTGCCGCGGACTTCGCGACACCGGCCGATTTTTCTGTAGAGATGTGTTGTGTAAGCATAGTCGTGTAAGGGTGAAATTGAACTAAGCGTGACAATCGAAGCATATGTTCTACTAGGCGGTAAATACCTTTGTTCTTCACCACTTGTTAGCGCCTCCAGATACTAAGGGCTGCGCAATAGTTAGCTTATCTTTACCACACTCTTTGCCACCCTTGATTTCAGGCACAAAAGTCAACCAGGCCGCCCATCGTCAGGGGCAATGGTCTCAAAAATTCCTCCTCCGAGTAGCTGCCCCCCCTCATAAAAAGCGCACACCTGACCCGGCGTGAGAGCCCGTTGGGGACGCGCAAAATGCACTTTTAGCCGGTTTTCATACCTCTCTACCCGTGCTGGTTCGGCCTGCGACCGGTAGCGGGGCTGTACCGAGCACTCGCGCGCCCCGGTCGGCGGCAACAATTCCGGTCCCACGACCGAGAGAGAGGCGACAGTGCAGGCTCCGGCATAGAGACCAGGAGTGGCCAGTTCATCCCAACCCACCACGAGTTGGTTGAGACCCGGGTCCTTGGCCACCACCACGTAGGCCATTCCTTCACGGGGAGACGCCACCCCATGACCTTTGCGTTGGCCGAGCGTGTAAAGGTGCAGGCCCAGATGCCGTCCCACCACTGCTCCAGACAGATCGACAATATCACCCGGACGGTCTGGCACATGGTGACGAAGGAATTCCGACATCTTGATATTGCCGATAAAGCAGATTCCCTGGCTGTCCTTCTTGCTGGCGGTTGGCAGGGAAAACCTCTCCGCTACCTCCCGGACCTGTGGTTTGAGCATCTCTCCCACCGGGAACAGGGCATGTTGCACCTGATGCTGTGTCATCAGCGCAAGGAAGTAAGACTGGTCCTTGTTTGGATCCGCGCCGCGGAGGATCACCGCTGTTCCATCATCAAGATACCTTTTGCGAGCATAATGTCCGGTGGCTACCGCCTCGAATCCCTGGGCCAGTGCGTAATCAAGAAACACTCCAAATTTCATTTCCCGGTTGCAGAGGACATCCGGGTTGGGAGTGACTCCCGACTGATACCCCTCAAGAAGGTAATCAACGATCCGTTCCCGGTACTGGTCGATCAGATCTACCACCCTGAACTCGATTCCGAGCACTCCTGCCACCGCGGAAGCATCCTCCAAATCTTCCTCCCAGGGACAGTCGCCGGGAATGCCCTCCTCGTTGATCCAGTTCTTCATGTAAGCCCCGACCACCTCATGGCCCTGCTCAAGAAGCAGGGCCGCCGCTGCCGAGGAATCAACTCCTCCAGAGAGGCCAACAAGAACACGTGCCACGGCAGGACCCTACCATTCTGACCGCAAACGCCATAGTCATTTACCCCCTCTTTACTTTCCCGCAGGAAGAAGTTCCAAAGTCGCTCCAATAAGTTTAAGCCCAACCCCGTGCCCGAGAACTCAGCCCCGCCAGATCCCGCGCAGGATGACTCGATCCCTGACCGTCAGGGCCTTGGTGGATCAAAACCCGCGCAGGCCCAGAGTCCCGGCGCAGGGTGCATCATCATGATTTTAGCCCTGAGCTCACTCGCCTTCCTGATCGGGTTCGGAATATGGAGTCTGTTCAAGCAGCATCGCGAGATCTCAAAATTCACCTCCACCAGCCCTCTGGAACTGCCCCTGCCGGACCTCGAGGAAAACGCTTCCGCGATGATTAAGCTGAATGCTTCCCTAGAGACCTTCCGNACCGACGCTGGTAATGAAAGGCCCGCAACTCTTCGACTCAGTCCTGCAGAGATCAATCTGGCCTTCGCCGCCTTCGAGGACTTCGGGGAACTCCGCGGGACCTTCTCTGTCACAAAGATAACCACGGAAGAACTCCACATTGAAATCTCATTCAAGATGAGAGGTTCCCCGCTGAAAGGAGATGACTACCGCTATCTTAACGGAACCATGGTCACCAGTCCGCAGCTGAGCGGGGGGGAAATATTTTTCGATGTAAAGCGAATCGAAGTCCCTGGGAAAACTGTGCCCGAAGGATTTGTCGGGGTATTTTCACCTTACCGGCCTGCTCAGATTTATCTTGGGAACGACGATGGTGTCGGACAATGGATGAAAAGATTAACCTCGCTCACTCTTGAAGACGGTTTCCTCACGCTGGCTCTCGCGCCAAGCGAGATACCCCCCGAGAGCGAGCCGGNGAAGATTGAATTCGGCCACGCTCTACGAGCTGTCATTCTATTCGCAANCGTCTTTCTCGCNTTCATAGCGACCGCGATTTTCGCCTTCAAGAAGGGCAGGGCACGGCGGTCGTAGCCTGCCTTAGAGTTCGCACACTGCGCCACTTCGTCGGGACAATTCGTCCCCTTCGGGTCTTTTTGATCCTTTTCCTGCCCTCTCTGAGAATTCCGAAAATATATGCAACTTACTTANAGTAAGTGNATTGNTAGCTACCTAGTGAAGGTGGACCGGGAACTGCGAAGAGGAAGGAACCAAAACTAACCAAGTCCAATGAATCTGAATCATCGTTACTTCCACCCCTTCAATCTCCTTCCTGGATGGCAGCGCGGCCTGTCCCTGCCACCCCGAAGCCGGGCCCACGAATCTCCGCCACAGAAAACCGGAGTTTACGAAACCGACTCGGCCTGGCTTGTTCAAACCGACCTTCCGGGATTTTGCAGCGAGGACGTGTCCTTGTCTCTTGAGAAAGACCAGCTTCGTCTCCTCGCAGAACGCGATAATTCTCCCCACGGNTTTCAGTCCCGTATCGAGCGCACCTTTCACATCATGGAGGAGNTTGATGAGGAGGCGATCTCGGCCAAGCTCGAGAATGGCCTTCTTGAGATCACCCTTCCGAAAAAGCGGGAGGATCAGGCCGGTCCATTTGAGATCAAGGTTAACTGAATCGTGCCAGAGCGTAGACCATCACCACGAAAGTCATGAATGCCAGTCGAAATTCTCCTGAGACAGGGAGCCCATGCAAGAATGTCAACGATCACGCTAGACGCGTCAGGCCCATTTATCGGGCAACGCCCACAGACGGGGAGGTGCAACTTTCGATTGCTCTCCCNGGTGTTGCGCGGGAAGACCTGAACGTTTCCCTCCGGGAGGACCTGCTTACGGTCCACGGGAGTCGCCGCTCGCCTCAACCGGAGAGCGCAGCCTCCCTCCACGACCGCCCGGTGCCTGAGCGGTATGAATTACAATTCCGTCTCCATCCTGACCTCGATTCCCATGCAATCAACGCCCAGCTTGAACATGGAGTCCTGACCCTTGTCCTTCCTAGGAAGAAATCCGCCCTCCCCCGGGAGGTTCCGGTCACGTGACCCACCGGAGTGGTCCGCTTTCTTGCCCTGCGCCCTGATAACAGGTCCGAACCCTGGATTTTCCTGCCCCTGGAACGGCCTCGGAACAGAGGTTTGGCTCGACACGGCCCGTATCTCACGCAAGTTAGGGCGTAACCCAGAGAGACCTATGCATGAGGCAACCAACCAAATCCGCGGTTTTCTTCAGTATATCGCCCTCCAATTCATCGATCATCCTGAAACAGCGCAGCTCCGGGTCGCTGAAATCGATCCCAAGCATCTCTCTTTCAGGCTCATCCTAGATCATAGCGATGTTGCCATGCTCATTGGCCGGGGAGGTTTCACGGCTGGGGCTATCCGGAGTGTCCTGAGTGCTGCCGCTGAGCGACAGGGAATCAAAGTCACCCTCCGGATTCACTCTGTGGAAGAAGAGCAGCAGCGCCTCGCTGAGCTGGAGGCCAAAGAAATCATCGACGACGGGCGGTAAGCAATTTTTTGTCGCACGGTCCATCGCCTGTCCAGGTCGGTCTCCCTCGCGAGTAGCAGGCCCCTTCCACCGGCGCGCAGAAAAGTGTGGCCACCCCAGGCTGGTTGTAAAAATTCGGGAAGGGGTCCCTGCCCAGGATATTCAACCTTACTCCGCACCGCCTGCCTCCAGCGCATGGAGTGATATGCCATGGGTATTACATAGGTGCTCAACCTCTTCTATCCCGAGGATGAGAGTCTGTCTTGCTTCGATTACCACCGCGGAGACACCTGCATCGCGACATGCCAGGATGGTATCAGGTCCAACTACCGGAACATCAAAACGGAGGTCTTGATCGGGCTTGGCGACCTTGACCAGCTTGATGTTCTTGCCCCTGCCCAGCTCACCTCCCCGCCGGACACACTTGTTCGTCCCCTCAAACGCTTCCACGGCAAGGACGGTTCCATCCCTCACGATCACGGACTGTCCTATATCGAGTCTGCTCACCTCTTTGGCCATCCGCATCCCGTAGACTGCATCGTCCACCCCTGCCGCATCGAGGCGGGGCCCGGAGACCGGTCCCGGCCCGGGAAGCGAGTCCTCCAGGTAAGTGGTAGAGGGCAGCACCTTGATTCCGGCGCTACCGAGTTCATCTGCCACCGCGCCAAACATTGTCTCAGCGTTACGCTCCTTGATCCTGCCCAGAATCTTGATCACCCGCAGGTCGGGACGCAGATCGAACAACCGGCCCGGGGTGATCTGTCCAATCATCACGCACTCACTGACACCCTCCTGCTGGAAAAACTTGATGGGTTTCCCGAGTTGCCCGACGCGAAACCACTCCAAGACCTCTACCTGTTCCGCAGTTTCTGGCTCCGTCTCCCCCTTGAATGCTGCCATCACAATTCTGAGACCCCGCTTTTTTGCAGCTTTGACGAAGGTCGCCGGGAAAATTCCCCGACCCGCAATAATACCAATGGTCCGCTGCTCCGACACGGACCGATTCAATCGGGCCAAACTCTCTCTGCAAACTGAAAACTCGCACCCTCGCTTGCATCGAGACTTCCCTCAACTATGGTTTGAGAAATTACCGTATCCATGCAAAGCCTGATTCCATCTCTGCCGCTAGCCGTTGCCGAGAGCAATATTGTAGTGCTGGGGGCCATTCTCATTGGAGCCCTTGCCGCCCTTATTTTGGCTCTCGTTCTCCTGAAGTTCTTCGCCACCTGGTTCCGAGCCAAGCTGGCCAATGCTCAAGTGCCATGGAGTAGCCTGATAGGAATGTTTTTCCGGAAAGTGCCCTACGGGATGATTACCGACAGCAGGATTTCTGCGGTGCAGGCAGGCCTTCCCTTCACCACTGACCAACTCGAAGCCCACTTCCTCGCCGGAGGTGATGTCCTGAATGTGGTCCTCGCCTGTATCGCCGCCGACAAGGCCGGAATCGATCTCAGCTTTGACCGGGCCTGCGCCATTGATCTTGCCACCAAGGACACCGGAAAGACTGTTCTGGAAGCGGTCCGCACCTCGATCAACCCCATGGTGATCGACTGTCCTAATCCCGCAGCAGGAGTGACCAAGATCACCGCAGTCGCCAAGGATGGAATCGGGGTTAACGTCCGGGGCCGGGTGACCGTCCGCACCAATCTTGACCGCTTTGTGGGAGGCGCTACCGAAGAGACGATTGTGGCCCGGGTGGGCGAAGGAATCGTGACCTCGGTAGGTTCTGCTACATCCTACAAGGCCGTGCTCGAAAACCCTGACAACATTTCCAAGCTCGTCCTCGAAAAGGGGGTCGATGCCTCGACCGCCTTCGAGATCCTCTCCATTGATATCGCCGACGTCGATGTGGCGGACAACGTGGGAGCCCGACTGCAGGCAGAACAGGCCGAGGCCGACAAACAGGTCGCTCAGGCCAAGGCAGAAATGCGTCGGGCCGCCGCGGTGGCTTCTGAACAGGAGATGGCCGCAAGAACTCAGGAAATGCGTGCCAAGGTCGTGGCCGCCGAAGCTGAGGTTCCCCTTGCAATTTCTGAGGCCTTCCGCTCCGGAAATCTCGGGATCATGGACTACGTTCGATACCAGAACGTTGAGGCGGACACTCAGATGCGCGAATCCATCGCCGAGGACGACGGATCCGGTAACGATAGCCCCATCTCCTAGGGCCCTTCCCTCTCTGCATCCGTCTCAACACCCTCTCCGATAGAATGGACCAGCTCCTGGAAAATCCTCAGGCTATCTTCCTGCTGGTGTTCATGGCGATAGCCTTCCTCAAGTTTATTGGCAATCGCCTGAAGGGAGGGAACGCGGAGGAGGCCGAGGAGGAGCTTCAGGATTCCTTTGGGTATGAATCAGCTCGCGAACAGATCCTGGAGGAGCAGCGCACCTCGGACCCTCCTCCAGTTCCGACTGGGGAACAGCCTTCCCGGGACGCCCCTGAGCAGCTGAGTATTCTCGACTTCATCGTCCCGGCCGAGACCCGGGGAACCCAGAAATCGGCTCCACCGCCCCTACCTGCGACTCCGTCCAGAGCCTCAGTCAAAACCAAGACGAAATCCATCCCATCGGCCCGACCAAAGGCCAAGCCGACCCTGAGTCCTGCAGAGGTCAAGGCCTTGGAGCAGGTGAGGAAAGGGCAGGCCGGGGTGGTTCGCAGAAAGCGCACCATGCGACGCCGGCCGATCAGGGAACAACTGGCCACTCCGACCGCGGCGCGGGATGCCATTATTCTTGGTGAAATCCTC
>PBNG01000057.1 GCA_002723015.1 Roseibacillus sp. | reverse complement strand
AGCATCGCGCACCATTCCTCGCCCATGAGGAGTGCTGTTAGAGCCCTTGGAGATCTTGCTGCCTTACGTCGTAGACACCGGAAAATGCATGTTGAGAGTGAGCTTCCCCATCTAGTCAAGCTGCTCGATGACGATGATCCAGTGGTGAGAAAGACTCTCTCGGAGCATTTCGCCAGCTGCGAGGGCGATGTGAGTGCTGAGCTAGACCGACTCGGGATCCACCTCGCTGAACAGGATCGAACAAGGTTAAGTGACCTTCTTGCCCCTGGCCGTCGACGCCAGATACGGAATCGGTGGATCGTGCCGCAGCAGGGTCTGGACGAAAGCGGGGCGGACTGGGAATCGTTTGAATTGCTTCTGCGTCACCTCAGTGAGCTGCTGCATGACGGAACATCGCTTCGGTCTTCTCTTCCCGATGCTATCGACCGGATTACCGATGAGGCTATCGTTCACACCGCGCAGAACGACGAAAGGTCTCTCTGCGAATTCCTGTTTGGATCCGGCCGTTTCCGGGGAGACAAGGAAGGATTCTACTCTCCAAGTAATGCTGATCTGCTATGGATTATCATGAACGGGAAGGGCAATCCGATCGGTCTCGCCGTGCTCGCGATGCTGATTGGTCATCGCTTGGATCTCACGATTGGTGGATGTAATTTTCCCGCTCATTTTCTCGCTTGGATTGAAATCGACGGAGTTCCCCATCTCGTTGACTGTTTCGGAGGAGGCCGCCTCATCTCTGTGGATGAGATTCGCAGTAACTCTGCTGTGCTGACTCCCGATTCCCGCCGGGCTATCCTGGGTCCTTGTACGATGCGTGATATCCTTCTTCGAATTCTCCGCAACCTTCATCTTGCATTTACCCAGCATGACCGCATGGAAGACGCTGAACTCGCAGGAGACCTCATATTATCCCTACAAGGTGAGCAATGATTCCCAGCGAGGAAGAGATCGAGATAAGTGGATATATACTTCGTCGCTATGTATTTCGCCCTGCAGCGGAAACTCCTATCCGAGGAAGCGTATTCCTCCTGCACGGGCAGGGAGACTTTGCAGGGCGGTATGGCACATTTCTTCAGCCATTTCTTCGAGAGGGTATAGTCTGTGTAGCAACCGACTTTCCAGGACATGGCCACTCCGAGGGTAAGCGAGGCCACATACCGGGCATCCACATAGTTGACCAGATTGCTGCGTCGAACCTTGCCCGCTGCCGTGATCTTGCAGGGTCCGCTAATGCAAACATAGGGATCATCGGACACTCTGCCGGAGGTCTTCTGGCTCTCCGGGAGATTCTTAAGCGACCGAGCCTATACCGTTTTTCATGGATTAGTTCTCCCCTCCTGCGGCCCGAGGCAGGTCACAACCCTATTCTTATTTGTCTTGCGGGACTCATGGCTTACTGCTGGCCCGGGTTTACGGTGTCGACAGGTGTCACCCACGACAAGTGCAGTAAACTCCCCCGTCCTGATCTCGAGGAAGGGGATACGAACAGGACTCACTCCCGGATCTCTTCTCGCTGGGGGCACACTCTGATTCAGATAGCAAGAGAGCTGCGGAGAACGTTCCGGACTTCCCCACCGCGCTTGCCCTTACTTGTGACGCAGGGCCTCAGGGATCCAGTTTGCCCTCCCGTGCACCTTCATAATCTGCTTGAGGGTCTCGATATTCCAACCCTCACCCTGCGTGAGTTCCCCAATGCACTTCACGAACCCTATGCAGATGACACCAGAGATGAGGTTCTTTCCGCCATCGGACGGTGGCTCGAGCAGATTAATGAATCGTGAACTTCGAATCCCTCAAGCTTCTCCCTCCGGGTAAAGATCGTGGTACTTGATCGCTTCAACCCCTACGGCGAGGGCAGTGCCATAAATACTCTCCTCATCCATCGTCCGGGAGACCTGAGCAGCAGGCCGGGCCAATCCAAGAATAAGCTGCCCAAATGCGCTGGCTCCTCCTACGTGGGTAAGAAGCTTCAGCGTTATATTTGCAGCATCAAGATTTGGGAAGACAAGGACATCCGCAGCCTGCTTGAACTCGGCATTGGGAATTTTGATCTCCGAGGCCAGTGGGTCAAGCGCGGCGTCTGCCTGTAGCTCCCCATCGATCTCAACCTCCTCCGGGTCGACCTGCTGGCGGGCAATCTCTGTTGCCACACGAACCTGGCGGGCTAAGGATGTCGACGAGGAACCCTTGGTAGAATGACTGAGAAGAACAACCCTCGGACGACGACCCAGATAGATCCGCGCAAGTTGGCCAGTCTCAACCGCAATCGATGCAAGTTGTTTACTGGTTAGCTCCTCATTCAAGCCACAGTCAGCCAGAAAGAGCACTCCGTCCCTCCCAAAGTGTGCAAGGTGCGGAGCAGACAGTATCGCCACGGAGAACACCCGCGGGACCGAAGGTAATGGTTTCACGAGATGAAGGAGGGATCGAAAGATCGATGCCGGATAGCTGATGTTTCCTCCGACAAGTCCGTCGGCTTGGCCATACTGGATCATCATTGCTCCAAAATATGCCGGCTGCTGGAGGATTTCCTCGGCGTTAGAAATTTCAATACCCCGGACATGCTCCGTACGCTGTATGAACTCACAGAAGACTTCAAAGTCGCCCGCGGTTGAAGGCTCCAGCACTTTCACAAAATCGAGACTGATCCCGCTGGTGCCTGCGAGGTCACGAATCTCCTCCTGGTTTCCCAACAGGATCGGAATTCCAACTCCGCTCTTCACCATTCGCGCAGCCACTCGCAGGATGCGCTCGTCAGCGCCATCCGTAAATACGATCCTCTTGGGATGCCTTTGTAACTTTGACACCAGAGACTGCGTGAATACGTCTCCGGCCGAAACCCGTGCTTGCTCGCTTGACTCTGACATGGCCCTTTCCTTGTGCCGCACCCCAAACCTAGTATTGCTCTTCCCAAGCCACAACGCCAAAGGCTGTCTGGGCCTAAAGATTTCACATGCCGGCTGACTACCATACCCACACTCCTCTCTGCCACCACGCCGAGGGTAACCCGCAGGAGTATATCGAGGCGGCCCTGAGGGCCGGTCTCAGCGAGTATGGAGTATCTTGCCACGCTCCCGTCGAGGAGGAGCCATTCGACAACTGGCGGATGCTCTCCTCTGACCTTCCGGAATACTTTGAGTGGGTTGAAGCGGCCCGCAATTACGCGCACAACCGCATTCCTGTTCGCCTTGGCCTTGAGTGCGACTGGCTTCCCGGGTGCGAGCAATGGATCACCGAACTTACTCGTAAAGCAGATTGGGACTATCTTATCGGATCGGTCCACTATCTTGGAGGCTGGAATTTTGACAGTCCTGAACTCCTGAAATCCTGGGAGGAGGTTGAGGTCGAGGAAGCTTGGACCCGCTATTGGAAGGAATATTCCGCAATGGCCCGAAGTGAACTTTTTGATTTCCTGGGACATCCGGATCTGATCAAGAAGTTCTCTCATCACCCGGGCGGTGACCTCCGTCGCTTTTACGAGCCAGCCATTGAGGCCATTGCAGAGTCCGGCTGTGCTATCGAGTTAAATACTGCCGGGTGGCACAAGCCCTGTGAGGAACAGTACCCTGCTGCCGATTTCCTCAACCTCGCCTGCGCGGCCGGCATTCCTCTTCTTATCAATTCTGATGCCCATGCTCCCGGGGAAGTGGGTCGGGACTTTTCCAAGGGCACCAGACTGGCAGTGGCGGCTGGCTATCGTGAGACCCTGCTCTTTGAAAAACGTCAGAGAACCCGGGTCCGGCTGGCGGATTGCTGATAAACCTGTTCCTCAGGGAGCGGTAAAGAAGGCTGCAGAACTTTCCACCCTGAACCAGACCAGCGTGATCCCGGAAAAGAGCACGAATCCATCCCGAGGCATCCGTAGCTTTGCGCCTGATTTCACCGTCTGGCAACAGCCCTTCATTTCTAATCTGATCTCGTTCATGAAAGGCAGCGTGATTTTAGGTAGCGAAAGACTCCCTCCGCTGATGAAACCGACGACGCCTCCGATCCGATCAGGACTGGCTGCTCATCCTCCGGAACATGATCCCGCCCATGCGATCCTTTCACCAGAGACGCATCAAGGGGAATGACGGGAAGAAGGGCCCGGAGGCCAAGCCTCTTCTTCAGCAGGAACAACGCTACCCGCAGCTGTGGGAGGCGGATCGCGGGATCCAAGTGAAGTTCAGCTGGATCATAACCTGGTTTCCGATGAATATCGACAGTCCGAGCGAAATCCGGCGCGACGATATCATCACGCCAGTAATAATACGTGAACCATGCGTCGGGAGATGCAACCGCCACAAAATCGCCCCCCCGCTGCTGCCCGATTCCTTGACCAAAGCAGCCTTCCCTGACTTCNGCAACGCCTTCCGCAGCCTCTACCACCTGCCTCACCTCACTTCGGATCGATTCATCCTGGATGTAGACATGCGCTATCTGGTGATCGGCCACCGCGAATGCCCGGGAAGCACCGGCATCCAGCAATTCAAGACCCAGCTCCTCCTTAATCTGAATCCACCCCTTCTCCCGGAAGATTCGATTGAGATGCACGGGACGCTGGACCTCTGAGATTCCGTATTCTGAAAGAATAACAACCTCCACTCCCCTNGCCTCAAAAAAGGAAACAAGCTCAGCGACAAGCTGATCAATCTCCTCGAATTCCTCTGTCATCTCTGGGGCCTCAGGACCCCATCTCTGCAGTCCGTAATCGAGATGAGGAAGATAAACCAAATTAAGATCCGGTTCCTCCTGTTGCTCCATCCATCGAGCGGAATCGGCGATCCATTTAGTACTGGGAAGACCAGCCCGGGGGCCCCAGAAGCTTGGAAACGGAAACTCTCCCAGCTCACCTACCAGCTGATCTCTTAGACCCGGAGGGTGGGCATAGACGTCAAATATCTTTCGCCCGTCAGCAGGATAGATCGGACGGGGCGTGACGGACCAGTCAGCACTGGAATACATGTTATACCACCAGAACATTTTGGCACAGCGGAAATCACTCCGCTCTCGTCCGATCGCTTCCCACAGTTTCTCGCCCCGAACGAGATGATTGCTCTGTTTCCAGAAGCGCACCTCGGCATCTTCTCTCTCATACCAGCCATTTCCGACGATTCCGTGATCTACCGGAGAGGTCCCGGTCAGGTAGGTCGCCTGTGCGGTAGTGGTTACCGCAGGAAATACTGGGGAAAAGCTCGCTGTCTCAAGATTGCCAGCAATCTGCCGGATCCGTGGCAGGTTTCTTGTGAGCAGGCCCTTGGTAAGGCCCACTACATTCAAGACGGCGATACGTTTCATTGAAGGTCCACGGGCTTGCCTCCGAGCTAGGTCGGAATGCCCTCCTGGGAAGCTGTTTTCAGTTCTTCGATGCACGCTTCATGAAGTGCCTCGTCGACCGAGTGCCGGTCTACACCCTGTCCTACTCCTTCCAGCATGAGGACCGTCAGTTCTCCTCCAAGATGCTCGCGAAACTCCTCAAGACCTCGGTAGACAAGGCGACGCCCCTCCCCATCCCGAAGGTCAAGAGACTCATGCCAGACTGGCAACTGCAAACCTCGCAGCAGACCAACCGCACGCCACGCATCCTCCTCCGCCAACCAGCCACAACGAGCAGAATAAAGGGTATCCAGCGCAACTCCGACTGAAACGGCATCGGCATGACTCAGTTCAAAGTCGGTCAACTGCTCCATTTTATGGGCGGTCCAATGACCAAAGTCGAGAGGCCTGCTGCTCCCCGTCTCAAAAGGATCACCACCAAGGGCAATGTGTCTGGCGTGCAGAATGGCCGACCTTTCTACCGCTTCCTCGAGCGCGGCAGGCTTGAGGGCATGGAGGGCTTCCACGTTTTCTTCCAGCCAGTCAAAGAATACACCGTCTTTGACAAGGGCGACTTTCACCGCCTCAGAAAGCCCACTACGGTTGTTGTGATCACTTTGAGTGTAGAGAAACTGAAAATCATTCACTACCGCATATGGAACTGCAAAGGCTCCAATGAAATTCTTCTTTCCGAAAGCATTGATCCCGTTTTTGACTCCCACCCCACTGTCGTCCTGGGCGAGAGTGGTCGTGGGGAAGCGCACGAGCCGCACGCCACGATGTGCGGTGGCCGCAGACAGCCCGATTACATCGAGGAATGCGCCTCCGCCGATACAGAAGACGTATGAATGCCGGTCGATCCCATGGCGTTCGATCGGGATAATCCCATCCATGATCTGAGTCTTGCTGATCTTGCAGTCCTCTCCACCTGCCACGGTCACAATCTCGGTAAGCCTGAGATTGGTCCGGTTTTTCAGGTAGGTCCTGATCTGTTGCTGCAGCGCAGGGAAAAGCTGGTCGATGGAATTCTCAAGAAAGACAATGACCTTCCGCTCTCGTTCATCCTCGAGCAAATCTGCCAGCGTGCCGTTACCTTCCGCAAAGGCATCCTTGGTAAAACGGATGCGATGCCTGAAAGTCACCGGGATATCGAAATCGTGTAGACCCATGAACCCCCTTAGTTAACTCAGACTCCCAGAATTGGCCACAGTTTCTTGGGCTTGATTCTCCACTATGGAAATTGCCAGGATCTCTCGGGTAATCAGGATTCAGATTGCACTTTTGCAGCTGAACTTCCGGGGCTAAATGTGACTGATGAAAGATACGAGGACCCTATCAGAGGGTAATTATCTGGGACTCTACGAGCGGGACGGCTGGGAGTTCGCCGACAGGCCAAATGCTACCGGAGTCGTTGGAATACTGCCTCTGACCTCCAATGCTGAGGTGGTCCTCGTGGAACAATTTCGCAAGCCCGTTAATGCCCTGGTCATTGAGATCCCGGCTGGATTGGTTGGAGACGAGGAGGAACATCGCGATGAATCCCTCGCAGACTCAGCGAGGCGGGAACTTCTGGAAGAAACTGGATTTCTGGCGGGTTCAATGGAGCTTCTCCTGTCCACTCCGACTTCAGCCGGAATGACCCCCGAGATTACACATCTTTTCATAGCTACAGACCTTCACAGGGAATCCGCCGGGGGTGGAGTTGCGGGCGAGGACATTCGTGTTCACGAGGTGCCCTTACAGCATCTCCGAGAGTGGCTCCGGCAGAGGGAATCACAGGGCATGCTGATCGACTCCAAAATCCACGCTACCCTTTGGCTGGCGGGGAGATACGATCACGACTTGCAATGAGATCAGCCCCGGTGCCTAGTAGTCCCATGAAACATTTTAATCGCCGCCACTTTCTCTCATCAGGGGCCCTCGCTACCACCGCCGGATTGTGCCAAGTCCGGGCTGACCAGCACAAGGACCACAGGGATCATCCCATTCTTCTTTCCCTGAAGTGTGGCATGTGTGGAGACGGGGCTACGCTCGAGGAAAAATTCCAGATTCTCAAGGACCTTGGCTACGACGGGGTCGAACTCGATTCTCCCGGAGGCCAGAACAAGGAAGAAGCAAGGCGTGCCTCTGTTAAAGTCGGGCTACCAACTCACGGGGTCGTCGACTCAATCCACTGGGGCACTACTCTGTCCGATCCATCCGCCGAGGTTCGCGAAAAGGGACTTCAGGGCTTGCTCACCGCTATCCGGGAAAGCAATACCGTTGGCGGAACTTCTGTGCTCCTGGTGCCTGCGGTCGTAAATTCCAAGGTCAGTCCACAACAGGCCTGGGACCGGTCTATCGAACAAATCCGAAAGGCTCTCCCACTGGCCGCAAGACTGGGTGTCCACATCCTGATCGAGAATGTCTGGAATCGTTTTCTCTACGACCATGATGGCCCTGATAACCAAACTGCGGAGAAACTTGTAAACTATATCGATGAAATTGACAGCCCATGGGTCGGCTCTTACTTCGATATCGGGAATCACCAGAAATACGGAAAACCCGCGGCCTGGATCCGGTCTCTTGGCCACCGTATTGTGAAACTCGACGTGAAGGACTGGGGGGTGAAAGCCGGATTCTCAAAGATTGGTGCGGGAGACGTTGACTGGGCGGACGTGCGAAAAGCATTAGCAGATATCAGGTTTACAGGATGGGCTACCGCAGAGGTTGGCGGAGGAAACCGGAAGCGATGTGCTGAAGTTCTCGCTAACATGCGTAGGCACCTCCTCGGTTCCTAGTGTTCATTGCCCCGAACCGGCGATGAGCGATTCATACGACGACAGATTCTCCGGTATAAGCCGTCTCTACGGGTCCTCAGGAACTGCCGCCCTCCGTTCCGCGCACATCGCTGTCATAGGGATTGGGGGCGTTGGTTCTTGGTCGGCCGAGGCTCTCGTAAGGACCGGAATCGGAGAAATTACCCTCGTAGACCTTGACGAGGTCTGTATCTCCAACACCAACCGGCAAATCCACGCACTCACCCAGACGGTGGGTCAATCCAAGGTCCGGGTCATGGCAGAGCGTCTTGGCGCGGTTAATCCCGACTGCAGCCTGAATGCAGAAGAATACTTTTTCACCGAAAAGACGCTCAGAGCAGTTCTGGATCGTCCTCTCTCAGGAGTAATCGATGCTATCGATTCGGTCCACCCGAAGTGCCTCCTGCTGGCCGAGTGTGTGAAAAGGGAGATTCCAGTCGTAACATGTGGTGCAGCGGGTGGGCGATGTAAAGCACCCCTCATCAAGGTCGAGGATCTCAGTAGAACCTTCAATGACGCCCTGCTTCATCAGGTCCGGAAGAATCTTCGCGGCAATCACGGCTTTCCCAGTGGCGATGGTTCTCGGAAAAAATTCGGCATCCCTGCTATATTTTCCCCGGAAGATGTTCGCTATCCTCAGGGAGACGGCTGCGTCTCCAGTGAGCGCCCCTCAAGCTCGGTTTCGGGACTACGCTGTGATGCCGGTCTGGGAGCGGTGACGCATGTTACCGCAACCTTCGGCCTCCTTGCTGCAGGAGAAGTGATAAATCTGATAGCCTCACCCCTGTAAGAGCTGGGTGGTCAGGAGCCGTTTCCTTGACCCCGTGAACCCTGATCCAACCTCTTACTCTACTTGACGCCCTTCTTGGAGAGACGGGTTCCACGAGTTGAACCCTGCCGGGCCTTGAACTTTGGATTCGTCTTGTTGATAACGTAGAGGGTGCCCCGACGCTTCACGATCTGGCATCCAGCGTGTCGGCGCTTGAGCGAATTGAGGGAGGAGAGAACTTTCATAACTCGTCCGAGAAGGTTGCGCACTTTATGGGGGATCAAATCCCTGTAAAGCCTATTCTTGGACGGTTTTCTCCTTGTTTCGGCACACTTGCGATCACTTGGTCGGTATGACACCCTCTCCGCAGCAGCCAATCTCACCGGGAGCTTTTACAGGCACCTGCAAGCTGACCAAGACGGACACATGGCGGAAAACTCCATTCAGGAACCGGATCCTCCTTTCGACCTTACTCTCCGACCGCCGGGGTTTGAGGAATTCCATGGTCAGGAGAAGGTGACCGAGCGCCTCATGCTCATGGTCGAGGCCGCGCGTCAACGGGAGGATGTTCTCGAACATATTCTTCTCTCCGGTCCTCCCGGACTGGGGAAGACAACCCTCGCGAACATCATCGCAGACGCAGCTCATGCCACCATTCATACGACCTCCGGACCACAAGTCGAAAAGGCGGGAGACCTCGCAGGTATTCTCACCAATGTGCAAAGAGGTGACGTGCTCTTTATTGATGAAATTCACCGGCTGCATCCTGCGATTGAGGAATATCTGTATCCGGCTATGGAAGACTACCGTCTCGATATCATCATCGATTCAGGACCGTCCGCTCGCTCCATCCAGCTAAACCTTCCAAAATTCACCCTCGTGGGTGCAACAACCCGGTCCGGCATGCTGACCGCTCCCCTCCGGTCCCGTTTTGGCCTCGTTAATCGACTGGATTATTACAGCCTCGAGGAACTCTCCACCATCATCACCCGTTCCGCCCGCTTGCTCAACATACGAATCGACGAGGGTGGCTCCCGGGCGATTGCCTCCCGTTCACGGGGCACCCCCCGGGTCGCCAACAATCTTCTGCGGTGGGTCCGAGACTACGCACAGGTCCGCGCCGATGGCCTTATCGATTCCGTCACGGCAGGAAACGCTCTCGCGATGATCGAGATCGATGACGATGGGCTGGATGAGATGGACAAACGCATCCTCGAGACCGTCATATATAAATTTAATGGCGGACCAGTTGGACTGAGCTCCCTGGCGGTCGCTGTCGGAGAGGACACTTCTTCAATCGAAGAGGTTAACGAGCCCTTCCTCATCATGCAGGGATTCCTCAAACGAACCCCCAGAGGACGCGTCGCCATGCCGTCGGCCTACCAGAAGATCGGAGCGGAGCCTCCGCGGGGAGCACAGGCAGAGCTTCTCTAGACTGGCTCACCTGAGCGGCTGCCCTCTCTTTGTTCCCGTTTATTCTGCATCCGCCTTCTCCTGAAGGCGCTTTGCCCTGCGAGCCTTGCGCCGGGCCTTTTTATCCTCCTTGCTTTCTGCCGCTGCCGTTTCATCCGGTTTCCCCTTGCTTTGGGTCTTACCAGCAGGCGGAGCTTCCCTCACGTCCTCCACACCAACCAGCTTCTGGACCGAGACGGTCTTGAGAGGCATTTTCCCCGGCGCACCCGGCGCTCTTGGAATCCCGGCGGGAAGTCCCGTTTCAAGGAAAATGGAGGTCTCGATCTCCAGCGGCTGTCCCAGCTCGATATCGAACAACATGGTCCCCGTCGCCTGCTTGACTTCCGTGCGAAGGATTTCGTTTTTCTTCTCCCCGGCATCTGCCTCCTTGGTCGCGCCAGTCATGGAAACTCTTGCGACCCTGCGACCCTTCTGCTCAAGAAGCTCCTCGAGCTTCAGGACATAACGAATCGTGACCTTCCCACCGAGCTCTCCCATCGGCAGGTCAACATCCGCATTCCAGGTCTCGCCTACTTCAACGTTCTTTACCGGAAGAAAGTCAGCGCTCTGCCTGGCCATGGCTTCCAGTTCCTCCTTACCCATGCCCATTTGCTGTGCACCCTTCAGGTCGTCCAGGCCCTCTGTGCCCNCCAAGGCCCCGTTATTGTCATAAACAGCCGAGAATCTTGTCTCCGTGAGGGGCTTCAGGACAGTCCCAAGCAGGCCATCCCTCTTGGCGGGNTCAGCGGAATCATACTCCATCTCGAGCCCCTGCATCTGCTGTTTCATCCGGACCGACGCAAACGCGTGACTGACCCTGACTCCTTCCTTATGAGAGCTCACGTCATTGTGAACGCGTAGCATCATATTCGCAGTGGTCTCAATCAACCCTTGCCCGGGCAGAGGCATTTTCATCGAAGTATCGGCTCTATTATCAAAAATATAGCGCTTTCCTGGCTGCCATTGCAGCTTGAGCTCCACGGCTTTTCCGGGAAGGGCAGCAAGGATCAGGGCAGTGACAGCACCAAGGCCAGCGTTCAAATTCACGGTCATGGGTTCCTTGTCGGGCGGGATTGGGAAGGAAACAAGGGAAAATCCTGCCTATCGGAGAAGAATGGGGTTAAGATCGCGCGGTGAACAAGGATCTGNCAGACCTTATTGACCGTTGCAGAACCGCTGGACTCCGGCGAACAAAGGCCCTTGAAGTTCTCTTGGATACCTTGCTCGAGGCCGACTGCCCCGTCACCCTCGCGAACCTTGAAAAATCCCGATCTCTTTCGTCCCAATGTGACAAGGCGACGGTTTACCGGCTCCTTAATCGACTCACTGATGTAAGTATCGTCCGAAGATTGGGCCTGCACGAGCGAGCAGCCTACTTTACTCTCATTCTGCCCGAGCGGCATCGCGATTATCTGATCTGCACCGAATGCGGAACGATCACACCCGTCGATGCACCCTGTCCGGTTCATGATCTCGAAGATGAAATCCGCACTAAGACGGGTTACTTGAACCTCTATCACGAGCTCGAATTCTTTGGCACTTGCCCCAAGTGTGCGGCATAGAGACCGCAGTTCCTCATGTCGACTGAACCAGCTGACTTGCAGGTCGAGGAATTTCTAGAATTTCTTGCGGTGGAAAAGAACGTTTCTCCCCGTACTCTTTCAAATTACGAACATGCCCTTCGGGCTTTCCGCACCTGGTCAGAAGATCGTATTTCCTCGTGGGAGTCCTGTGAGCCAGACCTCTTCCGCGCCTATCTCTTTGACTGCATGAAGCAGGAACTCGCCCGTTCCACCATCCGACTCCACTTTTCAGCACTGCGTTCCNTCTACAGGTATCTCGTCTCTCGGCACGGACTCCCGAAAAGCCCCGTGGCAGAAATTCAGCTTCCCAAGCTCGAACGTCAGCTACCTGTCGTCTTAACCCTGAGCCAGATCGAACAACTTCTCGATCTCCCAGCAAAAATACCACGAGAAAAACAGGCTGCACCTTGGCAAGCGCTCAGGGATACCGCAATCCTCGAACTCTTTTACTCAACAGGTCTTCGCCTCGCAGAACTCGCTGCTCTCGAAGTCCGGGACCTCGAGAGTCTCTCAGATACCCTGAGAGTCGTTGGAAAAGGATCCAAGGAACGCCTCGTGCCGATTGGCTCTCACGCNATGAAGGCCATCGAGGCCTACAAGCAAGCGGCCCAGCTTAGCGATGGGCCGCTCTTTCTCTCTAAGCTACGCAAACGCCTCTCCACTCGCTCAATCAATAGCCTGCTAAAAAAATACCTTCGGTATTCCGACATTCCGTTCAATGTCACACCTCACAAGCTCCGCCATTCCTTTGCCACCCACCTGCTTGACGCGGGCGCNGACCTGCGGAGCGTTCAGGCACTGCTGGGTCACTCTTCTCTATCAACGACACAGATTTACACCCATGTGACGAAAGAGCGGCTCCGGGAGGCCTACGATCAGGCCCATCCTCGGGCGACCTAGGGCTCCATTGATTGCGATTGTGGAGCCTCGTTAAATTNCCAACTTTCAAGGGAGCTGNCTCCTGCCACAAGAGAAGGGGGAGCCTCACGGCTCCCCCCTTTGATAATTTTGTATGGTATTCGGGTCCTCAGACTAGAAACCGAATCCAACACCTACGCCAGCGTAGGTCTGGTCACCCAGATCGTCAGAGAAGGTCGTAGTAATGTGAGGTGAAACAGTAATGCTGTCCGAAACTGCGATGTCGTAGCCTGCNGACAGGGCGAAATACTCGGCCTCATCGTCAAAATAGCCATAGGTGGCGGACAATCCCAGGTCGCCAATGGCGTACTCAGCGGAAAATTCCCAGTAGACGTCATAGCCGTAGCTATCGCTTTCGTCGTAGTAGGCTGCGACTCCGAGAGATACTCCCGAGAGTTCTGTGCCCAGAGCAACGTAAGGCTCAATGTCGTCGCCGGTTCCTCCACCATCCCCGAAGTAGGAATAGTTGGTGATCCCCGCTGCGAGGCTGAAGCTTCCAAGGTCCTTGGAGACTTCTCCGTAGATATCCAGCTCGTTGCCACCGTCGAAGGAGGCATACCAGATACCACCGGTGAACCCGAGCTCACCGAAGCCGCCCAGTTCTCCAGAGCCAGAGGCCTCGATGCCGAAGTCGAACAGATCGTCAGCGATGAAACCACCGCGGTAGACATACTCGGAAGTATAGCCAGCGCTGAAACTAGTCTCGATATCCGCCTGGGTAGTGCCCAGAAGGGAGAGGGAGACTCCAGTAAGTGCAAGAATTTGAGTAACTCTCATAACGGGGGTGAGCGAAACACAACTCGCTGTGANTTCAAAGGAGAAAATATAAACTTTAGCTGAACATTAGNATATATTTACNTAATAAGCGTCTCTATAGAATGCTCACTCCAATTGCCATCGGNACAATCAGGCAAAAAGCAGGGGCTGGCTCCTGTGAACCAGCCCCTGTGTAAAGATTCAGAAATCCACTCTCTCAATNGAGCGAGTAAGCGCTTTCACCATGGACACTTTTGTCCAAGCCTTCATTCTCTTCCTCTTCTGAAACGCGAAACNCACTGGTCGCCCTCAGAATGAAGACGATGATCATGGTGCCCACGACAGACAACGCCGCCGTAGCCCCCACCGCGATGAGCTGGGTCTTGAGTTGCGCCCCGACATTCTCAACACCGGAACCCCCAAAGGTGCTCGTGCCCAGCACCGCGAGGAGGATTGAGCCCATGATGCCTCCAACCCCGTGGACCGCAAAAACGTCGAGGGTGTCGTCGACTCCCAGCTTGTCCTTTACAAAACCGCAGGCGAAATAACAAACGACCCCTGCGAGCAGACCCAGAATGAGCGCTCCGACGGGCCCTACGTTCCCAGAGGCTGGAGTAATCGTGGCGAGGCCCGCCACCATTCCAGTCACGATTCCTACGAGACCGGCTTTCCCCGTCTTGATCTTTTCGATGACCATCCATGTCAGGCTGGCGGTCGCTGCTGCGATGTGAGTGACCAGCATGGTGAGGCCAGCGGCTTCGTTCGCAGCGAGTTGGCTACCTGCGTTGAAGCCGAACCAGCCCACCCAGAGCATCGCAGCCCCGATCATCACCATGCCGGGGTTGTGAGGAGGCTGCACGCTGTTAGGGAACCCTTTGCGGGCCCCAAGCATTACAGCTAGAACAAGCGCNGAAACTCCCGCGGTGGTGTGCACCACAATCCCACCGGCCAGATCCTGAGTAAGGGGCTCCAATTTGCTCATCCAACCGCCACCCCAGACCCAGTGGGCCACGGGCACATAGACCAAGGTGAGCCAGAGAGCGGTGAAGAGCAGGACCGCTCCGAAGCGCATGCGCTCGACAAAAGCACCTACCACGAGGGCAGGCGTGATAATNGCGAAGGTCATCTGGAACATGACGAATACGGTCTCAGGAAAGCCTTCAGCGTTAAGCCCCTCTACCCCGTTGAGGAAAAGATGCTGCATGTCACCCANAAAGGCGTTCCCGTCCGAGAATCCCAGNGAGTAGAGATACACCACCCAGAGGATGGAGGCCAGGCAGGCGATCGCGAAGCAGTGCATGAGCACACTGAGGACGTTCTTGGCCCGCACCAGACCCCCGTAAAACAGGGCCAGACCAGGCAAGGTCATAAAGAGGACCAACACGGTGGCGGTGATCATCCAGGCTGTATTCCCCGAGTTGAGGACGGGCGGGCCCTCCTCGGCCCCAGCCGCGGTAGCGGTAAGGGCCAAGAAAANNCCTCCNCCGACGAGTAGTTTTATTTTTTTTCTTAGGTTCTTCATTTTGTAGCAGCGTGTAACTAGCTGCTTAATAAAAGCAATTTATGTGCCATATTTTTTTANGGGCCCAAGAATTACCCCCGAAGGACCACNTTTGGGCCCGGGTTGGCACAGGGAATGCTTCCCTCCCGTGAATTCAACTCAGAACACAGCACAGTAACCGATGAAAATTCGACCAACCACTAGCTTAACAGCACGCCTCCGAACTCTCCTCGCGGGGACGTTNCTCCTGCTCGCGCTCGTCGCTCCACCTGCAGCCTTTGCAGATGATCACCTNCCCGCCGTCACCCCAGAAATGGTNGACTCAGAAAGCGATGACTACGATGAGGGCGCCGTCGACCTGGCGGGAATGACGCTCTTCAAGCACATTCAGTTCAATGGNACNGANGGTCTTGACGAAAACCAAATCGCAGCCGCCGAGGGATATGCCGATCGTTATGAAAGCATGCCATTTTTCGGACTCAGTAACNTGTGGATCCTCCTCTGCGCGTTCCTTGTCTTCATCATGCACCTCGGATTTGCGTGTCTTGAGTCCGGCCTGACGCAGAAAAAAAATACGGTGAACATCCTGTTCAAAAACGTCTTTATCATTTGTGCGGGGATCTTGCTCTACGCCGTCTGGGGATTCAACGCGATGTATCCCGGTGATTGGCAGATCAAAGACATCTTCGCCATCGGCTCTCCCATCTCAGGAACACCAGCAGACAATTCCGATATGTCTTACGGTGGAACAGGGCTCTGCCAGACAGGCTGGGCAGACTTCATCTTCCAGGCCATGTTTGCTGCCACCGCCGCCACCATAGTGTCGGGTGCAGTGGCTGAACGGGTCAAGCTCTCCTCCTTCATGATCTTCGCTGCTCTCCTCGTCGGAATCGCCTACCCGATTACGGGAGGTTGGAAGTGGGGTGGCGGCTGGCTCGGTGTAATGGACTTCTACGACTTCGCTGGTTCCAGTGTGGTTCACGCCTTCGGGGGCTTCGCCGCTCTCGCCTGTGTGATCGTCCTCGGACCGCGCAAGGGCAAATACACCGAGAAAGGAATTAAGCCGATTCTGGGTGGCAACATGCCCCTCGCTGCAATCGGAGCAATTCTGCTCTGGTTCGGCTGGTTCGGATTCAATGGTGGATCCGTACTCTCCGCTGATCCCGGACTGATCGGATACGTGATTGTCACTACCGCTCTCGCTGCAGCGGCCGGCGGACTTACGACCATCGCCGTCGCTTGGTTCGTCACCAAGAAACCCGACCTCTCGATGGCTCTGAACGGAATTCTTGCCGGACTGGTTGGAATTACGGCAGGGGCAGACCAAATGACAATTCTTGGAGCGGTTATTGCCGGAGGGGTTGGTGGTGCAATTGTGGTATTCGCCATTCTCGGTCTCGACAACCTCAAGATCGACGACCCGGTTGGAGCAATCTCCGTTCACGGAGTGGTTGGAATCTGGGGCACTTTGGCGGTGGGTCTTCCCTTCCTGACTCAGGAGGGCGCTGAGCATAGCTTCATGACCCAACTGATCGGAACTCTCTCCATCAGCGCCTTTGCCTTCGTCTTCTCCCTGATCGTCTTTGGAATTCTCAAGGCCACCATTGGTGTGCGGGTAGAAGAAGAAGAGGAAGTGCAGGGCCTCGACGTAGCGGAGCACGGCGTTCCGGCCTACGGCGCAGAAGTTGAAAGTTAATTTCCTGGAGCACCTAACCAAAAGGCCGTGGAGCAATCCACGGCCTTTTTCATGTTCTAGCGAGGTCTCTCCTGCTTTCCTCTCACTGCGGACGATGCGCCTTCTCCTCATTGACAATTCCAATACCCGAACGAAATTTGCAGTGGTAGACTCTGTCCGGGAACCCTTTGAAGTTCACGATGTTGCTACTGCAGATGTCTGCCCGGCATTCATACAAACCCTCAAGACCCTCGATTTTGAAGCAGCCGTCCTGTCCTCTGTAGTACCGGACAAGGCAGCCCTCTTCCAGAGGGAGTTGGCCGCTCTACCACTTCACAATATTTCATGCCGGAGTGATCTGCCCATCGAAATCTCCTACCCGAATCCTGAAGAGATTGGAGCTGACCGCCTCGCAAATACCGTGGCCGCGCATGCCCGGGTAGGCGCCCCCGCAATCGTGGTCGACTTCGGAACCGCGGTCACCTTCGACGTCCTGGGCGGGCACGGAAACAAGGGAAGCTACCTCGGTGGAGTAATCGCTCCAGGGCTATCCTCCATGACGGACTACCTCCACAGCAATACAGCTCTTCTCCCGGAGATTGATTTGAAGGAGCCTTCTTCCGCGATTGGAAAATCGACCACCGAGGCGATGCGCTCGGGCGCAGTCTACGGCTACCGGGGAATGGTCCGGGAGGTCCTGCAGGCGATTCGAAGCGAACTGGACGAAGACTCAACCATCCTTGCCACCGGGGGTGACGCTCCTCTCATCGCATCGGGCCTTCCGGAAGTCATGGACGTTGTTGGTGACCTCACGCTGCAGGGAATCTATCTGGTCGGAGAACAAAACCTTGCTTGAGGTCTGAGGAAGAACGCCCACACACCAGCCTCCTTCAGTGCTCAGGACAGGATCGACTCGATGGCTCGTCGCTTCTCCTCGAATGCATGATCTTCCATCACGGACTCCATGTGTTCCGGAGGGGCAACAGGCAGATTCACCCACGTCCGGCAGCCCCCGTAGCCCTTTGCGTAAGGCAGAATGAAGGGTTCACTTATGCGATAGACCCGCACCAGCGCACAGTGGATCTGCTGGACGTCGCCACAGTCAAAGCGCTCTCTGACGAGATCCTCGGTCCAGATGTGGAAAGGCTCCAGGGCTTTCACCTGGCTCCATTCGGCCAGCGTTCGGGCCCACACAGCCTCACACCAGATCTCAAAGGACACCGCCTCCCCTACTTCCCACTCTCTCATTTTGCCCTCAAACGGCCGCGGATCCCGGACCTGAGCTGCCTGAGCATGGAAGCGAGTCGGAAAAAGAGCGAAGGAATCGTGGAGGAAAGAAAAGCCTTTTCTCCCTTCGTGAATACCTCCTTTGCGTAAAAGAAGCTGTTGCCGCCCATCCAGGAGGGCGTCGCATACCGCTACCCATTCCTTATATCCGGTGCATTTCTCCACCCGGCTATTGAGCGCCCGACCCGCATGATGTCAAAATAAACCGTTTCCAATTGCTCCCCTTCAGCATATGCCCCCCCTCGTGTCCGGCAACGCTCAGCAGACTCACACCTTCCAAGCCGTTGGAGAACAGGAGAGCCCCCTTGCCCTCAGGGAGGGAGGAAGGCTGGCTTCGGTTCAACTTTCTTACCAGTCTTGGGGAACCCTTAACTCTCAGAAGTCCAATGCGATCCTGATTTTTCATGCTCTTTCAGGATCACAGAATGTCACTGGCGAAACCCCGGAGGTTCCGGAGGCAGGGCAATTCTGGAATGGAGAGGTAAAGGAAGGATGGTGGAATGGACTTGTCGGACCAGGGAAGGCCATCGACACCGATCACTACTTTGTCGTCTGCTTTAATCTCCTCGGTGGCTGTTATGGCTCCACGGGCCCCTCCTCTGTGAACCCGGAAACCGGATCCTGCTATGGATCGGCTTTCCCCCACCTTTCTATTTCAGACCAGGCCTCGGTCGCGGGACTTTTTCTGGATCACCTTGGGATCGATCAACTTCATGCCGTTGCCGGGCCCTCGGTTGGTGGACTCGCAGCCCTCACGTTTGCGACCAATTTCCCGGACCGGGTGAGAACCATCATATCCATCGCAAGCGGTATTCGAACAACGGTCCTGAATCGACTGATCCTTTTCGAGCAGATCCTGGCAATCGAAAATGATCCCCACTTCAACGGTGGAGACTACTACGAGGCGCAGCATCCCGATATCGGTCTCGCCCTCGCCCGGATGATTTCTCACAAGACGTTCGTGCATCTCGATGCCATCGAACGGAGGGCTAGGCGCGATGTTCTCCAGCAGGAGGACGTGCTCTCATGGTATCAGGTCCGAGATCCATTCCAGAGCTACATGCTCTACCAGGGCAAAAAGTTCGTGCAACGTTTCGACGCCAATACCTACCTTCGAATCATTGACATGTGGTCCCGGTATGATGCAGCCAACGAGGGTGATGCCGAGAATTATCGTGATCTGCTGAGCCGCTGCGCACAGGCCGGCCAGCGCTTTCTGGTGTTCTCCATAGACTCCGATTTCTGCTTTTACCCGGAGGAACAGGGTGAGCTCGTTCTGCAGCTGGAGAAATCCGGCATCGAACCTGTCCACATCACGGTACATTCAGACCGGGGTCACGACTCATTCCTGCTCGAGCCTGCTCTCTATGCTCCACATATTCACTACGCGCTAAGGGACTAGGGGCCATCCCCGGCGACAGCAGCCCATGCTACGGAATGGGGGCACCCTCGCCCCGCTGACGGAGGGCTTCATACAGACAGACTCCCGTAGCCACGCTGACATTGAGACATTCCACCCTTCCACGCATGGGGATATGAACGAGGAAATCGCACTTCTCCTCGGTCAAGCGGCGTAAGCCGGCTTCCTCGGCACCCATCACAATTCCGACCGGTCCGTTGAGATCGACATCGAAAAGACTCCCTTCGGCCCGGTCAGAGGTTCCCACCAGCCAGATCCCCAAGTTCTTTAGCTCATCCATGGTCCGGGCCAGATTGGTAACCCGCATGAATGGAACATGATCTGCGGCCCCCACCGAGATCCGCCTCACAACCTCGGTAATTCCAACCGCCCGATCCCTCGGCGCGATGACCAGGTCCACCCCAGCACCTTCTGCGCTTCTCAGGATGGCACCGAGATTGTGCGGGTCCTGAACTCCATCGAGAATTAGCACGAATGGTCGACTGCTGCGGTCAAGAATATCCCGGAGGTCTCCTTCCGGTACAGACCGCTGCCCGGAACCCCCTGCGCTGTGCTGGTTGGCTCGCGCGCCAGATCTGGGCTTCTGCCTCGACATCAGGAGTCAGCGGTCATCCGCCAGCATTCGTCAAACCGACTCATGCTGACTGATCGCCCACATGATTCTTTCAAGCCGTCTCCAGATCCGCCTGAGGCTCTTCCTCTTCTACCTGCGGTTCTGGTTCGTCTACCGTAAACTCAATATCAACGTCTCTGTGGGTGTCAAACCCGGTGCCAGCAGGAATGAGGTGCCCCATGATCACGTTCTCCTTGAATCCATTGAGGTAGTCCACCTTACCAAGGGTTGCAGCCTCGGTGAGGACCCGGGTGGTATCCTGGAAGGAAGCAGCGGAGATGAAGGACTCTGTCTCGAGAGAAGCCTTGGTGATTCCAAGTAGGACTGGCTCGGCCTCGGCCGGCTTACCACCCTGCTCTATAATCTCCTCATTCTCTCTCTTGAACGTCGACCGCTCAATCTGCTCTCCCCAGAGGAAGGAGGTGTCACCCTGCTCGGTGATTTTCACCTTCCTGAGCATCTGCCGGATAATGATTTCGATGTGCTTATCGTTAATCTCAACGCCCTGAGCACGGTAGACCGACTGCACTTCGTTGACGAGGTGAGCTTGCAGTTCCTGCCTTCCGCAGGCCTCGAGAAGGTCCTCCGGAGCAACAGGTCCCTCGGTGATCTGTTCACCACGAGCTATGGAGTCTCCCTCCGCAACTATCATGTGGCGGCCCATAGGTACTAAATGATCCACTGATTCTCCCGTTTCTTCGTCGGTGACGATGACTTTCTTCTTGCCCCGGACATTGGGGCCGAACGAAATGACCCCGTCAATCTTGGCGATGACACACGCATCCTTGGGACGGCGAGCCTCGAACAGCTCCGCCACTCTGGGCAGACCACCGGTGATATCCCGGGTCTTGGCTACCTTCCGCGGAGTCCGGGCCAGCTGCGTTCCTCCGGTGATCTTCTTCTTCTCCTTCACTGAGAGGTGTGCACCCACAGGAATTGAGTAGCTTGCGAGTACTTCTCCTGAGTCGGGCGCAACGATCACCACCTGGGGATGAAGGTCTTCTTTATGCTCCGTCACGGTCATCCCCTTCTTCCCGGTCTCCTTGTCGGTCTCAGTCTGGACCGTAATCCCCGGAATCATGTCCCGGAACTCCACCACTCCAGATTTCTCGGTAATGATGGGCACACTGTGGGGATCCCACGTTGCGATCTGGTCACCCTTGCCAACCTCGGAACCGTCCTTCACGGAAATAATGGAACCGATCACAATCTTGTGCGACTCCAGCTCCAACCCGTTCTTATCGCGGATCGAAATATTCCCGTTCTTGTTAAGTACCACGAAGTTACCATCCGTGTCCTCGACGACTCGTAGGTCCACATAGTGCAGGACTCCCTTGGCACGTGACTCAATGAAGGGCTGCTTGTTGACACCGACTGCCACACCACCGGAGTGGAAGGTCCGCATGGTCAACTGTGTTCCCGGCTCCCCAATTGACTGGGCAGCAATGATTCCCACCGCTTCACCGATCTTGGCCAGTTTGCCCGTAGCGAGATTCAGGCCATAGCAGGCCTGACAACATCCTCTCTTGGATTCACATGTGAGAGCTGAGCGAATCTTGAGCCGCTCATGTCCGATATCCTCGATGCGGCTGGCTTTTTCCTCGGTGATCAAATCATTGACTTTGACAATAACCTCCCCCGAGACCGGATCTACTACCTGCTCACAGGAGACTCGGCCGTAAATTCGAGTTGAGAGGGGCGCCGACTCTTCATCCCCGGAATAAATTGTTTCCACGTAGAGTCCCTGCACGGTTCCACAATCCGCCTCTGTGACAATCACATCCTGGGATACGTCCACCAGCTTTCGGGTCATGTATCCGGAATCTGCCGTCTTCAGTGCGGTGTCAGCGAGACCTTTCCGCGCACCATGTGTAGAGATGAAGTACTCCAGCACGGAGAGCCCTTCCCGGAAGTTCGACGTGATGGGTCGCTCAATAATCTCTCCTGAGGGCTTAGCCATGAGCCCCCGCATGCCGGAAAGCTGCTTGATCTGGTTCTTGTTGCCCCGCGCACCGGAATCCACCATCATGAAGAGCGGGTTGGCCATGTCCCCACCCTCGTTGAACTCAAGTTTCCTGAAGAGCACATTGGCAATGTTGTCTGTTGCTCTGGTCCAGATATCGACAACTTTCTGGTAGCGCTCGCCGTCAGTGATAATTCCATTCCGGTAATGCTTCGAGACCTTTTCGATCTCCGCGTAGGCCTTCTTGATTTCCACTTCCTTTTCCTCGGGAATCACCATGTCTACGATTCCGATCGAGCACCCGGAACGGGTAGCTTCCTCGAAACCAAGGTTTTTGAGATTATCGAGCGTTGTGACTGTCCCCGATTGCCCGGCCACCTGGTAGCATCGCCAGATGATATCCCCTATCTGCTTCTTACCCACAGTCTGGTTGATGAACCCGAGGCCTTCCGGCCAGATTTCATTGAAGCGAACACGCCCCGGAGAGGTGACCAGCATCTTGCTTTCCTTGTCTCCGAAGATGGTATCCTTCCCGTAATCCGGGTTACGGACTCTGATCCAGCAGTGACGACTGACCTTCCGCGAGGCCAGAGCGTATTCCACCTCGGTGGGACTTTCAAAGGTCGGGACACTGTCCTCAGGGCCGGGCTGCGAGTTAGGCCGGGTGTAGGTGAGGTAGTAGGTTCCCAGAATGATATCCTGCGAAGGCGTTGTGATGGGACGCCCACTCGCTGGGGAGAAAATATTGTTGGGCGCAAGCATGAGCTGCCGCGCTTCCATCTGGGCCTCTACCGAGAGCGGAACGTGCACCGCCATCTGGTCCCCATCAAAGTCGGCATTATAGGCAGAGCAGGTCAGCGGGTGTAGTCTGATCGCCGAACCCTCAATCAGCACTGGCTCAAAGGCTTGAATCGAAAGCCGGTGAAGCGTGGGAGCCCGGTTAAGCATCACGGGATGACCCTTGGTTACCTCCTCCAGAATATCCCACACGTCCGTTGTCTTGCGGTCGATCATCTTCTTCGCTGACCGCACGGTGTGACAATGCCCCAGTTCCTTAAGGCGCCTGATGATAAACGGTTCAAAGAGGGCAAGAGCCATTTTCTTTGGTAGCCCGCACTGGTGCATCTTGAGTTCAGGTCCGATCACAATCACCGAACGCCCAGAGTAATCGACCCGCTTTCCAAGCAGGTTCTGCCGGAAACGGCCCCCTTTACCCTTCAGCATGTCAGAGAGAGACTTGAGCGGGCGATTGCCTGCGCCCGTGACCGCTCTTCCATGTCGACCATTGTCGAAGAGAGCGTCCACAGCCTCCTGGAGCATCCGCTTCTCATTCCGAATGATCACCTCGGGGGTTTTCAACTGCAGAAGATTCTTGAGACGGTTATTCCGGTTGATAACCCGGCGGTAGAGGTCGTTCAGGTCTGATGTTGCAAAGCGCCCACCTTCCAGGGGAACCAGAGGCCGCAGATCCGGGGGGATGACAGGCAGGACCGTCATAATCATCCACTCGGGGCGGGAATTGGAATCCCTGAAACCCCCTGCTAGCCTGAGCCGTTTGGCCAGTTTCTTGCGAGTCTGCTTCGAACGGGTGTTTTCCATGGCCTCCTCGAGCTCTACCACGATGTCATCAAGAACACACTGGCTGAGAAGATCGCGGATCGCCTCGGCCCCCATGGCCGCACGGAAACTGTCCTCACCATAATCTTCCTCCGCGTCACGGAGATCGGACTCATTAAGCAACTGACCCCGCTCGAGCGGAGTCTTCCCCGGATCAGTTACCATGTAGTCTTCGTAGTAGATCACACGCTCGAGATCGCGAGCGCTCATATCGAGCATGAGCCCAATACGGCTCGGCATGCATTTGTAGAACCAGATATGGGTCACCGGGACAGCCAGCTCGATGTGCCCCATCCGCTCGCGACGAACACGGGAGAGAGTCACCTCTACTCCGCAACGATCACAGATGACACCCTTGTGCTTGATCCTCTTGTATTTTCCGCAGGCACACTCCCAGTCCCGGGTCGGACCGAAGATCCTTTCACAGAAGAGACCACCCTTCTCGGGCTTGAAAGTCCTGTAATTGATCGTCTCAGGATTCTTCACCTCTCCCCGGCTCCATGACCGGATCAC
>PBNG01000056.1 GCA_002723015.1 Roseibacillus sp. | reverse complement strand
AAGGGAAAATCCTCCTGCTGATCTCGCATAGGAACTACGAAGTATTCTCCTGGTCAAGAATCAGAGCCCACCACTTCCCAAAGTTTTCTCAAGCCGGCTGATGCAGTCGGCTTTTTCTTTGCCTCAGATGTCGAGCTTCCCTGCCCTGCTTCGCTCACCACGCCCAAAACATGGAATCGCCCGGGCCCCTGCAAACCACCTCTGATTGAGAAGGAGGCAGCTCCAGGGCCACCAATCTGCTCATCGGCCTCCGCCTCACCCGTTCGTGGTCACTAACTTTCTTTTGTGCACCCTAGGGACCGCTACGAGGAGGTCACTGGTCCTCGTCTGAATCATCTCAACATTGGAACCAGCACGGATATCACCATCGCCGAGCTAGCAGCCATGATTGCCGAGATCACCAGGTTTGAGGGTGAGATCGTCCAGGATACCAGCAAGCCCGATGGGACTCCGCGAAAGCTTCTCGATGTGTCCCGTATCAACCAGCTGGGGTGGACAGCGCAGATCGGCCTCCGGGAAGGTCTGGAAGCGACCTACCAGTGGTTCCTCGAGAACCGGGAGAATTTGCGGCAGAGGTAGCGACACATTGCCTAGTAGGGCACATTTCGCGATAAATTTGGAAATCCCCAGTGGGCCTTACGGTGAGAGGTGCAATGAAGATTGCCTCCCACACCTTGCCGTTGTCTGATTTCAGAATCCCCTGCCTTTTCCTGCTCACCTGCCTGATGCTCGTTCCGGGAAGTCTCCCCGCGGACGAAGAGGCTGCACCTGAAGAGATCGAGTTACTTGATTTTGAGGTCTGGAACCGGGAGCGGGGCTATTGGTTCGGAGAATATACCCTCCTGAACGCCTCGGGAAATGCCAACTACAAGGCCAGTGATGATCCTACCAGTGGGCAGTTCAATTACCGGAAATACTATGGATTCATTAACCTGCAGGTCAAAGGGAGCGAACTGAAGCAGCGCAACATCTTTATCAGGCCCGCCCTCGAGCTCGAGGGGAAGGACCTCAACAGCGATGGGACGGTCTCAATCAACGAGCTGGACCAGTTCGGCTTCACGTCGCCCTACGATTACCAGATCGATCTCGCTACCACCACGGCAACGCCCATGCAGGATGGCATCGAGGCTGGCCTCCTTCCCTTTGACTACACCGAGGCCACGGAGAAGACCTTCACCGCAAACCAGACCGCCACCGACAACTCTGGCAACCTGAGTGGGTCCTATTTCGGTATTCCCACCACCACCACGATTATCGGAAACGATACCGTGCTCTACCGGGTCGGAAACGAGACCCTTTACCAGAACCAGCTGACCACCCTTCCCGGCAATGGGACGAGAGTGAGAACCGCGCAGGGCTTTTTCAACGGAACTCCCGTCTACGCCAGCTTTTACCGCGAAACCAGGTTCGAAGACGACGTCGATGAAAACGGCATCGTGACGCGGACTGCCCGCGAGAAATTCCTGGCGAAACTGGCGGAATTCCGCCAGCTCCACAACGTCCCCGAGGCGAACCAGACGGCAGACGCGGAGGCATTTTTTACCACTGGACTTGAGGAGCCAGAGCCGGCGGCGAGCAGCGAGGTGCCAAGTCTCGCCCAGTGGAAGACCATCCATTTCTCCCCCGAAGAGCGCGCCGATCCTGCGATCTCAGGCGATTCTGCCGATGTCGACTCCGACGGGATGGATACCCTCATGGAATATGCCCTCGTCTCAGACCCGTGGTCTCCTGACCCGGGCCACTTGCCCCGGCTTGTCACCATCAGCGACACGGGGAGCCAGTATCTCGGGCTGCAATACCGCCGCAGGGCCGGAACAAGTAGTCTCTCTTTCACTATCGAATCCTCGGTCGATCTCTTCGCTTGGGCTGCAGAAAAACAGACCGTGCAAATGTCCCTCGAGGATAACGGCGACGGCTCGCTCACTGAGACCATCCGGCTCGATACCCCGATCAAGGACAGAACCCAGCGGTTCCTCCGTCTCAGGGTGCGCTCGCTGAACTAGGCGAGAATCTCCGTTCCTTCTACGGCACCAGATGCCCTCCCCGCGGGCTCCCACTCCTCGGTAAGTTTCAGGCCAGCAGGGCACCCGGGGGATTGGAACAGGAGCTGCGCGGTCGGCATTCGCAGGGGGCAATCTCCTTGAATCGGCCCTCTCCAACGACTATCACGGTCTCCCGTTCCGCGCTGCCCGGCTTCCCGTATGACCAGCACCCACCGATTGAGACTTTGCAGCCTTGCCCGCCTCGACCGGATGCACGAGGCCCTCTGCCGGGAAATCGATCGTCTCAAGCAGGAAGTCAGCGATCTGGAGGACGAGTGTGTCACCATGGCCACCGATGAGGATTCGGTCCTGCTCAGTGAGTTTCACGGCAACTACCAGCTCGAAATCGACCGGGTCGAGGAGCTTATCGATGCTACCGAGAGGAAAATTGAAGTCCTGCGGGAAAAAAGAGAGCTTATCGAGGAGGCCCGACAAGGCAGGCAACTTCGAGATGAACAAGTCCGGATCCTGGGGAGTGAGGCCCGGGTCACCCTGAAGGACGGCATCATTTTCATCCTCATTCTCTGCGTCCTGACGCTCCTGACGGTCGAGGTTTACAACATTGGCGCCCCGGGTTCCGGAGCGAAGGTTGGCCTCCATGTCACGGACGGTCAGGTTGATCGGATTGAGATTCTCGCAGGGGGTGAAGGATACGCCCAGTTGAACATTCTCATCCCCCCTCCCCTCGACGGCACCCCGGCGTTTGCAACCGCNAGCCTCGAGAACGGCGTGCTGACGAGCTGTGAGATCATCAGTCCCGGTTCAGGTTACGCTCCTGACGACAAGGTAACCCTGGAGGCCTCGTTCCCTCGTTCAACCCTCTGGCTCTTCTGGATCGCAGATACCATCTGCTGCCTCTTCTTCCTCCTGAACTTCTTCTTCGAATGCCGTCTCGCACGGTCCAAGCGTTGGTANTGGAAGCGCAACTGGATCGATTTTGTCACTTCGATTCCACTCCCTCCGCTTCACCTCCTGCTGGTGGGATCAGGAAGCATGCATGGGATCCACGCCGGGCGGGTTCTCCGGGCGATCCGGATCCTGCGCGCCGTCCGGGCCCTNCGGATGTTTCTCTTCATCTGGCGGGGAATGGACCACCTCTCCAGCATCATGGATGTCAAACTCCTGAAGCGATCCCTGATGTATGCCCTCATCGCGATGTTCGGGGGAGCCCTGCTCTTCATGACCCTCGAGCGGATCCAGGATGGAGACGGTAGTTTCCCCGAGAGCCTTTGGTGGAGTTTCACCACCCTGGTGACCGGCGGGTTCGCTGATATTCACAACCCCTCCACGATGGGAGGCAAGATCCTCACCGTCATGCTGGTCATTGGCGGAATGGTCCTCGTGGGAGTCTTTACCGCCACCCTTACTTCCATCCTTGTCCGGGACGAGGAGGCCTGGCAGCAGGACGGGATGGAGGAGCAATTCCGCAGAATGGACCGCCTTGAGGAAAGCATCAGCAAGATTGATCAACGGCTGGACGAGGCGCTCGGGGACAAGCCCCCCCCGGATCCCCCGGGGTCCTGACCGCCAGGCCCACGTCAACCAGAGCGCTCGGGCCCCTTGCGCGCTACCCCGAGGGTTCCCGGCGGAAAAGCTTTCCTTGGACCGGAGGCCGACTGAAGGTCGACCGCGCTCCCCGTTATTCCAATGAGACTCAACACCATCCTCGGCATCCTTCTTGCTGGCCTCTCGCTTCCTCTCGCCGCAGAGGAGCGCCCCAACATCATCCTGATCATGGTCGACGACATGGGATTCTCCGACATCGGGTGCTATGGCAGTGAGATTCCCACCCCTCACCTCGACGCCCTCGCCGAACGCGGCGCGAAGTTCTCCCAGTTCTACAACACCGGGCGCTGCTGCCCTACCCGGGCCTCGCTGCTGACCGGCCTCTACTCGCACCAAGCCGGAATAGGCTGGATGACGACCGACCAGGGCGTCCCCGGTTACCGAGGTGCCCTGAGCGACAACTGCCACACGATTGCAGAGGTCCTCGGCGAAGCCGGCTACCTGACCGCCATCACGGGAAAATGGCATGTGGGATACTCCCCCACGGTCAATCCGACGGCCCGGGGATTCCTCCGCAGTCTCAACCTCGAACTGGGAGGGATTCATTTTTGGAATCAGACCGGCCGGATGGCGAGCCGCCGCCTCCACTTCAATGGCGAACAAATCCCGCGTGACGATCCCCGGCTCTCGCCGCCCTGGTATGGCTCCGATCTCTGGACCGAGCAGGGCATCAAGTTTCTCGACGAGGCCAAGGCCGCAAAGAAGCCCCTCTTCTGGTATCTCGCCCATGTCGCTCCGCACTTCCCCTGCATGGCCCCGGAATCCACAATCGCGAAATATCGGGGAAAATATCGCCGGGGCTGGGACAACCTGGCCCGGGAACGTCATGCCCGGCAGGTGGAGTCCGGCCTGATCGACAAGGACTGGAAACCCGAAGTCCGGCCAAAGGACATTCCCGCCTGGTCATCACTTAGCAAGAAGGAGAAAGAACGCTACGACGACATGATGGCCATCTACGCCGCCATGATCGAGGAGATCGATAANAACGTGGGCAAGCTCGTGGATGCGCTCCGCNAACGGGACGAACTCAACAATACCCTGATCCTGTTTTTCGCAGATAACGGGGGAAATGCCGAAACCGGGATCAAGGGCCGCTACGAGGGCGAGNNCCCGGGCGATGCNCACTCCAACGTCTTTATCGGGAAGTGCTGGGCNCANCTCAACAACGTCCCCTTCCGCGAGTATAAGCACTACAATCACGAGGGTGGAATCGCGACTCCCNTGGTTGCTCACTGGCCCGATAAGATCAAACCCCACAAGAACTGGATTCGCAGGCCTACCCACCTCATCGATCTNATGGCCACTTGCGTCGACCTTGGGAAGGCTTCCTATCCGCAAACCCGCAAGAGACTACCAGTCCCCCCGATGGAGGGACAGAGTCTTCGTCCTCTTCTCACCGGCGANGGGACCTTCCAAGCACGGCCACTTTTCTGGGAGCATGAGGGCAACGCTGCCATCCGGGTGGGAGACGAAAAACTGGTTCGCCGTGGTCAGAATGGTCCGTGGGAACTGTTCGATCTCGTCAGGGATCGCACGGAGCAGAACAACCTCGCTCCAAAGAACCCGAGACGAGTCGCGGAGCTCACTACTCAGTGGGAGGAATGGGCCCGGCGCTGCCAGGTCCTTCCGAAGCCGAGGCCGAAAAGCAAGCCGAAGAGCAATCCGAAGAACAAGCCCACACCTAGGAAGGCCACCTCCCGGCTCTTCTTCTCCCCCTCCTCGGGCTCCTCGGCGGGGGACTTTAGCTCTCCCTCCGGAGCTCCCCATCCTGGCTCCTCAGGGCTGTCTACGGCCTGAGAAATCGTGCCTGGGAGAGAAAGGGGCGCATCAGCACCGACAGATGGCCGAGACGCACCCTGTTCAGGAAGGGCCGCCGGCTTTATCCTCAAGCTCCGTCCCCCCTTTGCCGGGGGACTGGTGGGCTCTTGCTCGAAGGCCTCCGCAAGCTCCGCCTCCTTTTCAACCGAGGGGGCCGCTGCCTTCTGACGGGCGACACCGGGCTGCACGAGACTGGGCTCCGGCACTACCCTCCGCCCTTCCGCGGCCTCCGGAAGGTCCATCTCAGGGTCTGCCGCACTGGCGGCAAAGTCGGCAGCAAACCCCTCAACCTCTGCAGCAGGTTCGGCNCGGAATGCTGCGGGGGCGGGCATCCGCTCCAAGCTGTCCATGCTATCGGCTTGTGAATCCAAACGAGTATCAACCGGCCCCTGCTGCCGCAGGACCATCCAAGGCTCGGTCAGAAGGGTCACCAGAAAGAGAGTGAATCCAAAACAGGCGGCCACCGACCACATCACTCGTCGTCCTGCCCTCGCAGTGCGTCTTTCCTTCAAAACATCAACCGCAACTAATTCCTTTCCGGCCCCTTGCGCGCTACCGGTAGACAGAGTCTCCAAGAGCTGTTCCCTGCGCTCCGGAGCCAGCATCCACTCCTCCTCTTCCTGCTGGGGGGGCTCCCCAAGCAACTCATGAAGCGACTCGATCCGCTGCCGGAAAATCGCCGCCGCCGGTATCCTGCCGATTTCAGACTCGATCCTGTTCTGCTCCTCCCCAGAGAGCTCCCCATGAATCAGTGCTACAATCTGAGCCTCCAACTCCGGATCGAGCCCACTCCCAGGATCATTGTTATGAGTCTCCTTTCCCATAGCTAACCTGTCACCCCTTCTACCCCTGAACGCCGCAGGGACTCTGCCAGCTCGCGCAGGATATGATGCAACCGGTAACCCACGTTCCCGACACTCATTCCCGTCGCCTTGCTGATCTGTTCGTATTTCTGGCCTTCAAAGTACTTGAGGCGGAGAAGCCGCTGGTCGCGCTCCTCGAGTTCTCCCATCAGTAGATGCAAGGTGCCTGCCGCCTCCATTTTCGCAAGGACTGCATCAGAAGCCTCCTGTCCTCTCCCTCCGGCCTGCGACGTTCCTGCATCGGTCTGGTCCCCAACGCTCTCCTGAGTGGTGGGGTCTGTGAGGGTCTCCCGCTTGTTGTCGCGGTTATAATTGTAGGAACGGTTCCGGACGCACCGGAAGAGCCAGGCACGGGGATGCTCCACCTCTTCCCAGTGCTGATGCAGGCGTAGGAAGGCATCCTGCACCAGATCTTCCGCCACTTCACGGCGTCCTACCAATCCGAAGGCGTAACGCAACAGGGGACTCTCTTCCGAATGGAACACCTCAGTCAGGGATGGCGGGGTCTCCTTGTGCGGTTGCGGGGCCATGGGAAGGGCGACGCCCGCAGCTACGAACATCGACGGAAAGAGTTTTGTGCCTGAAAATGTCACCTGATCCCATCCTTTCGAGCTTTAAGACACAGCAAACGGGGGCTTCTTGGTAAATTCTCACTAATTTCCGCGGGAATTGGCCTGCCCACCCTCAAAATTGCTCTCCCTGAGGCAGATGGGACCCCTCCGATCCCGGTCCGTCAGGCACCACCACCGGCATCAGCCCGAAAATAGGGGCAACAAGGCTCTCGACCTCCGTGAATTCCCCCACTAAACCAATCGGCCCACTGCGGATGTTCTTCCTGAATAAAATCTTTCAGCTCAGGGATCAGGGTAATCCCTCTGCCGAAAAGCCGTTCCTCGAGCACCTCGAGGACCTCCGGGTGTGCATCACACGAATCGTCCTGACCCTGCTGATTGCCACAATCGGGTGCTTCATCTTCCGGAACGAGCTGATGGATATCATCCGGCGCCCGGTCACACAGGTCTGGGAACAAGGTGAGCAAAGCGCGCTCAAGGACACAGGGATCGACCTTGAGAAATGGGAGGATGCCAAGAAGATCGCTGAGGTTTATAACACGCTCGATGAAGAGGACCGGGAGCACTACCTCCGGGAATTCGAAGATCCCGACGAGATTCTCGCCGACGTCAGGACCGTCAATCTGTTCCGGGCTGCGCTGACCCTCGAGGACGAGGTAGAACAGAGAGATTTCATCGAATCGCACAGTGCGCTTGATGAGGCCCTGCAGAAGAAGGTCCTCGCCCTGATAGAAGGAGGGCCCAATCCACGATCAGATGCGCGGGGCAAGCTCGTCCTCATGCAGGCCCTGAAGCCTACTGAGGGTTTCATGCTTTCGATCAAGCTCGCCTTTTTCGCAGGCATTGTCATTTCCTTCCCCTTCCTGCTGTTCTTTCTTCTGCAATTTGTCCTGCCGGGAATGCATGACACCGAGCGCAAGGCCCTCTGGCCCGCCATGGCGATTGGTTTTGGCCTCTTCCTCTGTGGTGTCTTCTTCTCATACTATATCGTCCTGCCTGAAGTCCTCGAATTCTTCCATGAATACAGCTCGGACATGATGATCGAGAACGAGTGGAGGATCGGATACTACATTTCGTTTGCCACTCAGTTCACCCTGATCTTCGGTCTTAGTTTTGAGCTNCCGGTCCTCGTCATGACTCTCGTCAAACTTGGCGTCCTGAACTGTGAGATGATGAGACGGACACGAGCCTACGCNGTCCTCGCGATCTTTGTCATCGCGGCCCTGATCACCCCGACCCCGGACGCCTTCACCCTTTGCCTGCTGGCAGGGCCCATGGTCATTCTCTATGAAATCTGTATCTGGCTGGCCCTCCTGCTGGAGCGCAAGACAGCGCGTCGGGAAGCCGAGGAAGAAAGAGAACGCCTCGACCGGATGTTGGAAATCCGCAAACGGAAGGAGGAACTGGGCGATGCCGGGGGCAGCGAAGCTGGCCAGGACACTCCTGAAGGGGAGGAATCTGAGCACGATCCGTATGATCAGGATCACGATCCCCACCATCACGATGAGTATCATGACGACCATGATACCGATGCAGATCATTACCACACGGATGACGAGGCCTTCCGCGCGGACCATCANGAGGAGGGTGACCTCGGCTACGGGGATGACGGGCATACGGGAGAGGATCATGAGTCCTCTGATTCGACATCGGTCGCTCCGGATGAGGAGAATCCCGAGGAGCAGCAGGGCTTTGACTTCCACGAGGAGTCAGATCCCTCGGAATCCNGACCAGACGAGGAAGAGCATCTCGACCCNCACNACCCGCCGGAGGATATTCCCGACGAGGAGAGGTACCGTGACCGCGATAATCCCGGCGAGTCCGACCAGGACTGACCGTCAAAGCGCTGAANCACACGCTCACCCGCATGATCTCTCTCCGAGCGAGGCCCTGCCCGGCTCCACACCCGGAGAACCAGATGAAATGGTCGGGACGACTGGATTCGAACCAGCGACCTCCTCACCCCCAGTGAGGCGCGCTACCATGCTGCGCTACGTCCCGACGTCGGTTTGGATNATGGNGTAAGAGGCCGCGCGGTGTGTAACCCGTGTTATTCAGCATTGGCAAGCCGCGATTTTCCTGCCATCCCAAAGCCCTCACCATGGAAACCATCAAGGTCGCCATTCTCGGCGCGAGCGGATACACCGGGATAGAGCTCGTCAGGCTCCTCCTCGCGCATCCTCACGCCCAGATCACAGCCGCTACTTCGCGGGCCAGCGCTGGGAACCGTATCGATGAGATGTTCCCCCGCTTCGCCCATCTTACCGGCAGCGAACTTTCTTTCATGGAGCCGGATATGGAGGCGGTGGCCAGNACCGGAGCCAAAATTGCCTTTCTTGCCCTTCCACATGGAACAGCTGCCGACTACGCTAACGAACTCCTGGCCAAGGGTATCCGGGTGATCGATCTCAGCGCAGACTTCCGGCTCAGGGANGCCTCAACATACGAGGAATTCTATGGAGGGACACATCCTGCCCCGGATCTTCTTCAGCAAGCGATCTACGGTCTCCCGGAGGTATACTCCAGGGAAATCGCGACCGCCTCATTGGTTGCCTCCCCNGGATGCTACCCAACGTCCATCCTCATTCCTCTCCTTCCTCTCCTTCGTGAGGGCCTGATCGAGCCGGGCACGATTATTGCGAACTCGCTCAGCGGGGTCAGTGGGGCAGGTCGCAAGGCGGAACTCCCCCTCCTTTTCGTGGAGTGTAATGAAAGCGTCCGTGCTTACGGACTACCGAAACATCGGCACCTCTCCGAAATCGAGCAGGAACTCTCCATTGCGGCAGGACAGAAGGTAACCATGACCTTCATCCCTCACCTGATTCCGGTGAACAGTGGGATCTGTACGACGACGACCGCCACCCTCAAGGGGGCTCCAGCAGAGGTAGAGCAAGCCCTCCGCACTGCCTACCAGGATAGCTCCTTTGTCCGCCTGCTGGGACGGGGCAAATCCCCCGATACCAAGAATGTGACTCGCACTAACTTTATCGACGTCGGTTGGGAGTTCGATGAACGTACCGGGCGCCTGCTTCTTCTCAGTGCGGAAGACAACCTNGGGAAAGGCGCAGCCAGCCAGGCGCTCCAGAGTTTCAATATCATGAGCGGCCTGCCGGAGACCTCCGGGCTCCTGACGGTCTAGAAGAAATCCAGAAAGTTTCCGCTATGTCCTTCAAGAAGGTAAAAGGGGGAGTTTGTGCTCCCCGAGGATTCCGCGGCGGAGCGGTGAGCTGCGGCATCAAGGAGGCTGGCAATCCCCGCAATGACCTTGCCCTCATTTACTCCGATCACCCCTGTGTCTCAGCGGGAACCTTCACCACAAATCGCGTCAAGGCCGCGCCGGTAAAAGTGACTCAGGCGCATCTCCGGGCCATGGACCTGCGGGCCGTGGTCGCAAACAGCGGAAACGCGAATGCGTGTACCGGTGTCCCCGGGATCACCGATGCCCGGGCCATGGCAAAGACTGTCGCCTCCTCTCTCGGACTTCGCCAGCGCGAGGTTGGGATCTGCTCGACCGGGGTCATCGGGCTCCCGCTGCCNATGGAAAGGATGCACGACGGGTTGGGCAATCTGCCTGCACAGCTCACCCGGGATGGTGGACGGGAGGTCGCGGAGGCAATCATGACGAGTGATACCACCGTCAAGGAAATCTCCATCACGACCACCGTCGGAGGACGAAAGATCCGTATCGGCGCCTGTGCCAAGGGCGCCGGAATGATCTGCCCCAGCATGGCAACGATGCTTTGTTTCGTGACGACTGACGCCTCTATCACTAAAGCGTGCCTGCANAAATCACTCCTNGAGGCGGTGGAGGGATCCTTCAATCGTATCTGTATCGATGGAGACATGAGCACCAACGATACCGTTCTCATCCTTGCGAACGGGCAGGCCGGAGGCAAACCAATCACTAGACGAAGCAAGGCCTGCAAGGAATTCAGCGAGGCTCTTCAGCACGTCCTGCTGGAGTTGGCTCAATCGTGTGTTCGCGACGGAGAACGAGTGAGCAAGTTCGTCACCCTCCAGGTCCGGGGAGCATCCCTTTACCTTGACGCNAAGAAAGTGGCCGAGGCCATTGCGAAATCAGCTCTCGTGAAATCCTCATGGAATGGCGGNGACCCCAACTGGGGACGGATTATCCANGCCGTTGGTTACTCCCGGGCAAGGATCCGGGAGGAGCTCATCGATATCTCCTACAACGGCAAGCCTGCCTGTGAAGGGGGCCTGATGGCCAAAACTCCACTGAAGACTCTGCGGGACATCGCGTCCCGGGACAACTTCACGATTACCGTCGACCTGCATCTGGGGAAAGCCGAATACACAATCTACACCAGTGATCTTTCCCCGGAGTATATCGACTTCAATCGGAGCGAATACTCCTACTGGAAAAACGCTGGAGTTGATTAGAGGCCGGCAGCAGGACGGATCTCACAGCGGTCCCCTTCCCAGCTGACCCGCAGTTTCATGCCATAACAGTCACTGAGAGCGTTCTCGGTGAGAACCTCCCGCTTGTTCCCGTCGGCAAGGATCCCTCCCTTCCGCATGAGGACCACTCGATCAATCTCCGGCGCAATTTCACCAACATCGTGAGTCACAAGGAGAACTCCCGTTCCCTCCCGCATGAGCCCCCTTACCGCCATCATGAAAGCCCAGGATCCCGGCAGGTCGAGTGAGGTTGTGGGTTCATCCAGAATCAGCATCTCTGGCTCATGAACAAGGGACCTCGCGAGAAGGAAGCGCCGACGCTCCCCCGATGACAGGTCTCCATAGTCCCGCCAGATCAGCGACTCGACCCCAGCCTGCTTCATGGCCCTCCAGGCCTTACGCCTNTCCGCAGCGGTATAGGTCTGGCTTTCCGTCATGCCGTAGACCCCATGCAGACCAGTCAGAACAATATCGCTGGCCAATTCGTCATCATCGAAGAGACCCAGTTGTTCTACCGTGACCAGCCCCATTCTCTCTCNGAGATCATAGAGCGACCATTGNTCCTCCCCAAAGATCCTACAACAGCCCTCATCGGCGACCGGATGAATGTCTCCTGAGATCAGAGATAACAGAGTACTTTTCCCGGCACCGTTCGGCCCCAGTACTGCTACCCGCTCCTGCGATTCGATCTGCAGGGAGAGCCCATCAAAGACCTTCCTGTCGCCCCGCCATACCGTGACGTCCTTAAGNTCAAGCAGGGGCATGTCCATCTTTGCTACCTTCTCTTTCTGTAAAAAGACCGACTCACCAGCCCTCAACTTACGGAGGTCATCCGCAACAAGGTGTCGCAGGAACTCAGCTGGAACTACCTCGTTTCATACCGGNGTACTTCGCNAATCTTACACCCACCGGAGCATTCTCCGAGCCAGGGAGCATGCCATCCGCAGGCTCTCGCTGGGCGATCCCCTGAAGCAATCTCCCAAGCACATCAGCACCGGCGACAATCCGCCGGTATCCCTCGGCCCAGAGAAGTATCACATCACGATCCACAATCCGATCCTGGCTATGCTCAGCCTCAACAACCATTTTATCGAGGACGCTCTCCAGAGGCAGTCCGGGNTCATCNACCACTACGGGNCGGTGACAGAATGAAGAAATATCAGCCGCGCTGTTCCCTCCAAGGACTTCGCGAAGATATCTGTTCGTATCCAGAACAAGCTGGGGCCTGCTCTCTTCGTCGGTAATAATCGCCCACTTGTACTGGATTCCTTTCAGAGTCTCGACGAAATCATCCCATCCAGGTTCTGCATGTCCTGGAACACTGGGGCCCTCCACCCCGCTCGGAAAGGAAAGAACCGATTCCGGTGCAATCTCCATGCCCTCGGTCGCCATCTTACGGTCATCAAGGCTGAGGAAATTCAGGGCTCCTCGTCCCTCAACCGCCCCGATATCGCTCTCCTCGTCATGGATATGCCTCTGGAGAAAGATCTCCATGTTCCGCTCCCGGAGAAACGAGGGACCCTCCGGACCAATCCACCCATCAAGAATCATCGCGGAAGGCTTTGCCACCGGGAACAGGAGGACCTGGTAAAAGCGCACCAGCGGTGCGAGCAAGGNTCCCATCTTCATGGCGTGTCTTGAGAAGTACGCCTGCGGCACGATTTCACCGATGAATGTGATGCCAATGGTGCTCACAAGGAATGCTCCCACTCCGGTTAAGACCGACTCACTTAAGAGGGCGAGGAGGACATTCACGCTCACGTTTCCCCATAGGATGGTGCACAGCAGAAAATTGGAGTCCTTTCTTAATCCCAAAATGCGAAGGGCTTCCTTATTTCCGCTCTCAGCTTCCGCCTCAAGGCGCAGCCANCCCACCGTAAAAAAGGCAAGATTCAGCCCGGAGAACATGGCCGANTGCGANAGGCACAGGAGAATCGCCACCCAGACNAGGGATTCTGATGGAAGGCTAGCCAGCACGGGATTCGGGCACACGGACACTCGGTTATCAAGCCACGACGCTCTCGGAGATACGATGGAATTCACGCGCCGCAAAACCCAGCACTAATTCCTCGAGCTCTGGGCTTTTCAGACGTGAGATGCACTCCACGCTGAATCCCTGGGCCACTAACTGCCGAGCGACATGAGGCTTCACCCCCCGGGCCCTCAGGTAGAAAATCTCATTTTCATCAATCATTGCGGANGTNCTTCCGTGGGAGCATTTTACCTGATCCGCATTGATCTCAAGTCCGGGCATGGAATTAGCCTCTACCGAGTCGCTCATCAGGAGATTTCTGCAGGTCTGGTAGGCATCTGTCTGGTGGGCACCCTCATCCACAAGAATCAACCCGGAGAAGATCGTCCGGCTCTCATCGTAGAGTGTATTCTTATAAAGCAGGTCGGAATAGCTTCGCGCACTGGCGTGGTGCTGAAATGTTCGCTGGTCATATTCCTGACCGTCGCGAGCAATACTGACCGAGAGCATGTCGGAGTGGGAGTTTTCTCCCAAAAGACGACTCAGGCATTCCTGACGCACCCAGGTCGCCCCTGCGTTCATGATGAAGGACTTGGCCGTCGCGTCGCGAGAGACGGAACTATCGCTCAACTGAATCATCCGAGAATCATCTCCAAGGTCCTGCAGGGTGAGATACGTCAACTGGGACCCCGGACCAGCAACCAACTCATTCACCGGGATGGTCCATACGTCCTTCGCGCTGGCGTCTGACTGGAAGTAGTCCACCACGGAAACGCGGGCGTTTTTCCCGGTCACAACAAGCGTATGCGGGAAAGCCACAACTTGATCCCCGGTGATCCAATGTGAAATTTCAATTGGGTCTTGCACCTCGACCCCATCAGGAACGTAGATAAATATTCCTGAAGAAACATGCGCTTGATGGAGAGCCGCAAACTTCGCCGATCCCAGCCGGAACTCCGCCTTCATGAAGTAGCGCTGGAGAATTTCAGAATGCTCCTTGAGTGCTTCTTCTAACGGAAGACAAATGACACCCTCCGGAAGGTTACACTCCCGCTCCATCACCCGGTCATTCACAAAGGCGAACCGCGCTGCACGTTTTTCAAGTCCCTTTCCCCCTTCGGGCTTTCTATTGCTGCCGGGGTGCGGGAGCTTGACTCCCTTGAAATTGAGATGCCCCGTCCTGGCGAACCGCCATTCTTCATCCCTGCGGGACGGCATGGCCAGCGATTGAAAGCAGTCCCATCCTGCGCGGCGGGAGTCATTAAACCAGTCAGGAGCCCCGTCAAGCTGACGCGGCTCCTCATCCAGAATCCCGATCCCTTCTACAGTTGTTTCCATTGATTTCGATCAGCTGCCTGACTCATCCGGCTCACATCCCCTAACCCACACTTCCTTCCATCTCCAATTCAATGAGTCGCTTGAGTTCAACCGAATACTCCATCGGAAATTCCCTCACGAGATCGTTCACAAAACCATTTACGGCCAGGCTCATCGCAGCTCCCTCACTCAATCCCCGCTGCTGCAGGTAGAAGAGCATCTCCTCGGACACCTGAGAAACGCTGGCCTCATGCTGGGTAGCGTGCTGGTTTCCCCTGACTGTAATGGCCGGATAGGTATCCGTCTGGCTGTTCGCGTTAATCAGGAGAGCATCGCACTCGGTATTATTCCTGCACCCCTTGAGATGCTTGGGAATATGAACCTGCCCCCGGTAGGTTGAGCGCCCTTCGCCCACCGAGATCGATTTTGACACCACATTGGAAGTGGTTTCATCTGCCGCATGGATCATCTTGGCCCCGGTATCCTGATGCTGCCCGGAGTTGGCGAGGGCGATCGAGATCACCTCTCCACGGGCCTTCCTGCCCTTCATGACTACTCCCGGATATTTCATGGTCAGCCGGCTACCAATGTTACAATCAATCCAGCGTACTTCCGCATTTTCATGTGCAATGCCACGCTTGGTCACAAGGTTGAAGACATTATCACTCCAGTTCTGGACCGTGATATACTGAAGCTTTGCATCTTTCATTGCAACAAGCTCCACCACCGCCGAATGCAGGGTTGAGGTCTCGAACTTCGGTGCGGTGCAGCCCTCCAGATAGGTCAGCTCAGAGCCTTCGTCACAGATGATGAGAGTCCGCTCGAATTGACCAAAGTTCTCCGAGTTGATGCGGAAGTAGGCCTGCAGGGGGTGTTTGACCTTCAAACCCTTGGGCACGTAAATGAAAGACCCCCCCGAAAAGACTGCGCTGTTGAGTGCGGAGAACTTGTTATCTCCGGCTGGGATGACTTTTCCAAACCATGGACGGAAGATCTCCTCGTATTCCTTGAGGCCCTCAGTCGAGTTCACAAAAATGACTCCATCCTTCTCGAGCTCCTCCTTGACATTGGAGTAGGCTGCCTCGGAATCATACTGGGCTTCCACCCCGGCAAGAAAGGCCCTCTCCTGCTCAGGGATTCCGAGACGCTCAAAGGTTTCCTTGATGTCGTCCGGCACCTCATCCCAGCTGCGGGTAGGCTTTGTTCCATCGGAGAGGTAATAGCGGATAATATCAAAATCGATATTGTTCAGGTCCTCAGTTGCCCAGTGCGTTGGCATCGGCTTCGCCTCAAAGGTTCTGAGCGCCCGGTGGCGAAGCTCCCGCACCCAGTCGGCGTCGTCCTTGACGTCGCAGATGTAGTCGATCGTTGCGGGGCTCAGACCCCGCCCTGCATCAAATTTATGAGACTCCGGGTAAGAGAAATTTCCCTTGCTCTGGTCGATCTCGATCGCCGCCTGCGTTCCTGCATCCAACACTGATTCGCTCATAATTTCCTTGAGGTTAATTTGTGACTCAGCCTGCGACTTCAAGTTCCTCCTCCTTGAGGAGATCATAGCCCTTCTTCTCCAGCTCCCGCGCCAGCTCCTTGGTGCCGCTTCTCACGATCTGCCCATCGGCCAGGATATGCACATGATCGGGCTCGATGTAGTCGAGAAGGCGCTGGTAATGGGTAATCACCAGAAATCCACGATCGGGGGACCGCATTGAGTTTACTCCGTCCGCGACCACTTTCAGGGCATCAATATCAAGTCCGGAATCAGTTTCATCCATGAGGCAGTAGGCGGGTTCCAGCATCATCATCTGGAGGACTTCATTGCGTTTCTTTTCCCCACCGGAGAATCCCTCGTTGACGGAGCGCGAGGTGAACTGCCGGTCGATTCCGAGCTGGTCCATCTTCTCATAGAGTTGCTTGTAGTAGCTTACCGCGTCCAGCTCTTCCCCTTTCGGGAGCCGAGCCTGCAATGCTGCCCGGATAAAGTTGGCCATCGTGACTCCGGGAACTACTGCCGGATATTGGAAGGCAAGGAAAAGGCCGGCCCGACTTCTCTCGTCTATCTCCATTTCGAGGAGATCTTCTCCGTTCATCGTGACTGAGCCCTCGGTCACCTCATAGTCCTCATGACCAGCAACCACCTTGGAGAGGGTAGATTTGCCGGACCCATTTGGGCCCATGATGGCATGCACCTCCCCGGCAGGGATCTCAAGGCTAAGGCCCTTGAGAATAGGATTACCATCGATGGCAGCGTGGAGATTTGTGATGCTAAGGCTCATCGTGAAAAGGGGTTACTTGGAAAGGAGCAGGCTCAGGATCTGGCGGGCAGGTCACCGCTGATAGTTAGTTCGAGTTCGCTTACTTCGGTTCCCTCAGGAAGCTCAAGGAGATCGGTAATCTGGCACCCCTCCTTGAACGCTATGTCGTGAATGACACCTGTCCCGATGTCCCGGAAATGAACGTGAGGGGTGCAATTCACACAGAAGCGCGACGGTTCTCTGTCGAAGTTAACCTGATTGATCAGGCCATTTTCTGCCATTGCGTCGAGGCAGTTGTAGACAGTCGCCAGCGAGATCGTGGGCATGCATCGCTGCACCCTTCGGAACACATCGTTCGCGGTGGGGTGATCCCGGTTTGCCAGCAAAGTGCGGTAGACCTCCCGGCGCTGCTTCGTCATCCGGAGACCTCGCAACACCGGTGGAATTTCTGCCGACCCGGTATTCTGTTCAGCTTTTCTCCTCAACGCTGGGAACCTACGGCAGGCGGCACCGTTCGCAAGATTTAATTAGAATAATTCTAAAAACGAGGGAGGCTGCGCCGGGGAGTATTTCAGCCATGCGCTCCCTCGTTTCTAACCCAAATTGCAACCCTTTGAACCACGCTCCTCCTTTCGACCCTGCGCACGGTTGCTCCGAACTCGAATTCTTCTTCGGGTGTAACCGGCTCCATTCCAGAGTCCCCTTGGAAGGCGCACCTGAGCGACCTTTTCTCTCAGTGCCCCCCCCAGAACAGAGTGGCACACAGCAGGGTCAGGACTCCGTAGACCAGGCCGCCCATGGCAAGCCCCATCCAACGTTTGTGGCTCGCGGTTGCCCAACTCGCAAGATCTCGGAAGGTGTAAGGCATTCCAACCCAGAAGAGACCCGCGGTGAGGAGAAGATAAGAGAACACAGGGACCAGTAATCGGGTGGCCGGGTCCCTGTTGAACGCAGCCTCGAGCAGAGGCCCGCTCGCCATCAGGGCCACGACTCCCAGTGCCCGGACGAAAAGAAACTCCTTCACGTAAATCACCATGCCAAGAAATGCGACTGGAACGATGACCCGCAGCCACGGCTTCACCGCATTGAACTCCCCGATGTCCATTGTTAAGGAGGACAACAGTCCCCGGTTCTCGGGAGCAATCAGGAGCCAGAACCAAAACATTCCAACCGCAAGCGTATAGATCCCTGCAACGCGGTGACGGGGAAGCCTGTTCAGCCACTTCTTACATGGCTCGGCCTTCCACATCATCAGCGAGTGGACGACCAGCAGGTATGCGCCCATCGCGTAGCCCGCGACGTCGAGTGGAATACTTTCGTAAGGATGAGGTCCCATGGTCCTGACCGCTAGCTATGCCAGCACCGGGAGCAGGTAAAGGGCAAAGGGCGCATTTTCACGGCCAGGCTCATTCTTCCGGAGTCACCCGCTCAACCCGAGATCCCGGCTGCCACGGGCTGGAGCTCGGGTAGTAGGTTGCCAAAGAGCGTGAAACCGGTGGAGTCCTCGATCTCGACCTTGAGTATCTCACCCGTCAGCTGTTCTTCGTCACCGTCAACGATCACGATCTTGTTCTGTGTGGTTCGTCCGCTCAACCGCTCCTTGTTTGATTTACTGGGCCCGGTGCAAAGAATTTCCTGACGCGTCCCTATGAGGGCCGCATTCTTTTTGATCGCGATCTCGCCCTGGATCCTGAGTAATTCCTGATTTCTCTCCTCCTTCACCTTTTCCGGAAGCTGTCCCTCCATCTCGGCAGCCGGGGTATCCTTCCTTTTCGAGTAGCGGAAAATAAAACTGTTATCGAACTGCAGCCGTTTGACGCAATCAACCGTATCCTGAAAGTCGTCGTCGGTTTCGGTTGGAAACCCTACGATAATGTCGGTGGTAATGGCCAGGTCCGCCCGCGCAGCCTTCATTTTTTCGCAGATTGCGATGAACTTCTCATTTTTATAGGGGCGCCGCATCGCTCTGAGGATTCGGTCGCTCCCACTCTGCATGGGAAAATGAATATGCGAACACAGCTTCGGGAGATAGGTGAAGGCCTCGACGAGATCGTCGCGATAGCCAATGGGGTGAGGCGAGGTGAACCTGATCCGTTCAATCCCGTCAACTTCATGAACTGCCTCGAGCAGCTGCACGAAAGGAGACCTTCCATTTACCCGCTTGAATTCGGTTCGTCCATAGAGGTTTACAATCTGTCCAAGGAGAGTCACCTCCTTGGTTCCCTGCCTGGCCAGTCGTTCAACTTCCCTGACCACTTCCCGAATCGGACGGCTCCGCTCTCCGCCCCTGGTATCGGGGACAATACAGAAGCTGCATCTCATGTTGCAGCCCTGCATGATCGAGACGAAGGCTGAAGGTCGCTTCTCGGCCGCGACATGATCACGGATTGTGTTCTGGCTTCCCTCCTCGACCTGCGTATCAACCACCTTCCCTCCATCTCGCCCGGACACCTGAATCCCCTCCTCCTCAACCGCGTTACCTTCGAGGGACATGAAAGGCTCATCCATCCGATCCTCCATCCGCTTCCGAAGGATGTTATCCACATAGCCAAAGACCCGGTGGTATTTTTGCGTTCCCACCACCAGATCGAGGTGAGGAACACGGTCGAACAGTTCCTCCCCGCGGCTCTGCGCCATGCAGCCCATGAATCCATACACTACGTGCCCACGCTTTTCGCGGTGCTTGCCCATCATCCCCATCTTGCCGAGCGCTTTCTGCTCAGCCTGATCTCTTACCGAACAGGTGTTCACAAGGATAGCATCAGCCTCCTGCTCCTCGCTGGTGAGGGTGTAGCCTCCCTCAACGAACATCCGGGCAACCTGCTCCGAATCACGTTCGTTCATCTGACACCCATATGTCTTTATGAATACCCTAGGCATTACTCTTCATTTCCTCCCTTCGGGATGAGACGCGATCCTTAGCGCCCCGGACCGGGAAAATCAACCTCGAGTAACAAAACGCCGCCTCCAAAGAACAACTTTTCAGGCCTTTCCCTTCCTCCCTTTCTGTTACACTGCTGCCAGTGGCACCCGAGATCGATAGCTTTATTCTGTTTCTGGCCACCGAGCGAGGGCTCTCTCCTGCCTACCAGATTTCGGTCAGGCGTAGCCTGGAAAACCTCGCTGACTGGTTGCAGGAGCAGGGGTTCGCGACCTGGCAGAAGGTCGACACCAAATGCCTTCAGGAATTTCTTTCCAGACAGAAGAGGCGGGGGCTCGAGGCCTCATCTCTCCGGATAGCGATCGTGCACACTAAAATATTCTTCCGCTTCCTTGCTCAGCGGAACCTGATGACGGAGGATCCCTCCGAGCCCCTCCTCTCTCCCCGAACCGGCAGCTCTCTCCCGAACACCCTGCAGGTCTCTCAACTGGTCCAGATTCTCGATTCCATCGATACCTCCAAGGCACTCGGACGCAGGGACCTTGCCATCCTCGAGCTGTTCTATTCATCCGGACTTCGCCTCGCGGAAGTCTGTTCCATTCGCCTGGAAACCCTTGACCTCGATGACGGCTTTCTCAGGGTCACCGGCAAGGGCAACAAGACCCGTATTGTTCCAGTCGGCGGTCGAGCCCGCGTGGCGCTGAAAGACTATCTCCACAACGAGCGCCCCAACCTCGTCAAATCGCATACTTCGTCCGAGATTTTTCTCTCGATTCGCGGCGGCCCCCTGGGACCGGACCGCGTCAGGAAAATTGTCAAGAAACGCGCCCTCGAGGCGGGACTCTCCCAGACGGTCTACCCCCATCTGCTGCGCCATTCCTTCGCGACTCATCTTCTGCAGAACGGAGCCGACCTCAGGGTCATTCAGGAGCTTCTGGGACACGCCGACATTGCCACCACCCAGATCTACACCCACGTTGACGAGCAACGCCTTAGAAAAGTCCACCGCGCCTACCACCCCCGGGCATAGAATCCCGCCCACCCGCTCTCACGAGGACCGGCCTGTCCCGAAATAGCCCAAATGGGTATAAAAGATCCCTATTTTACTGGCGTAACCCTTGCGCGATGAGTTCGAAAAGATAAAATAGATTTTGGACTTTCCGGTTGGAATTTCTCAGCCCATGACCCGCAGATCCTTCATACCGCTCACTTTCACCTCCGCGGTATCCGGTTGTTGTCACGGCCTGCTTGCCGGATTGCTCTTTTTTCTCCTCGGGCTACCTGCCGCGGGGCAGGTGAGAATCAATGAAATCGTCGCCAGTAACAGGGACACGCTCAATGACTCGGATGGAGACTCGTCCGACTGGATCGAAATCCACAACACGGGGTCTCAGCTCAACCTCGGAGGCTACACCCTGACGGATGATCCGGAGGACCCGGGGAAGTGGGCCTTCCCCAGCGGCAGGTTCCTCGGTGCAAACAGGTTTCTGGTTGTTTTTGCCTCCGGGAAAGACCGGGCCGCGCTCCGTGGACAGCTTCACACCAATTTCTCGCTCGATTCGGGCGGTGACTATCTAGCCCTCCATGATCCAAGTGGAGTCCTTGTTGATGAATTTTCTCCCTCGTTTCCCAGGCAAAGACGGGATATCGCCTATGGGGTGGGTCGGGATGGCTCGCTGGGCTATCTCTCCCCGGCAACTCCGGGCAGTATCAATGGAGAGACCCTCAGCGGCTTTGTGGCAGACACCACGTTCTCGCACCAGAGGGGGTTCTATACGCGCCCCATCGAGGTCACCGTCAGCTCGGAAACCCCGGATGCGATCATCCGCTACACCACCGATGGACGGGAACCGACCCCACGGTTTGGTCAGGTTTACACCGGTCCCATCCCAATCAACTCTACCACGATCCTTCGCGTGCTGGCATCCAAGGAGGGCATGATCCAAACGAATGTTGACGCCAACAGTTATCTCTTCTCGGCAGATATTATCCAGCAGAGTGACATGGATCGTTCGATCGTATCTTCCCCATTATACAGCCGCGAAATCCGGCCCGCCCTGACCCGGCTCCCAGTTGTATCCCTTTCGTTCAATCCAACCGATTTCTTCGGCGGCTCAGGAATCCACAGCAATCCCTCACTGAGTGGTACTAACAGTGAGAGGGCGGCCCACTTCGAGTTTTTCGATCCTGCCGATCCCGAGGATTCAACCCACGAACCCGCCGGCATCCGAATTCACGGAGGTAACGCCCGACAGCATCCCAAGAAAAATTTCCGGATTTACTTTCGGTATGATTATGGGGAAACGCGGCTCAACCACCCGCTCTTCCCCGGATCCCCGGTCGAGCAATTCAAGAGCGTCCTGCTCCGCGGTGGAGGGCACGATGCATGGACCTTCAGGGACGACTGGAACAACGCCAGTTTTATCCGCAATGAATTCCTGCACCGTGTCCAGAAGGAAATGGGGCAACCCTCTCCTTCCGGGCGCATGGTCAATCTCTTCCTCAATGGTGCATACTGGGGCCTCTACGACCTGCAGGAGTTTCCTCATGAACACTTTAACGCAGACCATCAGGGGGGGGATCCGGAGGACTGGGATATCGTCAAGCACGGAGCCGAAGTCGAAGCTGGAAACGCGGTTGCCTGGAACGAGATGATTAACCTCGCGAGAAACGGAATCGATTCAGAGTCCGAGTATGCGGCCATTCAGAGATTCGTTGACATCGACAACTTTGCGGATGCCATGATTCACCGGATATGGTCCAGCGACGAGGACTGGCTGGCACCAGCCACTCGGAACGGGCAATCCATATCCACCTTCTTTGACGACAAAAACTGGTACGTTGCACGCAAGAGTCGAAACGGGGAAGAGCCCTTCATCTTCTATAACTGGGATGCAGAAATGTCGATGGGTATACCTTTCTCTCGAAACGAATCAACCGGCCAGGAAAACCCGCGGAGCTGGCGAAATAATTTTACCCGGATCGACAATCCGAACTCACCGGGGATTGTTTACGACGCCCTCCGGCAATACCAGGAATTCCAGCTGCACTTCGCGGACAGGTTGCACAGGCACATTTACAACGGGGGCGCACTCTCGGTTGAGAGACTCCGGGATCAATGGGACCAGCTTGTGACAAAGGTAAGGACTCCTGTGGTAGGAGAGTCAGCGAGGTGGGGGCGGGAAAGCTGGGGTGGGAATCGTGGAACCGCCTACACCCGTAATGCACAGTGGATTCCCGCTGTGGACTGGGTGCGGTCGGAATTTCTGGCGAATCGGAGCAATGAGATTTTGAGGCAATTTGGTGAAATCGGTTTGTATCCTGATGTCGCTGCTCCAAGACCGTCCCTGCAGGAAACTCAGCTTTCGAGCCCCGCTGACCTCACCCTCACAACGACGACCCGGGGAGCGAGAATCTATTTTACCACTGATGGAGCAGATCCACGAAGCGCAAGCGAGGGGGGCATCATTCCCTTCGTGACGGCTGATCATCCGGTGCAGGCTTTTGTTCCCTCCCTCGAAAGCGATACCGAAATCGGTGCTACGTGGCGACAGCTCGCCGACCCGGCCAATATTGACGAATGGGTTACAGGGCCGAACGGGGTAGGTTTTGAGCGGTTTCCCGCAAGCGATCCGAACTTTATTGATCTCATCCGGACCGAACTGCCGGACATGTATAACAATAACGCCTCTGCCTACATCCGCTACAAGTTCACTGTTCCAGATCAGGCTACCATAGACTCACTTGGTTCCGTAGCACTCCGCCTGCGCTACGATGATGGCTTCATCGCTTACCTCAATGGAGTTGAAATTGAGTCTCGAAACGCTGGACCGCAGTCGTGGAACTCCGGGGCCACCACCACTCACAGCGATGCCCTCGCTGTCAACTTCGTCACCTTCGAACAGACTGAGGCCCTGAACCTCCTGCGTCCTGGCGAAAATATCCTCGCGATCCACGGCCTCAACCGCACGACGAGAAGCAGTGACTTTCTCATTCAGGCAGTTCTAGAAGGTGATACCAGTTCCGCTGGGGGGACTCTCTCGTCCTCTGCCCAAATCTATAATGGCAGTATTTCCCTGGAAGAGTCAACCTGGCTCAAGGCCCGCTCCCGCGGTAATGACGGCACGTGGTCAGCACTCCTTGACATCCTTTATCGAATCGGGACACCCGCATCCTTCGAGAACCTGAAGATCACCGAGATCCACTACCACCCGACTGATCCACAAACCGAGGCCGAGCAGGACGTCTCAGGATCGGACAATGACTTCGAGTTCGTCGAACTCCGGAACATAGCGGATGAACGTATCGACCTGAGCCTTCTCAGCTTCCGGGAGGGAATCGATTTCCAGTTTCCGGTCGGCAGCTTCCTCAACGCCGGCGAAAGAGCCCTCGTCGTGAGTAACACTGCTGCTTTCCTTGCCCGGTATGGTCCCTCAATGGAACCTGCAATCTTGGGGGAGTTCGAAAATGACACCAATCTTTCCAACAAGGGCGAGCGTCTCGCGCTGGATGATTCCGAAGGGGAAAAGATTTTCAGTTTCCCATACGATGACAGTCCTCCATGGCCAACGCTTCCGGATGGAGACGGCCCAAGTCTTGTTCTGATCGACCCTGGCAACACCCCGGAGGAAGAACTCGACGAGGGATCCCGCTGGAGGCCTGCACACCTTGACTTCGGAGCACCAAACGCCTCGGATGACTGGTCCTACGACCTGTGGACCCGCATGCAATTTGGACCTCTGGCAGGAGCCGATCCTCTTGTCTCCGGCCCGGACTTGATCAGCGGACCCGGCGGTCTCAGCAACTTCATGCTTTACGCGCAGGGCTTCGACCTCGGGGCCACCGCAGCTGACGAGTTGAGCATCGTGGACATCCAGAGCCTTGATAACTCACGCTACCTGACCCTCACCTATCAGCTGCGATCCGAACTACCGATCGCCACAGTAACGGCAGAAGTCAGTAGCGACCTGCAAAGCTGGAGCCCAGACGTGATCATTCTCTCCCAGCAGGACAACAATGATGGAACGTTCACGATCACGGTAAGGGACTCACAGCCCACCACAAGTGAACAGCGTCGCTACATCCGCGTGCGGATCGAGGAATAGGGGCCCCTCACAAAGCGCCCGGGAAATCCGGGTCTGCCCTTACTTCAATTTGACCCGAATTTTTTTCTTGGTCTCAACCGCGACCCCCTTGACTCCCTTCAGGGACTCCGCAATGTCCGCACGCTTGGCGCCGTCCAGCTTCTGCAACGCGTTCAACCCCTTCGGGTTCTTCATTATCTCGTCGAAGTCCATGAGCAGGAGAGTCACCGTATCATCCTTGAGGTAAGTGGCGTCAGACTTCTGGATACCGGTTGCGGTAACGAGCTTGGTGCTGATTTTCATACCCTTGAACATCTGCGCCATCATAGCCTGCATTGCCTCGTTTGCTGGGTCTACCTCCAGAGCTGGCTGTTCCTCCTCCGCGCTCTCGGCATCCTCTCCCACCGCGGGTTCGGGCACAGTGACGGTCAGCACCCCACCGGCGTAGGCAAACTGAAGCGGCTCCTCCTTGGGTCTCCGCTCCTCTTCGTCAAGGTCCTCCATCGGTGAACCGGGAGTGAGCACCACACTGTTGATGTCCTCAAAGGTGTAGATGGCCTTGACGCCCTTACCCCCGTTTCGCTCAACCTTTTCCATCCGAGAATAAACCACTCCCTTTCCGAATTCTGCAGCCTTCGCCTTGTATTTTTCCGGGTCATACAGATCTGCGAAAGGATTCTCCGCCCCCGCGCCTGCAGGCAGTCCTTCGAGCATCTGGACAATCTGGGCACCCATGACAATCTCCTCAGAGATCGTTCCGGAGCCATCTTTTTTCAGCGTGATTACCTGCTCNACCTCCAGGCAACTCGGCAGGCCAAGAAGCGAGAGAGCTCCAACAAAAAGAAGAAGAATACGACGTTTCATCATGAGTTGAGGCTCGCAGGTGGGATGAGTTGTGCCACTCTAAAATNAAACTAATCCTGTGAGACTGCGGAAGAATCTGGCCTCCTGCAACCAGTTCAATTCCTGCTGAGGAATCAGCAGACCGCCTTTCTACCATTGCCTGTGATCGGCAGCCCGTTATGCTTCAATGAGATGAGCGAGACGCCGGCGGTGCAAGTAAAGAGCCTCGTGAAGGACTTCAAGGTTACCTTCAGGAAAGGCCGCGTTCGAGCCGTCAACAACGTTTCCTTCGAGATTGCCCCCGGCGAGGTATACGGACTGATCGGACCTAATGGGTCTGGAAAATCCACGACCATGAAAGCCCTTCTCGGTCTGGTTTCCCCTACCGAAGGGAGCTGCTCGATCTTCGGCCGGGATTCTTCCAAAGTGGACTCCCGTCAGGAGGTCGGATTCCTGCCAGAAAACCCCTACTTCTACAAGCACCTGACCGGGGAGGAGACGATTCGGTTCTACGGGAAACTCTGTGGCATGAGGGGAAAGGCGCTGCGCGATCGTAGCAGGGAACTTCTGGAACTGGTGGGCCTCAAGGACGCCCACTCTCGACGTCTGGGGGGCTATTCGAAGGGCATGCTTCAACGGATCGGGCTGGCTCAGGCCCTCGTGCAGGACCCACGCCTTCTTATCCTCGACGAACCCACCGCCGGCGTTGATCCAATCGGCTCGCGCCAGATTCGAGACCTCATCTTTGAGCTCAAGGAGCGAGGCTTTACCGTTTTCCTCTGCTCTCACCTTCTCGAACAGGTCCAGGAAGTATGTGATCGCGTGGGCATTATTCACAAGGGCTCTCTCGTAAGAGAGGGACCCCTTGAAGAACTCATAGCCATCGAGGATCAGACNGAGATCATTCTGCGGAACGCCACCCCCGATCTTCTCGATCGCATNCACGAGCTCGCCCACGGCGAGAAAGGTGTCCAGCTTTTACGAACCGGCAATCCNCGGACCACTCTCGAGCGGCTGTTCCTGCATGAAACCATGGGCCGGGAGAAACAAGAGCGTCCCAGGGGTGGGAGAACCGCGCCTGGCTCTCCCGGCGCTTCAGGAACCAAAGCGGGAGAACGACCATGAGCTCCGCTCCCTCGAACACTCCCCTGTTCTCCCTCAGTCGCGTCTGGATCATCACCGGCAACACGTTCACGCATCTNGCGAGGATGAAGATTTTCTATTTTCTGGTCATTTTCGTCCTGATCTGGCTCGCCTTGAACATATTCACGCTCCCCCATAATGCGGGACCGGAGAGCGTCGGCGGCACTGGTGGAGAGGAGCTCCGAATCCTCAAGGCCCCCCTCGTTGGAACAATGAAGCTCTTCGCTCTGATTATGGGGGTCGTGGCTACCGCCCTGCTGATTCCCCGGGACATGGAGGATCGCACTCTCTATACGCTCCTGGCCAAACCCGTCACCCGACTTGATTACCTCCTCGGAAAACTTCTTGGCGTTCTCCTTCTCATTTTTTCTGCGCTTCTCGTNATGACCNTCCTGCTCGATTTCGTGCTCTGGCATCGCACCCAGAAAATTCTCATCGAATTCGATAATGTCTCTCAAGTTCTCGTGGAACAAGGCAGATGGACTCCCNCCGATCAAGCCGAGGAACGGGCCGAACTTCTCAGTCATGGAGTAACGTGGAGCCTGCAGGGAGCGATCCTGATTCTCTTTTTTGAGGCTGCCATCATTGCGGGACTGGCCCTGCTTATGTCCACATTTACTAGCAGCACCCTGTTCACGGTGGTCTTTTCAATCCTGATCTATTTCGCGGGCAACTTTATCGCGGACGGCTTCGACCAGNTGCGATCCTCCAGCGGGAGTGCCGCGGCACTGACAGCCAAGGCCTTGTTGGTTGCCATCCCGGATTATCGCCCTTTCAAAATTGTCGACGAAGTCCTATCCGGCCAGTCACTCCCNCTCGACATTCTTGGCAGGCTTGCGATTTCCACGGTCTTGTACACGAGTCTCTACGTNGTCCTCAGCTGGTTCCTATTCAGCAAGAAAGAGATCTAAGAGGGATCCATCATCCGCTTCTCGAACCCGTGAAAACCTTCTCCAATCTCTTCGTCGTTCTGGCGGTCATCCTCCTGACAGGCTTTGCTCGCCGCCCCTTTGATGACCGCCTCTCCGAAGACATGCAGGAGAGAAACCTCCTTCCACCCTCGATTGAAATAGACACCCGCGAGGAACTGGGACAGACCGCTCTCGCCATAGCACTGGGAGGACTACGACCTCTCATGGCGGCGATTCTGAACCTTCAGGCCCATGGCCACTGGGAAGAGCAGGAGTGGTATGAACTCGAGAGAAAATACCAGACGATTGTCTCCCTGCAGCCCCGGCTACTATACTACTGGGACATGGGGAGCTGGCATCTTTACAGTAATGCCTATGCTGACTATGCAGACAAACCAGGGGTAAATGAGGGGCGGCGAAGCCGGAAGCAAAAGCAGTTCTTTGACAAGGGTATCGCCTTTTTGGAGCGGGGGGTTGCGCAGAATCCCACCGACTGGCGTCTTTGCCAGCTCCTCGGCAATGCCCTCAGTGCCAGCTGGCGCCCTCAGAACCTCGAGCGCGCGGCGGAGTGCTTTGGGACGGGATATGCCAAAAGCGGAAGCCTGAATCTTCAGCGCAGGGAAGTCTACTGCCTTGCCCGCATTCCGGCTCGGAAGGAGGAGGCTTGGGGAAAATGCCAGGAGATGTGGGGTAACATACCGAACCGCCGCTTCAATACTCCCCAGACAATTTTCTTTGCACTGCAATCGTGGGCCGGCAAAGAGACCTACTCCCTGGAGGAGATTCTGGGCTCCCCACGTCAAGCGCTGCAGAAGCTCACCGACTACTGGTTTCGACAGGTCGATGATTTTCCCATGGACGGAGTTGCCGAGACGATCAACACATTATGTTCAGAATTTGAGGTGCCCAAACACCTTCATCCTCTCACCTACCCACCACAGAAAACCTTCACCCGGGATCCGCACACCGACAAGTCCTACCCCATTGATCTCCGGACAGGCGAACCCCGCGAAAAAACATGGCGCAGTATCTGGATGAACCGACCTCGCGATGCCTTTCGGTCTCACTTGATAGAAACCGAGCTGGGCTCATAACTCATCGACTCCGCACAATGCCGGCCACCCAGAAGCTTTCACTCGACAGGCCTCCGACCCGTTCCTATCTCTTCCTTCCCACCCGGTGGTGACCAGACCATGCGAATCGCGCTCTTTGGAGATATCCATGCAAACCTTGAGGCCCTGAGTGCCGTCCTTGAGGATGCAAAGTCCCAGGGGTGTGAGCAATGGGTGTGTCTGGGAGATATCGTTGGATACAATGCCAACCCCGGGGAGTGCCTTGACCTGGTCAGATCCCTTGAGTGCCCTTCAGTCAAGGGGAATCATGACGAGGACGCATGCGGCGACCACTCCCTCAAATCGATGAACCCCATTGCGGCTACGGCCCTCTCCTGGACGAGGGAACAACTCTCTGAGGAGCAACGGAAATGGCTGGGAAGACTTAGAATGGTCCGGCAGGTTTCAGACTTCACTGTTGTTCATTCAACCCTCGACCAGCCTGAGACATGGGGATACGTGACTAACAAGTTCGATGCCATGTCGAACTTTTCCTACCAATTTACTGACGTCTGTTTTCACGGCCATACTCACGTTCCCCGTGTCTTCGTGGGAGGACGTAAGGTTCGGGAAGAGTCCGCGGAGCTGGTTGAGATTGAAAAGAACCTGAAATATTTTATCAATATTGGCTCGGTCGGACAACCACGAGACGGTGACCCGAGGGCCTGCTACGTCATTTATGACCTGGAGAGAAAACTGATTCACTTTCGCCGCGTTGATTATGACCGGGCCACGGCCCAGCAGAAAATCCGCGACGCCGGGCTGCCTTCCAAACTTGCCGAGCGGCTTACCGAAGGCAGGTAATATCCCGCGGGATATTGGCCCTCCCGCTCGAGACTCCCGTCCTGGCTCTTCGCGCATTTGCGCAAAAGCGGATTATTCGGAATCCGACGACGCTCCTCCCCTCCTCCGTTGAAGGGGTCAATCCCCGGCCCTTGAGGCAACTCTTTCTGCCCTTCCTCTTTCTTCGCTTCCTGCTCTGCCTCGATCTTTCTCTGGGCCCTGAGATGGAGCATCAGTTTTTTAATCCGCTCATGATCCGCGAGGGCTATCTCCGCCTGCCTCGTTCCTCCATGAAGCTCACTGAGCGCGAGATACTCCGTGGCAAGCCTCTGGCATTCCGGCAGGGAATGCCCCCTCGCTTCCCGCCGCAGTAAAATCCGATGAGCCGCAAGGGCTCTTGCCTCTCCACCTACCCGGCCACTTTTCTCCAGAGCGATTCGCAGGGCGGCAGCGCGGGCTCTCTCGTCCCCTCCTGCCAGACGAAAAAAGGGCATCCTCTCAACATCGCAAAGAGCAGCCCATTGGTCGACCAGATCCGGCAATCCCCTGATGACGTCGAGACGCTCAGCTAACCATTCCTCGGCCATCTCCCCGTAATCTTTCTCCGGATGAGCTTCGATTCCCATCCACTGCGTCAAGCTAATGGACTCTCCCTCCGGTAGGGCGTGGCCGAGGTCACTCCATTCCATCATTGTGGCCCGCGCCCCGAGAGACCGGTAATGAACCATGGCTCTCAGAGCAAAAGGATAATTCTCATCCAATCGACCGACACCGACAAAGAGAGACTTCGCCCGGCGAAATTTCGATGGTGTCGTGATCAGGAACTGGTGACCTGCCCCGAGAATGATTCCCCCGGCGAGGCTCGGGTCATACTGCAGCAGGAATCCCGCCATCCATCCTCCCTTGCTGAATCCTGCGACATAGCACCGCTTCGGATCGAGGTTCCACTTTGACGCGAGATGCCTCCGGGTGGATGTCAGAATAACAAACTCCTTTTCGACATACTGGGGGTTCGCAGGAAGATTGCCCTTCTGGGTATAAGTCATGCCGACGACGATCCAGTCCTTGTTCCGCGTATGAGCCTGCATCAGGCCTGTTGTCGGCTTTCCTCCCGTGCCATGATAGTAAAACACCGACGGCCACTTCCGGTCAGGAGAATAATTCTCCGGAAGTACAACCTGCACCCGCTCTGATAACTGGGGAAAGCCCAGTTCCAATCGCTTGGGCGTACCCGCGACTGTTCCTTCCATCAGGAGGATGAGAGCGAGGGTGGCAAGGGCAATACGGGTCCACATGGTCTCTCCAGGCAAGACAAGTTTGCCTACGCTATTTGACTCCGATCGACGAAACAATCATCTTCGCGCAAAGCCTTGTCGGTGATCCAAAACCCGTGCTAGTGATCCGGTGTGCTGGAAGTGGTCTGTGCCGTTCTCATAAGAAACCAGAAGGTTCTGGTCTGCGAGCGCGCTCCCGGCAGGCATCTGGCCGGTTCTTGGGAATTTCCCGGAGGCAAGGTAGAGAGTGGCGAGAATCACGCGATGGCCCTGAAACGGGAAATAGCTGAAGAGCTCCAATGCCACATAAAGATTGATGAGACTCTCGCCTCCGTCCAACACGATTACCCGGGAGTCTCAATCCATCTGCATGCTTTCGCATGCAATCTCAGGCCGGACTCTCCCGAACCGGATGCTCTCGAGCACACCTCGATCCGCTGGATAGGTTGCGAGGAGATGAATGACTTACCGCTGGCAGACGCTGACTTGAGCCTGTGGCTCATGATAAAAACAAGGGTCGTACGACTCTGCTCCCTCCAATCCTGAACGCGACCCTTCTTCCCATAAATCCGGCTCGGTCGTTTGATTCAGCCCCGGGTTGCCTGTCCCTGACTCCGATTACCCGAATTGTATCACCCGCCCAGATAATGGCGGGGCCGAACCGATTTCTGGGGCAGGGCCACCCTACCACCATTGCCCCTTTCCGATTAGATCTCGTCCAGGCGCCTCTCAGCACAAATATGGGCTTTTCTCTCCTTCATTTGCTGTCTTGCCTACTATACCACAATCGTGGTAGTCTTACTCGTTAGAAGCCCATGAACATCACTCCAAAAATTGGTGTGGACCAGCGCAGAATATCCTCCGGCGCAGGCTTCCTTCTGATCCTTCTGCTCTCGGGTTGTTCGGAGCAATCGCCTGAGAAACCGAAAGATGAGGCAGCCACGGCTCTCGATAAAAGTCCCAATTCCGCCTTCACCTTTCGCGTAGGCAGTGCCCGGGAACAACGCGAGTACGCGCAGCGGGAACTTGAGTTTGATCCAACCAACGACGGCTGGAACAGCGAAGCCTTTCACGGTGACACTACCGCGCAACTCAAAGAACTGGCAGAATCTCTCGCCCGCAATACTCCCCCTTCGGTTCTCTCTCCGAAAGCCACCTCAACGATCCTGCGTCCGGAAAATCTCGTTTCTGTTTTCGAAAACGACGGAATGAAAGTTCTCCGGGGGACTTTTCCGCCGGATGCCAAGGCTCTTCCGCTCACCGGTCAACTGGAGCAGCTGACCCGCCCGCTGCAAGGAAGCGGGGGTAATGTCTCCGTACGATTCAAACAATTCCGCGTTCGTCCTCCTGCCGATGGAACAGCAACATGTTCGTCGACCATCTTGTACAAGGCGCGATCATCAAGCGCTTCCAGAGTACTCGTCCAGAATGCCACCTGGGTGATACAATGGATCTACGATTCCAGCTCTTCAAAATATCTGATCGAAGCAATCCGCCCGGACAACTTTGAAGAGGTCGAACTCCTGAATTCTCCAGATCTCAGTTCGGCAGGGAAGAGCACGGCCCTCTTTCATGACCGAACCGAGGAACTGATAGAGCCCCTCCCCGGTGGCGGCTTGATCCATTGGGGTGCGAACGAACTTTCCGTTCGGGGACTTTATCGGAGCGGGCGAGCCTTGATCGGACTCGCCCTCGGAGACGCCAACGGAGACGGCATTGATGACGTCTACCTGCCTCAGGCTCGCGACC
>PBNG01000055.1 GCA_002723015.1 Roseibacillus sp. | reverse complement strand
CCTCCAATCCAAACCCAATATTCTGCCCAACCGTCATGTGAGGCCAGAGCGCATAGCTCTGAAAGACCATCGCGGCCTCCCGCTTATGGGTCGGCAGCACCGTGACATCCTCGCCATCAAAAAAGATCTGCCCTGAGGTAGGTTCCTCGAGGCCAGCAATACACCTCAAAAGCGTCGTTTTCCCGCACCCACTGCCTCCGAGCAGGAAAAATAACTCTCCTGCTTCCACCCTGAGACTCACTCCGTCAAGCGCCCGGACTTCCCCGAAATCCTTGATGATTGAATCTGCATGGATGGCATCCATAGAAAGGCAACGCCCTTAGTAGTCCGTTGTCCACGCTGGTTGGCAAGATCAATCCTGCCACAGTTCATAGGCCAAGAAAATGGCGGTGCATCCCGGAGGATCCACCGCCCTGAAAAACATTGCCGCCAAGTCAGGGATCGCTGGCTTCGATGAGCACGTTATCAATCGTCAGACCACTGAATGCATCGGGAGTGGAATCACTGATGAAGTTGAACTCTACCCGGGCCGTTTCGCCTATCACCAAGTCGGGGACGGAGAAGGAAAGACTAACGTAATCAGTATCGAATAGACTCATATCCAGCGAGATGGACGGTCCAAGTTGAAGATCATCACCGACTCTCCGGAAAACAACCGCAGCAGAATCTCCGAACCCGTCCGCATCCCGATAGGCGTCAAAAGTCAGCTCTGCAGCCTGAAGGCCACTAAAGTCAATTGGCGGAGAAAAGAGGGAAATATCAGAGTCTGCTCCATAATCACCAAGATTAGTGGACCAGGCGTTGGCTGATCCATCTGCACCAGCCANCGGGCCACTCGTTCCCGAGGGCGCTCCTATTTCCCAGAGGGTATTAGCAGACAGGTCATTCCCCACCGTGGTCCAGGCACCCACCCCCGACTCGAAATCATCTGAAAAAAGAGGAGGAACCGGACCTGCTATCAACTTGAAGAGCCGGAGGTCTCCTGCTGGACGGGCAACGCTATGGGTATTGAGGGGCGGGGTCGCGGTAAGGTTTTCCAGACCTGCCACCGGCTCCCATGAGGNGGGGTCAGGATTCTCCGTCGGGGCGTCACTCGCCACCACTGTGTAGACCTCGGATCCTGAACTGTTCCATTGAAACTCAATCGTGTCCCCGCTATCAGGACTCGACACCACGAACTGGTAGGCATCCCCGGGACTTGTACATACTCCATCAAAGAAGAGCGGTCGCTCCTGCTCAAACGCAAACTGGATTTGGTCATCGGTCCAGACGGTGTCGTAAATTTCCACCCGGGCGATCGTCCCCGAAAAAGGGATCGGAGTACTGTTCACANTTCCTGCGTCACTTTCAGACCCAAGGCACACAAGGGTCGGATTCCCATCATCATACGATGCGTGGACATTGAGGAGGTTGGGGTGCTCCTCACTATTGTTAAATTCTCCATCAATGAAAACCCGGTCTTCTAGCCCGTCGTAGACCCACGACAACTGAGCCCAGCGCCCCTGTGTGACCAGGATATCACTTCCATCTCCATTCGGCCCCCAACCAACGTCTGGCTCAGCAGGATTATCTACCGGCCCACCTCCCCAGTGACCAATCGCCCCGAAGGTAGGGTGTGATCCCTGATGCATCCCGGAATTTGATCCTACCGGACCTCCCCTGTGGCCCCATGAGACAATCGCCTCCTCATTTCCAAAGGCCGGATTAAAGACCCATGCCCGCACCGTGTAGGTCTGATTGCCCACCAGTCCCAGCGTAGGGGCATCAACCGCGGCGGTCATCTTATCTCCATTGAAGGCGAGGCCTTGGACCTGCACTTCGGGATTATTATTAGCAGGATGACTCGCTACTTCGACCTGCCCGATCAGGGTTGTGAACGGCCCTGCCTGTCCCCGGTTGATCACTGAGTCAACAACCGTGCCATCCGTCAGGTCGAGACAGGTCATGTCAACCTTGACGATCTGCCCGGAGGGGAATTCTGGTTTGCTGCCGGCATCAAGGGGGTCCGTCTGAATCCGGACCTCCTCACCATCCGTCGATCCATCCCCATCCGAATCGGCATTAAAAGGGTCTGTGCCGACCTGTAATTCTTCCAGATCACCGAGGGCATCGCCATCAGTATCAGCAACCAGAGGGTCTGTGCCCGCATCTGTCATCCCGTTGAAAACACCTGTTCCNGTTTCAACGGCATCCAGCAAGCCATCCCCNTCTGTGTCCTCATCAAGCGGGTCGGTTGGTGCAGGCTGACCCAACACCAGTCGATTTACCTCCTCACCATCATTGAGCCCGTCTCCGTCGCTGTCCGGATTGCAGGGATCGGTCCCCAAGCCCAGCTCCGCAGTATTCGACAGGCTATCTCCATCAGGGTCCGCATCAGCATCCGCGACATTTTTGTCCAGACAGTCATATTGATCCTCAATCGCGTCCAGTATTCCGTCACTATCCAGATCACTGACATCAAGGAAACCATCGAAAAACAGGGACCGCTCCGCCGTGAAGGCCGAGCGAACCTCCTCCGCTGAACGAGCTACATTTTCCACCAGCACCTTTGCGATCGTTCCACTGAAGGCGATTGGGGTGCTATTAACGTTCGCTGGGTCACTTTCCGAACCGAGCGCAAAGGGTGTCGGGCTACCATCTTGAAAACTCAAATGAGGGTTCAGCGGAATATGAACCTCGGAGTTACTCAGTTCGCCATCGATGAAAACCCGTTCCTCTGTTCCATCCCATACGTAGGACAGATGCGCCCACTGCCCGATGGTAGCATTAATATCCGTTCCTGCCCCGCTGGGTCCCCATCCCACATCTGGCTGGTTGGGATCGCCAATCGCTCCGCCTCCCCAGTGACCAACCGCACCAAAAGTGGGATGTGTTCCCTGATGCATTCCAGAATTTGATCCGTTTGGTCCCCCACGATGCCCCCACGAAACGATCGCTTCCTCGTTCCCAAAATCCGGATTGTATACCCACGCCATGGCCGTGTAGGGCTGATTTCCAGTCAGATTGGTCGACGATAATGGATTTGCAGAGATCATCTTGTCGCTGTTGAACGAAAGACCTTGTACGAGCGCTCCTGCATTNTCATTAGCCGGATGACTCGTGACTTCAACCTGACCGATGAGAGTTGTGAAATCCCCTGCTGACCCGGAATTCGCCAAACTACTCACAACCGCCCCATCAAGAAAGCCGAGGGTGGTAGCATCCACATTAATCATGGTAGTGGAGTCGTCCTGTGCGCAAATCAAAGGCGCGAAGGTCCATACGAATAAGAAAGGCAGTTGTCGGATCGTAAACTTCATCGATCTATTGAGTGGGTTGTTTTCGGAGTAACCACTTCGTGTCCAACCCCTGACGAGGGAGCCTGTAAAAGCGTAACTGTGACTTCTCCAAGCGCTGATCGTCACAATACGAAACCTGAGGTCAATGGAATTCCGTTTAGAATATTGGTAAAATTATAAACCTTTCAAAATATATAAACCGTTGATAAGTAATAATTTGACATCNTNTACAATGAAGATCTGATATCGGTTTCCCAATCAGCCTCGACAAACCCATGCTCCGCTGGATCTTCATAGCGCTCCAGTTAATGGCTGCCACAGCCTCACAATCTGTGGCTGCGGTTCCACGCTCCTCTCCGCTTTCGCCCCTTTCTACCGGAGGCAATTCCACCACTCTGTTCACCACCTTGCCCGCTGCCCAGACTGGTATTTCTCACATAAATCCGATCGATACTTCCCACGGCCTAAAACGCCTCTACACCTCCACGCTTGGCGGAGGAGGAATCGCAGCTGGCGACTTTGATGGGGATGACAGATGTGACCTCTATTTTGTATCGGGAGCACGCACCAACACTCTCTACCAAAACAAGGGTCTCGGGCGTTTCGAGGACATCTCCCGGACCGCCGGAGTGGAGGGAGGATCCGCATGGGGATCCGGGGTCGCAGCCGTCGATATTGATGGTGACCGCGATCTGGACCTTTATGTGTGCAATTACGGATCCCCGAACCAGCTCTTTATTAACGACGGCAAAGCAAACTTCGTGGAATCCGCCTCCCGGTTTGGACTGGCCCGCAGCGGTGCATTCTCCATGGCAGCATTTGCAGACTACGACCTCGATGGCGATCTAGATGTCTACCTCCTTGGACACCGATTCTACCGAGCCGGAGGCCGCCCCGACCGCCCAGTGACCGTAGTGAAAAATGGCCGCACTCAGATCCTCCCGGAATTTGAGGACTACTACGGCATATCCCAGCGCGGTGGAAAGATGCAGATCAATAATGTCGGAGCACCAGATAAACTCCTCCGGAACGACAATGGTCGTTTCGTGGATGCGACTCGTGCCGCCGGGATCTCAAGTGGACGTTATCATGGAAACTCCGTGACTTGGTGGGATTTCAATCACGATGGCCTTCCGGATCTTCATGTAGGCAATGATTTCGAGGATCCGGATCTCCTCTACCGGAACAACGGGAATGGTACTTTTACCGATGTCACCGAGCGGCAATTGCCCCACACCAGCTGGTTCACCATGGGCGCGGACTGCGGTGACCTGAACAATGATGGCCTCATTGATTTCCTGTCCGCCGACATGGCCGGAACCACTCACTATAAGGCCAAGACCACAATGGGAATCATGGGATCATCTGCCTGGTTCATGCAGAATGCCGTTCCTCCTCAATACATGCGCAACTGCCTCTTCATCAACACAGGAGCAGGACGCTTTCACGAGACCGCCTTCTATTCTGGACTGGCTTATTCCAACTGGACGTGGGCAGTGAAGATGGGTGATCTCGATTGTGATGGGCTCGTAGACGTCTTCATATCGAACGGGATGACCCGCAATTTCAACAACTCAGATAATCCTCTTGATGTCAGGAAGCTGCACGGGAAGACCGAATGGGATCTCTATGAAAATACGCCAACCCGCCCGGAGCAGAACCTCTCTTTCCGAAATAGAGGTGGACTCAAGTTCGTTGATGAAAGCAAGCGCTGGGGACTGGACAAGACAGGCATGAGCTACGGGGCCGTATGGTTCGACCTTGAAGGCGACGGAGATCTTGATCTCGCGGTGTCGAATCTCAATGAACCCCCCAGCATTCACCGTAACAACACCCGGGATGCAAATCGCATTATCCTGAAACTGGAAGGGGCGGACTCCAACACCTCCGCCATCGGCGCAGCATTGGAACTTACAACTTCCGAAGGAAAGCAGATACGACAGTTCAATCCCATGCGGGGATTCTCTTCGTGCGACGAAGGCCTTATCCAGTTCGGACTCGGGGCATCTGATCTAATTCAAAGTCTGACCGTGAAATGGCCCGGAGGCCGCGAGGCAACCTTTAAGAACCTTGCGACCAATCGCAGATATACCATCCGGCAGAGTGATGCGGTTACCGTGGCGAAAAAAACGCATATTCCAGCACCCCTCTTTCGAGCTGAGGAATCCCTGATCACCGCGAGGCATTGGGAGATGCCATTCAATGATTTTCGACTTCAGCCGCTGCTCCCCAATCGCCAGTCGCAGTGGGGGCCATCTCTCGCCTGCGGAGACATCGATGGAGATGGCGATCACGACTTTTTTATTGGAGGGTGTGCAGGATATCTTGGATCTCTCATTATTAATGAGGGAGCCGGAAAATATATCACGCGACCATTCACTGCCGCGACCGCTCACAAGGGCAGCGAGGATCTCGGAGCCCTGTTTTTCGACTGTGACGGGGACAACGATCTGGATCTGGTGGTTGCAAGCGGCAGTGTTGAGCATCCCCCGGCAAATCCTTCCTATGCCGACCGCCTTTACCTGAACAACGGCAGAGGCTCTTTCGTAGCGGCAAAATCAGGGACCATTCCCATCGGGTTGGACAGTAGCGGAGCTCTCGCTGCGGCTGATTTCGACAGGGATGGCGACCTTGATCTCTTCATTGGAGGGCGCAGTGTTCCCGGGGCCTACCCCACCGCATCACGCAGCAGGATCCTTCTCAATTCAGGCGGTAAGTTCACCGACATAACGACGAGATTTCCAGCCCTGCTGGAGAAGCGGATTGTTACCGGCGCAATCTGGTCAGATGCAGACGGGGATGGATGGATAGATCTATTCCTCAGCACTGAATGGGGCCCCATCCGCTTTCTACGTAACGACAAGGGCACCCTCGTGGATGCCACCAAGACAGCCGGACTCAGCTCATTGCTTGGATGGTGGACAGGCATCAATGGAGCCGATATTGATCACGATGGAGATATCGACATTCTCGCCACTAACTTTGGCTTAAACACAAAGTACAAGGCTACTGCTGAAACACCCGAGATTCTCTTTTATGGTGACTTTGAAAACTCGGGACGCAAACGAATCGTAGAGGCCGGTTTCGAGCATGGAGCCTGCTATCCACATCGCGGCTTCAGCTGTTCCCGGAACGCCATGCCATTCGTTGGAACCAAGCTCAAGACCTTCCACAATTTCGCACTTGCCACCCTACCCGAGATTTACCCCGGAACCAGCCTTGGTAAATCGCTACGCGTGGAAACCAATACTCTTTCCTCCGGGATCTTCCGGAACGATGGCAAGGGGAGCTTCACCTTCGAACCTCTCCCAGGGATCGCACAGGTCTCCCCTTCCTTTGGATCTGCTTTTCTTGATGCAACCGGTAACGGTCATCCAGACATATTTCTCGCACAGAATTTTTTCGGACCTCAAATCGAAACCCGTCCGATGAATAACGGTCTCGGCTTGATCCTTGAGGGAGACGGAACGGGGAATTTTACGGAAGTATCACCCAGGACCAGCGGCGTCATTATTCCCGAGGACGCAAAAAGCGTTGTCGCCTCTGACCTGAATGGCGATGGGTGTCTCGATCTCCTTGTCGGAATTAATGATGGCCCAGTCCGTTCCCTTGTCAGGACCGGAGGACCTCTTCCCTACCGTGTTTCACTGGAGGGTCCTGCTGGCAACCTCCGCGGAATCGGGGCCAGGATTTCCATCAGACTCTCCGATGATAGCCTCCGGACTGGTGAAATCCGCGCTGGAGCCGGTTACCTGTCCCAGGCACCACCGTCCTTCACTTTTTCAGCTCCAGACGGCACAACCCCAGCCACCTTAACGGTTCGATGGCCTGATGGCGCAGTGACAACGTCACGTCTCCCCACCGGAGAAAGAGAGTTCCTCATCCGGAAGCCATAGCTTTTCTACTTCTGTCGGCCCATACTACGGACACGAGAAAGGAACCGGCGGGCCTGTTGCGAGTTAGGCTCTACCTTGAGAGCCTGCAGGAGGCATTGCTCAGCGGCCTCCAGGTTTCCCACATCGAAATGAAATGCTCCCAGGTTGATCAGGCCTGGGACGTAGCGAGCATTGACCTTCACGCAACTCTGAAAAGCCTGCCCTGCCTCGCGCGTGAGACCAAGCCGTTTGCAGGCCAGCCCGAGGTTATTGAAAGCATCAGCATTTCGAGCATCAAGGGAAACCGCCGTCCTGAGGGGAGCCAGCGCACTCGCCGGATCGTTAAGGGAGAGATAAATCAGACCGAGGTGGTTAAACCCTTCTGCGAAGTCAGGATTTACCTCGGTTTCCTTCTTGAAATACCCTTCCGCGACGGAATATTCACCGATTTTGGCATGCAGCAGCCCAAGAGCATCATTGGCCTCTGGAAGCAAGGGATTCAGTTCCAGCGCCCTCAGATAACTACCCCGCGCCTCTGCCACCTGACCAAGTGCCGCCAGAGAAAGGCCCAGATTCATATGACCGGCAGCATAGTTCTCCCGCGCCGAGAGAGCTTCCCTGTAGGCAACGATGGCTTTCTTGTGATCGCCTGCGGTAGCGCGCACCAGACCCAGATTGTTTGCGGCCTCCGCAAAGTCGGGTGAGACGGCGAGCGTATCCCGATACTGAACCTCTGCAGCCGCAAGCCAACGCCCCTGCCACATATCCTGAGCAAACTGGAAGCGCTGGGCGACTTCCAGCTGATCAGCTGCCACCCCAACTGTCGGATTACCTTTTTCGAGCGACTCTCCCCCCAGGCCCGCTGAATTCACCAGGCGCGCCCAGCGTTCCTGGCTTGAATGCCCGAGGTCACCCAGGATCCGATCTACCCCCGGAGCCCCCTTGTAGAGAACCGCAAGACGCCCTTCCCTGTCAATCAGCAGGCTCAGGGGAATAACCAGATCGAGCTCCATCGGCATGAGACGAACATGCAACCGCTCAAGAAGCGTGAGAATCTTCTCGTTTGCCAGACCGGTTGCAAATGGAAGACCCATTTTTGCGGCCTGCTTTATCGCATTGGAGGGATCTCCTGTATCATTCCCTACCCCATCAAGCGCGAGAGCAACAACATCCACGCCGGCACTCTGGAGATCCGGAAACCTTTGCTTGAAATTGTCTAATTCGGAGAGGCATGGCGCACACCAGCTCGCCCATAAATTAAGGAGAGTAAATCGACCTCTTTCCGGCATCCTGACCAACTCTCCCTTCATATCACGATACTCCATCAGCGGAACTTCCAATAAGGTCACCATCGGAACCCGAACCACATCAGAGGCGAGTCCACTACTAGTTGCTCCCGGTTTGAGTACGAGATCCGAGTTTGACCGCCGGTAGTATGCAGGCCTTTCCCCTTCAATTAACCGGTAATGGGCATCCGCCGGCAGATCTCTAATCTCCTGCACCGCGCCTCCTGGCCATCGGACAGTTACTGAGACCGGCCCGGAGAACTCTCCCAATCCAAACACTAGAGCCTTGCTCGACTGAGCAAGATAACCATCACCAGCACGAACAGTCTTCACGATCGCTCGGCTCCTCCCGGGAATCACCACCTCGACACGAGCACCGATGGCATCACGGTTTCCCTTTCTTCCCTCCAGCCGAAGACCTAGAAAACGTCCGGCGCGGGTCGCATCGTTTCGGAGAAAGCGTAATTGTGGAGCGGTGCGGTTCGAGATCCAGAAATCCAAATCCCCATCCTGATCCCAGTCCACCAGACACAGTGATCGGCCATCTTCCGGATAGTCCATGCCCGAAATCGCTGAAACGTTGGCAAAACGCCTTAAACCTCCCCCCTCGTCGGTCCCGAGATGAAGATACATACAGTGACGCTCGCGACCACTCCATGAACGCCCCTTTTTCATCATGGTGGACAGATCAACGTGGGCCGAGGAGGGCTCCCGGGACGTAGCCTGATGCGATCGCGACACGACCTGCCGCCAGAAAAAACTTCACAGGTCCCCGGTATCGGGAGTGGTAATGTAGCCGTTGGCCACAAGGAGATCATCCCATCCATCACTGTTGATATCGGCAAACATGGAACTCCATGCCCAACGCCCCATGGTTACTCCCAATTCCTCACTCGCATCCGTAAATTCCTCTCCTTTTTGCAACAGGAGGGTATTCCCCCGGGCAAACCGAAGCAGTGCTTTCCTAGTTTCCTCGGAAGAGCCGGGACTGAATCCTGCCTGGGGAGCGATCCGGTTACCGGCTGCCGAGAACATGTTGGCAACATAGAGATCCATCAACCCATCTCTATCGACATCGCCCCAGGAGACAGACATCCCGGAAGCCCGGTCCTCTCCCTGAACCGCGGGGGCGATATCAGTGAACTTTCCATTATTATTCCGATAGAGGTTGTTCCGCCCAAAATCATTCGCGACATACAAATCCTGATCTCCGTCGTTATCATAATCCTCCCATCCTGCAGCAAGGCTGAACCGACGATTGTTGACATCCAGCCCCACCTCGGCGGTCACATCACGAAAGTCCCAAGAGTCGGATCTGATGTCATTACGATACAGGTAGTTGCGTCCCGCGTTGTTTGCATCGTGATATACAAACCTGCCCCCTGAACCTATGACGGTGGCTCCGGCCTCCAGATCGAGGTCTCCCCTGCTGTAATGGCAGACGTAAAGATCCAGGTCGCCATCGCGATCATAGTCCGCGGCCGAGACTCCCATCGCTCCTATCCCGATTTCCATGATACCTGCCACCGAGAAGCGGCCCGTCCCATCATTTCGGGAGAGAATTAACCGAGCGTAGGAAACAACCACGAGATCCTGATCCCCATCATTATCCAGATCAACCAGAAGGGCACTTCGACAGGATTCCACCCATCCCGTCCCTGATTCTTCCGTGGTATCCCGAACGCTGCCATCTTCCTGCTGGACAAAAAGGCGATTGGGAAGCCCTCCGGGCTGGCAAAGGTAGAGATCCTCCAGTCCATCACCATTGACATCACCGAGGGCAGTTCCCGGGGTTCCCAGCAAAGTCATCTGCCTCGTGTCCTGTATTCTTTGCAGCCAATAAGGATATCCTAACTGGAGCTGGCGGCGATAGGACTCATTGCCCCCGAGGATCGATTCCGTGCAATCTGAAAAGAGCTTTCCTGCTCCCTCACTCTGCTCGAAGCGCTGCAGCTGGACGCTGGAGAGCACCAGCTGGTTCCCGGACTCACTTCTCCTCCAGATCGTCAACCATTCCGCATGCTGCTCAACCACCCCAGCCTCCTCTATTCTCGCGCATTCAACCAGAACCCTGGCACGCGCCAATTCCTTAACGTCCATCAGAGTTACAACTTTAAAGCTGCAGCGCCGGGAACTGGCATCTCCCCCAAGGGCTCTGGGAATCATCTGCAAGGCTGAAGCGAATCCAGCCAGACCGACATAGGACACCTTCTCTGGAGCATCGGTCCTCTTGACAACAATCCCTCCGCCACGCCACGAGTCCTTCTGGACCAAAGGGACCAGCACCGAACCCTCAATGTTGTCTGCGACAACCTCGCTGAGAGCGTCCCGATCTGACTCACCACTCGTGATCAACCCAGACAGTAGAGCGAGCTTTTTCTTAATCCGGTCGTGCAGGGCCTCGGACTCCCATCCGTCAGCATTTGGATCATCAAGCTTATTCCATGCCTCGCTGAGACCATTGACCGCAGTCATATGGCCCGAACCTGTGACAAGAGTAGCATCATCCGCCAGCCCCGGAACAACCCCGGATCCCGGCGCGGGCTCCCCTGTGCCGGGCCACCATAAAAATACGCCGGCAAATATCACAAAAACCATCAGACCCACCAAGAGCAGGAACTTCCGATTCATCTTCATGGAATGGGATCCGTCTGACAGTTACTCAGGGAAACAGGAGCGCCACTGAGCCTCAACCATCTTGTTCCTCAGGAATGCAGCAGGCTTTGTTTTCCGATTCCTCCCGCCTGCTCTGCGGAACAAGAGAGATTCCTAGCGAAGCGGACCGGAGGGACTTCCGTCCGGGCGGGACGCCACGACCTCACCGTTACTGTCCCAGTAACTGGCTCCGAGAATTTTCCCTTCCTCATAACGGATCGCACTCTCACGCTGTCCATTCTCATGCCAGGTTACCCAGTCACCCTGCTGGCTCCCATCCTCATAGTTCCCTTCCATTCGGGTCTGTCCAGTGGGCCACGATTGGATGAAGTGCCCGTGCAGGACTCCATCCACATAATTGCGCTCTCCTGCCAGTTGACCATCCTGATGCCAGGCCAGCCAAGACCCGTGGTAGTTGTTGTCGTTATACTTTCCCTCCATGGCCCGCTGGCCATTCTGATGCCAATTCATCGCGACTCCGTTTTTTTTGCCGTTCCGCACCATTTCCAAGGCGGCCAACGTTCCATCCGGCCCGACTCGCTTGGTCCATCCTTCAAACGCACTCTCCCCCTCTTTTTCATAATAGAGCCCATCTTCCCGCAACTCGAGCGCATCCTTGATATCAATAGCAACCGCAAGAGCCTCCTCCACGTCCTCCTTGCTGAATGCGGAGCCCTTCGGGGTTGCATCCAGATCAGATTCAGGCTCAGTGACAGGCTCGGGATCAAGCGCGGGCTCAGGGTCATCCGCGGGCTCAGGGTCAACCGCGGGCTCCGGGTCAACCGCGGGCTCCGGGTCAACCGCGGGCTCGGGGTCAACCACTGGTCTTGCATCTGACTTCGCTGGAATCTTGGAACTAGAATCCTCTTGCTCTTTCTCCCCACAGCCGACAACGAGAAGAGCCACCAAAATTAGTAGAGTGGAAAAGGGTTTCATCAGTCGGGGAACTTAGCCGATCCAAACGAAAAGCAGCAACCCTTAATTTTTGCGNCATCNAGCGAAGACAACAACNCNACACCATTTGATTACGAGCATCTCAGCCCAGAGCGTCGACTGAATCCGTGGGCAAACCCGAATGTTTACCGATCCTGCAGAATCTTTCTCCTTCCACTGGTTGCGTGAGCGTCACCCCGNGATGTCATGCATCAAAAATGGACGTCTGGTNTCCTAANTTTCTAATACANTTGTAATGCCACCGCCTACCAAAACCANCCGCACAGGCTAACANAGCGCTACCTCATNCACCCTNTGAAAAGAGTGGTGCTCGAGGGGGGACTCGAACCCCCACGGGTCTTACCCCACTAGATCCTTAATCTAGCGCGTCTACCAATTCCGCCACCCGAGCATGTGAAGATTCCCTTCGCAATGGGCGGGAGGCTTAGGGTCNCACCGCCGGAAAATCAAGAGAATCCTCACCTTAAAGCGCCAGTTTCCTTATCNCCCCCATTGATTCTGGACCTTGCAGTTCCCCCATGGAAATCTTCCCCGCAGCAAAAACCCATGAATCATACTACCCTGNCCACCTCTCTCCTGCTCCTCGCGATAGCCGGGACCGGCGCCGGTCAGGATCTTAAATTAACCTATCATACCGACCCNAAAGCCCTACCTCCCGGCGCCATTGTCGAGGACTGGCCCCGCTTCCTCGGAGTCCGTGACAACGCGACCTCAGAAGAAACCAAACTCCTCGGAAAATGGCCTGAAGGAGGGCCCAGTAAAGTGTGGGAACTGGAAACGGGCGAGGGATACTCAAGCCCTCTGTTCGCTGAGGGTAGAATGGTTTACTTTCATCGACTCAACCACAGCACCCTTACCGGAGAAGGTGAAGAGGCTATTGACTGCCTCGATCCGGCTACTGGCAAGCGCCATTGGAGGGTAAAATATCCCGTCTCCTACTCTGACCGCTACGGCTTCAGCCCCGGACCTCGGTCCAGCCCTGTCCTCCACGAAGGCCGGGTGTATGTCACCGGTGTCACGGGNATATTTCACTGTCTGGACCTCAAGACCGGCGCTATCCAGTGGAAGCGGGACNTGCAGAAAGACTACGCGATCCCAACCTACTTCTTTGGATATGGGCCAAGCCCCAGCCCGGTCTGGAACGACCGAATCATCCTGAACGTGGGAGGACGCGGTGCCGGCGCAGCGGGGGGTGTCTGCGTGGCCGCCTTCTCGACCAAGGATGGATCTACCCTCTGGGAGGTGAAGGACCAGTGGGGCGCCAGCTATGCATCTCCTACCATCACAACCCTTCAAGGGATTGAATGCGCGGTGGTGGCTGCCGCCGGAGAAAGCCGCCCCCCCCATGGCGGACTACTCGTTATCGATGTCAAGTCAGGGAAGGTTCATGACCGCTTCCCCTGGAGGGCCGACAAATACGAATCGGTCCTTGCTTCCTCGCCCCTCATCCTCGGCAACAACCGGATCTACCTCGGAGACTGTTACGGACTTGGCGGCGTGGTTCTTGAATACGGCAGGAACCTCAGGTCCAGAGTGGTATGGAAGGAGCGCTGGTTCGGCATGCACTGGATGATGCCCCTCCAGATCGACGGCCACCTCTACGGATTTGCCGGCCGCAACATCCCGGACACCCAGTTTAAGTGTGCCGATGCAGGGACCGGCAAGATCCTCTGGGAAGAAGATATGCAGTGGCGGGAGGATGGTCGAATCAATGGCCTGTTCAGAGGGAGTCTGCTCCAGGCCGATGGACGGATCTTCTGCCTCGGCGAGGACGGTGTTCTTGCGGAACTGAAAATAAGTCCGAATGGTGCGGAAATCATCCAGAAAGCTCGTCTCTTTGCCGCCCGCTCCAGCTGGACTCTCCCTACCCTTCACAGGGGGCTGCTTTACGTTTCCCAGAACGAACACGACTTGCTCACCCGCGCNNCGCCCCGCATTATCTGCTACGACTTCCGGGGCAAATAAGGCTGCAACTAACGCAATGAGAGCCCTCGAACTGATCTCCACCTCCACCTTCGACGTGGTCGAAAAACCCATTCCCGAACCGGGACCGGATGATCTCCTCGTCGCCGTCCGAGCCTGCGGNATCTGCGGGAGCGATATCCACGGGATGGACGGAAGCAGCGGGCGACGTATTCCCCCCCTCGTCATGGGCCACGAGGCCGCTGGCGTTATTGAACGCTGCGGCTTGAACGTCACTGGGTGGACCAAGGGCGACCGACTCACCTTTGACAGCACGATCTACTGCGGTGAATGCAGCTACTGTCGGGCTGGCCATGTCAATCTCTGCGAGAACCGGGAGGTTCTNGGCGTCTCGACTCCTGACTTTTCGCGGCAGGGAGNATTCGCCGACTACGTGGTGGTCCCCTCCAGGGTCTGCCACCGTATTCCCGATGACTTGTCCTTTGAAGAGGCCGCTTTCGCCGAACCGGTTTCCGTGGCGCTCCATGCTGTGAACCGGGTGGGGATCACGGAAGGAGAGAGCGCCGTGGTCATCGGAGCGGGACTGATTGGACTCCTCGTGATACAATCTCTACGAAGAGCCGGCTGCAGCAACATCATCGCGATTGACCTCGCTGAGGAAAGGCTCGAACTCGCTCAGCAACTGGGAGCAACCTCGGCCTTTCGACCCGACTACGAGGATCTTCCTGCGGTCCTGCGCTCCCTGACCGGAAACGANGGTCCCGATGTGGTCATGGAGGTCGTTGGAATCAGTCCCACGGTCGAACTGGCCGTGGAGACGGCGCGCAAGGGAGGAAGAGTGTGCCTCGTCGGCAACCTTGCCCCCAGTGTTCAATTTCCACTGCAGGCCGCNGTGACGCGCGAACTGGANATCTTCGGCTCCTGCGCCATCAACGGCGAATATCCAGATGCCATCGCTGCGATCGCGTCAGGAGACATAGACGTCCGCTCGCTCACTTCCTGCNTTGTTCCACTCGCCGAGGGAGCTTCATGGTTTGCGCGCCTCGAAGCTGGCAAAGAATCTCTCCTCAAAGTAATCCTGCGCCCGTAACAGTCTGCTCGATTCTCAATTCAAAGCCTTTCACGTCACTATGACCGCTTCTCTTTTTGATCTTTCCGGAAAGACCGCTTTCGTTAGCGGAGCCAGCCGAGGACTCGGCAAGGGCTTCGCCCTTGCCCTTGCTCGCGCTGGCGCTGATGTCGTGATCTCAAGCAGAAGCGGGGAAGGTCCGTTACTCCAGACTCAGGCTGAAATCCAGTCTATGGGACGTCAGGCTTGGGCAGTGTCCCTCGACGTTCGAAAGGAAGAGAGCATCAGGGAAGCCACGGCACTGGCATGGGAGCGGGCCGGTAAAATCGATGTCCTCGTTAACAATGCNGGGTGTAATGTCCGCAAGCCAGCCTTGGAGGTTACCTGGGATGACTGGAACCTCGTCTTGGAGACCAACCTCCGGGGCCTCTTTTTTCTGGCACAGGCCCACGCTGCTATGATGATTCCTCGCAAATATGGTCGTATTATCAATATGGGTTCAGTCACCTGCGTTGCCGGTTATGCGGGCTTGGCGCCATACGGGGCGAGCCGCGGTGGGGTNAAGCAGCTTACCATGAGCCTAGCCCACGACTGGGGCGCCGACGGTATCACTGTCAACTGCCTCGCTCCCGGCTGGTTCCGGACAGAGCAAAACAGGGTTATGTACGAAGACGAGGGTTGGGTCGATTATCTACGCGAGCGAATCCCCCTCAATCGTCCCGGCGCACCGGGGGATCTCGACGGAACTGTCGTCTGGTTGTCGTCCGACGCCAGTGCTTATGTCACCGGGCAGACCATCCTCGTCGATGGCGGGATCTCGGTCGGGCCCGTTCGTGCCGTCCCAACAAAATAAGCCCGCTTCAGACAAGTAGGTATCCTCACCATCGGATATTTCTGCCCTGCTAGCTCACAATACGCATCAACATATCGAGATTCGTTGATTTGTATCTTGCAAATCCACTNCNCGGTTCTACGATNCATNNGGGATGAGACCGGACCTCACCGTAGACCTCCANAANCTCTTCCATTCTCGAGTTGCGCTNCTTGACGGCGCGATGGGAACGACCATCAGGGAATACAAGGTCACCGAGCAAGAAGCCCGGGGACACCGGTTCGCAGACGCTCCCAAGGATCTTCTAAACAATGGTGATATCCTCACTCTCACTCAATCGGGAACCATCAAAGACATCCACCGAAGGTTTCTCGAGGCAGGGTCCGACATTATCGAAACCAACNCCTTTTCGGCCACCACCCTTTCCCAAGCCGAGTTTTTTATTGAGGACCCGCGCGAGCAGGGNGGCCGCAAGGATCCCGAATTCTTCCAGAAAATCCTCGAGGATGACTTCCTGCGTAATCTCGTTGAAGACCTCAATCTGANTAGCGCAAAGCTCGCACGGGAACAGGCGGACCGNGTTGCAGAAGAAACTGGAATCTCCCGCTACGTCGCAGGCGCAATCGGACCTCTCACCCTGTCCCTGAGTAATGCCCCGGACCATGACGACCCCTCATTTCGACCTGTCACCTTCGATCAGGTCAGGGAAAGCTACCTCCATCAGGCCAGAGCGCTGGTGGAGGGTGGATGTGATCTTCTTCTTGTGGAGACAGTCTTCGACTCCCTCAACGCAAAAGCCGCTGTCGTGGCGATCCAGCAACTCTTCGAGGAATACGGATCTACCCTCCCGGTAATTATCTCTGCAGCAGTCGGAAGTGGTGGTGCAACCTTGATCTCGGCGCAAAAGATCGAGGCCTTCTGGATAGCAATTCGTCACATCAAACCGCTCGCCGTCGGGCTGAATTGCTGTGAGGGACCAGATGTCCTGCGTCCATTCGTAGCAGAACTGGCAGCGTCGGTTGACTGTTTCACCTCATGTTACCCGAACGCCGGTTTACCGAACCCTCTTGCCCCCACTGGATTCGACCTTGGTCCCGCAGACATGGCTTCCTATATGGGAGAATTTGCGGAGTCCGGCCTTCTGAATATCGCCGGAGGATGCTGCGGCAATACTCCCAGTCATATAGCCGCCATCGCTGAATCGGTGAAAGCACATCCACCTCGCGCCTCCCGAGTTGAAAATGGTGATCTTTCCGGGCAATGACGACCGAATCCTTACCTCTCTGCCTCAGTGGCACCGACGCCTACGTGCACGGCCCGGGATCGAACTTTCTGATCATCGGTGAGCGGACTAACGTAGCGGGGTCCCCGCGCTTTCGAAAGCTGATCAAGGATGACCGTCTGGAGGAAGCAGTGGAAGTCGCACGCCAGCAGGTCAGCAACGGAGCCAACGTTATCGATATCTGCTTTGATGAAGGCCTGATCGACGGCGTAGCCATGATGACGCGCTTCCTTCACCTCCTTCAGGGCGAACCGGAGGTCGCNCGGGTTCCCTTCATGATCGATTCATCAAAGTGGGAAATNCTCGAGGCAGGGNTAAAGTGTCTGCAGGGCAAGGGTATCCTGAACTCCATTTCCCTGAAGGAGGGAGAGGACCGTTTCATCGAGCAGGCCCNGGTGATTCGCCTCTTCGGAGCAGCGGTTGTAGTCATGGCCTTTGACGAAAACGGGCAGGCTGCAACTTACACCGACAAGACAAGAATCTGCGAGCGCGCCTATCGCATCCTCGTGGACCGGGTCAACTTCCCACCCGAGGATATCATTTTTGACCCCAACATTCTGACCGTTGCAACGGGTATCGAGGAGCACAACAACTATGCGGTTGATTTCATAGANGCTACCCGGTGGATCAAGAGCAATCTTCCGCACGCCCGGGTTTCGGGAGGAGTATCCAACATTTCCTTCTCCTTCCGAGGAAACAATATTGTTCGGGAAGCAATGCACTCAGCATTCCTTTTCCATGCCACGCAGGCGGGAATGGATATGGGGATCGTTAATGCGGGAATGCTCGAGGTCTACGACGAGATTCCTGCCAACCTGCTTGAAGGTGTCGAGGACGTTATCNTGAACNGGCGCCCTGATGCTACCGACCGACTCCTCTCGATCGCAGAGGAGTTCCGAGGAAAAGAAGGGAAGAAGCAGGAGGCNGACCTCCGCTGGAGAGAAGCCTCGGTNGAAAAGCGTCTCGAGCATGCTCTGCTCAAGGGAATCACCGAATTCATCGATTCTGATACCGAGGAGGCCCGGCTGAAATACGGGCGGCCTCTCAANGTGATCGAAGGCCCGCTCATGGACGGAATGTCTATTGTGGGAGATCTCTTCGGGGAGGGAAAAATGTTCCTACCNCAGGTGGTGAAGTCGGCNCGGGTGATGAAAAAGTCCGTCGCATGGCTCACACCCTTCATGGAGGAGGAAAAGGCTGCTAATCCCGGGCAGCGCTCAGCTGGCAGAGTTGTGATGGCCACCGTAAAGGGCGATGTTCACGATATTGGAAAGAACATCGTGGGCGTTGTCCTCGCGTGTAACGGCTTTGAAGTCGAGGATCTGGGAGTCATGGTCCCCTGTGAGAAAATTCTGTCGGCAGCTCGNAAGCATAAAGCGGACATCATCGGTCTGTCAGGTTTGATCACCCCCTCCCTTGATGAAATGATTCATGTTGCCTCGGAGATGGAGCGGGAAAACATGACCACTCCTCTCCTTATCGGGGGTGCAACCACCTCAGCCGCTCACACTGCGATCAAGATCGCACCCGCTTATTCGGGGCCGGTAATCCATGTCCTCGACGCCTCTCGATCGGTACCGGTCACCACTGCCCTCCTGAGCGTTGAACAGAGTGATGGATTCAGAGAGAAAAACGCAGCTCAGCAGGAGAAGCACCGTCTCGCTTTCAGCGGTGGCAAACGCAAGCCTACAATCTCCCTCTCTGAGGCGCGTGATAATCGCTACAAAGGCAACTGGGAAACGTATTCTCCTCCGGTCCCGGAATTTACGGGCACCCGGGTGATTGAGCACCAGTCCATCAGAGAGTTGGCCAATTACATTGACTGGTCTCCCTTCTTTCACGCGTGGGGACTGCGAGGGGTCTGGAAAAATCAGGACCGAATCCTGAAGACCCGTAATACCGAGCAAGCCAAGGAGGCATCTAAGCTCTACCACGAGGCCAGCGACATGATGGAAACCATCATCCTTGAGGACCGATTCAGGGCACGCGGAGTTTTCGGATTTTTCCCGGCCAACGCCGAGGAAGATGACTTGGTTGTATGGGATGACGAAAGCCGCACCACTGAGTATTTACGTCTGCATACTCTACGCCAGCAAATCGCGAAGGACAGCAACAAGCCTCACTACGCTCTCGCAGATTTCCTGAGCAGAGATACTTCTACACGGGACTATCTCGGCGGATTTGTGGTTGGCATTCACGGAGCTGACGAGTGGGCAAGAGAACTGGAGGATGAGCAGAACGATCCTTATCAATCAATCATGGCAAAGGCCCTCGCCGACCGCTGCGCCGAAGCCTTCGCTGAGCTGCTTCACCACCGGGCCCGGGTCGCTTGGTCGATTGAAAGCCCCTGTCAGTTCTCTAATGAGGAGCTGATCCATGAGAATTATAGAGGGATCCGACCCGCTCCGGGATACCCGGCCCAACCTGATCACACCGAGAAGCCTCTCCTCTTTGAATTGCTTGGGGCGAGCGAGTCAACTGGAGTGACCTTAACAGAATCGAACGCCATGGACCCCGGGGCATCCGTATGCGGACTCTACTTTTCTCATCCGGAGAGTCGCTACTTCGCCATCAATTCACTGCAGGAGGACCAGATCGAAGACTACGCCCAACGAAAGGGACTCAGCAGAGCCGAGTGTGAAAAATGGCTCGGGCCCTGGCTGGGCTATGAAGCCTAGCCCGGCTTCTTCCGGCCAGCTAGCCTGCTTTCTCGCGGCGCTTCCTCTCATGGGGACAGAGGATCCGCTTGCGAAGCCGGATAAGGTGAGGAGTCGCCTCGACGAACTCGTCAGGTTCAATGTATTCGATCGCACGTTCCAGACTCATCTTGATCGCGGGCCTCAATCCCTCGTCAATACTNTTGGTCGCAGAGCGGTGATTGGTGAGGTTCTTGGCTTTGGTAGGGTTTACAGGCAAGTCTCCGGACCGGGAATTCTCTCCCACAATCTGCCCCTCATACACCTCATCCGACGGCTCGATAAACAATCGTCCCCTCTCCTCCAGTCCTTCCAGAGAATATGCCATCGCGGTGCCTGTTGACATAGAAACAAGACAACCCTGTTCGCGTGCCCGGATTTTGCCCACCACCGGACGATACTCCTTGAAAAGGTGGGACATGACCCCATGACCACTCGTCAGGTTCATCAGCTCGAACTCGAATCCTATCAAGCCCCTGGTTGGGACNACAACCTCAAGATAACTCATNCTGCCCCTGGGCTCCATCACCTCAACGACACCCTTCCGATTCGCAAGACTCTGAATCACTCCACCGGTCATATCCGCGGGAAGTTCAAGGTAAAGTGTCTCGAAAGGCTCGACCTCCACTCCGCTCTCCCGGTGGGTGATAACGGTAGGACGGGACACAAGAACCTCATAATCCTCCCGGCGCATCGTCTCCACGAGAACCGCGATCTGCATCGCTCCACGTGCTGATACATTAAAAATTCCAGCCTGATCAGATTCACTTACTTCGATGGACACGTTGGTCTTAATTTCCCTTTGAAGTCGGTCCCACAACGCCCGGGAGGTCACATTCCTGCCGTCCCTTCCCGCAAAGGGACCATCGTTAACCGCAAACTGCATTTGTACTGTCGGCGGATCGATCGCCACAAAGGGCAGGGCCTCTGCCTGCTCACTCGCTGCGAGGGTTTCACCTATGTTTACGTCCTCAAACCCTGCAAGGCCCACGATATTGCCAGCCTCTCCTACTGCAGCGTCCTGAGTACNAAGCTTGGCGTATTCAAAAACCTTGGTGACCGTGCTACGCACCCTCGTCCCATCCTCCCGCAGCAGCCAAAGTACATCTCCCTTCGTAACGTGCCCTGACTCCACCCTCCCCAGTGAGATCCGTCCCACGTAATCATCCCAGTCGATGTTACTGACAAGCATGCGAAAAGGAGCATCCGCATCAACCTTTGGAGAGGGGACCCTTTCAAGAATAGCCTCAATCAGGGGCTCCACATTGNTGCGCTTCTCGTCGTTAAGATCTTTCACAAAATAGCCATCTTTCGCACTCCCATAAAGGACCGGTGCTTCGAACTGATCTTCGGTTGCCCCAAGCTCAATTAGCAACTCNAGCACCCGGTCCTGAACCTTCAGGGGATCCGCCGCTTCACGATCAATCTTGTTTATCACAAGAATCGGGAGAATACCCTCAGCCAGCGCTTTTCTGAGGACAAAACGGGTCTGGGCCTGTGGCCCCTCAAACGCATCAACAACCAGCAGCACTCCGTCCACCATGCGCATCACCCGTTCCACCTCCCCTCCAAAATCGGCATGGCCCGGAGTGTCGACAATGTTGATCGTCTTGTCGCCCCACTTCACCGCAGTGTTCTTGGACTTGATCGTAATCCCTTTTTCACGCTCAAGATCCATGGAGTCCATGGCNCGCTCCTCAAGCTTCTGGTGGGATTCCACNGCTCCCCCCGCCTTCAGGAGTTCATCGACCAGCGTTGTCTTCCCATGATCGACATGCGCGATGATCGCAATATTACGAATATGCTCAGTCATGAATTGATTACCGGTGATATCAACCTGCTGAAGTGGACCTCAGGTTGACTTGGGCAGGCCGGGAGACTCCGTATTTTTTCCTTAAATGCAAGCGCTTGAGTCATCAAATCAGAGGCACTTCTTCCTTGCCTCCACCCTCACCCCTCTGACTCTTAGGCCATGGCCCGTATTCTTATTCTTGGCGCGGGCGGTGTCGCCAATGTGATTGCGGTCAAGATCTCGCAGCAACCGGGCACCTTCTCCTCACTTTGCATCGCCAGCCGCAATCCGGTAAAATGTTCCAAAATTGCGGCCAGGGTAGAGACCGCTCTTCCGGTCACAACGGCCCGGATCGATGCTAGTGACGGCGCTTCCGTCGCTGACCTGATCCGCAAGGAAGGTTCGTCGATTGTCATGAACGCCGCGCTTCCGGAGCATAATCTTCCGATTATGGATGCCTGCCTAGAAGCCGGGGCTCACTACATTGACACTTCGGCCCCTGAACCTGTCGCCGGGGCTTACGAGTTATTTGCCTACCGCTGGCAGCTCGCATACCACGAACGTTTTCAGNNGGCGGGACTCACTGGGCTCCTCTCGATTGGGTTTGATCCCGGGGTAACAAATGTCTTCGCGGCTCACCTCGCAGGGACATTTGACCAGATCCAGAGCATCGATATCATCGATTGTAATGGCGGATCGCATCAGCTTCCTTTCGCAACTAACTTCAATCCAGTGACAAATCTTCAAGAGGTCACCCAGCCTGCGCTCTGGTGGGAGAACGGCAAATGGAAGGAAGAGCCCGCCTTCCAGACGAAGAAGACATTCCTCCTGCCCGGACTGGGCCCATCCCAGCTAACGCGTCTTTATCACGAGGAACTGGAGACGCTTGTTGAGAGAATTACGGGTCTCGAACGAGCCCAGTTCTGGATGGGCCTCTCTAAAGACTATATCCGACATGTCGAGGTGCTCTCGGAAACTGGGCTCCTCTCGATGGAACCCGTCGACCACGAAGGCATTCCGATCGTGCCACTTGAATTCCTTGGAAAAACTCTTCCTGATCCTGCCGCCCTTGGTTCAGGATATACCGGAAAAACGCATATTGGGTGCCTTGCAAGAGGTCTGGTCGACGGGCAGAGGGAGNCCCGCTATATGTATAATCTTTGTGATCATGAAAAAGCTTTTGCGGAAACTGGGGCTCATGCTGTCAGTTATACCGCAGGAGTTCCGCCCGTTGTCGCTGCTGAACTCCTCCTCTCTGCTCATACCGATTGGAATAAACCTGGCATCTGGGTTCCCGAGGATCTGCCAACAGCTCCTATGCTGAGCCGCCTTTCCAACCGGGGCCTGCCGTGGCAGCTGATCGANGGAGACAAGCTNCTCTTCTGAGGCAGAGTCAGGAGATTCCCAACCCACCCGTCACTACTTTTTCTTTCTCAGGAAGGGTGGAATATCGAGATCCTCACCCTCGATGAGGTTTGGGTCCTCTCCATCAAATTTACCCTTTGGCCCGCCATCGAGCGCCAATTCGCCCTGAGGACGCTTTGCCTGGGCGGAAGCCTGAATCTCTTCCAGAGATTCCACGTTGATCGGAGCGGGGCCTGCCCCTGGCCCGGTTTCCGCAAAGAATGCATCCTCATCCTCCAGATCAAGTGATTGACCTGTATCGGCCAAACTCGGCACTGCCTCAAGAGAGCTCTGATTTGAAGCTCCGTCAGATTCTGAGCCTCTCTTATCCTCATCTGATATAGGCTCATCGTCCTCTACCTCCTCCACGGGAGGCAGCTCCTTGACCCGTATCCTCACATTTGAGCGTGCCTCTGATTGCTCCTTCTCTGCTACTGAATCCTTCTCGCTGGCAGCTGGCGATTCCGGGTCCTCATCCAACTCTTCTCTGGGTGATNCAGTGTCTCCACTACCTTCNGTATCTTCCCCGACTGATTTCCCAATCTTCTTTGCTGACACCTTCTTGACCGAGTCGANGAGGAGCCGGTCCTCTGGAAGAGAGCTGACCAGGGTCACGCTAAGGGACTCGGACATCGCTGGATCAACGGAAGTTCCGAATAATATCTGCGCTGTTTCGGGCACGTGCTTGCTGAGTCCCCTCATAAGCAACTCAAGTTCATAAAGAGTCATATCCTCACCCCCACAAACATGAACTAGCACTGTCTGGGTGTCATGAAGAAGACTTCCGCGATCNAGGAGCGGACTGACCAATGCATTCTTCAGCGCCTGCTGGGCCCGGTTCTCTCCCTCGGCTATGCCCGACCCGAATAAACAACGCGACTTGGGCGAGCTGAGGGCTGCCATCAGGTCGTCCAGTCCAATATTAACAAGACCCGGACGCATCACGATCCTCGTGACAGCCCGGATACTCTCCGAAACCATGCGATCTGCTGCAGAAAACGCCTCATGAACTCCCTGCTTCGCAAGGACCAGCTCACCCATCCTTGTATTATCAAAGGTGATGAGTGCATTCGCCAGCGTCGAGAGTTCTCCAAGAGCATCCTCTGCCTGCTGGCGCCGCCGTGCCCCCTCAAAATTGAATGGTGTGGTAGCAAAAACAACGATGAATGCTCCTTCCTCACGGGCTAGCTTGGCAATCTGAGGCGCGGCCCCCGACCCGGTTCCGCCACCGAGCCCGACGCAGATGAAAATGATCTTGCGATCCCTCAAGGCGTCACGAATTTCTAATTCCGCCTCCTCCGCGGCCTGGCTCCCGAGCGCGGGATCACCTCCTGAGCCAAGACCTCTCGTGAGATTACGCCCCAGCTGAATCTTTTCTGGTGCGACTGAACTTGTGAGAGTGCGAACATCCGTATTGCAGGCAAGAAGCTCAGCTCCCTCCATCCCATCGAGTGCGATCCTATCCAGCATGTTCGCTCCGGCACCCCCAACCCCTATTATTTTGACGGCTGAATTCGGGATGGTCTGCTGGCGAGCTCTCTCGTAAGGGATCATGACTAGACTGTTCGCAGCTCAGTAAGGGAAATCAGCCGCCAAATGGCCAGAGCGAACGCAAAAAACCACTCACCTTGCCCCAAGCTGAGGAATTGGGCCGTTCCTCCTCCAGAATCTGGGCGTATCGTATCAGCCCGAGGGCAGTGAAATATTGGGGATCCTTTATGTAGGCATGCACGCCACTCACATCTGGGCTCTCGGGTTTGTAAACTGGTAGACCAAAGACGTCCTGTGCCAGTTCCCCGAGCCCCACCATTTGACTAGAACCTCCCGTCAGGAAAACCCCCTTTCCTACCCGAACCAACCCATCATCCGGGAGGCGCTCGCGGACGAGCTCCAAGGTCTCCTGAAATCGCATTCGGATGACATCGTTGATAATCTGCCTTTTGAGCTCTACGTCGGGGAAGCCTCCCTCGTCAGCAACTGTCACCACACCCTCAGATTTAGTAGGATCTCCAGAGGCGTCTCCCTCCGTCTTCTTTACCTGTTCTGCCTTTGAGAGCGGAAGATGAGTTACCAGATGTATATCATTGGTGACGTGATCACCACCCACCGGGATACATCCCGACGCGAGAATCGCGCCATCGACATAAAGAACGTAATCAGTCGTGCCACCCCCGATATCAATCACCAGAGCACCGGCCTCCTTGCACTTGCGCTCCAGAGCGACTTGCGCCGAGGCTATTGGCGCGAAGACCACATCATCCACGTCCAGAGGAATTTCACGCGCACACTTGATACTGTTCTGCACACGAGTTCTTACGCCGTGCACAATATGGAACTCCGCATCCAGCTTCCTGCCCATGAGACCCGTCGGCATAGTAGCGTGAGGTTGGCCATCAACCGCATAGTGCCTGATCAGGCTATGCAGGTAGACATGCTCACTGGGTATCGCTATGTCGCTTGCGATTTCCTTAACCTCCTGCACATGCTTTGACCGAATTTCTCGTTCGCCTTCGGGCAAGCGATAGGTCCCCCGATTATTGAGCCCTTCAATATGCGGACCGGTAACTGCTAGGAACACGCTGCTGATATCCACATCGCTGAGATCCTCCGCCTTAAGCAAGGCCGCTTTCACGCAAGCTCGAACCTGAGGATAATCCACGATTTCACCCTTCCGGACGCCAGCAGACCGGGTTTCTCCTAGTCCGAGGATCTTCACTGAGCCGTCGGGTTTCACCTCGGCGACCACCATGACGGTCTTGGTGGTCCCTATCTCCAGGCCTACATGGATTCTGGGCTTACCCATCTTCGTTAGTAGTGCTTGCGTGTTTCATATGGTCGGCGGATCAGGCTTCTCACGGCCGGAGGAGAGCTTCAATATCCCTATGAAGGCGGGTCCGCGGCCACTGCGGACTTCCCGCTACTTCCGGAATCACCGGGATATTACGCTTGGGTATGAGATTTACGGTGAATATCGATTCACCCTTTCTCTCCGTGGCATCCATCAGAACGACCAGATTTTTCAGCTGGTCCTCGTGCGCCTCCATCCCGAAAGTCGCCATGACCCCGGTGTTGGTTGCTGCTTCAAGGGAGTAATCATTACGAACGGCTACAACCGGTAGAGACCATTTCGTTCCCTTTAACTTCTCCTTGGAAAGCATGAGAAGAGCGAGTGCCTTGCGCGCCTGATGATGACGGATCTCTTTCCCTACTCCGATGTCGCCCTCCTCGACCTGACTAACGAGCACAACGGGAAGATCCGCTGACCTCTCCTCCCACCATGCCTCGCAGGGAAAACATACTCCATGTTTGTCGAGCAGGATCCCTGCCACAGGATGCTTCCCAATAATTCCAAGGGGACGGCATTCCAGCCACGCAACAGGTTCACGTTCCTCTATCCTTACCCTCAAGGTGCCTGGCAAACGCCGGCTCAGATGAACTTGTTCTACGCTGGGACGACTGAGAAGGCGCTCCCTCATGTTACCTAAATTGAGAGCGAAAATGCTCGATCCCGGGGTGATTCCTGACACCTCCGTAAAGTGCTCCGCGTCCAACTCCCCGTTGGTCTCTACGTCAAGGTGCCGTAGTGTGAACTCTTCATTCTCAACAAAAAACTCTCGTAACCCAGAGCGGACACCCCAGATAGCCACCCCAAGAAACGCTCCGATCAGAAACAATTTCCCGGCAGTACGGAGGTGGCGGAGACAGGAAAAACAGAAGATCCTGGGTGAGCGGACCTTCATGTAGAGATGCCGCTCGCCTCCATGGCGATTCACTCGGGAGGTCTTGTTGCGAGACATTTTAGCGACGAAGAGATAACGACAGCTCCCCTATCCTCCGACAGAGGGCACCGAACTCATAACCTGGTGTCGCCGCAGCGGCTCCCTTGGGCAATAGGCTGCTGGCCGTCATCCCGGGAATCGTATTGGCTTCCAAGATATAAGGATTACTTAAGGAATCTAGCAGGACATCGACCCTGGAGTAAACCTCAATCCCGAGCGCCCGGTGCGCTTCCAAAGCCACTTCCTTTACAATTTTAGTGGTTTTTGCGTCCAAATCGGCTGGGCAGTAATAATCCGTAGCTCCCTCGCTTCCCATCCACGGATACTTGTTACTCATATCGTAAAAACCACTCCGAGGGACAATATGCACCACCGGAAACACCTCACTGCCGACGATTCCAACCGTGAGTTCCTTCCCCTCGACGAATTGCTCCACAAGAATCTCTGAACCGTGGCGGGCTGCGTCCCTCAACGCCACCTTCCTCTCGTCCGGATTAGTTACGATATGAACCCCTACGCTCGAGCCCTCCCGTGGGGGCTTGACCACAACAGGATACCTGATGGCGGAGGCTTCCGGTTCCCCCTGCGCTCCCACCACTTCATAGGCCGGTGTCGGAATACCCACCTCCTCGAAGCGCACCTTGCTGGCGATCTTGTCAAAAGCCAAGCGGCTGCTTTCAGGCCCCGCCCCAGTGTAGGGAACCCCTATCGATTCCAGATAGTCCTGCAGGACACCATCCTCGCCAAAAGTTCCATGAATCACATTGAACACAAGTCCCGTTCCGTCAGGTAAAATAGGTTCCGTATCGACCGCGTCGACACCCACTGCTCTGAGCCCTTCTCCCTGCAATGCCTTCAAAACCGCCCGTCCTGAGCTCAGCGAGACCTCTCTCTCCGACCCAGGACCACCCATCAATACCGCGATCAATACCGAATCATCCATGGACCTCTTCATACTATGGTCCCCGGCCTTGATCGTCGAGTGCTTAGACCGAATCATCCTCTCATTCAATTCCCGCATATCAATGCAGCGGATAGAATACATCCGCACCTTAGGAATCGATTAAAAGTCCGGCTGGTCCTCACCTACGACCTGAATCTCAGTTTCAAGATCGATACCACGCTGCTCCCTTGCTTCCGCCCTGATCTCATCAATAAGACGGAGGACATCATGCGCATCGGCCTTGCCCCGGTTCACAATGAAATTCCCATGCTCATGAGAGACCTCCGCCCGCCCCACATTCCTTCCCTTCATCCTCATTTCATCAATCAGTTTCCCGGCCCCGATCCCCTCTGGGTTCTTAAAAATGCACCCTGCGCTTGCTGCAAGCGGCTGACTACGCCGGCGATGGTTTTTCGACTCCACCATCTTTTCCCTGATTTCATCCTGGACGGACGGAGTTCCCCGGAACACCGCCTTCAGCGCGTAATTCTGGTGTAATTCCGGGACATTCCGGTAGTGAGCCTCAATCTCCTCACGAGAACGGGTCCGAATCTCTCCATCCTCGTCAAGGAAGGTCACGCTCACTACCTGATCAAAAGTCTCCCATCCCATCGCTCCCGCATTCATCCGCAATCCTCCCCCGACATTCCCCGGAATGCCCTCCATCCATGCGAAGTCTCCCAATCCGGCCTCCTCCGCGAAGCTAGCGACTTTCTTGAAACGCACACCGACACCGGCACTGAGAAGATCTCCACAAACTTCCAACTCTCCGAACTCTCCCTTGGAGGGATGAATCACCGCTCCGCGGATCCCACCATCCCTCACCAGAAGATTAGATCCTCGGCCTACCACCCGCACCGGGATCCCCCGTTCCTTGAAGAATCTGACTGCCCCGGAAAAAGCGCCGAACGTTCTGGGCTCGATCCAAAACTGAGCCGGACCACCTACAAGGATTGTAGTATGGCGCCGCATCGACTCGTAAAGCCTGACTTCCATCTCAGATTCAGCAAACTCGCTTTCAAGGGCATCAATAAGCTGCAGGTCGTCTGAAATCCTTTTCCCCGCTTCATGAACATTACCTGCGCCAAGGGTAAGAAGAAGGTCCCCGGACCTTAACGCATTACCTACCACATGATGAACCGTCTCCAGATCTTCATGGTAAACGCATTTGGTCGATCCCTGCCTTTCCACTGCCTCCAGAATCGTCATCCCGCTGATTCCCTTGATGGGAGATTCGCTTGCGGCATATATCCCAGTTACAAAAACAAGATCTGCACCTTGGAGCGCTTTCCCAAACTCTTCGGCAAGGCGCTCTGTCCTTGAGTATCGGTGCGGCTGGAACAAGGTGACAATGCGGCCAGGTTCAAGGGATCGCGCTGTTTGAAGCGTCGCNGCTATCTCGGTCGGATGATGTCCGTAGTCATCAACCACATGAAAGCGGGAAGAAAGGTAGACCGACTCGAACCGCCGCTTCGCGCCCGCAAAGGAGGATAAGGCGCGGGTCACATGGTTGAAATCAACCTCAAGATCATCTGCCAGCGCAATAGCCGCAAGAGCATTGAGGACGTTATGCCTTCCTGGAATCCCAAGCTCAACTCTTCCCATTTCCTCACCACGACGAAAAACAGTGAAAGATGTCACTCCCCGCCCTTCCACTACATTAGAAGCGGTAAAATCTGACTCTTTCCATCCGTAGGAAATAGCTTCCCTGTATTTACGACATAGCTCACCCGCCACGGGATCCTCCCGACAATAGATAATCCTCTCAGTGGTCCGTTCCAGCAACTTACCAAACACCTTTACGATNTCTTCCAGATCTTTGTAATAATCGAGATGTTCCTCTTCGATGTTGAGTACAATGGCATGGGACGGCTGGTAGAGACCGAGAGTCCCATCGCTCTCATCTCCTTCGGCCACAAAGTAATCGCTGTCGACCTCCCAATGAGCATTTGCGCCTAGAACGGGAATCTCCGCACCGACATAGTGAGACACCTTGCCGCCCCCATTGTTCAAGATGTGCGTACACATCGCCGATGTGGTCGTCTTGCCATGAGTCCCGGCAACGACCACTCCTTTCCTGGTATCGAGAATAGCAGCCAGACATTCGGCCCGGCGCAGGCAAGGCACCCCGCTTCGCCCAGCCTCAACCAGTGCGACGTTGTCAGACTTAATCGCCGACGAATAGACCACTGCCTCGACCCCGGATACAGAATCGGCCGAATGAGGTGAAGAGAACTTGAGTCCTATACCCTGAAGGCGCTCGGTTTCCCCACTCGATACTCTATCAGATCCGCTGACGTCGTGCCCCATCTCAAGAAGAAGAGCTGCAAGACCACTCATCCCCGATCCCGCCACACCGAGCAGGTGGATACGCAGAGGGCGAGTCTGATCAAGAAGGCGTTGGCTGATCCCGTCAATCATGTTCGATAGTCACGATGGTGACCATGAATCGGTTCAGCGAAAAGCCCCAATCCCCGGATTACGAAGCCTTCTCCATGCTCTCCAGAGAATCACAAATTCTCTTTACCGCATCCCCGGGACACAGAGTCTCAGCTGCCCGTCCCATCGCCTCAAGTTTTGCAGGGTCAGCAAGGAGGCCACCAACCATCTCTGCCAGAGAGGCCGGCCTCAATACGGACTCTGGAACCAGTAAGGATGCCCCCGCTTCCTCAAAACACCGGGCATTGAATGTCTGGTGATCGTCTGCGGCGTAGGGATACGGCACTAGGATGGACGGTAGACCAAGCGAGGCCAACTCGGTCAGACTGGCTCCTCCGGAGCGACTGATGACGAGAGTGCTCGCAGCGTAGGCGGCCGGCATATCATCACAAAATCCACACACCACATGTCCCTCCCGGTCTCCCACAAGTTCCTTGACCCTTTCCACGTCCTGACGGCCGGCTACATGTAACCACTGCACCGCAGTGCCCAGGCACTCCGCAGCCCCNGCCGCAAGAGTATTTAGTCCCTTGGCTCCCTGACTCCCCCCAAAACAAAGCACGACAGGCCGATCCGGATGGAGGCCAAACCCCTTTCTCGCCTCCGTCTCTGACGGGAGATTGCCAAACTCGCTCCGAACCGGGGTTCCGGTCACCTCCACCCTGCTCGATTCAAAATATCCTCTCGCAGCCTCAAGCCCCAGCAGAATCCTGCTGCACCATCTTGCCGCGAGCCGATTTGCCTTACCCGGCAGCGCATTTGAGTCATGTAATGCCGTGAGCAGTCCCATCTTCTGCGCAGCATAGATCGGNGGGAGGGAAGTAAACCCACCCATACCCAGAACAACCTCTACCTGATGAAGCCTGAAGATCTTCCTCGACTGCCTGATCGTTCCCCAGAGCTTCACAAGAAAGGGAACCATCCGCAGAGACATGGTGCGAGGTTTCGCAATCGCGGCGACCGTCACGAAATCGAGGGCTCCATACTTTTCCGATGCATCGGCATCTACTCTCTTCCGAGAGATCATAAGGAGCGGCTCATGCCCTCTCTCAAGTAATTCCTCTGCCACGGCTATTCCGGGAAAAAGATGTCCGCCGGTTCCGCCGCAGGCGATAACGATGGAAAGTTTACGAGACACAATGTTTACTCTCTGGACCCCATAAGACGGCAGAGAAAAAGCCAGCCTTTTTGTTGTCTATATTTTTAAGGCTAGCTGTCTTTCTCTGATCACCGGTAACTCTCTGCCTGTTGCATGATCCGAGCGTCGGTGCAAACTGATGAGCAGACCCACTGCGGCCAGAGTAAACACAAGATTAGTCCCGCCATAGCTTACAAGAGGCAATGGAAGACCGGTGTTGGGAAGGACGCTGGTTGCAACCCCGATATTCATTAAGGCAGGAAGGGTAACCACCAAGGTAACTCCAATCCCGAGGAGCCTCCCAAACAGGTCAGGTGCATGTAATGCGATCGAGATGCCACACGTGCTGATGAGTACAAAACAGAAGACGATACCCAGAGTGCAGAGCAGACCCAGCTCTTCCCCGGCAACGGGAAAGATAAAATCCGTATGAGCCTCCGGAAGATAACCGTGCTTTTCGGCGCCATTCCCAAGACCTGCTCCGAAGAGCCCTCCCGATGCGAGTGCCAGCCTGGAACGATACTGCTGGTATCCTGCCTTTCTCTGGACATCAGGATCGTCGAGATTCAATAGAGCTTCAAACTTCATCCTCCGATATGGATCGCTCTCAACTGCCAGATATAAGCCAAGGAACCCGACAACCGCCACGAGGCAAAGAAGAGACACGCGGGTGCCAGCCGCAAACATGAGGAGAAACCCTGCCCCGCCAAGGGCAACTGCCGTCCCCATGTCCTTTTCGAAGAAAATCAGCGCGACCGGAATTCCCAATACGAGCCCTGGTATCAGAAATCCTTTCATCACGGNTTTCGCTTCGGCGCGGTATTGAGAAAACCAGGCGGCAAGTGCAATGATGACGATAAGTTTCGCCACTTCCGAGGGTTGAAAGCGCCCGATCACGGGCGCCCAGATCCAGCGCGCCTCCCCCTTCACCACTACCTGAACACCGGGAATGTAGCAGAGCGCNAGCAGCGCACAGCCAACGACAAGTAATGGAATCCAGATCCGGCGCAGGACTCTGTAATCCAGAGACCCCACTATCAGCGCCATCGCAATACCAACCCCGGCAAATATGCCCTGTCTTTTAACCAGAAGATAGGGGTCCTTGTCGACCCCATGCACCCATGCACTGGTGCTGGCCAGCATTACAAGACCGAGAGCCACAAGAATGACTACGGAAATACAGAGGACTATGGCGGCACAACGNCCCATGGAATCGTTTTGAGAATTTTCCGCCTATGGAGCTGGAATTCTTAACTTCATGTTCACTTGGAGCTTACGGGCATCTTCTATTGCATTCGCCTCAAGGAGAGTGCTGACCGGAACCTTGAAGAGCCTTGCGATCTTCCACGCAGTATCACCACTTTTCACCGAATATGTCCTGAAGGGGGCATTGTCCTCCGGTACAGGAATGGCCCGGGGTACCGATCGCTCTGGCCCGAAGGATCCGTCCCCATCCTTCCGGATGGAAGAGGACGACGAGACCCTGCCCCCCTCCTGCGCCTGCAATCCAGAACCCGGCAGCTTTGTGCTGGCGACGACCTCAGTGGAATCCTCTTGCGAATTCGCACTAGAAGCTGGATTGCCGATCGGAGGAGATCCAGAAATGGCCGTCCCGCTGATCGGAATCCGGACAATGGCACCCGGTTCAAGGCCCTTTCCCCCATTCAGATCCCGCAACTCCTGCGGATCTACCCCCTTGAGCCGGGCAATCCGCTCGTAGGTATCCCCGGTTGAGACAAAATAAAAGGTTTCGCCTCTCTCTGCGGCAGGGCTCTTTGTCACAGAGGGAGCTCTAGCCGAGGGCTCCTCCCTCTGAGGCTCCCCGGTCGCTACCACAACGTCTTCCACTGTGACGCGGTTGTGAATAAAGATTGCCGCAATGGCAGCAACATGAAGGATCAGGATCACGAAGAGAGCCCGCGCAACTCCTAAATTTGGAACCTCCGAGGCGAGATCAGCGCTCGCCGCAACTCGCTGCCGCTTCCGCCGGGATACCTTCGAATGAAAAACGAAGAGCCCCCCCCCGTCAGCAGCGATTCTTTTTTTCTGTATCGATTGTCTTTTCATGTGGTGTTTGTTGTCAGATCAGGAAGGCCCTACTTGAGGGCAAGAACTATGGACCGGAACGCATCCCCGCGTTCTTCATAGCCCGAAAACATGTCAAATGAGGAGGTCCCCGGAGAGAACAGAACAGTTCCTCCCCGGGTGGATGCATCTCGCGCCAGCTGGACCGCGTCTCCCAGAGTCGCAGCGACCACGGTTTCGACTACAGGGGCAAAGACATCAGCCAACCGAGGGCCGATCTCCCCAAAGGCTACCACCTTATTAACCCTTTTTTCGAGCACAGGAAGTAGAGGGGTGTAATCCAACCCCTTCTCTTTTCCACCCGCAATCAGGATGGAAGGGCGGGCCTGAGAAACAAGCGCGGCCTCGAGAGCATGCAGGTTCGTTGCCTTTGAATCATTGATGTACTCAACCCCATCGAGAATCCTGATGAGTTCACATCGGTGAAGTGGGGGCGCATACTCTGAAAACACTTCCGCTGCCGCTTCTACTTGAACGTTCACGGCCCTCACAGCTGCCAGGGCCGCCATGACGTTCTCGGCATTATGAAGACCCCGCAATCGAGTAGCCCCGAGATCCAGAATTCTGTCTTCCTGATATATTACCGTAGCTTCGCTGAGAGCGTAATCAGCCCTCGAGTCGGTCGCTGAGAAAGTGATTCGGTTCGCAGTGACTTCTCCCACTTCCTCTCCATAGCGAATCACTGCGGTATCGCTCTCCTGCTGGTTCTCGAATATTCGTTGTTTGGCACCACGATACTCTTCCACGCTGCGATAGCGGTCCATGTGATCTGGAGAGAAATTCAACCAGACCGCGACATCNGGCCTGAAGGTCCTGACGGTCTCCAGCTGGAACGAGGACAACTCAAGGGAAACTGCGNCCGGCTGATCCTCCTCAATGACCACATCCGATAGTGGCCGCCCGTAATTACCACACGCCTCACAACTTTTTCCGCCAGCCTCTATCATCCTTTGAACCAGCTCGGTAGTAGTNGTTTTTCCGTTTGTTCCAGTGATTCCAATAACGAGGCCATTGTAATAACGGGAAGCGAATTCGGTCTCCCCGATAAACTCTCCAGCGTCCTCGTAGAACGAGCGCGCAAACCCTCCTCCTGTTTCGATTCCCGGACTGATAATAACGATGTCCGCGTTACAGCCTTTGCCAGTTTCCTCGGTAGCGAGCGGGTGACATCGGATACTCTCCCTCATTCCGAGGAAGACCTCGGCAGGACCCGCATCATAAACCGTAACCTCTCCTCCATAACACCGTGCTAGGTTAGCGGCGGCCCTTCCACTACGGCCCGCTCCCAAAATCGCAACTCTTTTCCCGGAGAGATCCATTACCTANAGAACTTTCAGAAGACCCAACCCAGCCATTGCCAATACGATGGACACGATCCAGAAGCGGATGATAACCTGGCTCTCATGCCATCCCCGCAACTCAAAGTGGTGGTGAATTGGGGCCATCGCGAAAACCCGTTTACCCCGGATCTTGAAGCTCCCAACCTGCAGGATCACTGAGAGAGCCTCAGCCACAAAGACGCCACCAATCACGACGAGAAGCAACTCCTGCTTGGTGCATATTGCCGCCGTTCCAAGAGCTCCGCCAATCGCGAGAGAGCCCGTATCCCCCATGAACACCTTNGCCGGATGACAGTTCCACCAGAGAAAACCCATCCCGGACCCCACCAGCGCCATCATAAAGATACTGAGTTCCCCCAGAAGCGGATGAAACGGTACATGAAGATACTCGAGTCCTACAAGGCGGCCGGCGAGGTAGGCGACCACAGCGTAGGCCAGGGAAACGGTGACGGTACAACCGGTTACAAGACCATCAAGTCCGTCCGTCAGGTTCACCGCGTTAGAGCACCCCGTGATAATCAGCATGAAAAAGGGGATCGCGAGCCATGACAGATCGAGCAGGGATCTCCTCACAAGAGGAAATCCTATCTCACTGAACCTGAATGGCTCCACTATCGCATCGTCGGCGCCCGAGACCTCCCCACTGCCGCCCCCATCAGAAACTTCAAGCAGGAATCCCTGCCGTTGCTCCAACATCTGGGCATCAGTCAAACCGATACCCGAAACCTCAGGTTTCAGCAGGAGAAAAGAGGCCGCCAGCAGGCCGATAAGCAACTGCCAGAAGAGCTTCTGGCGTGGACTTATCCCTGCTGAATTTTTTCGAACCACCTTGTTGTAGTCATCAATGAAGCCCAGCAGGCCGAGTGCGAGCATGACACAGCAGGTGACTGCTACGAATGGATTCAAGGCCCGCCCACAGAGAATGACTGAAACCAGCACCGCACCGATGATCAGGACCCCTCCCATTGTAGGCGTCCCTGCTTTATCTCCATGCAATTCTGCCAACTTGTGCACCTCTTCGGCACTTCGAATCGGCTGTCCCACCTTGAGAGAAATCAGCTTCCTGATCACCCGGGGACCTAAGGAGCAAATAAGGAGGAAGGACACCATGGTGGCGAGACCTGCCCTGACCGTAATATACTGTAGAATATTGAGAAAACTGAGCGCATCTGCCCAACCCGCACCTGAAATGCGAGCCTGTTCCCATTGTTCGTAAAGCCAGTAGAGCATTAGTTCGTGGTTTGGGGAAATACCTCGTTCATCACGCGTTCCACCGCGGCCTGCCTGCTTCCCTTGAAAAGCACCGCGTCTCCCGCACTCAACGTTTCACGCAGCCAACTGGCCGCATCCTCATACTTGTCAAAATGCTCCACCATTGATGCCCCGGCCTGCCGTGCTCCCTCCGCAATCCCAGCTGCTTCAGCACCGACACTGACTACCTGCAAACCATGCTGGGCTGCGTGCTTGCCGACCTGAAAGTGCATATCCTCCGAGAATCGCCCTAATTCACCCATCACTCCAAGGACGACGGTCCTCCCGTTTCCATTTACTTCCGGGAGATCAGCTACAACTCCGATTGCGGCCCGCATGGAATCAGGATTTGCATTATAAGTGTCATCATAAATCGTAATCCCCCCTCGTTCGAAACACCGTAACCGTCCACCGGTCAGGGGTGCGACTTCCAGCCCGCGGGATATTTCATCTGGCGACAAGCCAAGCACCCATCCTGCCCCGGCAGCAAGCAAGGCGTTGTTCACCATGTGCCTTCCAGCGACCTTGAGATGCACACCCGAGTTCCGCTCTCCATCAATCACAAGATCAAAGAAGGAGCCCTCCCCGGAGGTGCGCAGGGATTCAGCACGAATCACTCCCCTGCCATTACCCACGGGTATCGACCTCGCGGAGCTGCGGGAGGAAAAATACTCTGCGAACTCACATCCCGCGGTAATAAGAAGCGTCCCCACTTCCGGAAGCGATCTTGCGAGGGCACCCTTTTCCTCTGCGATGGCTTCCTTGCTTCCCATGAACTCTATGTGCGCATGCCCGATATTGGTAATGATTCCGATCTGGGGTTTTGCAATTTCGCACAAGGGCGCAATCTCTCCGGGATGATTCATTCCCATCTCAACTACAAGAACCTCATCCGTATCGTCTGCTTCCAGAAGGGTGAGCGGCAGACCGATGTGGTTGTTTAAATTGCCTCGCGTGGCATGCACTGCGTGCCGCTGCCCGATGACAGAGGCACAGAAGTCCTTCGTAGTCGTCTTTCCATTCGATCCGGTGATCCCAATGACAACTACTTCCAACTGCTCCCGATACCAGCGAGCCAGTTTCTGAAGAGCCATGAGCGTATCTTCCACCTGGATCACAACGATCTCGCCTGGGCCTGGAAGCTTGTCAACAATGCCACTCACAACTACTCCCGCCGCACCTCTGCTCGCGGCCTGCTCCAGAAATTGGTGGCCATCAAAATGGTCACCCCGCAAAGCAAAATAGAGGGATCCGCTTGGGAGAGTACGAGTATCGGTTGATACTCCCGACTCAACCATCCGGCTTTCCTCTCCCGCAATAAGCTCCCCCCCCATCGCGTCTGCAAGAGTTCTGACAGAGTATTGATTCATTCGCTATCCTCCCTCCTTGCCTTACGACGGGCATCCATCGCAGCTCTGGACTCTTGTCGATCATCAAAGAGAGACCGGCTACCAGCGACCTCCTGATAACTCTCGTGCCCTTTCCCTGCTATCAACACGATATCTCCTCCGCGCGCTTCTTGGATAGCCGAGCGAATTGCTTCCCCTCGATCAGCAACTCGCTCGTATATTACACCCGACATCCCCCTTTCGATATCGCGGATAATTCTCTCTGGATCCTCGGACCGTGGATTGTCAGAAGTTACGACACAGTAATCACTATGGCGGGATGCTGCTTCTCCCATCAGAGGTCGCTTCTCTCTGTCTCGATCCCCTCCGCAGCCAAATACGGTTATCAAGCGCCGGGGATCAAGACCTCGCAAGGTCTTGCAAACATTATCAAGCGCATCGGGAGTATGGGCATAATCAACGAAAACTGTAGCTCCATCGACCGAGCCAACACATTCCATTCTTCCCGGAACCTGAGGCGCATTCCCAAGAGCAGCGATCGCTTCCCGGAGGGGGATCTTCAAGGCAACCGAGGAAGCAAGTGCTCCAAGAGCATTATAAACATTGAAGCGCCCTATCAGCGGCAACCGGACAAGGTAGGACTTGCCTTTGGCGAATAGCTGGAACTCGGTTTCGCGGGACGTTTGTTTTACATTGCCAGCACGAAACTCAGACTCCATCGCAAAGCCGAAGGACAATACGTCCATTCTCTCTCCGAATTCCCTGATAAGATTTTCTCCGTATGAATCGTCACGATTAATAACCGCCACCGGTCTCTTGCCCGAATCGTTTTCCGCAGCAGCCTCAAAAAGTCGCCTTTTAGCCGCAAAATAACGATCCATCGATCCATGATAATCAAGGTGATCGCGAGTCAGGTTCGTAAACACGGCAACATCAAACGCGATTGAATCGGCTCGCCTCTGGTCAAGACCCTGGGAGGAAACTTCAAGAGCGACCCCTGGACATTCATTATCCCGTATTCGCGCCAGCAGGCCGTGAAGACTCACCGGGCCCGGCGTTGTGAAATCAGCGTTCTCCTCTACAAGCCCATCGTCAAACACCACGGTTCCGATCAGCCCCGCTCGTTGCATCGTACGCTTCATGATCCGATGAACGAGAAAGGCTGTCGTGGTCTTCCCATTGGTTCCGGTAACCCCGACAACACGCATGTCGTCGGAGGGATTTCCATTCCATTCACTCGAAAGAACACTCAGGGCATGACGAGAGTCAGGAACCAGAACAGAGCTAACACCCTCCGGCAGGATATCGTGGACAGAGTGCTCGACGACGATCGCACCTGCTCCCCGCTCAATCGCTGCATCGATAAAGTCATGGCCATCGGAGGTGATTCCCTTCACAGCAATGAAAAGATCCCCCGGTCGCACTTTCCTGCTGTCATCCTGCAGGCCAAGGATCTCACGATCCGACGATCCGTCGACAGATGACCGAGGCAGGGAAGCGATCAGTTCGCGAAGGATCATATCGGGTTAATTAGCGGAGGAGGCCAGGGTTTCCTCAACCACCTCAGTCGTTGGTATGTTTAAGTAGGATGCTGTCCGGGCTGCGATCCGCTGAAAGACAGGAGCAGCTACGGACCCGCCCCCGACCTTGATCTCGTCCGAGCGAGGATCATGAATCACAACCACGCATGCAAAGGCTGGATTGTCCCGCGGCATGAAACCCGCAAACGAAACTGCATAACGATCAGGCAGATAAACTCCATCCTTATGGATACGAGCCGTTCCGGTCTTGCCGCCCACCAGGTAGCCCGGCACGGATGCCAACTTTCCTGTGTTACCCTCGCCCCGAGGATCCACCACGGTCTCCAGGGCACGGCACATCTTTCGAGCTGTTGCAGCTGACACAACCCTCTGCACCTTTTCCGGGGGAAACTCCCTTACTACCGTTCCATCATTGGCGAGTAGGGCCTTAACAAGGCGAGGCTTCATCCTTACCCCTTCATTTGCGATTGTTGCATAGGCACAGGCAATCTGAAGGGGTGTTACAACCACTCCATATCCATAGGTTATTCTTGAGAAATTGATTCCATTCCCCGGATCCGCCGTCCACCCACGTTCCTCCCCGGGTAGGATGATCCCGGTCGGCCTGGTGAAACCAAAGCGACGCAGGTAAGTCATGTAGCGATCGGTTCCGACCCTCAGCCCTATCTTGTAGGCGCCGATATTGCTCGATTTCGCAAGCACTTCTTCGAGCGTCATGTTTTGAAACGCCTTGTAATCCTTCACGTATCCTCCGGGAATACGCATGTAGCCATTGTGGCAGAACATGGATGTCTCCGGCCCCATCAACCCTAGATCGAGAGCAGCTGCTGCCGAAATCAACTTCAGGGTAGATCCCGGCTCATAAAGCCCCTGAACCGCGTAATGCATCGCGGACTCGCTCATATTGTGCCGCAGATTCAGGTTGAAATGAGGACGGCTGGCAATCGCGAGCACGTCGCCCGTTCCGGGCTCCATCATCACGACAGCACCGCTTCTGGATCTGAATTCATTGAGGCCACGGTCCAGTTCCTCCTCCACGAACCCCTGAATATTTACGTCCAGCGTCAGTCTTGCATCAAATCCTGAACGAGGGGGCTTGATTACACCTCCTCCCGGCAGCAGTACCATCCCTGACTGATCCTTCCGGGTAATCTGGTAGCCATCCTCTCCTCTGAGATGAGCTCCAAGCTCACGTTCGAGCCCCGACTGACCTACTCCCTCGTAATTCACGTATCCAATCGTATGAGTGGCCATGTTACCACTGCTGTACCAACGCTTTACCGTTTTCTCGAATCGGAAACCATGGATGAAGTTATCCTTCAAGGTCGCCTCGATTTCATCCGCCTCATCCTCCCGAAGGTCCTTTGCGATCGTGACATATTCCAGCTTGGCCCCGAGCTTCCTTTTCAACTCCTGAGGTCCGACCCCGATTGCTCTGGCCGTGATCGGGATAAGATGATCCACGTAGCGGTCGAGAAGTACTCCCTCGGGCAACTCTTCACGTACCCGGCGAGTTCGCCTCTTGAGTAAGGCGTGACGTTCCTCAGCCGTCGCCTCGATCCATTCGCCCTGATCAACAAGTTCAGCAAACGCCACGCCTCGTGCAGCTACCCCGGGATCACGGAGGTGTATCTTATCTGCGGTAATTTTCGTTACCGGAAGATTCCTCGCCATGATGCGGCCGTTGCGATCTACAATATATCCGAACTTTCCAGGAATAACTTCTTTTGCGGTTCGGTTTCGAGCAGCCTTGGGAGCCGATGAATCGCGATCGATCCATTGAAGGTATATCAGCCGCGCAGACAAGCCACTGAAACCAGACACGATTATCAGGCAGATCAGAAGGGCTCGATGATGAACGGAAGATTTCACGGGGTATCTAAATCCACCAGTGACGGAGTGGCGCGACGAGATTCCGGACCGCGGGACTTCACTGCTCTGGGATCCCGCTCGGCAGGAAGATTCTGCACAGCCTCCCGTGGAATCCGCCGCAGGTCCGAGGACATTTGAATCAGACGATCATTGAGGAGGATCGGATTCAGCTGGTCCTCAAGCCTGACCTCAAGGTTGGTAATATCAAAGCGGTGCTGGGAAATCCGGTTCTCGACCTTCTGGAGCGCCCGTGCGACCTTGATCTGCTGGTTCTTGGTATAGGCATGAAACACCCCCGCACCAGCCACGACCAACGCTGCAGCGATTAGCAGGACTATCGCCCCAATCCCGAGATTCGACTTAACAGGACGTCTTCGGTTCATAGCGTGACCGCCTTTCTTTTTTCGGCAACCCTGAGCTTCGCACTACGAGACCTCGGATTCAACTTCACCTCCTCAGAACCGGGGGTCATCGGCTTCCGGGTTACCTGATCCATACACCAATCCGGGTTACTTCTCGGCTCGGGCCACTCGGGACGATCAATTTCAACTTGGCACCGCGATTTGAAGAATCTCTTCACCATCCGGTCTTCGAGACTGTGGAATGTAATGACCGCAATGCGCCCGCCAGGCTTGAGGAGAGCAGGAGCCGAATCCAAGGCCTCCTTAAGGCACTCCATTTCCCTGTTCACTGTCATTCGTAGCGCCTGGAAGACTCGGGTCGCTGGATGAATGCGTCCTCGCCGACCGATAACTCCGGCAACGCAATCTGCAAGATCGAGAGTATCTTCAAACCGCTTGTGCAATCGGCGACGGGCAATGGCACCAGCTATCGCTCTGGACTTTCGCTCTTCTCCCAGTTCCCAGAAAATACGCGCCAACTCGGGTTCATCCCAACGATTCACTATTTCGGCTGCCGTGACGCCTTCGCTGGGATTCATCCTCATGTCGAGAGGGCCCTGAAACCGCACGGAAAATCCCCTCTCCGCACAGTCCAGTTGATGAGACGAAACGCCGAGATCCATTAAAATACCGTCAACTCCACTCGGAGAAATCTCTCTCCCTGCTGTCAGCATTTCGGAGAAGTTCACCTGCTTTAAGACAACCGAATTGCCGTATTTCCTGAGCTTATTCTCAGCGTGCCTCAACGAATTAGGATCTTGGTCGAGACCGATCAAGCTGGCTCCGGCTTCAAGAATTTTCTTGGCATGACCGCCCCCCCCGAGAGTTGAATCCAAAATAGTCTTTCCCGGTTGAGGAGCAAGCAGGCGAATAACTTCTGCCGGCATCACCGGGACGTGTTCGAAAGAAGAGAGTTCTTTTCCACCCATCCGCTCATCTCCCTGCATCGCCAGAGGGGGTGTCTCCAACCCCGGCACCGTCAACAGGTTTGTTGAACAGCCCGGCAGGCACCACGTCATTGACGGAACCGGGGTTGGAGAAGGCAGGAACATCAGCAGTTTATCAGTCTATTGGGCGTTCGAGGTAAAGTGTTCAGGAAAAGTCAACCGAGGCGTAAAGATCGCCCAGGAGCGACTCCTCGGCCTCAAGCATCGCGCCATGATCGCGCGGACTTACGATATCAAAATTGGTTCCCCTTCCGAACAGGTGCACAGCGCCTCCTGGCTTCAAGCCATGCTCCTCGACCAACTTTCTCGGGATAAGAACCTTGCCCTGGTCATTGATCGTTACCTGAGTATTCCGGGAATAGAGCAGGCCTTTCCGCTGACTCTTCACACCTGCGGAAAGATCCGATCCATCGATAGATTCGATCATTGCCGTAAACGCCTCCCCGGTAAGCGCCTTGAGTACGGGTATCTCAAGGGTGCGCCACTTCAAGAGGCGGAGGGGCAATGCCTCTCCTTTTCCAGGACGCCACTCTGAGGGCACCGAGACACGGCCCTTTGCGTCGAGTTTGAAGTCAAATACTCCTTCAAAGCTATTGGTTGGCAGACCCACCTTGAAATCTAAGAATTATTCAGTGCACTTTGGTACACTTTAACTCACATGTAAGTCAATCTAAAACAGACACTGAAAATAACGCAAATCTACCTTGTTGAAGTCCTCTTACGGAATCATCGAGATCTAAAAATTAAGCTCTACTCGTTAAATTTTCAAAAAAGAGTGATGAGCTCGCCTTTTTTGCTGCTACCAAGATCCAGATTGTAGGGTCTTCGGGCAGCCGATAAAGAAAAGTGTACCACGGAGTGCGCTATCTACCGAAGCCGTGCAATCCGTAGAGCACAATGCCTACGAGAGACACGAAGACGGCCTCTCCTTGTTTGCTCCCTCTCAGAGTAAGTCACTTCACCTTCAGGAGAAGACGAGCATCCTGCTGTCCCGCCTTCTCGGGATCGGGATACCAGTTCGTGTAGAATCCATGGATGATCTTCTTTCGCTGTACGAACTCAATGATCCCATATTCAGGATTGGCTGTTGTCATTTGGAATTCGTGGTCCCCGTAGCGATCTGACTCCAGCGCAAATGCTCTTACCCCATTGGGGAATTCCTCAGTGAGAACCACATCGTAATCCTCAAACTTCACCCGTTCTGTCCGTCGCGCACCGACACCCCGAACCGAGATTCGTGTATCCTCCAGTTTTGATTCCGTCTCCCGCTTTTCAAGATCGGCATCATCGATCTGCCTGAAGAGATCTCCCACCAGAATCTTTACACCGGCTCTCAACTCTCCCTTACTTTCGCCCTTGTCGACTACCTGGGTGGAAATCTCCATTCCATCCTTCGTAAACACGTGAGTGATTTTGGCTTTGATCCCACCAGTATAGGTTGCGGTGAAGCTCAGGGGTTTGCGGAGGGGCGGCTTTGCCGTTTCTTTACCAAAGTCTTCAAAACCATCTTGCACTATTCTGCGGGATACCCACCTCGGCTTTCCTCCCTTACCCTTCACTTTTTCCTCGAGGGCATAGTAGATCTTCAGAGTGCAACCTCCAGTAGAAAGTCGCTTCCGATTCTTTATGAAAAAGAGTTCGGCATCTCCATCACCGCCAATAACAAATTCAAAATCCCGGGAATCAGAAAAGGCCAGCCAACACCCAAGGTAGGGCTTATCCAGAGTCGCAGGCAACTCCTCGGCCCGGGCGAATCCGGTGACTCCGAAGGCAATACCGATAACGATTGCAAGGTGTTTCATAATGGACCGTTACCAGTAGCCGGGGCTTTCCACCAGCGCAATTCTAGTCTTTGCTGAACACCCGATGACCATTGAGGAACTGGCCCAGTCAGCTATTACTGATGATACTCCGCCCACAAATGTTTCACCTGAGGTGCACTCGTTATGGCTGGCCAAGTCCGGGCGATGGGATGCGGCCCACGATCTCTGCTCCGCCATTTCCGATCCAGATGGAGCGTGGATCCACGCCTACCTCCACCGGGAGGAAGGCGATCTTCCAAACGCCTTCTATTGGTATCGTCGAGCAGGGAGGAAAGCACCTCATGCGACGATCACCCTTGAAGAGGAATGGGCTATTATTGCAGCGCATTTTCTCCAGCAGCAGTAATCCTCTCTGCCATTTGAGATGACCGGAAAGAATGTCCGCCGCGCTGCTGTTTCAGCCCTTCGGGCGTGGTCCAAGGGTCACCTCTATGCAGAATCTCTTGTTGAACGCCAGGCAAGACGCAATCATCTTTCCGACTCCGACCGAGCGCTTCTAAATAGCATCCTCCTGTCGGTATTACGAAACAGAACGCTCCTCGACCACTGGATTGGCATGCTGCGCAAAGGCAAGCTGGACCACGAGACACGCGATATCCTGCGAGTGGGTATATGCCAGCTTCTGCTTCTTGGAATCCCCGATCACGCTGCCGTCAACGAAACCGTGGATTGTGCTCGGCGACCTGTTCGTGGCCTCATCAATGCCGTCCTCAGGCGCGCAGTAGCGGCCCGTAAAACCCTTTTCTCAGAAGCCGAGAACCTTCCGCTGCCGACGAGGTTCTCCCATCCGGAGTGGCTCTGTAAGAGGTGGGAGAAACGATTTGGCAGAGTTGACATGGAAGCACTGCTGACATGGAACAATGAGCCGGCTCCGGTCATTCTCCGTCTCAATCCCCTTGCACCTGATCCCCTTGATCCCGAAAGGGAGGAGAAACTTACCGGTCTTCGATTGGACGACTATTATCAACTTGTGGGGCGTCTTCCCTGTGAATGGATCGAAAGTGGCAAAGTCTATGTTCAGGATCCATCGACCAGGATTGCGATTGAACTTCTCGCCCCGAAACCGGGTGAAACTATTCTGGATGCCTGCGCTGCCCCCGGAGGCAAATCTTCACATATTGCAGCGGCAATGAACAACGAGGGACACCTTCTCTGCAGCGATGCGAACGAGAAGCGGATCCCAAGACTCCTCGAAAATCTGACCGGACAACATGTTGACATTGCTGCGACCGCGGAGTTTGACTGGACCTGTGCACCGCCTCATGAGTGGAGATCCAGATTTGATCGTATTCTTCTCGACGTGCCCTGCTCCAATTCCGGAGTCTTGCGGCGAAGGGTGGACGCAAGATGGCGCCTCAAACCGGAACGACTCCAGGAGCTTCCCTCTGTCCAACGTCTCATCCTGAGAAATGCTCTCCCATGCCTGAAAGAAGGCGGCCGGCTTGTCTACTCTACCTGTTCGCTGGAGACGGAAGAGAACGAGGATCTGATCATGAGCTTCCTTGAGAGTCATCCGGAAGTGTCGCTCCTGGATTCAAAGAGCTCTCTCCCCTTCAGGGACGGCTTTGACGGATCCTATGCCGCTCTTCTCACGGTATAGGACAGTAGTGCTAATCTTCCTGAGGTCCCCACCTTGAATTTCGGCTCCCATTTTAGATTTGGTCCATTAAGATGACTACGTGCGCAATATTCTCAGCTTGCTCCTGGCCCTGATTATCCTGCTATCCACGCTCATGTTTGGTTGTTTCTACGTGAACATCAGCAAGGAGGCTGAATTTGAGAAAGTAGACAACGAAGAGCGTACGAGTTTACCCGAGTAAAGCCCGCCTGTTGGCCTTCTCCCAGTGGACGCCCTCGCGTAATAGTTTCTTTTTGGCACGGCATAGACCCAAAAAAACGCCCCGGGGACTCCGGGGCGCTTGCCTGTAAATCTTTAGAAATCCTGCTAGTCGTCTGTAAGGGAAAACGACTCCTCCTTTTCAGGCGGCGGAACATCATCCTTGGGCTTATCGCGATCTCGGCCCCGTCCGTTGCGATCTCCTCCTCGGCCTCGTCCACCACCACCGTCACGACGGCCACCGCCACCATCACGACGGCCACCACCACCGCGGCGGCTGCCGCCCTGCCCCTCATCGTCATCTCGGTCATCGCTCTCACCGCGCGCTTCTCTGATAGCTGCCCGCATACTCATCTTAACCCGACCCTTCTCNTCGACTCCGATGCACTTGGCCGTTACCTCATCACCCGTCTTTACCACGTCTTCGGTTTTCTCAACGCGGCCCTCGGCCAATTCCGAAATATGGATCAGTCCATCCTTACCCGGAAGNACTTCCATGAAGGCCCCGAAAGCCATCGTGTTGACGATTTTACCGGTATAGGTTGTCCCAACTTCCACTTCAGCGAACATATCCTCAATCATCTTCTTGGCACATTCGAGCGATTCAGCCTTTGAGGCGTAAATGTGGACCGTGCCATCATCCTCAATATTAATTTCAGCGCCAGACTCTGCCTGAATACCCTTGATGTGCTTGCCACCGGGACCGATCAGCTCACCAATACGATCCGGATCAATCTTGACGGACTCGATTCTCGGCGCGTGCTCGCTGAGTTGTCCCACCTCAGGAATCGCAGCAGTCATGGCCTCCTGTACTTTAGTGCGCCCCTCCTTGGCGAGGTGGACGGCATTCTCGAAGATCTCTAGTGGAATTCCNCGTAATTTCAGATCGAGCTGGAANCCGGTNATTCCCTCACTTGTTCCGCAAAGCTTCCAATCCATGTCACCATAGAAATCCTCACTTCCGATGATGTCCATCAGCAGTTTGTGATCCTTGAGGTTGCCCTCTTCGTCAAAGTCCGTCACGAGTCCGACCGAAATTCCACTTACAGGGCGCTTGAGCGGCACACCAGCTTGGAGAAGGGACATGGTTCCCGAGCATACCGTCGCCATAGAGGATGAGCCGTTGGATTCCAGAACTTCGGANGTCACCCTGATCGCGTAAGGAAACTCTTCCACATCAGGTATGACTGCCTCGATTGAACGCTCCGAGAGAGCTCCATGACCAATCTCACGTCTGTTCAGTCCTCCAAATCGCCCCGACTCCCCCACAGAAAATGGAGGNAACGAATAGTGGAGAATGAAATGTTTGCTGTCCTCTCCGCCAGCATAGTTGTCGAAATACTGCTTTTCATCTGCTGGAGCCAGGGTTGTGGTTGCCAGAGCNTGGGTTTCTCCACGAGCGAACAGGGCTGATCCATGGACTCTCGGCAGAATGCCTGCCTCGGCGGTNAGCGGCCGAAGCTCATCGACCTTCCGACCATCAGCACGAATTCCTTTTTCGAGAATACTGATACGGAATGCCTTCTTCTGAATGTGCTCGAACGCCTGCTCTACAGCAAAATCCGATATGTCCGGATCTGCNTCCTTGAGAGCGGCTTCCACCTCGTCCCGCAGGGCTCCAACGGCCTTGGACCTCTCAACCTTGCTGGGCTTGTAGATCGCGTCCTCAATCCGATCACCTGCAACACGGTAGCCGATCTCAAGATGCTCCTCCTTGGCCACTGACACGGTGTAGTCCCGCTTCTCCTTGCCACACTGCGCGACCAGCTCCTCCTGTGCTTCCACAAGAGTGGTAACGTGTCCCTGCGCGAATCGCAGCGCCTCCACAAAATCTGCCTCCGGAATCTCATCGGCAGCACCCTCAATCATCACCACGTCGGACTTATTTCCGACATATACCAGGTCCAGATCGCTTTCGGCCCTCTCATCAAAGGTTGGATTCACCACCAATTCACCATCGACTCTGCCAACCCGGACAGCTCCGATAGGTCCAGCGAATGGGATATCTGAAATAGCCAGGGCCGCCGAGGCTCCATTCATCGCGACAATATCAGCGTCGTTAACACCGTCGGCTGCAAAAAGAATGGCAACGATCTGCGTATCGTAGAGATAACCCTTTGGGAACAGGGGTCGCAAAGGGCGATCCGTCATCCGGCATGTAAGGATTTCCTTTTCGGTAGGGCGTCCTTCCCTCTTGAAATATCCACCCGGAAAAACACCGGCTGCCGCCGCACGCTCCTTGTATTCCACCGACATNGGAAACCACGTCTGTCCTTCCCGGACCTTGGTCTGTGATACCGCAGTCACGAGAACTACCGTGTCACCGCAGCGAACGGTAACCGCTCCATCTGCAAGTTTTGCTAATTTCCCCGTTTCAATAACAATAGGGGTTTGGCCAACATTGGCCGTTACTGTGTTTGTACTCATCTTTCGTTTACTTTATTNCNTCGCGCCACTTTCTCCCCATGGAGGAAGCAGCTTCAGGTTATGGAGCCTCTGTTTCCACGAAAGATCTTCGGGAAAGCATCAGGCTGGGNGTGAGAGGGAATCGTGGTTGTCGGAAGGCCAAATTCTTACATTTGGCCGGGAAGGTGATTCACCGGCGAAGCCCGAGGCCAGCTACGATCTTCTGGTAGCGTTCNTCATTATCCTTTTTCAGGAAATCGAGGAGTTTGCGCCGCCGCGCCACGAGAGTCAGGAGACCCCGCCGAGAGGAAAANTCCTTGCGGTGGGAACCGAGGTGGTCGGTAAGGTGTTTAATGCGCTGGCTTAAGAGCGCTACCTGGTAGTCTGCACTTCCCGTGTCTTTTTCGTGAAGGCGGTATTCGTTCGGATCAATTGTCGATTCACTCATTGCTTTCGCACGCTTCAGGCTAGTTAACCACCGGCCTGCCCTTTTCGCGGGGAGGCGAAAGNAGATCAGATTTTAAAGGTATTGCAACACTTATACACACGATTTTGGTCGCACAAACGCTTCTTTTTGCCTCGTGAGACCCGTCAGCCAATCCCTTCCGGTCACTTGCGGCCACTGGAACCTGCACCACAAAGGAAGATCCTGTCCGCTCAAGGACTTCGGATCCTCTCCTNATGAAGGGCAGCTCACCCACGCCTCTCGTTTCCAATGGTTCACCCTGTAGCCTGCCTCGGCATCAAGNCCCGCGGTCAATAGCACCAACCTTGAGAACGCCTACATATGGAAGGTTCCGATAGAGGCCCTTATAATCAAGTCCGTAGCCAACCACAAATTCATCACCTACGTGGAAACCGACATAGTCCGATTCCACCTCGGCGGCCCGCTTCTTATCCTTACTCAAGAGGACGCAGGATTTAACCATGCCAGCCCCCTGCTCTCGAAGCTTTTCGTCGACTGCTGCAAGGGTGCGCCCTGTGTCGAGAATATCATCTATCAGAAGAACCGCCCGCCCGTCTACCTCGGGTAACCTTGCATCAAGGAAATCGACTCGCCCCGAGCTTTCGGTTGCTCCGTGGTAACTCGCCACATTGATACATTCAATTTCCAAGGGTATGGGCATCCGGCGAAGGAGGTCAGCCGCAAAAACAAGAGCTCCCTTCAAGATGACAATCACCACGAAGGTGCGGCCACTGAACTCCTNGAGAATCCGATCCGCCAGAACATTAAGGCGTTTCTCAATGACCNCCTCGTCTATGAGAACCTTCGCAATATCCTCGTCCATGAGCACATCCAATCATCTCCGCCCGCCCTGCGAAACCCAAACTCGCCATCTCAAGCGGGGCACCTCCCTCATGGCTCCCGCGACCATTTGGGATCTTTCCTCCGGGTCCACCCCAAGCTGCTCGGAATGATCGTGGAAATATTCCTCGTAACGGACCAGATATCAGCGAAAATCAGGGTGANCATGAAATATGCACTTACAGTCATCTCGTCTTTCTTTTGTCTCTGTCTCTTCCTGACCTCATGCGGCGAGAAAGACCCCGCCCCCTCTGAAGGTNCCGCCGGCGATACAACCCCGGTAAAGGCTGATGCCCCCACCACGCCCTCAAGCGAGTCCTCGGAAGAGGAAAGTGCTACTGAGGAAACGCCAGAGGCGGCCACCGAAGACCCGACACCCGCGGACCCTGCACCGACACCGGACCCTGCACCNNCACCGGACCCTGCACCGACACCGGACCCTGCACC
>PBNG01000054.1 GCA_002723015.1 Roseibacillus sp. | reverse complement strand
TGGTGGAAACCATCCGGAAAATGAGTCCTGACCTTCTCGGGGTCCAGGAGGCCCTTCCGCAGCAGATGGATTACCTGAGCGAGGGCCTTCCGGGCTATGAGAGGTTCGGAGTGGGACGGGATGATGGAAAGAACCGGGGAGAGTATTCGGCGCTCTTCATCCGCAGTGAGCGCTTGGAGCGTGACCCGGAGGAGGGCGGCACCTTCTGGCTCAGCGCAACCCCGGGAGAGGCAGGGTCGAAGACCTGGGGGAACCAGGTGACCAGGATCTGCACCTGGGCCCGGCTGGTGGACCGGAAGAACGGAAAGGGGTTTTATTTCTACAACACCCATTGGGATCATCAGAGCCAGCCTTCCCGGGAACAAGCGGGCCGCCTGATGGCCATGCGGATTGATGCGCGGAAGCGGATGGGCGAGCCCGTCGTAGTCACCGGTGATTTCAACGCTACCGAGACAAACCCGGGAGTGTCCTATCTGCTGGGGAACAAGGTGGCGCTTGCAGGGGGGAAGGGACCGGAGCAGTGGAGCAACCCTCTCAAGGCCCCGTTTTTTGAGCTTCATCCCGGGGTTAAGGATCGCAACACCTTTAACCGTTGGAAAGGAGTGATCCCTGGTTCGCGGATGATTGACCATGTGCTGGTATCCCCCGGGTGGAAGATTCAAAAGGCGTGGATCGAGTATCACATGCGGGGCAAGATGGTTCCCTCGGACCATTGGCCGGTGGCCGCGGTGATTCGTTGGGCGGATCAGCCCTAGGGGTTCAGGGGCCCCTAAATAAGTGGTGGAGAATTACTTCGGAGAAGCGTATGAAAAGCCAATGGTAGCGCTGTGGGTCACGCTGGGTGTCGTCCTAGGAGTTTTTCTCCTCGTTGTGGTGGTCCTTTACAACCGCTTCATCAGCCGACGGAATCGATTGCGCAATGGCTTTGCAGCCATGGACGTGCAGCTGAAGAAGAGGTGGGACGTGGTGCCTCAGCTCGTGGAAACGGTCAGGGGTTACGCCTCGCACGAACGGGAGTTGTTTGAACGGGTGACCAAGGCCCGGCGTGGCATCGAGCTGGCGGAGTCCGCTGGTCCGGAGCGCTTCAGCCATGAACAGGACCTGGGGGCCGGGGTCGCCAAGGTCATGCTGCTGGCAGAAGATTATCCCGAGCTCAAGGCGGGCGAGCAGTTCCTCAACTTGCAAAGGAACCTGAGCGAGGTGGAGGCCCAGATCGCGGCTGCGCGCAGAGCCTTTAACGCGGCCGTCACGGACTGGAATGACGGCGTGGAGAAGTTTCCCGGTAATTTGTTGGCGGGGATCTTTCGCTTCCGGGTCCACGACTGGTTCGAGACTCCTGAGTTCCAGAGAAAGGTGACCGATATACAGCTTTAGGGAATCTGGAAAATGTCCGACTCGAAAAGGCAATATCCTGTGACAGACCTTTCCAAGGAGTTCCGGCAACTCGAGGCCATTCGACAGGGTGAGAGGATACGCTTCACCATGCTGTTAATCGTGGGAGTGCTTGTTGTAGCGCTAGCGATCTGGGTGATGATTCTGGCCGGTGAGGGTCTTTTTGGTTACCTCTCTGCGGCACTACTGGCACTTGCGTTTTCGTTATTTTCCGGGGCGTTCAGAGCTCGAGGTCGCTATTGCGTGGCCTATAAGAGCCAAGTGATTCCCGCTCTAGTACGGAGCCTTCAGCCGGACATGGACTACCAAAGTGAAGGGCATTTCAAAGACGACTTGTTCTATAGAAGTGGGCTCTATGAGCAGTATTATAACATCTTTGAGAGCGAGGATGTTCTCAAGGGCTCTATCGGGGAGACCGAGTTCCAGATTGGCGAAATCAAAGTTCAATGTGAGACCACTTCGTACGAGAATGGGGAGAAGCGAAGAGAAATTGAAACGATCTTTGATGGCCTGTTCGCAGTCGCGGCGTTTCCTCGAGAATGCCGGGGGAGTATTTTTGTGGTCCCGGATTTTGCTGAGAAGTATTTTGGAATGCTGGGAGCAAAATTCCAAAAGGTTGGGTCAGGTCTGAATCAACACCTCCTGCGGATCGATAACCCGGAATTCGAAAAGGCATTTGTCGTTCGGGCCACGGATCCCGCGGAAGCCATAACAGTTCTGACCGCTCAGCTACAGGAGCAGATTCTGACCCTGCGGGCCCGATTCGGGAGTGATCTGCGATTGGCATTCAAGCCGTCCCAGCTTTTCATCGCCATCCCGAGCAGCAAGGACTGGTTTGAGCCGAAGATGTCGCGGCCTGCTTCCTCCCACGCCCAAGTCTCGGCGCTCTCGCAGCAATTAAAGGCCTGTTTTAAGATTGTGGAGGATCTGAACCTCAATAAGAGCGTCTGGACAACGCCCGGGCCGCAGGACACATGATGACGAGTTACGAGGCAGGGCGCGTGAGAAACCTTGCGGAAAACCCTTGAAAGCCGGGCTTTACCGGTAGGGTATACTCAGGCATCAGAAATTCCCTCTCCAAGGTGACTGGAATCGTGGCAGGTCTCCTGTCCGCCCTATTGCTTTCCGCCCCCGGATATGCCCGCGAGGCCGCGGTTGCCTCGAGCCATTGGGCTTGGAGCCCCTTGGGGCAGACCGCCCCGCCGTCTTCCGGGTTACCACGGGCAAAGACCCCGGTGGACCACTTTATTTTTTCAAGGCTTTCTGACGCCGGAGTTCAGCCGGCTCCTGGAGCGGCTCCCCGGGAGTTGCTGCGGCGCGTCCATCTGGACTTGACCGGCTTGCCTCCCACCCCTGCCGAGATGGAAGCCTTTTTGCGCGACCCCGGGGACGAGGCCTATGCCCGTGTTGTGGACGGCCTCCTGAGCCGCCCCCAGTATGGTGAGAGATGGGGGCGCCACTGGCTTGATGTGGTCCGATACGCGGAGACGAAGGGCTACGAGCGGGATGAGTACAAGAAGTTTGTCTGGCGGTATCGCGATTATGTCATCAAGTCCTTCAACGAGGATAAGCCGTATAACCAATTCATTCTCGAGCAACTTGCCGGTGACGAAATTGAAGGGGCGACCTCGGACACCCAGATCGCGACCACCTTTCTCGCCCTTGGAACCTTCGACACCATTGCTGCGGACGGGGAGGTGGCGGTCTATGACACCTTGGATGATATTGTGGCGACCACCTCAATGGCGTTCCTCGGGCAGACCTTGCAATGCGCGAGGTGCCACGATCATAAGTTTGAGCCTTTCAGCCAGAAAGACTACCACCGGGTTCTCGCGTCCTTCGAATCTCTCAATGTGACGGGGCGGGAGAGAGAGGTTGGCACGGACGAGGATCGGAAGCGATATCGTGAGGCTGAGGAGGCTTTTCAGCGCTCTACCCTCGACCCGCAGCGCGAGATCGAGGAGCANTTCTGGGCTCCGATTCTTGAGCGCTGGGCGAGGGACGGTTTGCCGGAGGGACGGAAGGCAAAGCTGAATGAGAAGCAGCTGGCTCTTACGATTGAAGCAATTCCGCTGGCCCCGGATCGACGCTCCAAGGAGCAGCAGAACATGCTGGAACGGGAACGCAACCGGGTCCGCGGTGCGGTCCGGGAGGTGGCCACTGATGAGGAGCGCAAAACAATCTCAGAGCTTGAGCAGAGGTTGAAGAGCCTCGAGAAAGACAAGCCCCAGCCCATGATGGCCTGGGTGTATGCCGATAGNGCCAAGCCTAAGCCATCGCACCTCCGAATCAGAGGGGACGTCCACCAGAGGGGAGAGGTCATTCCGTTCGGGGTTCCGGTCGTGCTCGGTTCCGAAGGGTTACCGGAACCCCGGCCCACCAGCCATTCGTCTGGTCGGAGGCGGGCCCTCGCGGACTGGATCACCGNGGCGCAGGCACCTCTGGCCGCGCGCGTCATGGCCAACCGGGTATGGCAATATCATTTCGGGAAAGGCCTGATGGAGGACGGAAACAATTTTGGCGTGGAAGGTGGCGAGCCGAGCCATCCGGCCCTGCTCGAATGGCTGGCAGGNTCGCTGATCGAGGGAGGCTGGAAGCTCAAGCCACTGCATCGGCAGATCGTCCTGTCTGCCACTTACCGCCTNTCGGCGGCGCATCCGGAACCCGGAAAGGATCCGGNCAACAGTCTCTACTCCCGCTGGCCCTTGCACCGGCTGGAAGCCGAGGCGATCCGTGATTCTATCNTGGCCGCAAGCGGGAAGCTGAACCCCGAGATGGCGGGGCCTCCCATTTACCCGCCTTTCGCCGACAAGGTGGTTGGNGCCTCATCGGGGGCGGATTGGAAAAACTCCACNGAGGAAGAGGCGTCNCGGCGGAGCGTCTATGTTTTCGCCAAGCGCGCCATTCCGCTCCCGGAACTGGCGGTCCTGGACAATCCGGATTCCTCNTGTAGCTGTTCCAAGCGCGCGGTCTCGACCACTGCGGTTCAGTCTCTCCTGATGATGAATGGGCGCTTTATCAATGAGCAGACGGTCCATCTTGCGAATCGCCTGCGGGAATTAGAGGGGGTGGAAGTCCAGATTCAGGCGGCCTTTGATCTCATCCTGTGCCGCCCCCCNAGCACCCGGGAAATGGAACAGGCGAGGGAATTTATCGGAAAGGCGACCCGGGAGCAGAAGATCGATCCACTCGCCTCNCTCGCGCTGGTGCTGTTCAATACCAACGAATTCAGTTACCGCTAGGAACCATGAAGCCGGCCCCCTCCCCATTTCATTTCCCCTGCGGAAGGACTCGCCGGGAATTCCTGTGGCAGGCGGGGAATGGTTTTTTTGGAACCGCGATGGCCTGGATGCTGGCGCGGGATGGAGTGAAGGCTGGAGAGGTTACTCCTTCCACTCATTTTCCGGCCAAGGCCAAGAACTGTATCTTCCTCTTCATGGTGGGAGGGCCCAGCCACATGGATACCTTTGATCCGAAGCCGGCGCTGGGGAAGCGCCATGGTGAGGAGTATGATTTCAAGCCTGCTAAGGGAGTCAGCCAGAAAGGCAAGGGGAAGCTCAAGGGCTCTCCCTTTGAGTTCAAGGCCTGCGGGCAATCTGGCATTGAAATTTCCGAGCTCTTCCCGCACCTCCGCGAGTATGCTGATGATCTTGCGGTGATCCGGTCCACGAAGGCTGATAGCGCGGCCCATGGGGCGGCCTCTCTCCAGATGAACACCGGCTTTGTTCGACAGGGGCACCCTTGCCTTGGATCGTGGGCCAACTATGGGCTCGGCTCTTCGAACAACAACATGCCTGGGTTTGTGGTGCTTGTGAACGGGGCTCCTTATTCCGGAGCCCAGAACTGGAGCTCAGGATTCATGCCCTCGGGGCACCAGGGAACGGTGTTCAAGACGTCAGGGACTCCCGTGCCCAACCTGAATCCTGCGATGAACCGCTCTCTGGAAACGCAGCGCGACCAACTCGACCTTCTTGCGGCCTGGAATCAGGAGCACCAGAGCCACCTGCCCGTCAACTCAGAGCTGGCAGCCCGGGTCGAGGCCTACGAGCTTGCCTATCGGATGCAGGCTCATGCCCCGGAGGNGGTGGACCTTTCCGGGGAGACAGATTCCACGCGGAAGCTCTACGGAATCGGCGAGGGCGAGGCCGATCGCTTCGGGAAGAGCTGTCTGATGGCCCGTCGACTGGTGGAAAGGGGAACGCGCTTTGTGCAGCTTTATCACTCGAACTGGGACACGCATGGGGACAACGACAAGCGGCACCAGAAACTCTGTGGCCAGACCGACAAGCCCATTGCGGGTCTCCTTGCCGACCTGAAGGCGAGGGGCCTCCTTGATGAGACCCTGATTGTGTGGGCGGGTGAGTTTGGCCGGACCCCGGTGGGAACTGGAGGGCGCGACCATCATGCNGCTGGATTCTCGACCTGGATGGCCGGAGGAGGTGTCAAGGGGGGAACGGTCCAGGGAGCTACCGACGAATTCGGCTTCCGGGTGACGGAGGGCGAGGCCCACGTCCATGATCTTCACGCCACCATTCTTCACCTCATGGGCCTCGATCATAAGGAGCTCACCTACTTCCACTCCGGGCGTGATTTCCGGCTCACCGATGTCTTTGGCCGAGTCCTGACAGACATCGTNGCCTGACCCGGGAGCGCCGGAGTCCTGACNTCCAGCGCAGAAGTGCCAGGGAGCCGCGGCAAAGCCGGACAGGCTACCGTTGCTTCCTTTCGGACCTGGCGGATTTCACCAGCCGTCTCTCCACGGCCCCTGACGCCGGCACTCTAGGGGTGAGGATTGCTGATGCAAGAAGCGAGTTATCTGTAGANTGGTCGCCTTATTTGTTTTTCTGGAGGGTCTCGAGGAAAGAAGCGGCCATAGCCTGCCAGCGCTTTTGAAGGTCCTCGACACGGTCTGGATGGATATCAGCAAGGTTCCGGGTCTCGGTTCGGTCTTCGGAAAGATTGTAGAGTTCCCACGGGTCTCCCTTGGCGGCCACCAGCTTCCAGCTTCCCTTTCGCAGGGCTCGATGGCCCTCGTGGAGCCACCAGAGCTCCTCGTGCAGAGCGTCAAGATCAACAGCAAAAGTGGGCCTTAGTGACCGACCGGGAGTGGGCACTTTCCGGGAGGGCTTCAAACCAGCGAGATCTAGGAGGGTCGGCGCGAGGTCAATGACGTGGGCCGGGGTGCGGCGTATTGCGTTGCGATCTTTGATCCCGGCGGGCCAGTGGGCGATGAAGGGAGTGGCGCAGCCGCCTTCATGCACCCACGTCTTGTGTCGGCGAAAGGGCGTGTTGCAGGCGCTAGACCAACCGGGGCCGAGGCAAAGGTAGGTGGGCGCAGAGCCTGGGGGAGCCCCAGAGTCATGGCCATCAGCTCGGACCATGATTTCGGCACTGGCGCCATTATCCGAGAGGAAGATGACGAGGGTATTATCCCATGCGCCCATGGAGCGCACCTGCTCGAGGATGCGGCCGATCTCTTGGTCCATCCGTTCCACCATCGCGGCGTGGATCGCCATTTTAGTCTGCTGGAAGCTTTGCTGTTCCATGGTAAGGCTGTTCCACGGCAGCGGGCGGTTGACCTCGCCCGAACCGAGGATCTCGAGATGCCCGGGGAAATGGTAGGGGGGTCCGAGCTCCCTTTCCACTGCCGGCAGATCCCCGCTTGCGATCCCAAGCTTCTGGATCCGCTCCCAGCGCTGGGACCGTATCTGATCCCAACCTCCGGCATAGCGGTCCATGCACCGGGCGATATCTCCCGGCAGGGCATGCAGGGGGAAATGGGGAGCGGCAAAGGCGACGTAGTGAAAGAACGGGAGCTCACCATGATTGGTGGCGTGCTGCCGAAGGTGGCCGATCGCAGCATCGGCTACCGCGATTGTTCCGTAATAGCCGGAGCCTCTCTTCACAGGAGGCAGNTTCAGATCGTCCTTCCANTGCGTTTGCGGACTGAAAAAGCGGCTCTGGTCCTTGAGGTAATAGGAATGTTGAAAGCCNTTCCCGAGAGGCATTCCGTCCAGATGCCATTTTCCGGAGTGATAACAGCGATACCCTGCCTCGCTGAGGAGGGCTGAAACCAGTGGGGCCCAGCGGGGCCTTCCCCCCCGGGGGGCGCCGCCGGGGAGCTTGTCGCGGCGAACCTGTTGAGCGTAATAGCCGGTGAGGAGCGCGGCTCGCGTGGGCCAGCACCGGGCCGTGTTGTAAAACTGGTTGTAGCGCAACCCTCCTTTCGCGAGGCGGTCGAGATGCGGGGTCTTAATTTCCCCCCCGTAGCATCCAAGGTCGGAGTAGCCCAGATCATCAGCCATGATGAGTAGAACATTCGGAGCCGGGGCAGCCGTCAAAAGGCCGGAAAGGCTGAGGAAGCTGAGCAGAAGGGACCGAGACATGGAGTTGAGCGAGCCTAACTTGTGAGTCCCGGGCCTCGAAGAAAAATGAACAAGGGTTCCCAAATGGGGTGGAAACCAATTACAAAACAGTATCTCGAAGAGATGTCCGGTGCTACGCTCTGTCATGCTCCGGGGCGTCACTCAGTTTTTTTTGGTGCTTTTGGCCAACCTGGTTCTTTGCTCGNCGGGCCGGACGACGGAAATAACAGGATTCCGGGTTCTCTCTCCGGGAGAGGTGGAACTAACCTTCACCAGTGAGGCCGGCGCTCTCTATGACGTTCTCGGGAGTGAGGATCTGAGGGCCTTCTCCTTACTGACCCGGGTGTCCGGAAGCGCAGGGCAGACACAGATCGTGCTCGAAGCACCTGCCGCACGGGCGGATCGTCGATTTTTCCGGGTTCGTGCTCCGGAGCTGCCTCCGACTCCCGACTGGTTCCGTTCTCACGGAGGGTCAGGCGAAGAGGCCCATGGCCACTTCATCATTACTTGTGAGGATGGAGGGTTCCTACAGATCGGCGAGACCGGATTTTTGCCGAATACGCGGATACTCGCGATCAAACTTGATCAGGAAGGCGTCCTTGAGTGGCGGCAGGAGTATTCCAACCGATCGACCGGAGCGTCTGGTCATGGAACCTACAACCTTGGGAATTCCGTGATCGAAGTCGACGATGGTTATTGGATCGCTGGTGCGCTCAACCGTAACAGCGCAGCTCTCAAGGTCGATAAGGGCACGGGAGAGGCCCTCCTCGTCAGGATTCATAGCAACGGAGGGTATGATGCTTACGAGCATATGGTTGAGACTGATGGGGGGCTGGTAGCCGTCGGCTATACGAACGCCGAGGACCGGGAGAACACCTTCTTTGCGGAAGGCCGGGGCTACCTCGCCTTTATGGATCCTTCGGGAATTAAGACCGGGGGAAGAAGTCTTCGCGATGACCTCGCACAGGCCTATCGAATTGCGAGGCAGGGAGACTCCTTGATTGTCTCGGGCCTGGTGTGGAATGAAGAGGACAATCTGGACTTCGGACTCCTCAAGTTAAACGCCGATGGCAGCCGGGTATGGGGCCGTCTTTTCGGGGGCAACCGAGATGACCATTGCTTCGGGATGGACCTTGGGGCAGATGGCTCCATATTTCTCACCGGACATACCCTCTCAGGAACAGTCAACTGGCAGACCTACACCATGAAGCTTGACCATGAGGGGGTTCTGCAATGGGAGCGAAAGAGGGGAAATCCGCGCGGGTTCGACCCTCGTTACATCCACGATGAAGCCTGGGGTGTCCGGGCCACTCCCGACGGAGGCTGTATTCTAACGGCTGGGACAGGAGACGAGTATGGGAGCTACTCGGAAACGAATGGGTCGGACGTCTCAGACCAGTGGGAAGTATACGTTATCAAGTATGGGCCCGACGGGGCCCTTGAGTGGGAGGCAACGTTCGAAGCGGAGGAGGGTGACTGGGCTGGGGAGGACCTGGCCCTGACCCGGGACGGGGGGGTGATCATCGCAGTCGATGACTCCCAGTTCGGTTTTCTTAAGCTCCCCTCTTTCTAGCGAGTAAAACTACCAGTCAGGCCGAAGGAGGGGCTGATCGGGGCCTTTCCCCTTTACTTCGCTGGTCAGAACGACGACTACGCCTCCTGTTGTGAGAACCATGAACCCTGCCCAGATCACACTCGCCCTTGCTCTCGCTGCCGGTGTCGGCCACGCGGAAATCGGATCCGATGGGAGCGCAGGTGAGTTTCATACGAAATTCGGTATCATCCATGGGCTCGGAGAACTTGTGGGAACCGGTCTGGCAGCCGATGGGGAAGGATTCCAAGCTGGAGTCAGTTATCATTACACGGATTACCTGAGCCTCAACGGAAGATACGAGGTAGCAGATTTCGATATCTATCAGAACTTCCGGTTAACGCTCGACCGGAAGTTTGACCTTCCCAGCGGGCTCTCGTTCCATTTGCTGGGTGGTTATAGCTGGCAGAACCTCCTTGCGCGCACTGTTGAAACTGATGGGATCCTCGCCAATGCCGGGCTGTGCTGGGAACGTGGACCCTGGTGCTTTGGAGCGAACTATTCGCGGGTCTTCGCTCTCGACACGTCAACCAACTTTCGCGACCGAGGAGTTTCGGTGGACTTACCGGAAAAGCATTCGGATCTTTTTGAAGTGATCGCTGGCTACCGCATGAGCGAGAACTGTGCCCTTATTTTCAGCTACGAGAGACAGTTTGGTGGGGACACCCAGATCGAGATCAAGAAGCATGTGACGCTTGGGGTCCGGCTGAAGCTCTAGGGCTCGCCCTGCGTTGTTCCGCCGCCTCGTTAATTGGCGAGGCGTCGGACCGCGGCGTCGAGAACGCTGTCAGATTTTCCCATCCGGTCCCGGGGGGTGGCTTCCATCACGAGATCCGGGGGAACGCCAAGGCCATCGAAAGGTTCTCCGGTAGGGCGGAATTTTGCAGTCTGGCACAGGACGACCTCCAGCCCGGTGTTGGGAAGGGTATAGCTTTCCATCCAGCCGTTTCCTCCGCCGCTCGCGGTGCCCATGAGGGTGGTATTTGGCAACCCCTTGAATCCGCCCAGAAAAATATCACTAGCGCTGAATGAGCCGCTGTCCTGGAGGATGATGAGAGGCTTGTCGTAGTAATACGCCTCCGGGTTCATCTTGGAGTCGAACGCCAGCACGTAAAAATCGCTGAATTTCCCTTCGGGTAGAGTCCAGGTTGGCTTGAAGGCCTTGATTGCTTTCCCAATGTAGTTTCGTTGTGCGTCCGTTTTCCAGTGTGAGGAGGTGACCGGCTGGGCAGACATGTTGGACATGTTGAATCCGTCGGGCATGGGCCGGGGGAGTTCCATTGGTTTCCGGTAGGCGGAGAATTCGATGATCCGCATGGGATCCCCGGGCTTCAGGAAATAAGGCATGAGGGTCAGCAGGATATTCTTGGATCCGCCGGGGTTGCCCCGCACATCAATGATGATTCCGGTGGTGTCCTTGAAGCGTCCCATCCATTGGTTGAGCTGGGCGAGAAAGCGGCTGCTTCCGGTCATCTGGGGGAGCCTTATGTAACCGATCTCCCCGATCCTGCGGGTGTCTCCAGCGGGGAAGTCCAGTTCCCGCTGGGGCCTCCGAGCCACTTCTACTTCCATCATCCTCGAGCTTTTTCGGTTCTTGGATTCGAGTTCAAGCTGGAGCGAGTCGTTCTTGGGAAGACCCAGTTCCCCGCGGATGTAATTCACGTAGCTGAGCATCTGGAGCGATTGGCGCAACCTCCACTGGGGAGACTCCTTCACCACCGTGTAGGATGCGACCTCCAGCCACTCGGCGATGGGGCGGCCATCGATCGATGTGACATAGGGATGCTTTGGGTCCAGGAAGTTCTCTCCGTNGGTNAGGTAAACCCGGTCCTTGAAGCTGCCAGCCACGAAGGGCGCATAGCCGCGTGGCATATACTGGGCGGGGGGAGAGGCGAGTCTGCCATGCCCATCACAGAAGAGGCTGATGAGTTTGGCCAGTTGGAGTCGGAACTGGTTGAGGGAGGTCTCCTCGTCAAGCGATCCGCGGATCGCATCAATTGCGCCCCGGTAGTCCACGGGGCGGAGCTCGAGGTATGAGAAACACGTCACGAGCACATGTTCGAGGTAGTCGAGGTCTTCCTCCAGGTCCTTGCGGGAAACCAGCTTGGCCTCTCTGAGCTCGGGCTTGGTGACAAGAAACTTATGTTCCGCCGCGATATCCTTCTTTCGCTCCCGTGCGATGGCGGCAGGATCAAAGAGAACCCCGGAGAGAACATGAGTCTTGATATAGGAGCGCACAACCTGACGGTCCGTGGGTGCNACCTCGTAGGCCTTCTTGACAAACGGCAANCCCCGCTTCGGCTCCCCCAGCCCCTCCGCAAAGACCTGCCAGCCGAGCATCGCCATGGTGCTGGCATACTCGGGGTGGTCCGGNGACATCTGGGAAAGCAGGCGGGAGCCTTCCTCAGCGTCGCCGCGCTGGAGGGCNCGCATGCCTTCCCGGTANGGATCCAGGACGGGCTTCTCGCCTTCCCGCAGCCCCGACAGCTTGAGATCCAGGTAGAGATCGCTGCTGGTCGGGCCTGCCTGATGAACCTCCACCGCAACGGTATTCACGGCACCGTANTTGAGAGCGTCNGCCGGGATAGTAGTGACCATTTGGCCGCTCTCCCTAACGGCCCTGATGGCCGCGCTCTCTGGCGTCAGCGGGCCCTCCTCAAGGTTGCCCCGCGCGACTTCCTTGCCGTTAAGGTAGACCGCCACGCCATCATCGTAAGACAACATGAGCCCCAGCTCCTTAAAACCCTTCTCTTCTTTAGGAGGGCCCTGAAAGGTGGTGCGGAAATAGGCGGTGAGGGGTTTCTTCTCGGCGTCGTCGCCGAACACGATATTGGTCTTCACGTCCTCTTTTCCGTATCCAAGAGGAGCCTTGCCTTTTTTCCATCCTGAGTCGTCAAACCCGGGGGCGTTCCACTTTGCCCCCGGGACGGCCTTGCCGTCCAGATAGCGCCAGATCGTTTCTTCCCCTGCGGGGACAAGGGTTGTCTCTGCACCGGTGACCCCAACTGCGATCCACAGGAAGGAAAATAGAAGCTTTGCCGCTTTCATCCTGACGCACGGTAAAACAGGTCAGGCCGCTTGGGACAGGCGAAATTGCAGNGNGGGGACCACAATCGCAGGAAGNGGCCGGGCCCGGGATCCGCTGGNGGAGGTCATTTGCAGTGTTGGAGGGAAGGCCGGAGAGAGATCGCTTTCAGCGGGGCCTCATTTGGAGATCCTTTTCCAGCGCCTCTGGGCGTAGACCTTTTCAGGGCCCCATTCCTTGTCCGTGTAGACCATTCCTTCCGGGGTGATTACCCACGTCTGCTGCCCACTTTCGGAGGTCATTTCGATGCCGTCGCCTTTCCATTCGACAGAAAACGAACGCATTCCCTCCCACGGACTCCTGAGTTCCAGTGTGGGTTCACCGGTGGCGCCCTTGACCGTGACGTGCTCGGGATAGCGGTAAAAAAAGTGGCCTTTACTTACGGTTCCATGCCCCCATCCAATTGCCGCCTTGTGTGCCTCTGGGTCGGTTCGGTTATGAATGATACTCATGACCTTCCCGTCGAGGAAGACCCAACGGCCACTAACAGCCGGCGGAAGGTGGATCTTGCTTCCATCGTTCCAGGAAGCCACTTCGTACATTCCATTGATCAGAGACAGGATCTTTGTATCCCCCGCGATGGAACTGCCAAAGTCCCCTGCATCGGTGTGGGGGTTATGCGCACAGCCGCTGGCCAGTAGCGCCACGGCCAGAACAAGCGGAGGGCCAAGCTTGAGCATAGCTGTATTTTTTCGGATTAAAGGGATTTTCCNCATGTTTACCTGAGCGCCNGTTGTTTCATTGGTCCGCGGATCACGTTCACTGAAGTTCGGTGAAGATGGGGGTTCCCANGACCCCGGCACCCTTCATCGCCTGGGCAAGGTGATCTGAATTCACAAAGGCCCTGACTTCGGAGATATCCTTCGCGCTCATCAGTATCACAACCCAGTTGGGATTGTCATACCCACGCAGGAGCTGAATCTCCTCCAAGCCGGCTTCGGTCCGGGCGGGGGTGTCATCATCGTAGACCTTCTTCCAGGCGTCGAAATCCTCTACTTCGTGTTGAACGAGAATATGCATAGGAAGAAGTGATACGTTAAGATGGAACAAATGATCAACGGAGAAAAAGGGCTCTTTCCATGCGGCGCCTCTCCTCAATCCTGTCCCGCACGACCATTCACAGAATCANCATGCANTCGCCGTAGCTGAAGAACCGATAACGTTCGCGAACCGCTTGCCGATAAGCTTCGAGGATCAGTTCACGGTTTGCGAATGAGCTTACCAGCATGAGAAGAGTGCTTTTAGGGAGGTGGAAGTTGGTGAGAAGGGCATCGACGATGCGGAACTGGTAGGGAGGATAAATAAAAATATTNGTGCGTCCCTGGCCAGCGGTCACCGACCCATTCTGGCCGAGGTGTTCGAGGACGCGGGTGACGGTTGTCCCCACCGAGAAGACCCGCTCGGCGTGTGAGATCTGATCTGCAGTTTCCGCGCTGAGTTCGTAGGCTTCCTCATGCATTTTGTGTTCCGCAGGATTGTCAACCTGCACCGGTCGGAACGTGCCCGGGCCCACATGGAGGGTCAGGAAGGCGTGGGGAAGGGAGGCAACCAAGTCTGGAGTAAAGTGCAGTCCAGCGGTTGGGGCCGCCACCGCACCCTCCTCTCTGGCATAAACAGTCTGGTAGCGCTCGCCATCGGAGGGTTCCTCTCCCCGNTCCATGTAGGGAGGGAGGGCCAGCTCACCATGGATACTCTCGTCAACGGGTTGGTCCCAGCTGATGAGACGGTAGCCGAGCTCGTCGATACCTGTCACCGTTCCGGTGCTTGGGCCCACCTCCACGGTGCGTCCGACCTTCATCCNCTTGCCCGGTCGAACGAGACAGCGCCAGTGCAGGGGATCGGTGCAGTCCACTCGAAGTAACTCGATACGCCGATCGTTGGAGAAGAACCGGGCCCGGACTACCCTGGTGTCATTGAAGACGAGGAGGTCGTCGTTTCGGATGAAGGAGGGTAGCTCTGCGAAATTATGATGCTCGATGGTGCTCTGCTCGCGGTTNATTACCATCATCCGGGAAGCTGACCGCTCGACAAGGGGGTGAGAGGCAATGAGCTCCGGAGGGAGCTCGTAATCAAAGTCTTCGGTGCGCACGGGGAGTCGGAAGTTGNGAGATCTTTGCTAATTCGGAGTCCCGTCGCAGTCAAAAATAGCGGACGGACCGCAACTCCGACTATTGCTTCCGCAGGCCGATCCGGGTTGCCGCCTCTTCCAACCTGGTAATTCCCCTCCCGCGCAGGGCGGGCGGATGCTGCAGCCTTGCCCTGACAACTATGTGGTCCCGTCCGTGCTGCTCATCGGCAGTGAGGACCCGGAAGGGTGTGGACTTCAGGTCCCANGTCTCGGTGTCTCCGCAGGGGGACCATCCCTCCTCTCTGAGGNCAAGGAGCAATTGTTGGCGGCCGATTTCCGGTGATCCAAGAAAGGCAATCTCTGAGCAGCTCGCCCCTGTCCCGGCTTGACTCGATAGCCCTGTGGGAGCCTTGTGAAACCGTGGAGCTGGGCCTCCGTGACGCCACCGCGAAAAGGCCCGGACAATTGGCTGAAGAAGGTCACAGAGCCTGAGCAGGCTACGGGCGGCAGGGGAGTCGAATCGGCGGTGCAAGGGGCGGCGGGGGATGGTGTGACTCGCCAGTCCCTGGTAACCAGCCTGTCCCATCGATCCAAAATAAATGACGGACCGGGCGTCAGCGCTCACGGGGCCCCCGCNGTAGACACTTCCCTTCCAATGGATGACTCCGTGACGAAACCTTCCGGGATGCGCCTCAAAGAGAAGGGCTTCTGCGCGGCCATATCCACCTTGCTGTCTCAGGTAGCGAAGGATGGAGGTGCGCCGACGATGCCAGACAAACGCTGTTGGAGCAAATACCAGTTCCCAGCCCTGATCGAGGAGTCGCCAGCAGAGGTCAACATCGTCCCCCGCTGCCACGAACTGAGGGCGGAACCCCCCCACCTCCTGCAAGGCCTCACGGCGCACGACGAGATTACAGCCCGGAAGATGCTCCGCCCGGAGATCGTCGCAGAGGACGTGGGAGGGGGCGCCTGCCGCGGAGGCCACGATGGCNTCCTGCAGGCCTCCGGGAGATGGGGCAAGGTTGGGGCCTCCTGAAGCCCCGGTCCGGGGGTCCTCAAAGCTCCGGGCGATCCAGAAGAGCCAGTCAACATCGGGCCGGCAATCATCATCNGTGTAGGCAANGAGGTCGCCANTGGCCTCCTNCGCACCATGATTNCGCGCGTTGGACAGCCCGGAATGCACCTGCCTGAGGTAGCGCACGTTCGGGAACCTCGAGGCAACCTCGGGAGTGCGGTCGGTTGACCCATCGTCGATAACGAGAATCTCAAAATCAGGGTAATNAAGGGAGGAGCAGGCATGCAGGCAGGCGTCCAGATTAGCCGCTCCATTATGAGTGCAGACGACGACCGAGATCCGTGGGGTGGCACCCGCGAGGGTGAGGGGGGGGCGGGTGGTGCGGATCTCTGGCAGGCGCTCCCGGAGCGCTTCCAACGCAGGCTTCTCGCTCCCGTCGGGGCGGGTCAGGCCGAAGGCCCAATCTGCCATCTGGATTCCCCGGCTGGCCCAGCGATCGGACCACGCGAAGAAGGTGGTCCCAGCGATTCCCGCTGTGACGCACTCCTCGAGGTGGCTCGTCAGCAGGGAGGTCTGGGTGTCTTCGGTGTTTCTGATGGTATCGAGCCCGAACTCCGTGATGAGGACCGGGCGATCCCCCGCGATATTCTGCAGCCGGGGGAGGTAGCGGGCCTGGGATTCGCGGTCCTCGAGGTAGATGTTGAATGCGCTGAAGTCCGCATTGCGAGGCTCGAGGTATTCTGTACTCGGATAGTTAGCATACGCAATGAGGACTTCCGGGGCCTCCGCTCGGCAGAGCTCGATGAGCTCCTCCAAGGCTCGCCGGACCCGTGAAGGGCCCATCCATCGCACAAGGTCCGACGGGATCTCGTTGGCAACAATCANGGCGCCAAGGGCGGGATGGCTGCCATGCTTTCTCAGAAAATCTAGCAGCTTCAGCTCTCCTTCGGTCCGGAGCCGGGGCTGCGCAAGGAAGTCCCGTCCCCACTCCCAAGGCATGCCTGCCAGAACCAGGAGCCCATTCTCCTGTGCGCAGTCGAGGAAGGAGCAGGAGGCCCCCGTGTAAACTCGGACCGCATTAAATCCGCATTCGGCGATCCGTGGAAATTCGACTGCAGGATCGAGTANNGCATCATCAGGAAAGGGCCCGAAGGTAACGCTTTTCAGGAAAAGGCGGTCATCCCCGAGAGCCAGGAACCGGCCATCGACCCGTAAACGCGCTGGTCGAGAGAGGGTCACGCAAAAGCCTGACCTCTGATCAGGGGTTTGGCAAGAAGGGGAGCGAATCCTGCCCTAGCGGACCTCGATGTCATCGTCACCGNGGACTTTCATCTCTCCTATGACCTCTGCGCAGGGGGCCCCTTTTTCCTTCAGGACGGCGAGGGCCGGATCGAGGTTTTGCGGAGGGATGCAGAGGAGGAGCCCTCCACTGGTCTGGGCGTCAGCGAGGAGGAGACGGACGGCGTCGGGGACATCCCTCGAGAACGATGTGCCGGATGCGGCCTCAAGGTTTGCCCTCGTTCCGCCCGGAACGCAGCCCTCCTCGATCAGGGCAAGAACCTTCGTGTCGATAGCGGGAACCTGCCCGCTTTCGATAACCGCGGTGACCCGGCTTTCTCGGGCCATCGCCCCAAGGTGTCCGAGCAGGCCAAACCCGGTGACGTCGGTCCCGCCCCGTANNAACCCGGCTTTTGCGAGGTCCGCGCCCGGGGTGTTCAGAGTTGCCATCAGGGCGACGGATTGGTCGGAGAGGGAACCGATGTCCACACCCCGTTTCGTAGCGGTTGACAGGATGCCCGTTCCCAGCGGCTTGGTGAGGACGAGCAGGTCTCCGGCAGTGGCGCCTGAATTGGTGATCAGCTGGTCCGGGTGAACGAGTCCGGTNACGGAGAGGCCGTAGAGGGGTTCGGGGTTCTGAACNGTATGTCCGCCCGCAAGNACACAACCCGCNTCGGCCACCTTGTCGGCNCCNCCNTTGAGGATCTGGTTGACATCCTCNAGCGAGAGATGTTCGAGGGGAACGCCAACCACGTTCATGGCAGTGACCGGGAGGCCTCCCATGGCGTAGACATCCGAAAGCGAGTTCGCGGCAGCGATTTGCCCGTAGGTGTAGGGGTCGTCCACGATAGGAGTGAAGAAATCGAGGGTTTGAACTAAGGCGAGCTCTTCGCTGAGCCGGTAGACGGCGGCATCATCAGAGGAAGCTGCTCCTACCAGAAGCGCTTCATCCTCGATCTGGGCAAGCCCGCGCAGAACCTGCACGAGGTCGGCTTGGCCGACCTTGGAGGCTCAGCCTGCACAGGAGGACAGCTCGGTGAGGCGCTTGATGTCTTCGCGTGACATAGGCAAATCCTAGGGAAGAATCTTCCCGGCGCAAACATCACTGGTGGAATTCCGGATCAAATTTGGATTGTNGAAGCTAGGTCATTGCCAACGGCGCCTGTTGGGGCGACAGTCCCGGAAACTCATTTTCCGCGCCCCGTGATTCGATTGCTGTCCATTCTGTTCCTTTCTTCGGGTTTTAATGCACTCTCTGCCGGGGAGTATGGGCCGATCTGCGAGTGGTATCAGGATCCGACTACCACGATGGCGATTCACTGGGTTGCCGCTTCTGAGGATGAGCAACCGGGAGGAGAGTGGAAGCTGGGGCCGGCTGGGTTCGGCTACGGTGATGATGATGACCAGACGATTCTCAAGGGCATGCGGGGAAAATATCGCTCGGTGTATATCCGCCGCCCCTACGTGGTCCCCGCCAAAGCTCCGCGAGGGGCAGAGCTCACGGTGGGTATTCGATATGATGACGCATTTATTCTCTACCGTGACGGGAAGGAGGTCCTGCGAAAGGGCGTTGAAGGAGCGGGATCAGGTATTAGCAAGGTCAAGAAGCACGAGGCCGAGGTGTGGGAATACTTCAAGCTCGGCCCTGCCATGCCGGGACAGAAGGGGGTGATCGCGATCGAGGGCCATAACGAAAATATTGATAGCTCAGATTTCACCTTGCGGCCCCGGATCGATTACCGGGCAAACGGAAAGCTGCATTCAGTCATCCCGGAAGGAGCGAAGTGGGCGTATCTTGCCGGGGGGGCCCCGGGAGCTGGGTGGGCTGAATTAGGAGGCGTGGAGGGCAATGAGGCGGCGGCCACTCGCTACGAGTTCGCCTACCGGAGTAAAGGCGGGGGCGAGTGGGCCTCAGCCCCTGTTCGCGAGAGGAAGTTCGGAACAACCAAGGACCTTGCCTTCAGCGCCGACCTTAGGGATCTTAAACCTGCCACTCGCTACGAATTTAGGATTGTCCGGTGGGGCCGCCCGGCGGGCACCTGGGAATTCGAAACTGCGCCGGCGCGTTTCGAAGAAGGAATGCACTTTGTGACCGGGGGCGACATGTATGGGACACGGGCATGGCTTGACGCCATGAATCTGCGAGCGGGAAAGGAAGACCCTCTTTTTGCTCTGCTCGGAGGCGACCTTGCCTACGCGAATGGAAGTGATGGCGGGCGGTGGCGGGTTTGGCTGGACTCGTGGAACAAATGTGCGGTTGCTCCCGACGGCCGGCTCATTCCCATGGTCGTGGCAATCGGAAATCATGAGGTGAAAGGGTATCAGTATCGTCCCACGGACGCGCCAGGGAGAGAGGACGCGCCGTTCTTCTACAGTCTTTTTTCCGGGAAGTCCGAGGGCGCGAATTTTACCGTCGATTTTGGCGATTACCTGAGCCTCGTGGGAGTGGACTCGGGGCATACGGCGAACGTCGCGGCCCAGACGCAGTGGCTGGGACGGGTCCTCGGTAACCGGGTGGATGTGCCCCGACAGTTTGTCTGTTATCACCGGCCAGCCTGGGGAACGGGGGTAAAGGGCGATGCCACGGATATCCGCAGGGAATGGTCCCCCCTTTTCGAGCAGTTCAAGGTGGATTGTGTTTTTGAGAATGATCACCATACCTACAAGCGGACTCATCCCATCATCGGGGGTGAGCGTGATGAAAAGGATGGGGTGCTTTACATGGGTGATGGGTCGTGGGGAGTGAAGACGCGAAGCATTCCCAAGGACTGGAAGAAACGCACCTATCTCGCGGAGGCCCGGGCCCTGAGGCACCTGATCAAGGTCACTATGAAGAAGGACGAATTCATTTATGAGGCGATGACTGAGGATGGCGCGGTTTTTGACAAGACGANGAGGCCGCTGAGGAGGGGAGAGANCCGGAGNCAGCGCTGAGAGAGCAGGCTCCGTTCCTGAACTTGATGAGGGCACCATCCGNGGGCATGNTNGGGGCATGAGGCCCGGGAAGCTCGCGGCCCGCTCCGTTCCATGGCTGTGAACCCAACCCTCCGCGCGTTTCTCGTTGAGGGGGGATGGAAGGAGCGATTTGACGGGTTCGTTAAGGAGGACGGAAGNAAGCTGGCTCGGAAGCGTCGGGTCTCGGAAATGTCNTGGGATTCCATGGAAGACGGTGGCGGGGTGCTTACTGCTCGGGTGCAGGATCTGGAGGGCGACTACTACGAGGTTGAGATTTCCATCTGGGAGGAGAGCGAGGGGGCTTGGGAAATAGATGCAACCTGCAGCTGCCACTATGCCTACTATTGCCAGCATGCGGCCGCAGTTCTTTTTGCCGCGGCAAAAAAGACCACGATCGATCGACTGCTGTCAGCTGGAAGTGCCCATGTCAGGGTGCCTTCCTCAGGGCCATCAGGGCACCCCTCCGGGGCTCCTGCGCCGCGAAGAACCCTAGAAGTTGCCCCGAAGTTCCGCCTCGAGGTTTTGATTGAGCCGGCTAATAGTCGCCCGGTCCAGATGCTGCTGCAGTCCCTGAGGGCATCGAATCGGGATGAATGGCTGGTTGTCCGACCAACGGCGAGCTACGACGGCCATGATCTTCCCCTTCACACTGNTGGCGACAGCGTGGTTCTGATTGAGACGGAAGAAGGAATGGTCGAAATTGTACGCGACCTGCAGTCCGAGGCCTCGGCTGCCCGGGTTCTCGTTCAGTTGGGATTGACCCACCTCGGGGCCCAGCCCAGTTATCGNTTCCTCCTGGGATTGGANCGCGAGCGCGATCCGGCATCTTCGGCCGGNGCGGCGTGGTTTCCCGAGCCTACCTTGAATACCCCTGATCTCTACTGGCCATGGTTCCGGGCCGTAGCTATACCTCGGCTGAAGGGCCTTGGCTGGGAGGTGGCTGTCGATGAGGAGGTTGGATTCCCCGTTTATGAGACCGAGCCGGGAGATTGGAAAGGGTCCCTCTCGGAGCAGGCCGGGGGCTGGTTCTCTCTGTCGGTAGGGTTCGACCTCGATGGAGAGCGATTGGATCTACTGCCAATTCTGGCAAAGTTACTGGAAGATGGAACGCTCGANNTGCTGGATGAACTCGTGGACCACGAGAGCCACCTTGTCTATCTCCCCGAAGGCGGGGCGCTTCAGATCCCTGTAGACAGGCTCAAACGGATCCTGCGTCAGCTCGCTTCCCTGGTGGATCCAAACCGGCCTTTCCTGCACCCGGTTGANGCTGCTCATCTGGTTGCAGGCTCGGATCTGACCCTCGACCCGGGGAGCCGCCTTGAGCGGCTATCGGAGCTGCTTGGGGAACTCAGGAAACCTGCGAGGAGAGATCCTCCTGAGGGGGTTCAGGCGACGCTGCGGGACTATCAGCGCGAGGGGTTTGAATGGATGCAGGGTCTTGCCCGGTGCCAGCTCGGAGGAATCCTCGCGGATGATATGGGGCTCGGTAAGACTCTGCAGACTCTTACACATATCCTTGCCGAGAGGGTCTCGGGTAGGAGTGAAGGCCGACCGACCTTGGTGGTAGCTCCGACCTCGGTAGTACCAAACTGGAAGAAGGAGGCAGCTAAGTTTGTCCCCTCCTTGAGCGTTTTGGTTCTGCAGGGTCCGAGGAGAAAGAAAGATTTCAGGAACGTTCCCCATGCGGACGTGGTACTCACTTCCTACGCGCTGCTTCAGCGCGATGTCGAAACGCTGGGCCGCATGGATTTTCATCTGGTCGTTTTGGACGAGGCTCAGAATATTAAGAATCCGGCCGCAAAAGTGAGCAAGGCCGCCTGCAGGTTGCAAGCGGCTCAGCGNCTCTGTCTGTCGGGCACACCCATTGAGAATAATCTGGGCGAGCTCTGGTCGTTGATGCACTTCCTCCTGCCCGGCTTTCTGGGAAGCGAGGAGGTATTCAGGGCTCGCTACCAAACTCCGATTGAGAAAGAAGGCAATGAGGACCGGAAGGAGGACCTCAGAACGCGGATTGTGCCCATTATCCTACGCCGGACGAAGGATGAGGTGGCATCGGAACTTCCTCCTAAGACCATTCTGATCCACCCGATTGAATTGAACACCGGGCAAAAGGATCTCTACGAGACGGTACGTGCGACGATGGATCGGCGGGTTCGACAAGCCATCGCCGCGCAGGGCATCGAGCAGAGCCGGATTGTNTTTCTGGATGCTCTGCTGAAGTTGCGTCAGATCTGCTGCGATCCGCGCTTATTAGGCATGAGAGAGGCCNATGAACTGGCCTCCGCAAAACTGGATTATCTCATCGAGCTCCTGGACATGCTNGTCAAAGAGGGCCGTCGAGTTCTGCTTTTCTCGCAGTTCACCACGATGCTGGGCCTCATTCGGGAGAGGCTGCGGGCACAGGGGATTTCCTATCTTGAGCTTACGGGCTCATCGCGCAATCGCGGTGAGCTTGTGGAGCAATTCCAAGCNGGGGAGATGCCGCTTTTCCTGATTTCTCTGAAAGCCGGGGGGACAGGACTGAANCTGACCGCAGCGGATACGGTGATTCATTACGATCCGTGGTGGAATCCAGCTGCGGAAGCTCAGGCGACAGACCGCGCCTACCGGATTGGCCAGACGAGGCCCGTTTTTGTTCACCGGCTCATCTGTAGCGGAACGGTAGAAGAGCGGATCCAGAAGCTGCAGGTTGATAAAGCCAAGCTGGCGGATGATCTTCTGGCGGGCGCAAATAAAGTTATCGCTCCGGATGAGGACACGCTGAAGCAGCTTCTAGCGCCTCTATAGGGACCCTCTTGCGCAGTATTATTTGATCCAGAAGCGGGGCAGCTTCTGGTCGGAGAGAGGAAGGCCGAACCGTTGCAGGCGGCCTTGGACNGACTCGACANAGGACCATGGAACCACCTCTATGGCGACTTGGTCGCCGTCTTCCCACTGGGCCATCCCGGTAGGAAGATGGTCCCGNACGGCAAGGCCCATAAGCATCACTGGTCCGATTACCAAGCCGGAGCCACTCCGGATATCTGTGACGATGATTTCTCGGACCGCCTCCCGGTATGGGGTACGAGTTAAAACAGGCATGGGTGCGGTTTTCAGCACCGTGCCCTGCAAAGGCTGTGGAGAGGCTGAGCCCCCGGGAGAGAGCTGGTCCTTAACCGGGGGAATGTCGAGTAGTCTCCAATCACCAAAAGAAAGCTCTCGCATGGCGAATTGCCAGACNACCACCGACTTGTTGGCGAGCCTTTCCGGATGTTTCATTAAGGCCTCTCTGGTCTTAAAGGCTCCATCGTGAGCTGTGCTGAGGCAGTCTACCGGGGCCCCCATCTCGAGGCTCAGACTCTCCGCGAATCCGGCTCCCTTACCCCACCCGTTGTCGGGCTTCGAGTAAATCTCGGTAAAGCTGTCCCCCAGGAGGAGGTAAGGGGCATGGGGGCGAGGTTTCCAGAGTTGGCCATTGGATTCGAGGACCATTCTCGTTGTGATAGTATCCTCATATTCAGGGCCACGAAACCGGCCAAGATCTCCAGTGAGCGACAGCTTTCGGTCGACGGTCTCGTAAGAAGTGGTAGGAAGCTGCACAGAAGTCCGTTCTGCTACGAGGCGAGCAATTCTTGCCATTCCTTCCGGGGACCAGTGGCTATCTCCCCGTAGAAACGGAGAGGGCCCTTCAGCGGACATCTCTACCAAAAGGGGGGCAACATCCACAACGTCGATCAGGTGCTCCGATTCCAGAATGCGGAGAAATTCATTGTAGCCCTCGTTGACGACCGGCTCTCCAGCATTGTTCCGAACAGTTGCTTTCGAGGGCAGCGGAAGGAGGACCAGCCGTATCCCAATGCCTTGCAGCTGGCGATGAAAGTCGACAATAGCGGGAAGAGGATCCCAGTTGCGGCCGGACGCCGCCGAGCCTCGAGGGCTCTCCAGAAAACTCCGAAGTTCCACGTGCTGGACATCCTGTCGGAGATAAAGTTGGCCGCCCCGGGTTATGACTCCTCCGGAGTTGAGGCCCAATGAAGCGGACAACTTGTGAGCCAGTCTCCCGAAGGGCCCCCGCTCAGTGTCGAGTCCATTTCCCGGGTCGCCCAAGGAAGAGCTGAGGTAAACGACAGCACCCAGTCCGAGCATCATCAGGGCCGCGAGGGCCAGCCGGCGAGATCTTACCCGGGCAACTGTCTTTTGTTCTTGGGCTGCCACGGCTTTTAGAGAAAGGTATGGAGGGAGGAGAGTGTCTCGTGTGATACCATTGTAATCATGCAGGGGAGCAGGAGAGCGGCAAGCAGGACACTCCTCATCCGGGGCGACAGCAATTACTTTCTATTCTGGTTGGCCCGATGGTGCGGGGAGTCCTTTGGAAGGATGGCAAGGGGGGCGGGGTCCGTTGGAATACCACGAGCCAACCGGGTCTTCACGGCGGCGAACCGCGGGTCATCAATGAGATTCTCATACTCATGGGGGTCATTCTTGAGGTCATAGAGCTCCTCAAAGCCGCTTCCATAGCGAATGAAACGGTAGCGCTCGTCGGCGACACCGTGAGAAGGAGTTTTCTCGCTCCAGAACTGAAAGGAGCAGAGTGCAGGACGGTCTCGTTTGGATTCCGGAACCCTGAGCTGGGAGACGAGAGAGAGTCCATCACACTGGTCGGGAATGGGCAGGCCCGCCAGCTCACAGAGGGTGGGGTAGACATCAGTGAGGGTGGCCGGTTGCCTTGTTTTCTCCCCGTCTTTGCTTACGCCCGGGGCGTGAATGAAGAGAGGAACCCGCGATGTCTGGTCCCAAAGTGCAAACTTTTCCCAGTTGGCTTTTTCGCCGATGTGAAACCCGTGATCACTCCAGAGGACGATGATAGTGTTGTTCTTCATTTCAGGTGTGGCATCGAGAGCGTCGAGAAGACGCCCCAACTGATGGTCCACGTAGGAGATGCTGGCCAGATAGCCCTGCATCATTTTTTCCCATTGCTTGTTCTCCACCACCCACTTGTGCCAGTGGGTGCGCCCATGGTCGTGGGCGTCGGTTAGGTCATCCTCGCGGTGAGGAGGTAGCTTGACCTCCCCAAGAGGATATTTCTCGAACCACTTGCGGGGAACCTCCCAAGGGATGTGGGGGCGGAAAAGGCCCACTGCGAGGAAGAGAGGCTTCTTTTGCTTCTGCCTCATTTGCTCGATAGCCCAGTCGACAACCATATGATCCCCTGTTTTTTCATCTGGCAATTCGAGGGGTGCGGCCCCGAAGAGCTGTGAGCCGCCGCCCAATGGGCGCCCCTTGGTGAGACCGGCTTTTTCGTCAGGCACCAGCCTCGGTCTCGGCCAGTCGGGAGCGATAGGGTTGTTCGGGTCACCACGATATTCGTCCCAAGCCTCCGGGTCGTTCTGGGAATCGTGCGGGGTCCACTGGAGGGTATGGAAGATTTTGCCGCCTCCAGCCGCACGGTATCCGTGATCACGGAAGTGCTGAGAAAGCACCACCGCCTTCTCGAGCGCCTTCGATTCGTGGCGCCAGCGCGGTCCCCGGGCGCCGAACATGTTGCGGTAGATGCCGGAACGGGTGGGATGAACGCCCGTCATGATTGCAACCCGCGAGGCGTGACAGACGGGTGCGGCGCAGTGGGCGTTTGCGAAATTCACTGAGCGTCTGGCGAGACGCTCAAAGTGAGGGGTCTGGACCCCGGGGTGGTTGTCGAGCGGCGAGATATAGTCATTCAAGTCGTCAATCGCGATGAAGAGGACGTGAGGTTTGCCCGCGAGTGCTGATCCTCCGAAAGAGAGGAGGATAAGAATCGGGAGGAGGGCGCGCATAGCTTCGGCTGGGTTCAGGGAGCTGGAAGGCTACTGTGTCTTCTTCGGGTCATACCTGGGAATCGGCCAGGGCTGCACCCCGACTCGATCTGCCCACGACTGCCAAGCGGCTATCATGGATTTGAGCTTGTCCGGCATGTCGCCGGCAAGATCGTTGAGCTCTGTGCGGTCCGCTTCCATGTCGTAAAGTTCCCACTTCCGGGGCTGGTTCCCTCGATACATGGAAACGATTTTCCATTTGCCATCACGGAGGCCCAGATTGCCGTGGTGTTCAAAGCCGAGCGGGGCCGTCCGGGTGAGCGCGTCTCCGCTGAGAGTTGGAATAAGGCTGACACCCTCCATGGGCTGGATTTCGTGGCCGTCATATTCCTTCGGATACCTTGCCCCTGCTGCTTCCAGAAAGGTAGGCATCAAGTCAATGAGATGGGAGACGTCATGCACGATCTTCCCATTGCGCTTCGAGGCGATTCCCTGAGGCCAGCTGACGATGAACGGAGTTCCGATTCCCCCCTCGTAGGGGTCATGCTTGTAGCCCCGGAAGGGGGTATTGGATGCATTTGCCCAGCCAGGGCCGTAGGCGACAAACGTATCTTCCCCGCCGGGCATGGTTTCAGGTCCGGTGCGGACAAACCTTCCATCGCGCGTCTGCATGGGAGGCCAGATCTGGGTCTGCAGTCCATCCCTGCCGAGGGGCTTGAATTTGAAGCGGTCCTTCTGGTGCGAATTATTCGCCCGGCCGTATCCCTCTGCGCAGCCGCCGTTGTCCTGCAGATAAATTACCAGAGTGTTCTCAAAGAGCCTTTGCTTCTTCAGTTCGTTGACAATCCTGCCGATACCACGGTCCATGATCTCGGTCATGGCTGCATAGGTCTCCATGCAGCGGATATCCCAGGCCTTGTGCTTGAACCCCTCCCAGTCAAGACCCTTGGACATGGGCCACCTACTGTCGACGACGCCCATTTCAATCGCTTTCTTGTAGCGGGCTTCGCGGATTGCGGGGTAGCCCTTGTCGTAGACGCCCTTGTATTTTGCGATATCAGCCTCCGGTGCGTGCATGGGCCAGTGGGCACTGGTGTGGGAGACGTAGAGGAAGAATGGCTTATCCGCTACCTTGCTGTTCCCGCAGTGGTCGGAGATGAAGGAGATCGCATTGTCGTTGATGGCGTCGGTGTAGTAGAAGGATTCAGGTTGATAATCCGGGTCATTCTCGGGAGTGATGTAGGTGTTGCCGCGGCAGAGGGTGGCGGGGTCGTAGAAGCTGCCCGCTCCTGTGATGGTCCCATAAAAGCGGTCGAAGCCGCGCTGCATGGGCCAAGCCGATATATCTCCATTGGGGCTCTTGTGCCGGGTCAGGTGCCATTTTCCTGACATGTAGTTCCGGTAGCCAGCTCCTTTGAGGGCCTCGGCAAGAGTGACACAATTCTTGTTGATCGATCCCCGATAGCCAGGCCAGCCCCGGTCCCCTTCCATCAGGCCCATGCCGGCCTGGTGCGAATAGAGTCCGCTGATCAGAGCGGCCCTGGTCGGACAGCAGCGGGAGGTGTTGTAGAACTGGGTGTAACGCAAACCGTTACGGGCCAGTTGATCGAGGACGGGAGTATGGATCTCACTGCCATAGCATCCGATGTCCGAGTAGCCCATGTCGTCGGCCATGATGAGGACGATGTTGGGGCGTTCCGCAGCGAAGCTGAGAGCCCACAACCCGGAAGCAAGAAGGAGTAGAAGTGATTTCATGAATTCGGTGGGGAGGACGTAGCAGAGAGGCACGAGGGATCTCTCGGCGGTGGGGATGTTAGAGAAAGACCACGCAGACGGGATTTGGTATTTCGAGACGGCCGCCAGCCGGGTCGAGGGCGCCGGTTTTCTGGTTGATGGCAAGAACATGCAGATCCCCGCTGGACTGGTTGGCCGCAATGATCCACTTTCCGGAGGGGTCCAGATTGAAGTTGCGGGGTGTCCGCCCCCCGGTTTTCTCGATGTCGACAAGGCTCAGCTTTCCACAACCCTGGTGAATATGGAAACAGGCGATGCTGTCATGGCCGCGGTTTGAAGCGTAGAGAAACCGACCTCCCGGGTGAACGAAGATTTCAGCGGTAGAACCCCGGGACCATCCATCAGGCACAGTCGAAATGGTCTGGATTTCCACAAGTCTACCGCTGGGTTGGTCGTAGCGGAAAGCTGTGATCGTACGGCTGATCTCGTTGAGGAGATAGCCGAAAGATCCCTTCGGATGAAAAGCAAAGTGGCGTGGTCCCGCACCCGGAGAGACCGCCGTTGAACCCCGGGGCTCGCTGAGACGACCCCCTTTCTCCAGCTCGTAGCGAATGATCTGGTCCATCCCGAGGTCGGAGACAAAGACAAACTTGTTAGCAGGATCGAGGTTGACAGCATGCGGATGTGGCTCGGATTGCCTCGGCTTGAGGATACTGGAGCCCTCGTGGACGATTTTGTTTAGCGGTTTGCCCAGGGACCCGTCATCCAGAATCTCAATGGCAGTAACGGTGGACCCCGTATAATTTGCGATAATGATGGATTCACTTTCCGGGGTGACCACCAGATGGCATGGGTGGGCGCCATGCGAGCTCACGGTATTAAGCTTTTCCAGTGTTCCACGATCCGAATCGGTAATACGGTAAGCGGTCACCGAGCCGGATGCGGTACCCTCAAAGCTTTCTGTTTCATTCACCGCGTAGAGGAATTTCCCGGTTGTGTGGAGGGCGAGGAAGGAGGGGCTCGGTGTTTCCGCCGCGAGCCGTAGGTCCGAGAGAACGCCGGTGGCGTCGTCAAAGCGGCAGGAATAGATCCCCTTGCTCTCTCCTTTTGTATAGGTTCCTAGAAAGACCGTGCGTTTCATCGTTTCAGCAAAGAAAAGGAGCTGGGGTTCTGCAAGCGGGAAGCGATGGGATCGCCAACCTGAAGGAAGGCCNCATCATGGTCTCGTGGAGCCGTTGTCTCCCAAGGCCTTGGCTGCTTCTTTGAGCAGGAATTCGAGGGCCGGTCTGGCCCCCGGGTCCTTGAGCCGGTTCTTTTGTTCAAACTGGTCTGTCTCGAGGTCGTAGAGTTCGAAGGGGTGGAGCTCTCCTTCAAGAGCGAAACGGTGGTCGAGAAAGAGTTTCCACTGGCCTTTGATCGGGCAGGCATTGGANCGAACGGCCACCACCGCTCGCCTCTCAGAGTTCTTTCTGGAGGCCTCGTTGTGGTCATTGGGGAAAATCGGAGGTCGCGGTGGACAGGCCTCGCCCCGCAGGGCGGCCAGTTGTGAGAAACTGTCCTCAGCCCCAATCTCTCCCTTGGAAAGATCTGGTAGCGGCTTGCCGAGGATCTGGGCGAAGGTTGCAAACAGGTCATTGAGGGCAAGGAGCCGGGNGGAAGTNCGGCCCGGGGTTTTGGGCCGGCCATCACCAAGTTTGCCGGCAGGCCAGGAGGCAAAGAAGGGGATGCGGTGGCCTCCCTCGTATGTGGATCCCTTGTTGCTGCGGAGCGGTCCAGTGGCCGTCTTCGACTTATTTTCCGCGCCGTTATCGCTCGCGAAGATGAAAAGGGTGTTGTCGAGAAGCTTATGGCCGGGGCGACGNGGATCCGCNGTCCGTTGAAGGTAATCGAGCAGGAGTCCGATCTGGACATCGTTCTCATGAATAAAGTCCAGACGGGCGCTGCCTGTGAGCCTGCCGTCGATATGGCGGCTTGCTCCCGCGACCCTGCGGCCTGCAATCGATTTGCAGGGGGTGTGCGGGGTGTGATTGGCAGGGCTGGCGAAGTAGAGAAAAAATGGCTTTTTTGATGCCGTAGCGCTCCTGAGGAACTGAAAGGATTTCGCGTGAAGAGCGGGTCCGATTCCTTCGAGGACATAGGATCCATCCAGCTCCTTGCCGTTCCCGGTCGCTCCGACGANTCTGCGATTGTGAATCCATCCGGGGCCTCGCTGCTGTTCTGGCCCATTGGGATTCTTGCCGCTGGGTCCAGAAGTTGGGTGACTCCGGGAAATTCCATAGAAGAAGTCAAACCCATGATCCGTCGGACCATCAGCGAGAGGCTTGGTGAGGTCCGCATCCGCCCAGCCCTTTGCAGGGGAGCCATCCTTCTTGCGATATCCAAGGCCCAGATGCCACTTCCCCACCATNCCGGTCTGATATCCGNTGCGGCGGAGCAAAGAGGCGATCGTCGGGCGGGATTGCTCGATCAGGGGATCGCACTGGACGCCAAAAAGCACCCAGTATTTAAGGGAAGTGCGCCAGCAGTAGCGTCCGGTCAGTAATGCGTAGCGCGAGGTGCTACAGCGGCTGTGGGGGGAATGAGCATCCATGAACCGTACTCCCATGTTGGCAATACGCTCCATGTTGGGGGTATGGAGTTGCCGGTTATCCTTGTTGCTGGTCCAGTCCTGATAGACGGAGGTGTCTCCCATTCCCATGTCGTCTGCCAGAAAAACGATGATATTGGGATCGGTGGCATGGGCTGTTCCGCTGGAGAAAAGGAGGAAGAGGCCTATAGCGAGTGCGGGGAACAGGAATTGCGGCATGAGCAGAAAAGGTTGGATGGAGGGAATGGAACTTGCAAGTCGGGAGGTAAGGNGTCGTATGGTTCGAGCACAGGATGCGCACTATCGCAATAGGGGACATACATGGATGCAGGTCATCCCTTTGTAGGTTGATTGACTACGCCGGGATTAATGAAGAAGATACGGTTGTAACACTGGGGGACTATGTCGACCGTGGTCCGGATACCAAGGGGGTCATCGATACGATTTTAGAGCTTCGCGAGCGCACGCGGGTAGTAAGTCTCATGGGGAATCATGAGATCATGATGCTTGAGGCAAGGGACTCAGGAGTTGCCCTGGCACGTTGGATGGGCGAGGGAGTGGGGGGTAGCTCCACCGTTGCGTCCTACGGGGGCGACAGTCTTCAGTCTATTCCCGTCCAGCATTGGGAGTTTATCGAGGGGGGTCTTCCATTCCATGAATCGGAGAGGCACCTTTTCGTCCATGCGAATGCGGCTTCGCACCTCGCACTCGAGGACCAGGATCCCTTCATGCTGTTCTGGGAGAAGTTCAGGAAAGTGCCTCCTCATCGCAGCGGAAAGACGATGGTGTGTGGTCACACGGCCCAGAAGGGTGGAGTTCCTGCCAATCTCGGGCATGCGATATGCATTGATACCTGGGCCTACGGCGGCCAGTGGCTGACCGCTCTTGATGTCCAGAGCGGCACCTACTGGCAGTGTAATGAGGCGGGGGAAGAACGGAGCGACAATGTGTCTCGCCACCTGAGCGCATGAGCGAGTTGCTTATTTGCGAGCGCGGCGTTTTCCAAATTTCACCGCTTGTGGGTCGAAGGCCTCGGGGTCGTAATCATCATCCAGCCACATGAGGTCGCCGTTNAGGGCCGCCAAGTAGCCGAAGGCGCCGCCAGAATCCTCGGGGGGACAGGCCCGCGCTCCCTCGATCAGAATTGGAAGGCCCCCTTCTCCCTGGTCAGTTTTCTCCTCGATACAGATTTCGTGAATCCATTCGTCGTTGAAGTCGTAGCGATATAGAAGGCGGATGGGAAAATGGCGCCGACCCACAAACTGCCGGATTGAGACCGATCCTTCTTCCTGAAAGTTGTCGCCTTTTTCCACTTCCTCATGGTCGGGACCGATGACGTCGAGCAGGCGTTTCCCCTTCCCGTGGCGAAATTCATGCCAGTGCTTGTCCTCCCATCCCATGGCCTGCTGGATGGCATCATGAAGCTGTCCAAAGGTCGCCTCGGCNGGAATCGAGAAGCGACGCCAGATTTCCGGTTCAATCTGGTAGAGAAAAACTTTTACGAGGTAGCGCATGGAATAGCTCGTGCAATGAGCCTGCCCCCTTAGCAAGGGATAGGGTGATCTGCAAGGAGAGCAATCGATTTTCCTTCTTACTGGCGCTTCGTCTGCCCGGGCCGGGTTCTCTTATTGTAGGGGGGCTTGTCGAAGGTGTCACCATCCAGACGGGGGTCCTTGTTGCGACGAAGCTCGTCCACTAGAAGAGCCTGCAAGCCTTCGCGGACGGCATCATAGGCCTTGTTCCCCGCGAGGTTATTGACCTGGTGCGGGTCGCTGGTCAGGTCATAAAACTCCTGTGGAGGGCGTGGTCCGAACCCAAGGGCCCACTGCCGTGCGTATTTCGGGTTGCTTCGGTTAGATACCATCCANGCCTTCGTGGGGCCGGCATCAATGTCTCCGAAAGCAAGCCTCGTGCTGGTCTCCAGCTGCTGGTAAGATGGAGGGTTAGCATCGTTTAGTTTGAGGGGGTCGCCCATGGGAGCCCGATCGGGGGCAAAGTTCATAATCAGGAGATAGTCCTCTGTGCGCAGGGCTCTGGTCGGGTAAGGCAGTCCACCGCGGGCAGTATTGACGTGGGTCTCACGGCCGATCAGAGCCCAGCCCCGGAGCGCGCGGTGATCTCCCTCAGCGAGTGCTGGCAGCAGGTCCTGACCATTCATCCCTGCTTCCGGCTTCAGCCCCGCCGCGGCAAGAAAAGTGGGAGCCAGGTCAATCAGAGAGATGGGCTTTTTGATCACCTGCCGTGGTTTGATCCGCCCCGGCCAGCGAGCGGCGAAGAGAACACGGGCACCGAAATCATAGCAGTTGGTTTTGCCACGGGGAAACCCCGGGGCCCCATGGTCGCCAGAAATGACGAGCAGGGTGTTGTCCAGCTCTCCAAGGTTCTCCAGCTCGTGTATGATTTCCTGACAGCTCCGGTCAAAGGCCATTGCCTCTCCGAGATAATCCGCGAAGTCTTCCCTGACCTCGGGGACATTGGGCAGAAAAGGTGGCATGGCCNTGGCCAGCTCATCCGGATCCAGTCCCCAGAGCCGTTTGCCTGACCCCTTGGTCCACTTGCGGTGAGGGTTGGTTGGATGAAACGAGTAGTAAAAAGGTTGTCCCGGTTTGCGTTTTGATAGAAAGGATCGGAAGTTGTTCCGGCATTCGTCGTAGAGTTTCTGCTTTGCTTTTTTGATGGAGGACTGCTCCCCATCTTCGCCGATCTCCCTACTGACGTTTTGCGAAAACTGGTTTACTCTCCCGCCGGCGGAGCGAAAGTTGTTCTGTTTCCCGCCCATGCGGTCCTCGGCAATGTGCATTTTGTGAGACCATCCGATGTGATACCCGGCTTCCTGCAGAAGCAGGGCGAAGCCTTTCACGTCGTTCCACGGATCCTCTTTACGGTTCCCATGCCATGGCGAGTGAAGCTGGGAGTGAGATCCATTTCGAAAAAAGTGCCTTCCAGAGATCAACGCCGCCCGGGAGGGAGAGCAGGAGGGGGCCGAGACAAAGACGTTCCAACCCAGTGCCCCCTCTGCGGCAATCCGGTCGAACACGGGAGTGGAAAGNAGGTCATTTGCCGAGGGGCGCTGCGAATCGCCATAGGCGGAGGCATAGCGCCCCAGATCGTCAGCAAACAGAAGAACGATATTGGGCTTTTCAGGCAGGGCAGCCGAGATGAAGGGAAGGCAGCAGAGGATCAGGGAGGAGAACAGGGCGTTTTTCATGGGCGGAGACGAACTTAGGCAAGTCCGGGCTGCCGCAAAGGAAAAGTCCCTGGAACCTTCCGCTNCCGGGNCCCGCCCGGGGTTGCCATCACCGNAGGATCCGGCTACATCGCTCCCATGGCCCGCTCTTTCCTCCTNGTTTTATTGTTCTGTCCCCTGNTCCTCAGGGGTGTCGAGCCCTCTCGGCCTAACATCCTCTGGATNACCAGTGAGGACAACAGTCCCTACCTTGGGTGCTATGGGGATCCGAACGCAAGGACGCCCCATCTCGACCAGCTTGCCTCAGAAGGGCTGCGCTACGTGAATGCCTATTCGTCTGCCCCCGTATGCTCGGTCGCCCGCTCAACGCTGATTACGGGGATGAACGCACCGACGCTGGGCCTTCATAATCATCGGAGCAGCGTAGGGGTTCCGGCAGCGGTTGTCTATTATCCTCAGCTGTTCCGGCAGGCAGGCTATTACTGCACCAATAACTCGAAGACTGACTACAATATGTCGATCAATGGCCGGAGGGCTGGATGGAAAGATGTAGGGTGGCATGCCAGTGGGAAGAAGGCTCACTACCGGAACAGGAAAAAAGGTCAGCCATTTTTTGCGGTCTTTAATACCACCTTGTCTCATGAGGGACAGACCACGGACCAGGCCTATGGTGGGCGGAAGGCCAGTAATCCCTCCCAGCGTATCCTGCCCCCGAGGCAAGTCCCCCTGGGGGTGATCGCCCCGTTTCATCCGGACACGCCGGAGATCAGGGAAAACTGGTCCCGCTACTATGATAACATGCATCTGATGGACAAGTGGGTCGGTGAGCAGCTCAGGGAGCTGGAGGCCTCGGGGGCTGCCGAAAACACCATCGTGTTCTACTTTTCGGATCACGGGGGCGCGCTTCCCCGGGGTAAACGTAATATCCATGACACCGGGACACGGGTTCCCCTGATCATTCGCTTTCCTGAGAAGTGGAAGCACCTTGCGCCCAAGTCCCTGAACGACACCGGCATTATTGACCAGCTTGTCGCGTTCGTTGATTTCCCGGCCGCGGCAGCCAACCTCTGCGGACTGAAGATTCCCGATATCTGGGAGGGGAAGCCGTTCCTCGGGCCCAATGCCCGGGAACGTGACTTCGTCTACCTCTACCGGGGGAGGATGGATGAGCGTTATGATACCGTTCGGGCAATCCGCACCAAGTGGCAGCTCTATGTTCGCAATTTCTCCCCCCACCGTCCACTGGGGCAAGCCTACACCTATCCTTTCCGGGTTCTTGCCAGCATGGGCTCCTGGTATGAGGCCTTCAAGGCGGGGAAGTGTAACGAGATCCAATCCCGCTACTGGAAGCCCAGGGGCGGGATCGAATTCTACAACACGGCATACGACCCATTGCAGCTTCATGATGCGTTCCGAGAACAGCCTGGAAAGGAATTCGAGGCGACGCTCCAGTCCCTGCGGCGGCTTGACGTGGAGAGCACGAAAACTGGAGGCAACGGATTTACTTCGGCGGAGGAGGCCCTGAGGGGGAAACTTCTGGAGCCAGGCGCAAGAGACACCGGCCTGGTCCCGGAAGGGCTGACGCAGCGGCTGAGTGCAGACTCTACCATTTATGAGCATGTGAATGCTCTGCCCGCGGAGGAGTGGGAGGAGGTCTGCTCTGTCGCTCTGAAAGCAAGCATCGCAACCGTGGGTGACGCGGCGGATCTGCTCAGGAGCATGAAGTCGGAATCGGCCACGGTAAGATACTGGGCTGCTACCGGGGCCCTGGTAGCCGGGCGGGAGGCGGCTTCGCTCAAGGCGGGCCTTATTGATCTTCTTGTCGACCCCGCCCCTGATGTGCGCGTGGTGGCTGCCGAAGCGCTGGGTCACCACGGGGAGAGCGCGCGAAGCCTTCCGGTTCTCGTCAAGGTGGTCCATGACGGAAATGTCTACGAGTCGCTCGCCGCCGCCAACGCGCTGGAGGCGCTCGGGCGGGATGGGGTCGTGCCCATGGACAGAATCAAATCTGTCATGCCGGAGAAGATCCGGGGGGAGGGTGCTCGAGTGGTGGAGGCGATCGAAAAGATCAGGTAACCACCCTTGCGACCGGGGCGGTGTGGCCCCCCTACTTCTTTCTCGTTCTCAGGTCCTGCAGGCGTAGCCCGTTGCTGGCTACCAGTTGATCGCAGCGCTTGCGGAGCCTTGCGAGGGCACGAGTGTGTCGTGCGGTCACCGACTGGGATGGTAAAGCGGCCACATTGATCAGCTGCCGGGGGTCCTCCCTCAGGTCGTGGGCAAACTCGAAGGGAGGCCTGTCCGGCCCGTTGACGAAGTAGCGGGCGTAGAGCCACTCCTTTCCCCTCACGCCCTCCCAGCGCGGGATGGTCCGAGGAACTGCAATGAACTCGCAGAGGAAGTCGGTCCGCCAGTCCGTCGGAGGAGCCCCTCTCAGGATCGGGAGAAGGCTCCGGCCGGTGTGGCTTGCCGGCGCAGGGAGGCCGGCGAGCTCGAGCATGGTGGATCCGAGGTCGCTGTTAAGGGCCATTTGCTTCCTGACGACTCCGCGATGTTCTTTTGGTGCGCGGGGATCGAATACGATCAACGGGACGCGCAGGGACTGATCATAGTGGGTCCACTTTCCTGCAAACCCGCGATCACCGAGGTAGAAGCCATTGTCGGCTGAGTAAATGATGACGGTGTTTTCCGCGAGCCCCTGCCTGTCGAGCTGGGCGACGAGGCGGCCCATGACGTGATCGATTCCACTCAGCATCCGAAAGTAGGCCCGCATGTTGGTCTGATATTTTTCCGGAGTATCCCAGCGCCAGAAGAAGCGCTCCCGGTTGAGGGAATTCTTAAGAAATGCAGGTTGCGACTCATAGATGGCGGTCGCGTTGAGAGCAGGCAGGGGCATCTCCTGATTCTTGTAGGCCTCGTCCATGACTCTCGGCCAGGGGAAGTGTCCAATTCCAGGTCGTTTGTCCCCGTCCTCCGCGTGCGTTGCGTTGAATGAGATCTGAAGGCAGAAGGGCTGGGCCACAGGTTGTGTCTTGAGGAACTCGATACCCCAGTCGCCGAGGATCTGTGTGGTGTGCCGCAGGCTGCCGTCAGCCTGTTTCTTGAAGTAGGGGTTACGGCCCAGACGGCGCCGGATATCCCACATGGCGGCGGCGCTGTCCTTGCTGATAGCGACATGCTCCTTACCGAGATGGGCAGTGCGGTATCCAGCGGCCTTGAGCAGGGTAAAGTAACTTGCTGCGCAGAGATCTGGATTGAGCGGCCCGGGGGAGGTGCGGTAGAGGTGGCGGCGTTCGTAGCACCCGGTGAAGAGGCAAGCCCGGCTGGCCCAGCAGGTAGAGGTGGTGACAAACGCATTCTCGAATCGCACGCCTCCGGCGGCGAGACGGTCGAGATGAGGAGTCTTGACCACGGGATGGCCCGCGCAGCCGAGGGTGTGATTGCGCTGATCGTCTGCGAACAGGAAGAGAATGTTGGGCTGGCCAGAGGATGCCACCGGAATGAGCAGGCACAGGAGAAGGAAGGGTAAGTGGAGCATGGATCCTGAACGTGGGTGAAGCCCTAGGTGGCGAAAAGGCGAATCCCGTTGTCTCGGACGAGCGGGACAGGGGGTCATGGACCGGAGGGAGGTCCCGGCCACCATGCGTCGAGGGCGGCGCTGAGGCGCTTGAGTTCGCCCGGGCGCTGGGGTGCGAGATCCCTTTTTTCAGCCGGGTCCGCAATAATGTCATACAGTTCGAGCTTCTGCGCCGTAGCGCCGGAGCCCCGGTGCGCGAGCAGCTTCCACTGCCCGGAAACCAGGTAGCGGGTCTGGAGGCTGAGATTGGGGTGAGTGACGTCGAGAATGTCATGGGCATAGGATGCCCCGAAAACCGCGTTGCGTTTGATTAATGCAGCACGGTCGCGCAGGTCAATACCCGGCATTGAGGCTGGAACTGGAAGGCCGCAGGCCTTCAAGATGGTCGGCGCAAGGTCGATGGAGCTAACCAGTGTGGTTTCGTCGAACTTCTGGGCGATTACCCGGGGCCATCGAATCATGATGGGGGTGCGAACACCGCCCTCGTTCGGGGAGCGCTTGGAGCGGGCCGCGTAGCGCCCGCTTTCGGCACTCTGGATCCATCCGTTATCGGTGACGTAGAGCACGATCGTATTTTCCCGGAGACCTTCCTTATCGATTCTGGCGAGTAACTCGCCGCACGTCTCGTCGAACCACTCGCACATGGCCCAGTAACGGGCGATGAATCTTGAAGGCGATTTAGCCCGGTATTTCTTAAACAGGCGCTCGGGAGGATTATGAGGAGTGTGGGGGAGAAAGGGAGCATGCCAGATGAAAAAGGGCTTCTTCTTTTGCCGAGCCTCGGCAAGGAAGTCATTGATGGGTTTGATTCCCTGTCGGCTGATCCTCAGGCCTGCATCTCCATGTCGTCCACCACGGTCTGGGTCTCCATGTGTCATGGCGTGGCTGAATCCCCCTCTTTTTTTCGGGTCGCCCTCCCACCACTTACCCGTCTGAAGTGAGAGGTAACCTGCGGAACCCAGGAGGTGCGCGAGTCCAGGCTCCTCACTGATCCGGGTCATAATCGTCTCATAGAGCTGCCTAAGCTCGGGATTGCGGCGATCGCCCTTCCTGCCAGGAGGAACGCGCGGGTCATTTCCGGTAATGCCATGCGCGTGCGCATACTTTCCTGTGAAAATGGAGGCGAGGGAAGGCCGGCACAGCGGAGCAGCAACGTAGCCTCTGGTGTAAGTCAGGGATTCGCCTTCCAACTTGTCAAGGTGGGGGGTCTTTATGTGGGGGTGTCCGAGAAAGGAGTAGTCTCCCCACGCCTGATCATCCGAGATGATGAGGAGAACGTTGGGCGGAGTTGATTTTTCGGCCCCCGCAATGGTGGCAGTAGCAGATGCAGCGCAGAGAAGAAAAAAGAAAAGTCGAAGGCACATAAGGTGCCTGCGACGGTGCTTGAATTGTCCAGCGATAGCAACTCCGGGAGGCCCCCGGGTGAACATTTCCTTTATTCCGGCCGTCTGCCTTCTACCCTGAAGCCGTGATTCCAAGTAAAGCCGTTGTCACTGCTGCCAGCCCCACGGAATACCACCTGCCGCTCCAGACGCTCGTGGATTCGGAAGGAGTTGCCAAGACAGCTCTGGCGATCATCCTCGACGACTTGTTTGCCGCCGGGATCGATTCCGCTGCCATCGTGATCTACCCGGGGAACCGTGATGCTTTTCTCCACGCGGCAGGAAAGCATGCCGATCGACTTACTCTGATCGAGCAGGGGTCTCCCCGGGGGTACGGCCACGCAGTTTGGAGTGCGAACGAATTTACTGGCGATGACTCCTTCGTCCTGCTGGTGGGGGATCACCTCTACCTCAGCCAAGAAGGACCCTCCTGTGTGAGCCAGATGCTCCAGGTTGCATCTGGTCACGATCGCTGTATCTCGGCCGTCAATCCGACTCACGAAAGCCAATTGCGCTATTATGGAGCAGTGGCTGCGACCCGGGTGCCGGCGTCGCCATCTCTTTTCGAAGTCCACGATGTAGTCGAAAAGCCGACTCCGACGCTGGCTGAGCAGGAGCTTATAGTCCCCGGGTTGCGGGCGGGCAACTACCTGTGCTTTTTCGGGATGCATGTGCTCACCGCAGGAGTGATGGAGCACCTCGGGCGGGAGGCAATCCGGATCGGAGAAAAGGATAGTCTCGAGCTTTCTCCTACGCTGGCGTTTATTGCGAACCGAGAAAAGTATCTCGCGGTGGAGCTTGCAGGGCAGCGCTTCAATATCGGAGAACGGTACGGACTCCTACGGGCTCAACTCTCCCTTGCCCTTGCGGGCCCTCACCGTGATCAAGTGCTTACCGACCTCATCGAGATCACGGCCCATTCCCGTCCTGCATGTCCAGACTCCTGACAGTAATCTCGAGCGGGGAGGCCGAGGTTCGTGACGCCGCTCTGGCAGAGGTTTGTGCTGGGCTTACGATGGACGAGCTCATGGAGGAGTGCATCGCGCTCGACCAGTTCCGGAGAGATAATGGGAATCTCTACGCCCGGGTAAGAGCTCTCTCCTTTCTTTCCGCAATTCACCGCTTCCATCTGCCACGATTGCTGCCCGCCATGCAGACGGGGCGTATTCCGGCGGAGGGGATCGATCACCTCCATCGGAGGAGGTTTGCGGAAGCTGTCGACGCGTTTCACCTTGCGGTGGCTGAGCAGGGTGCCAGTGGGGCCCTGTGCTCTGCTCTCGCTCAGGGGTATCGTGAGCTGGCCTTCGAGGCTCTCGGTGCCCAGGTGCGTGATGCGGTCAGGGCGGTCAGAGGAAATCAGTGGATGTTTCGGATGGGCCACCCGGCGGATCACCCGTTGTGTTTCTCGGAGGAGCTGCTGGAGAAAAAGGCGGATGGGAGCCGGCGAATACTCTGTGAACGGACACCGGTCCGGATGGACCTTTCCCATGCAGGATGGTCCGATATATTTTTCCTTGGCATGGATTATCCTGAGGGAGCAAGGGTTCTCAACGTCTCGGTTGATCTGGGTGTTCACGGCAAGGATGAAGCGCCGCGCCCTCCGATCGAGGCTTTTGTGCGGGTCATAGACGCCCCCGTCATCATTCTCGCCTCCGTTGATCTCAAGGTCTCGGTGCGGGTCGAGAGCCTTGGGGAGATCTTTGACTTTGCGAAAGACGAGCTAGGTTTGCTCAAGGCGGCGGTGATCGCTTCCGGGGTGATACCGCCGGGGGTTGAAGGATCCGGGCAAGGCCTTGAGACCCTCCTCGAGAGAATGGTCGGGCCCGGGAAGGGAATTGAGGTGATCTCCCGTGTTAATGAGATCTCCAAAGGCTCAAGGCTGGCGGTTTCCACCAATCTTCTTGCGGCTCTCATCGGGGTGCTCATGAGGGCCACCGGGCAAACCGGTTCTCTGACTGGCGCCCTCGGGGAGAGCGAGAGGCGGCTTGTTCTGGCGAGGGCTGTTCTTGGTGAGCGACTCGGTGGTTCGGGTGGTGGGTGGCAGGACTCGGGTGGGGTCTGGCCCGGAATCAAACTGATTTCCGGGGTTCGTGCGCGGGCAACAGATCCGGAGTTCAATGTATCGCGAGGGTGTCTTCTGCCTTCTCATCATGTCTTTGATGAGGACGAAATTCCAAAATCCTCGAGGGAGGCACTTCAGGATTCGCTCGTCCTCGTTCACGGGGGTATGACCCAGAACGTGGGGCCGGTGCTCGAAATGGTGACGGAGAGGTATCTCCTCCGCACCAGTAAGGAATGGGCAGCGCGGCAGGAGGCGCTGGACCTTCTCGAGGAATTAGTCTCCTGCCTGAAGAGGGGAGATATGAGGGCGCTTGGGCGAGCGACTACCCGAAATTTCCGTGGCCCGATCCAAGACATTCTTCCATGGGCGACGAATCTGTACACCGAAACCCTGATCGATCGAGTTGAAGAGGAGTTTGCGGATGACTTCTGGGGATTCTGGATGCTTGGGGGCATGTCGGGAGGGGGAATGGGCTTTATCTTTGATCCTGCGCGGAAGTCTGAGGCCCAGAAGTCGATGGGGTTGATCATGAAGGAGGTGAAGGATCATCTGCGCGCCGCCCTGCCCTTCGCCATGGACCCGGTCGTATATGACTTCCTGATTAACGATACTGGGACGAGTGCAGAACTCCTCGAAAGCCATTCGGTATTCTCTGATCTGGACGGGGTTGATGAAGTTTCTGTTGCCGGGGGTGTTGTGGCGGGAGACAGCGGGGCCCCGGGGTCTGTCACGTTGCAGCAATTGCTTGAGGAAAATGGTTTCGACGAGGAGTCTCACGGGAGATTACGAGAGGACATCATTGCGGGCCGAGTTAGCCTGCAGAGTAATAAATTGCCTGCCTCGACTAAGATTGAGGACGTCGCTCATGAAGACGTTACAGACTGCACTGGGGGGAGTGAGAGTTCTTCAGGAGAGGAATACGAGATCGGGACAGCTGCCATTGCGGCAGGAGAGGTCGCAGTGGTCACGCTGGCCGCGGGGGCAGCCTCGCGCTGGACCGGGGGAGCCGGAACCTGCAAGGCACTCAACCCATTTGCGCGTCTTGATGGCAGGCATCGTACCTTCCTTGAGGTTCATCTCGCAAAGTCCCGCAAAACGGGCTCGAGGTCAGGGGTGGGAATTCCTCATGTATTCACCACCTCCTATCTCACGCATGGCTCCACCAGCAGGTTTCTGGAGGAGGTTTCCCATTATAACTACGACGCGCCTTTGTTCCTCTCTCCAGGCCGGACGGTGGGGCTGAGAATGATTCCGACAGCCAGGGACCTGAAATATTGCTGGCGAAACCGTTCCGAGCAGGATCTGGACCCTCAGCAGCAGAAGCTGCGCGATTCATCGCGTTCCGGTCTGCTCCAATGGGCTCTGGACCAGGGCGAAGCACAGGATTACACGGAAAATTTACCCGTTCAGTGCCTTCATCCAATGGGACATTTCTATGAGGTCCCGAATCTGCTCCTCAATGGGACCCTGCGCTTGCTTCTGCAGGAGCGCCCTCAACTGAAAACCCTGCTCGTTCACAATGTGGACACGCTTGGGGCGTCTGTTGATCCCATGATTCTGGGCACGCATCTCAAAAGTGGTCGGGGCCTTGGCATTGAGGTCATCAGCAGACAACTGGCGGACCGGGGCGGAGGCCTGGCCCGGGTCGACGGGAAGCTTCGGCTGGTCGAGGGTCTGGCAATGCCGGAATCCTGTTCGGAATATGAGCTTTCGTATTATAACTCGATGACGAGCTGGGTAGACCTCGATCACTACTTGTCTCTCCTTGGCTTGGATCGCGAGGCCGTCCTCGGGAATAGCCAGGAACGTATGGAAAGAGCTGTGCGAATCCTCGCGGAGCGCATGCCAACCTATCTCACGATCAAGGAGGTGAAGAGAAGGGCTGCCGGTGGACAGCATGCGACATACCCCGTTGCCCAGGTCGAGCGTTTGTGGGGGGACCTGACCACTTTGCCCGAATATCACTGTGGCTATCTTCTGGTGGAGAGGCAGAGGGGCCGACAGCTCAAGAGCCCCGCCGAACTGGATGAGTGGTTCACCCAGGCCGCGGCCCACCTTCAGGATCTATGTGAATGGGGGCAGGAGCCCTCTTTATCTTAATTCCGGGACTGGGTCGGAAACCTCAAGGTCCTTTCCTTCCCATGTGGTTGCACCGGTTGATTTTTCGTAGGTGAGGACTCGGTGTGCTGAGCCGGGTGCTGGTGGCCGGTTAATCTTGGGAATCCAGGGGGCGAGGCGGTCGGCGGCGGCCCGGTTGAACGGAGTCACTGGTTCTTCCCTCGAAGAGAGAAGATTGTCCCACTCTTGAGGGTCATGCTTCATGTTATAGAGCTCCTCCGACCCATCGGCATATCTGATGTAACGCCAGTTTTCCGTCCGGATGCCGTGGTTGTCGTGATTGTGTGTTGTAATGGCGGGCCACTCGCGCGGGGCATCGGCGTTCCTGAGCTGAGGCAGCAGAGAGTGCCCCTCCAGAACCTTGTTTTTTGGGAAGTCGAGAAGCTCAACGAGGGTGGGATAAATATCCAGCAACTCGGCAGGGCGTCTGCAAATCTGCCCCTTACGGATACCCGGCCCCGCAAATATGAGAGGGACGCGGGTGCCATCATCCCAAAGGGTATTCTTGCCGGTAATTTCCTTCTCCCCGATGTGGTATCCGTGGTCAGACCAGAGGACTACGATCGTATTTTTTTCCAGCCCGGTCTCCCTGAGAGTGTCGAGGATGCGCTGGACCTGGGCATCGATAAAGGACGTGCACGCCAGGTAAGAACGGGTCAGGTTTTCCCATTGATGAGCATCTCTGAGGAACTTGAGTCGGGGCTCAGGCAGTTTCCAGTGGAGGTACCACGAGAATCGCGGGGTATCAATCCGGTCATGGGCTTGCACCAGCGGAAGCTTCAACTGGTCCATCGGGTGCAGATCCATCCATTTCTGGGTGGCGTAGCAGGGAACATGGGGAAGGAAAAATCCCGTCGCCAGAAACAGGGGACGCTCCCGCGATGATTCTGCATAGGTTTTGAGTCGGTTGACTGCCCAGGTTGCGACCTGGTAATCACCCTTGTCCTCGTCCTTATGAGGAAACAGTCCCCAGTCCATGAGGCGATGGGGCTGGGGGGTCTGGACTAGCTTCTTGGGGGGAAAGGGCTTGCCCGAAGCGCCCGGACCAACCTCGTGCCATTCGATAAATTCGCCTTTGACCGATCGTCCTGTTCGGCCGTGATAAATCTTTCCAGTCATGGCGGTGCGGTAGTTTCCATGGCGGGCGAAGTACTGGGGAAGGGTCGCCAGTCCGTCGAATTCCGCAAGAGTCCGGAACCAGGGAGACAGTCCGTAAATCCCTGTGGTGCCTGGCCTCAGGCCGGTCATGAGGCTGGTTCTGGAGGGATTACACAGAGGCGACTGGCAGTGCGCATTGGTAAAGAGAGTCCCCCGCTCCGCGAGGGCATCGATGCCTGGGGTGCGGGCCTGCGGATGTCCTCCAAGGCAGCCGATCCAGTCGTTCTGATCGTCAATGGCGATCATCAGAATGTTGGGCTGATCCGCCGCTGTCAGGAGCGGGCCGAGTGGATGCGCCAGCAAGAGCGCTATGGTGAGGAGTCTCATGCTCACAAGAGATTAATTGAGTTTGGCATCGAGCTTTTTTCCGAGTTCCCGGACACGTTCCGGCGCGGTCCGGGCGATGTTCCGGGTCTCTCCGGGATCGTTTTCATGGTCATAAAGTTCAACGTGGGAAACCCTGCCTCCCTGGGAGTGGCGGATCAGGCGGAAGCGATCCGTTCGAATAGTCTCGCTTCCCCCCTTGTAGGAAATCGCCATTCGCGCGGGGGTGTCTGGATTCTCCAGAAAGGGCCGCAGAGATGCTCCCACAAGGCCCGGGGGAGGCTTCACCCCTGCAAGGTCGCAGAGGGTCGGGAAAATATCCACGGTTTCAACGATGCCGTGCGAAGCTGAGCCGCGGGCGGTCTTGATCCGGGGGTCGATGACGATGAGTGGTGAACGGAGGGACTCCTCGAAGAGGGAATGTTTGCCCCAGATAGCGTGCTCCCCAAGGTGCCAGCCGTGATCACCCCAGAGCAGGATCACTGTTTGATCTGCGGCCTCCTGCTTTTCCAGACCAGCAATGAGGCGCCCCACCAGGGCATCCACGTAGGAGACGCATCCCGCGTAGTGCCTTCGCACCATGTCGGCGAATTCAGGATCATTCCTGGGATCGCGTTTCCACCGGTTATACTTCATGAATTCACCGCTTCCATGCCAGGTCGTCTTCCCCAAGGGTTTGGATGGGTGCGGGATCGCCGGCAGGGGAGTATCGTCGTAGAGCTTTACGTAACGAGCCGGAGCACCAAAGGGGAGGTGGGGGCGCAGGAAGCCAACCGCAAGAAAGAATGGATTCTCGTCCGCGGCCAGCTTTTCAAGTTGAATGAGGGCCTCCTCAATCGTGGGGCCATCCGGATAGGAGCTGTCGTCACCGTCGAAGGCCTGAAGGACGCCCATTTCCTTGGCGTTTCCCCGGATCTCACCATTTGCCTGGCCGTGCATCAGGCCGCGCGGGTGCTGCCACGGCCCGCTCGGGCAAAGGTGTCTGGTCCATGCCTCCGGCATTTCTGGTTTGCTCTCATCGTTCCAGTCTTTACCTCCCCGGCCTCCGGGATGGTGAGAGACTTTTCCCACCGAAACCGTGGTGTAGCCGTTGCGGCGGAACCAGGCGGGCATGTTGTTGGTGCGAATCGTTTCGTTATGACCCTGGCGGAACAGTGCTCCATTATCTCGCGGTCCGTATCGGCCGGTGAGCAGGGTGTAGCGGGAGGCTCCGCAGGTGGGGGCTTGAACGTAGTGCCGGGTGAAGGTTCGCCCCTCCCGTGCGAGGGCATCAATATTCGGGGAGTGGATGTGCCCGGCTCCAAAGCAGTTGAGTTCCGGGCGAAGATCATCAATGCAGATGAGGAGGACATTGGGGTGTTCGTCTCCCGGAGCAAGCGGGGAGGCCAGGAGGAATACCATCAGAGAGAGGCCGCTGAGGAATGAAAGGCGGCGGGGTTTCGAGGGCTGGGGAGAAATCGGTGTGAACATGGAATCTGAAGGATGTTTTCATTTCATGAACAGCGGCACAAGGTGTTCCAGCACCGCTTGAAGAGGCCGTCCGATCTCACCCTTGTTGTGAGCTGTGGCTACCGCGACAACGTTCAGGCTGGGAAAGGCAGCCATATACTGCCCGCCTGCGCCGATTCCGCTGATCATGTGGATGCTCTTGCCCGCGGTTTTCTTGTGCCTGTTGTGGAAGTGATAAAAATATCCATCTTCTTTCTGCTGTTTCATGATCAGCTGGACGTAATCAGCGGAGAGGAGCTGCTCTCCGTTGTAGCGGCCGCCCTGAATCAGCATGATGCCAAATTTGAGCAGGGATCTCGCGGTAAAGCTGCTTCCCGCCCCGCTTTTCGGAATGCCACAGTCCTGATTGTCCCAGTGATAGAGCGCTCCTACTTTGCCGGCGACCTCTCTGGCAATGAAGTCCCGGGCCGTCGTGGGGGCGAGAATATCCACGACCATCATGATCATGGAAGAGTCTGTTCCAGTGTATTTATATGACTTTGTCCGGGGGGTGATGGGTCCGGTATTCTCAAACAACGCCTGAAAGTATCGCTGGCGCTGGTAGGTTTTGCCCAGAGACCTCGCAAGGTTTCCGTCCGGGAAGCGCAAGCCCGATTTCATCGAGAGTGCGTCGCGCAGGGTGATGGTTTCAACACCGGCCCTTATCCGCGATCGGTCAATCTCGGGCATGAATTCGATAACTGGCTTATCCAGATCTTTCATGCTGAGAAGCCCCATTTGGATCGCCCGGCCGAGGGTTATCGAGGTGAGGGTCTTGGTAATGGACATGGCGTAGTGTGGGCCGTCGACCCGGCCCCGGCGGTTGTACATCTCGAAAATCAAGCTGCCGTCCTTCCAGAGAAGGATGCTGTCGAGATTGGAGTATTTTCCCGCCTCGTCATCAGAGAGCAGGGCCTTGAGGGCTCTTACGGTGCCTGGCACCTCCAAGGTTCCGACCCGCAACCCGTCTCCCAGGTCTTCTGGAGAATTACTGATGTAGGGCTTGCGAAGATAAGGAAGTTTCTTCTGCTCGGCATAGCTCTGGTCTTTCGGATCCAGCTTCCCGGGAAGTCGGGGCAATTCGGAAGCGGGCAGGAGTGCCAGTGGCGCCATGACGGCGACAAGGATCAAATGAGGGGCCCTCGCGGTTCGAACCGCTGCCAGACGCCTCAGAGCGGACGCCGCAAGGCGGGAAGAAAAGCTCATGGTTTAAGCAGTCGAGGAGAGGGAGTTTCAACCCACCCGGCCTTGCGTTGCCCTTTGCCCGGACGACCCACGTCGCCAAGCTCTTCACGGGCGGCTTTAGCATGAGAGATGAGCCGCCTTACGATCTCCGGGTGTCCAGCCGCCACGTTGTTGTCCTCATGGATGTCTCTGGCGAGGTTATAGAGGGCGAGCTCTTTCTTGCCCTCGGGCTTTCCCCAGTTGCGCTTTTTGGAGTCCATCGCAAGGAAAAGCTTCCAGTCCCCGGAGCGCACTGCCTGTAACTGGTCCATCTGATAATAGAAGAATGCATCGCGAGGGTGGCCCTTTGCCTGCCCGCTGAGAATGGGCCAGATGTTCTTTCCGTCAATCGGCCGGTCC
>PBNG01000053.1 GCA_002723015.1 Roseibacillus sp. | reverse complement strand
CTCTCTAATATTCCAGAGGAGAATATCGTCCTTGAACTACAATCACGGGTCGAGGTCCGCGAGGACCAGATCCGGGTCGGCTCCGCGGTCTCGGGAATGATCATGTTCGAGGTCATCCTCCTCGCCCTCATGGGCTCCAACAATGCCGCGCGCGAAGTGGCCGGGGAACGGAAGATCATGGAGAAGGAGAAGTTCGGCGGTGTCCGCCCAGTCTCCTACCTTCTCAGTAAGCTCGCCTTTCTCACCTGCCTCATCCTTGCGCAGTCACTCTGGATGGCCATGTTCGTGGAGTTCTTCTGGCAATTCAGCGGCTCCTTTATCAGCCACATCTCCTTCCTCATCCTCGTCAATGCCTCCATTACCGCGATCTGTCTGGCGATTTCTTCGATCATGAAAACCCCGGAGCAGTCCTCCCTGCTCTCCATCTACCTCGTTGGCTTCCAACTTCCCCTCAGCGGCGCCGTCCTCGCTCTTCCCGAATTCTTCGAAACCCTCACTCAGCCCTTCGTCTCTGCCTATTGGGCATGGTCGGGTAGTATCGAGGCCCTCGGCGGCAATATCCACACCGCAGTCGATGTGATCACCGAGACCGAACTCTCCCCCGGCAATGTCTGTTTCTTCGCTCTCTGCGCCCAGATTTTGGTTGGAATTACGGTGGCCTGGATCGGAATGGTGCGCCACCAGTGGGACAGCTAGGCTTCTTTCCGATGATTTGTCCCCTGTATGAATACTCCCAGATCACCCGAACGGGTGGATCAAGGCCGCCCCTGCTCCTTTCTCCGAACCATCCGGGATCGAAAATCCCGAATTCCTGAGTTTAGCAATCTCCGATTCCCCCTTAGAATCCTTTTGTTCCAAACCTTTAATATTTCACATCAAGAATATGGGTCGCCGCGCCAGCTCAGGTCTCAACGCCACCGCCATCATCGGGATCGCGGCAGTGGTGCTGGTCTTCGTCGCAGCCGGAGCCCTGCTTCTGAAAAAGGGAAAGACCGAGGGCTTTACCGGACAACCCCTCCCGGTGGAAGAGACCTTCAGCAATGCAACCGCGCTGCGCCGCAACGAATACACGGTCGAAGGCAAAGTCTTCCGTATCGAAAGCCGCGATTCCGGGGTCGGGGTCTGCCTCATGGTCGGAAGTGAAGCGGGAGAAGATGAAGCCGTTTTCATCAAGGTTCCTGAGGAGATTGCCACCATCAATCTGGAGCGAGACGTCACTTACGCCTTCAAGATCCGCGTGGGAGAAGGGGGCGTAAACGTTGCAACCGCGATTAAGAAACCCTAAAATGCAAAACAAGAGATCCGGTATGAAGAACCAATTGATCCGAATCGCACTCCTCCTCGCCTTCAGCAGCGTGGCCCTGAGTCAAGTCTACACCCCGCCTGCTCCGGAGACCAATGCGAACCGCACTCCGACCGACACCAGCACTACGGTCAACCGGCAGCAACCCGATACCAAGTCGCCCTTTGGGGAGGAAATTCCCCTTCTCAACCCGGGGGACGAGACAATCACCGTCGCCGGCATCACGATTCCGCTCGGTGATAACCGGATCATGCGGTCCCGTTTTGAAAAGTACCTGAGTCAGCCGGAAGAAAATTCCGAAGATGCACAAACCTACCGGGGGAACATAGACCGTATCCTTGGCGACCTTTCCCCCTACCGGAAAGGAGGTCCGGACATCAAGACTGCCTACCAGACCCTTCCAGCAGCCTCCGCCTTTCCGGCGGATGCCAGAATCTGTATGACCCTCGCCGAGGCCGTCTACGTGGCCATGCTAGCAAAGCGTGACAATCGCAACCTCCAGAAGCTGAACATGGCCCTGGAGGAGGAAAAGCAGAAGCGCATCCGCGATGGTGACTGGAAAACCAGACACGACCGTGACCAGAAGACCGGAGAAGTAAAATCTACGAATGAAGGAGGTGAGGGGGAAAACAAGCAGACTACCGAAGCCACTTCCACGGGCCGCGGAGCCCAGTCTCTCGAATATGCCGAGATTCTCCGCAGGATCGGGGAGGTCGAGGTCATGAAGAAGAAGAATCTTGCCCAGTCGGAGGTTCAGGAACTCCGTTCCAAGATTCAGTATCAGGCAAACATGGCTCTCTGGACCATGCAGCGCCGCTATCAGCACGTTCTGATGGCCTCGCGCTTCTATAACCAGATCTGGAAGGACGGGGACTCTGCCCTTCATATCGATAAAAATTCCGATGTCTCCAAGATGTTCAGTGAGAGCCTCGGAGTGAACCCAACCGTCTCTACCCTCGACTCCATTGCTAATGAGGCAATTCAGGAGGTCAATAAGGCCATTGAAGCCGTCAACTTTCTGCTCGAGCGCGACGAGCTTCACACCGCCCAGAAGCGTCTTCTTGAGGCCTTTTTCATCGGGGAGTATCTTGCCCCGGTCGCCACTCTCGAGCTGGAAAAGAAACGCCGCATCCAGCTCTACGTCAGAGGCCTGTTTGAACTTTATGACGCAATGCAGGCCAAGAATTATACTCAGGCGAAGGAGCTCGTTACTTCCCTCAAGAGCACCGCCAAGGACTTTCCCTCGGCCAAGGCTGAGAGTGCCATAACGGGCTATACCTTCGCCAGCGACATGGCTATTCAGGGAGCCAAGGCAGCCCTTCTGGAAGGGGACAAGGACAAGGTGAAGGAAGAGATCCAGACCGCCGCTGAGATCTGGCCCACCAATCCCAAGCTCGAGGAGTTCAGCGATCTCCTCGACAAGAGTGGCGGAATCATGGTTGCCCGCAACGATTTCGACCGCCTCCTTCGCGAACAGAATTTCCGGGAGATTTTCAAGCGCCAGTATGAATTCGCCCCAGCAGTCAAGGGTAACGCCACCAATGAAGATGCCCTGCGCACCGTAGTGACTAATATTCTAAAAATTGATACCGCGATCTCGGTGGCCCGGCAGGCTGCTACACGGGGCAACAGTTACGCCGCCTGGGAGGCCCTTGCCGAGCTTCGTTCCCAGCAGGAGTTTTCCGAAGACCCAAAACTTGGTCAGGAAATTGAAACCCTCACCCCCAAAATATCCACCTTTGTTGATGCGCTGCAACGGGCCAGAGACTTTGAGGACTCCCGCCGTGACCAGACCGGATCCGCAATGGCATGGTACCTCAAGGCCTTGAAGATCTACCCGGACAGCGACATGGCAGAAGAAGGATTCCAGCGCCTTCTCGATAAGGTCCTTCCCGATAACGACCTCCTCTCTCCGTCGGCTCAATCTGAAGCCGTGAATTGATTCTCGCTCTAAACGGATTGTGAAACTGACCGCGAAGGAATTTCTTCTTCACTTCCTCTGCAGAGCTGTCGTCCTTCTTGGAGGTTGCCTTGTTTCCGCATGCAGCGGAGGGAGCCTCGCCCAGTCATCTTCCCTGAGAATGAGGAAACAATGCTCTACCGAGCTGTCCAGGAACCATGGTTCAGCCATTGGACTCCGGACCGAAAGCACGCGGAAGATCACCTCCGCGCTCACAACGAGGAACATGGTTTGAACGGCGGAATTGTTGAATACAGATAGCCATCTTCGCTGCCTGCGGCCCTGTTTTGCCGGCCTTGCCCTGGCCGGGGCCCTCCTGGTTCTGGCCTGCCAGCAGGGAACCATGAGCGAGGACCGCCCCTACCTGGATCCGAAGTGGGTTACATCCTCCTACCGGCTCCCTTTCGATGAAAATCTTCGCCTCAAGCGTGAGGCCCGGGCCGCAGCAGAAGAGGGAGATCGTGAGGTCTGCGGAGCCCTTTTTCAGCCTTCGGGAAATGACGGGATCCTTGAGCTGTTCTTCGTCGAAAACGCAAGTAATCGGTCTCATTCCTATGAGCTGTCACCCCGCAGCGTCCAGCGCGCGCGAAAAGCAGCGGACCAAAAGGACGCAAGGATCATAGGGTCTTTTCACTCTCACCCGACCAGTGATGCCGCCCCCGGCAGAAGCGACATCACCCATGCGGGAGTCCTCAGCCTCCTGCTCATCCACTCCGTTCCCTCCGGGAGAACCCGGCTCTGGCAGGTGGTCCTGCGTGATGGGGAAAAAAAGGCCCGCGAGATTCAGATCCAGGTTATCGGCCGTCGAACCCGTGGTCCCTCACCCCTGATCCCATCGCCCTGGCACAGATCCAAGATCGTCGAAAATCCGGAAGTTTCCCGCGGACGGTAAGATCCCCGCAAGCCAGCACCGGGTCCTCATGTCAAACGATGCCCGCTCCTCCTGTCAGCCCCCAATCTTCCACAAGTTTTCCTCCGACCGCAGGAAAAGGGCCCCGTCGATAAGGGCCGGAGAAGCAAAAATGCGCTCGTCCATCTCGAGTTCGAAAAGGATCTCGACACCCGAGGGAGAGACTTCAGTAACATAGACGACACCATCCTCAGTCGCAAGATAGAGTTTGTTGCCAATCAGGACGGGAGAGGAGGAAAAGTTACCGGGGATCTTCTTCCTCCACTGGAGTTTACCGCTCTTTCCATCACGGCAGGTAAGTGATCCGGTATCATCAACCAGGTAGAGGTAGCCAGCCTTCTCAACAAAGCTCGGTGTCTTTGGAATGTATCGGTCTTCCTTGAAAACAACATGGCTAGCGGTGACATCCCCCTCTGCGCCTGCCGGGCGAATGGCAAGAAGAGACGACCGGTCAAATCCTGTCGCCACATAGAGCGTGTCATTGGCGTAGACCGGTCGAGGTACCACTGAGTAGCCCTCACCATAGAGAACTTTCCAGAGCTCCTTTCCATCCGCCGGATCGTAGGCTGCCACCTTGCCACTCGCCTGGCTGATCACCTGTGTACGACCATCAACCTCGATAACCAGGGGTGTCCCGAAGGAGAAGGTCTTCTTGACCTTCTGCTCCCGAGGAGTCTTCCACACGACCTCTCCCTTCTTCTGGTCAAGAGCCACGATCACGGGGTCGGACGCGCCATCCGCGTTGAAAATCAATTTACCATCCACCACCACCGGGGAGCTGCCAGTTCCATGCACCGGGGGATACTTGAAGACCTGCTTCCAGATTACCTCTCCATCGCTGAGTCGGAGCGCGGCAGTTCCCATGTGTCCAAAATGAACATAGGCAACTCCTGCCTCCAGATAAGGGGTGGCGCTGGCTAGGCCATTCTTGGAGTGCCGTTTTCTCACCTCCGCCGCTCCCGGGCTGAACAGATCCTGCTTCCAGACAAGCTCACCGCTTTCTACGTTAAGCGCAACAACACCGAGGCTGACTTCCTCTCCCTCCTGCCGGGCAACGGTCATGACAACTTTTCCCTCGCCAATCACCGGAGAGGACCACCCCTTGCCGGGTAGTTTCTTTTTCCACGCCACTCCCCTCTCAAGTCCCCACTTCAGGGGTATGTTTTTCGCCATGGAGACCCCCTGACCCTCCGGTCCTCGGAACTGGAACCAATCCGCACTGCCCACGGGTGCTAAAAGGAGCGAGGCGAGGGTCCCAAGCATACCAATCTTCGTCATATCCAGACAGGCTGGTAACTCCGCGGAGGCAGTCAACAAAAACCGCATCAGCTCCTGAAAAGGCGCGACGGTCCCGAAAACACTCTCACAAAGGGACTAGCCCGATAACTGGGGACCCGCACTCTTACCCTTGAAAACCTTCGTCCAAACCGCTGTAGTCGCTCTCATGTCCGAACCATCCAAAACGGCTCAGTCCAATCGCCGTAACTTCCTCGGGACCACCGCCGCAGCCGCGGCCACACTTGGTTCCGCCGAACTCGTCTACGGTGACCACCACAAGGGAAAACCGCTCCGCTTCGCCCAGATCGGCTGTGGCGGCAAGGGGAGCAGCGACCTTGATAGCACGGTTTCCAGTGGAGGAACCCTCATTGCCATGTGCGATGTCGACGAGGGACGAGCGAAGGGACATTTCAACAAATACAGCAAGATTCCACGCTATACGGATTACCGGGAAATGCTGTCCAAGCATAAGGACGAGATCGATGCCGTTGTGGTATCTACTCCAGATCACGTTCATGCGGTAGCAGCCCTTGCCGCCATGAAGCTTGGCAAACACGTATATGTGCAGAAACCTCTCGCCCGTACCTACGGCGAGTGCATGGCTCTTCTGGAGGCTACCAAGAAATACAAGGTGGTAACTCAGATGGGCAACCAAGGGCATGCTGGATCTGGCCTCAAGCTCTGGAAGAAGATGATGGATGACGGAGCCTTCGGTGAGGTTCTGGAACTACACTCCTGGTCCAACCGACCCATCTGGCCTCAGGGTATGACTGAATATCCTACCGAGACACCAGTTCCAAAGGGACTCGACTGGGACTCCTGGGTTGGCCCCATGGAGGCCCGGCCATTCGGCAAAGGCTTCCTGCCCTTCTCATGGCGAGGCTGGTGGGACTTTGGTGCGGGTGCCATGGGCGATATGGCCTGCCATAACATGGACCCCGCGTTCTGGACCTGCGGCCTCACCCTACCCACTTCCATTACCGCGGAGGCCTCTGCACCAGCCGGAGTTGCCTATCCCAAATGGTCAGTCATCCATTTCGATTTTCCCGCCACCAAGGTCTGCCCCAAGGGAATCAAGATGACCTGGTATGACGGCGGCAAGCGGCCCAAAGCCCCCACCGGGGCAGACCCCCGCCTCGACATGGGTGGAAACGGGTGCCTCATCGTCGGAAGTAAGATGTCCGCCATGGGTGGATCTCATGCCGGAACCCCTCGACCAGTCGCAGTGGGAGCCAAATTCGACAAGGATGCTATCGCTAGGGAATCTGCCCGCTGGCAGGGAGAACATCGCAAGCTGAAGGGAACAGATCACCACCGTGAGTGGGTCGAGGCCGCCAAGAAGGGCGACATCAATGCCCCAGGCAGCAACTTCATGTATGCCGCGCCCATGTCCGCCGCCCTTGCTCTTGGTGCCGTAGCATTGCGTTTCCCTGGCGAAGAACTCAAATGGGATGACCAGACCGGCAAATTCACTAACCACGAAGAAGCCAACAAGTGGGTCACCATCGACCCGCGAGAGGGTTACGATCTCAAGGTCTGACCCGTGATTACCCGGCCCGGGGTTAGACCCCGGTGGCAAGATCAGGCCTGCTTTTCCCCGCAAGGGAAGGCGGGCCTTTCTTTCCATGGAACAGAGCGACAGAGTTCTTGAATCTGACGCCCGCTCCTCTTTGATACGGCATGACGCAGATCTTTCTTACCCTGACCGGATTCTGTTCTCTCCTCCTGTTGCCCACGATTGGGCAGGCAAAGGGCGAGGCTGGAAGCCGTCCCAACATCGTCTTCATCATGTCGGATGACATGGGGTGGAACCAGCCGGGGTTCAACGGAAGCACCAGGGGCCTGACTCCACATCTCGACAACCTGGCCGGGGAGAGCCTACGCCTGACTCAATTTTACACTCACTCCGTCTGCGCACCAACTAGGGGCGCCTTTCTTACCGGTCGCTATGCTTTTCGCAACTGGATGGACTGGCGCTCCGAGGATTTTGGCAAGCCCAGTTACCTGAAGGCATTGGGCCTGACTCTTGCCCACAACGACCGGGGGGAACCCACGAGGCGAATCCATGCACTGGCCACCGAGGAACGCACGATTGCGGAAGCGCTGCGCGAAGCTGGTTATTTCACTGCCCTTGTAGGCAAATGGCACTGTGGCGAGTGGCTCGAAGAGCATCTCCCGATGGGCCAGGGGTTCATGCACCAGTATGGTCACTATGCGTGGGGCATCGACTATTACACCAAGACCATTGTTCACAATGCACCAGCTCGTTTCGCTGTCTACGACTGGCATCGCAACCAGAAACCCATCCAGGAAGAAGGCTACGCTACGGACCTCTTTGCCGCCGAAGCAGAGAGAGTCATCGCAGCACGGGCCAAGAGCCCCGGGACGCCCTTCTTCCTCTATGTTCCTTTCAATGCCGTCCACGGCCCTCTTAATCCTCCCGCCGATGTTCCTGACGAGGAGAAGGATCCTCTCGCAATTCGTGACGCCATGCTACGCTCCCTCGATACCGCGGTTGGTAGAATCGCGCGAGCGATCGATCAGCACGGATTTCGCGACAATACCCTCTTCATCTTCACCAACGACAACGGTCCAGTCCTCGAGTCCATGAGCACCCCGTGGCGTGGTACAAAAAACACCACCTTTGAGGGAGGCGTTCGGGTGCCCTGCCTTCTACGCTGGCCTGGGCATACCAGGCCCCGCAGCTCCCATGACGGAATGATGTTCGTCGCCGACTTCTATTCTACCTTCATCAAGCTAGCCGGGGCGAAGGTCGCCCAGAAGACCAAGGTTGATGGACTCGACATGACAGCCATGCTCTTTGAGGGGGCTGCCAGTCCACGCAACGAAATCGTCTTCGAGGTCACTGGCAGCGTCCGGGTTCCCACCATCCGTAGCGGAGACTGGAAGCTCATGGGTAAGATGCTTTTCAATATTGCGAAGGATCCCTACGAAAAGAAGGATGTTGCCCACGAACATCCCGGAGTCGTCAAGCGTCTCGCCGCCAGACTCGCTCAGGTGGACAGCGAACGTCCGCCCCTGGGAGAAAAACCACTCCTGATGGACCCTCCTCTCCCCTACATCTACGGCCAGAAGGAGAATGCCAAGCCTCCGAGGTGGCTGACCATGCACGTAGACGCTGTCCGGGCAAAACAGCCCACCAAGTGGGCTCCCGGTGAGACCCCGTGGCCGCAGGCCCCGATCGGAGTCAACGCCAACAAGCAGCCTGCCAGTAAATAAGGGGCCGTAGCTGGCGCCCTGTGGAAAGCATGTGAGCACCTTGGGAATGGCTTTCCTGCTTTTCCCGTGTTGCCCGGTGGCATGTCTTCTAGCGTCTTCCCGTGATTCTGGACATCGGCTTCAAGAAGGCCACTGCGGGACCAGTGGTTCTCGCGCGTGTTGGCAATCGGGTCAACGGTCAACCCCTGGAGACCTCACGGGAGGTCTGCGAGATCCGGAAAGAGGACCGGGACCTTTTTTCCCAGTTGATCCTCAAACCCTTCCGGAGCCACGTGCGGTATCGCTTCGACCACCACTCCTCCCTCGACAAGAACGAAACCTTTTCCTGTGTCCGCGAGATCTTCTCAGGGGAAAGTTCCTTCCTTGAAAAAGGGTGCGAACTGGCCAAGCGGCTCTATGCAAAAACTGATCATCCCAACATCAAGGCGGGAGACCTTTGTATTGCCCGAATCAGGAATGCGGTGGTGAGTAAGGAGCCTGTCGATGCTCTCTGCATCCTGAAATCTGAGACGGTAGAACCCTTCCTCAGCATCTCCTCGGACCATGGAGACCTCCGCATCACCACCGAGCATGGAATCAACCCTGACAAGATCGACAAGGGCTGTCTCATCCTGAACGCGGATGAAGCTAACGGTTATCATGTCCTGACGTTCGACCGGGGCGGAGCCCAGTCCAAATTCTGGCTTCAGGAGTTCCTTGGGGTTCGCCTCTTCACCGATGACTCAGTCCTTACGACCCAGGTTGCGGACCTCGCTGTTTCCTTCCTGCAGGGCGAAAAGAGCCCACTGACCGGGGAAGATGGAGGGATTGCAGAAAAAACCATGGCAGCGAACCGAGCCATCGAATTCTTTGAAAATCGCGACCACTTCAGCATGCAGGAATTCGAGGAAGAGGTCTTGCGCAAGGACCCTGCCATGGTGAGCCGGTTCAAGGAATATAAAGCTAAATTTGAGGAGGAGAACAACCAGCCTCTCTCCGACGACTTCGGGATCAGCTCCGGGGAACTGACGAAGGTTCACAGAAAGGTCGGCGGGGTGATGAAGTTTGATACCGGGGTGGAAGTACGCCTTCTACCCGAATTCCAGGAGGGCACTATCGAGCGTGGCTTCGACGAGGATCGCGCGATGGGTTTCCTGAAGGTCTACTTCAATTCCAAAGAGAGCTGACACGCTCTCTCATTCCGGCCAGAGCCGCCCCTGACGCGCAAACGCCGCCCGCACCAGCTGCCTCGTGAATCCCTCGTGTCCCGCCGGGTCCTGCATCAGACACAGGTCCGCGCTACCGGGATCTGTCGGCGGATAATACACTCCGCAGTTGGGATTAATCTCCAGGAAGTAGGGGATTCCCCCGGGATCCACCCGCACATCGCAGCGGCCAAAGCTCGCTCCCCCCAACGCCACGAAAAAACGCCCAGCTTCCTCTCGTAGACGGTAGGCAAGTCGGGGGTCCTCAACGGGAAAACTGGAGAGCGCATCATAGTCTACCCATTTCAGTTCCTCATGCTTGAACTCCTCTCCCTCCGGAAAACGGTACTGCATCGGAAGGTAGCTCACCGGGCGCTCAGGATTCTCAGGATTCTCCGCCACCAGCACCGTGCACTCGACCCCCTCAATGTATTCCTCGATCAGGGCGCCGCCATGGCGAGAGATTATCTTCTGCGCCTGCTGCTGCAGACCGACCCTCGACTGGACCCGCGAATTCCGGCTTATGTCCACACTAGCATAGCTGTTGTGGTGCTTCACGAAGAGCGGGAAGCGCAGCGTGTCCGCAGCCCTCTCCACGTCGGCCTCATTCCGGGCCAGCACCCCGGCAGGGGTGGCGATCCCCTCCTTCCGGCAGGCCTCCTTCATCTCCTCACGGGTCGGCTCATAATAATTCGAAGTCGCCCCGGTAAAGGGCACTCCCAGCCTCTCGAGGGTTTTCACCACCTCGATCCCCGGGATATCCTGATCGGCAGCCCCATCGCAGAGATTGAAGAAAAGGTCAAACTCGCCGCCCTCCACCAGACCGGTGACCACCTCTACCGAGGTCTTCTTGCTGAGAGTTTCCACCTGCCATTCTGCCTCCGGAAGAAAGGGCCGCGGGTCACACGGCCAGTCGTCGGATGGAAAGGGATCAGCATCCAGATCCTGAGTTGTAAGAAGGCAGACGCGCACCACAGAATAAAATATCAGGACAGATGTAAACCTCTGTGGCTCTTTGCGCAAGGGCGCCTTGAAACAGTCAGGCTATTCCACTCACTCCCGCAAGCCGTTGGTGGACGCGCCCCTCCAAATCGGGGAAGGAGATAGGAACCCTCAGGCAGATGGACATCCTTCTGTCCGCAGAACAGAGAATCACGGAGGTCCCCCCGGAACCGGTTTTACTTTTACTCGTCTTCTTCGGGAGGCACAGGAGCCCGGCGGGTGATCACCGTCTTGAGATACCGCAGGTAGCCGGCGCTACTGGCACGCTCGGTAAGAACCTTGCCCTTCATGTCCATCACCCGGATGGCCCAGCCCCGAAAATCGTCACCGTTCTTGTTGTCGAAAAAGCTGGCCTCGTGGGAGTAGACCCCGTCCCGGTCGTAGAAGCATTCCAACTTCTCCTTGATACTGACGGAACCACTGCTCTGGTCGGATTTCTTCTTGGAGATCCAGACTACAAGCAGGTAGAGCTCGGAATTCTCCTCCATGTTGGTGAATTCAACGTCAAGAGTCATAACGGTCTGCTCAAGATCGTTGTCCTTGTAGGACTTGAGCTCCGTCCTGATCTGGAGGGGCTTCCTGATCTTGTGCGTCTTCAGGTAGTCCTGATCTTCCTTGCTGAGCTTCTCCAGCTTCAAGGTGTAAACCTTGCCCTTGATTTGGAGCTTCACCCAGTCCTCTCCCTTTTCTTCGAGGGTTCCGGTGAGTTTCCGCCCATCCGCACTGGTCCACACCCGTGGCTTTTCTCCCTCCGGTTCGTCATCGGCATGAGCCGGGAGAACCACAAGTATCGGAAAGCTGCAGAGCAGAGTCACACACAGGCAGCGCAAGAAGAACATTGCGGCATCTTCTCTCATGCCCGGGAGGAGCGTCAAATCGATTCTTGAGAGTCTCCTTCAACTCGCGAGCCCACGAACTCCGGCGCCCCTGCGGCTGATCCTTCCGGTTCACAGGAAGTTCCTCGGCAGAGCAGGAAAAAGCCCATGGCCCGGAGTGGTCCATGGGCTCTGAAAGAGGAATGCTCCGCGACAGCTTCTAGACCTCCTCGGCATTCAGCCAGCGGAAGCTCACCAATTTGAAGCGCCGACCAAACTCAAGGTCGTCGGGGTTCCGCTTGGCCATCGGGTTGAGTCCACTTGAGTCAGGGTTTATGGGCTCCGGACTACGTTGGACAATGGCCTCGCACCATGCACGAGCCTTGACCTCGCCCTGCACATCAACAGACTCACCATAAGCTCGGACGATGAAGGAATCCGACCTCGGTCGCAGCGCTGATCCAATCGCCTGCACCACGTCTCCCTGGGTCAGATATCCCGGAAGGCCCCATGCCACCGAATTCGGTTTCTGGGTCTGCTCAAGACGAGTCGCATCACGCATGTTATCAAAGCTGACGTTCCGCAGTCGGTCGCGCTCGGCATTGGGTATCCGGAGGAGTTCATTCTCATCAAACTCGGCATTGATCCCGGAACGCTGGATGGCAGCCTCAATCGGGCCGGCGTCGCCATGCTCGCTCGCAACCAGCCGGCGGTTGATGAAATCGGAAAGGCCAAAGAAGGGAGCTCTTTCCTTAACCTCCCGCACAATTTCCTGGGCGAGGCGCTCAAGTTCGCTGTCGGTGGCATCGCTGCCATCGATACTCAGAAACCCTGAGGTTGCTTCCTCGTCATCCCAGTTCCCACCAAGATACTCACCGTTGGGGGGGTTGATTACCCGTGGATAGGGAATCGCGTCCTCGCTGGCATAGTTCCCGGCGTTCATCGCGGAGGCCAGCACGGCCTTCCATGCGTCCACACTGACCGAATTCACGTTGAATCCGCCATTAAGCCAGAGTTGGCTCGCGGCGCGGTGGAAATCGACTATGTCACGCTCCACCGCAGTCCCGGTTCCAATTAGCTGGAATCGTCCATTAGGAAGGGGATTTTCCTCTGGATTCCTCACAAAGGACTGCTTTCGGGCGGGATTACCGGTCGAAACAAAGAAGTTATCCCAGAGGTTGAAATTGGCCTCGTAGCTGAGGTCATACACCACGAAGTGATCATTAGGCCGGTTGAAGAGAATCTGCCGGGTTAGCATCGCCCAGTAGTCCGGCCCCCGTCCCGAGGTCCTGCCTCCCCCGTGACCAAAGAGGTACTGATTCCACCCGTTATTCCGCTTTTCCTGAGAGGTTCGCAGGACCGGACTGGTGTGCAGGCGACCAACCCGGGGATCNACGAGAGAGTTGCCCACCGCATAGCTCGGATGCCATCCAAATTCCGACAGCTTGAGATGACGAAGNTANCCCAGCGAGGGGATCCCAATCTCTTCGCGCGGCACATCGAAGAGGACGACCCCGTCATCCGGTGCCTCCAAGGGCTCACCAAAGGGCCAGCTCACGTTTCTCCCATCCACCGAGCGCGGCATCATGTTTTGCCAGCTCACCCTCTGGTCAAAGAGATCTCTGGTATACATGCCATAGAAATGGGGAGGAAGATCNGTNACATTGTCCCACGGGTTCCGGCAGAAGTAGGCGGCCCGGGGGTTCCATGTTCCGAGCACCGAAGTCTTGAGATGCTGCGGCTGGCCCCTCAACTGGCCGGAGCCGAGAACATTAGAGCGATGCTCATCCCACCAACGGATACGGAACCCATCCCTTGTCCGGGTGTCTGGGATCGCGGTCCCGGGAAGCCGGGCCCGGNTGTTGGCAAGCTGGTGCACCCTCGGCTCGGGCACACGGGCACCACGACCACTNCTCCATTGCACTGGGAGCTCATCGCTGCCCCCTGCCTGCAGGGAAGTATTGGCGTAAACGATGGACTGCATGGAGTTAAAGCTGGAGTCATTGAAACTTCGGGCCCTTCCCGCACTCTTCAACGACATCATGTAGTTGTCTCCTCCGGATTGGTTACCGGGTCCTGGAAACTCAATGAAGCTCCTGGGCACACTGGTGTGGATCACCCGATTTGAGNNGTCCCGAACNCTCATATCCTGCCAAAAGTAAATGCTCGGATCCGGGGCAACCGAGGCCGAGAGAACATTACGTGCGACATCAAAGAGCTGGTATTCCGAGTGCTGACGCGGACTGAAGACGAGAGTCTCACCCGGCTGGATGGTCGTGGGCTGCAGGCTCAGGAGCATCCAGCCGACATAGTGCCCCGGACTCGGATCGGGGCCCCGGGCCTGTGCTCCATTCGNGATCTTGGTCGATCCTCGTCCAAANGGNATAGGAACAATCTTCGGTGCCGAGCGGTCAGCGTAGCTGACTCGAACGTCCTTGTTCCCATTGACAAAGACCGTGGCGCACATGTTGTGCGTGTTGATAGCTACATTGTAAGGATTCCAGAGCGCTACCCGGGGGTAAATACAGACCCGGAGGACGTTCCCCGCCCCGGGACCCGCTGACTCGGGGTAAGTCGCAAGATTGTAATAGACCGATGCCTCGGTCATCACCGGAAAGAGGTTGGGCTCGACGAAAGGCAGGAACGATGCAGGCCGCAGGTTACCTCCATCATACACATTCACGCCATCGTTCATTCCCCGCAGGGTGCCATTGGCAATGTCCTCCGGAGTCGGGGGAGCGGGGTCCACCATGTTGGTGTCTCTCTCCGCGTATTGCAGGCCTCGACCTGCCAGGGCCCAGTTGCGGACGAGGGCGAAGGTTGGAGCAATATCCCGGTATTTTGTCCGACCCCACGTCGTCCCCTGTTCCCGGGCCACGGCGGCATTCGCCGGGCCAATCATATTATCAAGGTCATTGATCCCCTGGGAAACAATCCGGCCGTCGGCCCGGAGGTCCCGGATCGTTCCACGNCGATCGTGGATGTAGGCGGTCAGGTCCCGGAGAAGCCCCCCCTGTCTCACGTTACAGAGGACGGCCTTGGACTGGGTCGTCAGATGATGGAAGGCTCTCTTCTTCCGNACCGCGTTTTCCCTGCTNGGCACGCCATCGGTCAGCTCAACAGTCTTACGACTAAACAGCTTGCGGACCTCCTCATCGGTAAGGTCGTTGTTGATTCCATCGAGTTGCTTGGCCGCAGTGTCCTGCGGGTTAAGGAGCCGCTCCATCCCGTCGGGATTTGGTCCACGCACCGGGGAATCGAGATTGTAGGCGTCCACCATGGCGACGTTGGCGCGNACTCCCAAGTCCCCGACCCAGTAGGCGTAGCCACCGGTCACCAAGTCNTTATCGTTGCGCGTGGAAACCCGCGGGGCAACCACATGTTCCTCGGTAGTTGCCACAGTCCCGTCTCCAACCAGCTCAATTTGATCTCCCTCCCAAGCCTCCGCCTCGATGAGATCNACTCCCAGTTCGGCACGTCCTCCTTCGTTTCCGCTGATGAGGTAGCTCAAAATATCCCTCTCCCTGTCGAAAGCCCTGCCTGCAGCACCTGTGAAGCGCTGGTCGCTCAGTCCTCCCTCCACGTCATCGCGCACCCACGGAGACTTATTGATCCCGTCGCTTCCCGGTGGAACCCATTCAGTGCTCCAGACTCCAACCCAGTGCGGATGTTTGATTCCCTGAATTCCGGCCGCATTGTAAGGATCCGGCTCCTTATCGAGGACACCCGCCTCTGCTGAAACGCGTTGATCCGGGCCAAGGTGTGTCTGCAATTCTCCGATCGCCACCATCAGGGCCAGCCGGGCGTTGGATTGCGCCTCAAGTTGAGCCAGTTCAGAAGTACTGCTCCGCAAGGTGATGGTAGAAAGCGAAAGAAGTCCTATCGCGATCAGCGAAAGAAGCACCATAATGGTAATGGTGGTGACGAGAGAGAATCCCCGTCTCCGTCGTCCCTTGGTATTTGTCATAGCAGATTGCAGGTTCATCGGTCGATCTGTCAGGGTATTCGCATTATACATACGGGAGCCCCCCCCGGCGCCAGCAAAATTTCTGTATTCACTAAGTGTTCTCATCGCCAAAGAATTACGGGGCTATTTTTTTGCAATCGGACCTATTTTTAAGGGGCATTCATGCCGATTAAATCTTCTATGAGTATCAGGAGGCACCTCGACCAGCTGCAGCGAGCTTCTCCCGATTCAGCCCCGGATCACCACCCGATCGGGTCACCACCGGCAGCCGATCCCCTTTCGGGACTATTGTTCCGGCTGGTCATGCACCGCGGCCTTTTTACCTCCTTGGATACTGGAAATCGCTGCCGCCGCCTTTTTCACTGCCGCGGCATCCCTGAGAACGTCCACCTCAACGTGAAAATGCTTTGCCTTGCCAGCGGCGATTGTCTTGACCCGGCCTCGCTCTCTTTCCACCGAGCGATTATAGGGATAGCCAGAGCCTGGTTCCAACCCGGTCACGTATCCCTTCTCACCCACGTCCGTATTCTTCCAGAGCGTAAAGAAAGGAAGGCTGTCGACATTATAGGACATCGCCACTCCCCGTGAGGCCGAAGAGTTCTGCAGCATCACGGTTGTGCGTCCATCCGATCCGGAATGAAGCTCCATGCAGTAGACGGTTTCGCCGTATCCCTTGGTCGGACCATAGTAGACCTCGTAGTCTGCGAGTTCCTCGACGGCACGCTCGTCAAAAGGAGTCACACTCTTGACCGGGGCAATAAAACGGGAACCCTTCTCCAGAAGGGGCTCACCATAGTTGGCGTGGTAGATGATCTCAAATTCCTGCGGGTTGGACCCGCGGTTTGTCAAAATATCGTCAAAGCGCACCGAGCTACTTCCTATCTCCGTAGAGATATCCGTAACCATCTCGAGATTCACGAACTTGAACATCTTCTCTTCTACCCGGCCCCTCACGTGAATCCGGTTATCCTTGAGAAAAACCTCCACCTTGGATGCCGGGAGGTTCGAGGCTTTCCCGTGAAGACTGAGCATCTTTTCACCATCTTCACCCGGATGGCCGGCAAACTCATATCCGCATCGGGTCATCCACTCATTGAAGCCATCAAGCCACCCCAGACCACCACGGTCTGCAGGGTTGATGAACAGAGGATTGACCAGCTCTGTTACCGGAGAATTCCAGCCAAGCCGGATGTCGCCACAGTGAAGCTCATGCACATTCATACCTCGGGTTGGTATGACGGTAAAACGCAGGAGACCGTTGTTAACCTCCACCACGTCGACTCCGGCCTGCTTGCCACCACGGAGTGTGTATTTCCGCACAGACCACGCCACGTCACCGCCCTTGTCTACTTTACCTTGAACCGCGAAGTCTTCTACCCAGGTGTTGGTGGCAGTATCTGTCAGGGTGGCATGGAAATCCTCGGCGAGTCCCGGAAGGGCCGGGAGCCACAGACAAGCGCAGAGGAGGGAGGGGAACAGGAGCGTTGGTGTTTTCATCATTACCGGGAAAGCAAATCCCATGGTTCCCGCTCATGACAAGACAAACCCACCNCGGCGGAAAGAGCACCCGCTCTCCTCCTCAGGTGGGGAGAAGACCCTGACCGATCTACTGACGCTCAAACCCCGGGCCACCAGTCCCGCAAACCCCTTCTGGCAGCGATTCTGGAGGTCTTAGGGGCAAAAGGACCGGGCAGGCCTCAGCAATCGAGTTCAGTCCGGTTACTGGCAGGCTTCACACTCCTCACCATTCATCATGGCTTCAATGGAGCACGCATTTTTCTCCTCGTCAGTGTAGCTTTGCTTCACCGTTTTTTCATCGTGTTTCACCTTATCCCTCTTCACCTGCACGGTTGCCTTCTCAATGTTACTAGCCTGCAGGGTGCGCAGGTAATAGGTTGTCTTGAGACCGGTGCGCCACGCATGACGATACATATGACTCAGGGTTTTCATATCAGGTGAGGCAAGGAACAGATTCACACTCTGACTCTGATCAATCCACTTCTGACGCCGGGCCGCAGCATCGATGATGAAGTTGTAATCAACTCCAAACACGGTGAGATGCTTCCGCTTGAGCTGATCAGGTATTCCTTCGATATCGCTCAGCTCTCCGTCGAAATATTTAAGCTGATCCAGCATGTCGGCTGTCCAGAGCCCCTCCTTCTTCAGATCCTGAACGAGTTGTCTGTTGAGCACGGTGAAATCCCCGCTGAGGTTGCTCTTCACAAAGAGGTTCTTGTAGTTCGGCTCAATGCAGGGGGTCGTTCCCATGATGTTGGAGATGGTAGCAGTCGGTGCGATGGCAAGGACGTTGGAGTTCCTGATCCCATTCCTCATGATTTTTTCACGGACGCTTTTCCAGTCCATCTTACCACCCCGCGGCACGGCAACTTCTTCCCCCCGCTCATCCTCGAGAAGCTCNAGCGAATCCTGAGGAAGAATTCCCCGGTCCCACTTTGATCCCCTGTAACTGGAGTAACTACCCCGTTCGCCCGCCAGATCACTCGAAGCCCCGTAGGCATAGTAGGCTATGGCCTCCATGAACTCGTCGTTGAAATCTACTGCCTCGTCACTGGCAAAGGAGAGATCCTTTTTGAACAGTGCATTCTGAAGACCCATCACCCCAAGGCCGATCGGCCGATGGCGACGGTTTGCTGTCCGGGCGGCATCCGTCGGATAAAAGTTGATGTCGATAACGTTATCCAGGGCGCGGATCGCAACCGTTATCGTCTCNCGCAACATNTCGTGATCGAGCGTACCTTCCTTGGTCACATGAGTATCCAGTACTACGGAGCCAAGGTTGCAGACCGCGGTTTCCTCCTCACTGGTGTTGAGGGTAATTTCCGTGCACAGGTTTGAGGANTGAATAACTCCGACGTGGTCCTGCGGGCTACGCAGATTGCAGGGATCCTTGAATGTGATCCATGGATGCCCGGTCTCGAAGAGCATCTTGAGCATTTTCTTCCAGAGCTCGATGGCCGGGACTTTGCGGCTCCAGATCTTCCCCTCGGCCGCCTTTTCCTCATACTCGACATAGCGCTTCTCAAAGGCCTTTCCGTAGAGATCGTGGAGATCGGGACACTCATTCGCCCGGAGAAGAGTCCAGTCCTGCCTTCCCTCCATCCGCTTCATGAAGAGGTCCGGGATCCAGTTCGCGGTGTTCATGTCGTGAGTCCGCCGGCGCTCGTCTCCGGTATTGACCCTCAACTCCAGAAAATCCTCCATGTCGTTATGCCAGCTCTCCAGATAGGCACACCCNGATCCCCGCCGCTTGCCACCCTGATTGACAGCGACCAGTTGATCATTATGTAGTTTGAGGAAGGGAATGACCCCCTGGCTTTCACCATTGGTTCCCTGAATGTAGGCTCCGGTGCCACGAACGCTCGTCCATGACCCCCCCAGTCCTCCTGCCCACTTTGAGAGGAAGGCATTCTCAGAAATGCCCCTTATCATGATCGACTCAATCGAATCATCGACCTTATAGAGATAGCAGGAAGAGAGCTGAGAATGGAGAGTTCCGGAATTGAAGAGGGTTGGAGTAGAGGAACAGAACCTNCGCCCCTTATAGAGCTGGTAGAGGCGGATCACCCAATCCTCACGGTCCTGCTCTTCCGCCCTGAACAGGCCCATGGCAACCCGCATCCAGAAGAATTGAGGCGTTTCAATTCTCCGCGGCTTGGCAGAGGTCTTGTCCACAACGAGATAACGATCGTAGAGAGTCTGGATACCGAGATAATCGAAGTCTAGGTCTGCCGAGGGATCGAATGCCTCTGAGAGGCGCTCCAGATCATAGCGCTCGATGAGTTCAGGGCTGATTCTCTTGATAGCGACCCCATGCTTGAGGTAGCGCCGAAACTGCTCCTGATGGGCTGCCTTCAAAGCAGCAACCCCATCTCGCTGAATCGACCAGTCCAGCACCTCCTCGTAGATGTAACTGAGAAGGATCCGGGCAGCAAACTTGGCGAAATCAGCGTCTCTTTCGATCAGGGACTTCGCGTTGAGGATAATGGTCCGCTGCAGCTCCCCCTCTGAGATCTCAGCCCCAACCGACCTTCGCAGTTCGAATTCTATCTCTTCCTCACTGAGGCAGAGATCCAAGCCGATCATACCAAACTGGATCCGCCTCTTAAGTTCAGTTCCATCCCAGAAATCGCTTTGCCCATCCGCCCGCGTCACCACCACCATGGAATCCTGGTTAGGATCCTCAGTCGCCTCTGCCTGATGGATTTTGCGAACTTCCGCGCGCTGGATGCGGTAGGACATGTAAGCCCGCATGACTTCATACTGGCCCTGCCGACCCAGCTCCTCTTCGACAAGATCCTGCACGTCTTCTATGTGGACGAACGCAGAGTCTCCCCTCCGCACCCTCTGGGTCACCCCATGAGCAACCCGGGAGGCGGGCTCCGGGTCCTTCCTGAGGTCNAGAAAGGCCTTTCTAACCGCAGTCTCGATCTTCGTTTCACTCCATGGCACGACGTTACCGTTCCTCCGAATGAGGCGAACAGGCATCGGATGAGGGTCTTCACTGACCACGATTTCCCCGTTTTTTTCGTAACTCCGAGCGAAAACCAGAGACTTCGCGACGTCATGCGCATCGTTTTCTATCAGAGCCTTCTCGATGAGGAGATAGAGATCATTCTGGCTCAACTTGATCGTTCCACCGCGCTGGACCTGCTGCATGAGGCTCTTAGCCACACTGAAGGCGACGGCCGTTACAAAATTACGATTCTCGTCATTGTAGATCCGTTCCTCCTGCTCCTGCCGCGAGAGGAGAAGGTCGGTGAGCGCTTCCCCGATGGTATCCGTCACATCCGCGAGAGAGAATTGCACCTCACCGGCCCCCCGNGTCACAATGATTTCGGGGATGGGGGCGCGGTGCTCACTTGCAAGTGATTCACGCCAGTTGTAGCGCTGACAGCTTGTTTCATCGCCATGTCGATTGGCGATCACTTGTTTCAGTGCAATGTCTTCTTCAAGAGTTATGGATCGGTACATAAAAGGGTCTTTCGGTGTAAAGGCTCACGTAAGGGTGGAAACGGAACATCGGTTCTTGAGCAGAGGTGGAGAGGTATCAAAATTTCGCTTCAGACGGCGTAGATCTAATGAGAGGAAGAGCGGTCCGTGACCCACCGCACCGCAAGCATCCCCCCGGCCACGCTGTCAAATCTGCCTAGAGATCGTCATCACTGTAACCGGCATGTTCCAGAGCAGCTGATTTCTGATACTCCGTCACACGACCTTCAAAGAAGTTCTGCTCCTTCTTGATGTCCATCATCTCCGCAAGCCATGGGAACGGGTTGGAAACATTATCGCCAAGAGGATCGAGACGGCAGTTCATGAGCCTACGATCACCGATATAATCGATATACTGTTCAAAGTCTGCCGCATTGAGACCAACTGCATCCACCGGCAGGCAGTCCCGGATAAACTGCTTCTCAAGGGCGATACCCTGCCGCATTGTTTCGCGAAGGTCGCTACGAAAATCCTCGGTCCAGATTTCAGGATTCTCNACGACCAGTTCGTTGAGGAGCTGACGTAGCAGTTCAATATGGTTCGACTCATCCCTCAGGGTATAACGGAACATTTGTCCGATACCGGGAAATTTGTTTTGCCGATAGAGACTCAGGATCATTCCGAAAAGACCGTAAAACTGAGTTCCCTCCATGACCTGTCCAAACATAAACATGTTCTTGGCGAGGGCCTGCTTGTTGTCAGTAATACTGAGATCCACATCCCTTCGCATGGCCCGACTGTTACTCACCAGGAAATTGTTCTTGGCCGTGATTGTGGGAATGTCCTCAAACATCGCCTCGCACTCGTGCGGGTTCAGCCCCAGAGAAGAAATCATGTAGACCAGGGAATCGGCATGAATGTTTTCCTCGTGAGCGTGACGGCCAAGAACCATCTTCAGTTCGGGAGCTGTAACCAATTCGCGAACCACATGCATTATGTTGTCACCGACGATACCTTCTGCTGCCGAGAAATAGCCGATGCCCATCTTGATAATCCAACGCTCCACATCCGAAATCTCATCGGTCCCCCGCCATTGCTCCACATCCTTCTGCATTGGGATATNCTCAGGCTCCCAATGGTTGTTTTTCATGGTTTTGTAGAGGTCATACGCCCACTGATATTTCAGGGGCAGTATGTTGAAAAACATGGTGTCTTTCCCATTGATCACGCTTTTGGCGGCAAACGCTTCCTCAGCCTTTTCGCGGTCTAAAACAAAGGATCGGTCCCCGATCTGGACTGTGGTGGTTTCTGACATCTTAACAAATAGAGAGGTTTTTCTGTATTTTCGGCAGCTAGTTAAAGAATCCGTAATAAATGAGCTATCTGGCTCAGCGGTGGGGAGAGTAAGGTTCAAACCCTCATTCCGTCAACGGAATCTTGTCCATATTGTATGATCAAATTATTAACAATACAACATGTTGTGGTTTTGCGGATTCTGCAGCAGTTCGAGTTTTTACTTGCTAGTCTTCTCGACCGAGCAAATCAGGCCTGAACCCTCACTTTCTAACAGGTNGCCGTTCCGGGCAATGCGGTGCAAAAAAATGAGCGTGGAGCTCATGTCCCCCTCATTTCCCGTCTTTTACAAAAAGACGCCATCCATTGCCCGGCCATTTCAAGGAGGCAGCCATTAGAGCCCTGAAATATTGCGTTTGGTTTATTTAAAAAAAATTAAATTCTAACAAAAACGGCTCCTTGAGTCGATTTTAACGCAATTGAGGTAACGGCCCGTGATGAGATTGGGAACCCTGCTGCTACCACTCTTTCGGCGAGTCCTATCACAGCACGGACCCCGAAGACCACCGACTCTCCCCTATCTGATCATGCGGGATCAGAACTGCCAGTCATGCTTGTCCAAACCGCACAGGCATGCCGCCAGTAGCTTGATTGCTTGAGCTACATCTTTCTTGTTACACATCTCAATGACCTGGTGGATGTGGCGGGTCGGCAACGAAACCGCACCCGCAATGGAACCACCCGGAGTCATTCTCTGCAGGGAGGCGGTGTCTGTTCCGCCAGCTCGGAGAATCTCGGGTTGCCATTCGATTTTCTTTTCATCCGCAGTTGCCTTCATGAACTCCACCATCCGCTGGTCACAGATGACAGATGAATCCATGATCTTGATAGCGACGCCCTCACCGAGTCTGGTGCACTGCTCCTGAGGCTTCGACCCCGGGGTGTCGAATGCTATGGTCGTGTCCAGTCCAAAACTGAAGTCAGGCTGAATCTCAAGAGCCGACGCCTGTGCCCCGCGAAGTCCTACCTCTTCCTGTACTGTGAATACACCATGAAAATCATAAGCGGGCTTTCGCCGGCTCTTCTTGAGTGCCCGAAAGGTTTCGATCAGAAGAAAGACCGAGGCCCGGTTATCCAGTGACTTGACGTTGACGCACTCTCCCATCTCGACAAGTCCACGCTCCCGTGTGATTGGATCTCCAACTGCCACCAATTTCTCCACCTCACTGCGTGGGAGGCCAAGGTCAATGAAGAAGTCTTCCAGCCTCGGAGGCTTGTTGCGCTCCTCCGGACTCATTATATGGATGGGCTTTGAGCCCATGACGCCGATGAGATCCTCGCGACCATGCACGAGGACGCGTTGTGAAGTCAGGGTCTTGGGGTCGAATCCTCCGAGAGGATTGAAGCGCAGGAACCCATCATTATCGATATGCGTTACGATGAACCCGATTTCATCCATATGCGCTGCAGCCATGGCCTTCATCTCTGCGGATCGCCCCNTTTTNAGCGCAACCACGTTACCAATCGCATCGACTCGCACCTCATCCGCGAGGCCTTCAAGTTCTTTCAGGACGAGATTCCGGATGCGCGTCTCGAAACCTGGAGCCCCTGGCTCCTTGCAGATGCGTGACAGCAACTCGACGTTGATAGNCATTGGAGGACTCTATGCACGGTTCCTGACAAGTCCACCCTCATAAGGGCCGATNTCGGTTCATGACAGGGGCCGAGGGTAGACTCCCACGGCCCCATCTGTTCGTGGTCACTTCTCACCCTGAACACGAGGGCGTGCCCTGTCTGCCAATATTCTGGAAAGCCCTACTCAGACCTTTCCAGCTTCAGGGTGTCGCCAAATTCACCCTGGATCGTATTAAGACGATCCCACAGGCTGGAAACCACCTCCTTTAATGAGGGATGGTTACTTTTCATCAAGTCGTTGGTTTCATGGGGATCTTCCGAAACCTTGTAGAGACGAATCATGTTATTGGCCTTGGGATAGTAGATCAGCTTGTAGCCATTCATGGTGATGGATCTCTGCACCCCCAGATAGGCTCCATAGACATAGTCACGCTTTTTCCCGTTTCCTCGGATGTGAGGCTGGATACTTTCAAATTGAACATGGTCAGGAGTCTCTGCCCCAGCCCAGTCCAACGATGTTGGAATGATGTCCTGAAGGTAAACCGGAGCATCATTACTCGCCCCGGCGGCAACCCCTGGTCCAGTCACCACAAATGGCACCCGCACGCTGTGATCGTACATGTTCTGCTTCCCGAAAAGACCGTGCTGTCCCACTGCCAGTCCGTGATCTGCGGTAAAGACCACATAGGTATCCTTCGCCTTCCCGGTCTTCTTTAACTGATCAAGGACGCGTCCGATCTGNGCATCCATGTGCGAGATGATGGCGTAATACTCCCTCCGATGGACCTGAACGGAATGTTTGGTCCTTGGCATAGGAGCAAGATTTTCATCCCGGAGCCGATGGGGGTTCGCTATCTCGTCACGGTAGGGATACCTCGGCAGAAAATTCCTTGGCACGATAATTTCACTGGTCGGATACTTATCGAGATACTCTTGAGGAGCCTGCCGGGGATCGTGAGGAGCATTGAAGGCCAGATAGATAAAAAACGGTTGCTTGGATTTGGCCGCATCCTCAAGGAAACCCACCGCATCATCCGCCTGAACTTCACTCCAGTGTTTCCCTCCTTCCCAGAACCCTCCGATTGACTTATCCGCGGGATCCCAGGGATCTGGCTTTCCCTCCAGCGGGCGATTGTAGGCCTTCTTGATCGAGCGTGGCATTCCCGGCCTGACGTGCTTGGCCACATTGAAGAGCTTGCCGGCGTCAACCTGCACATGCCACTTCCCCGACATGTATGTGCGATACCCCGCACGCTCAAGTAACTGTGGCCAACACTTCCCCTGAGACTGGAATTCACTCATCCCTTTCCGGTTGGCCACTTTCTGGGCGTTCCAGAGCTGCCGTCCCGTCATCAGCATGTGTCGACTAGCCACACACACCGCCCCACTCCAAGATCCTGAGTTGTAGGCGTGGGTGAAGGTGGTTCCTCCCCTCACCAGCCGATCAAGATGAGGCGTCTCGATCTCCTCATTTCCAAGAGCCGCAATGGCATCGTAAGTCATATCGTCAGCAAAAATGAACAGGATGTTCGGCTTGACGGAATTGGCAAAGGACGCTGCATGCCAGAGACACAGAAACAGGAAGGCAGAGGAGATCAGGGTCTTCATTAATTCGCAGTGGAAAGGGTGTCGTCGGAGAGGAAGTAACTGCCATTGCCCATGGTTGCCAGAAGGGAATTTGCTCAAATTCTACCTCTCATCAGTGGTCACCGCGTGCTGAGAAGCTCACCTTTTACCCCCCGGAGGCGCCAACTCGCAGTATTTCAGGATCCATTCTGGACCCGGCACGGGAAAAAGCTCACCTTCAACCTCCCCCTGCGGCGATATCTACCTTGCCGGAGGGGGATTCATCCATGACCCAAGCAATAATGAATACCACACTTCTTACCCTTATCTTGGTGAGCCTGCTTGCCCTTCCATCTCTTGGACAGGGCCGGGACAACACCCGAGGACCCGAACTCAAGGCTGAACAAGGAGCGAGACCCGGAAAAAAGGCAGGCGCCCGTAGCGATGAAGGAACCGGGAGAGCCCAGATGAGGCGTTCCGATCGTGCCCGCCAAGACCGGGAAGAGCGGAGACAACATGACGAGCAGCGCCACCAGGAGCAAGAGCACAGAAGACACGAGGAAGAGCGCCACCAGGAGCAAGAGCACCGAAGACACGAGGAACAGCGCCACCGGGAGCAAGAGCACAGAGGACACGAGGAACAGCGCCACCGGGAGCAAGAGCACAGAAGGCACGAGGAACAGCACCACCGGGAGGAAGAGCACAGAAGACACGAAGAGCAGCGCCACCGGGAGCAAGAGCACAGAAGACACGAGGAGCGGAGCCACCGGGATGAAGAGCATAGAGGACACGAAGAGGAGAGGCATCACGATAAAGAGCATCACCACATGGACCGCGAGGAAGCCGACGTCCACCATTTCCTCAGACGCATGGAGAACCGGCTGTCCCAACTTGAGCAACGGATACGCCGCCTTGAGGCGGAGGAACGGCCAAATCGCGGTGCCCGAAGACCCCAATCAGGACAGCGCCGTCCCGCTCAGCCTCGTGGTAGAGCCAGATAGTCGCAGTCCAATCCTGAATCCAGCTGCGACGACTACTGTGAACTCTGGCTCCAGAAGTCTNNAGTTGGAGCCTCCCGGGACCTTACANCAAAGGGAGAGCTTTCTGCTCTCCCCTCGAGTGATGGAGGTCAGGATCCCTATGCCATGATCTGGTGGATGGGCTTGGCTCCCTCCACCCCGACCAGCTTCTGGTCAAGGCCGCCATAGAAATAGCTGAGGTTATTGGGGTCTAGGCCCATCCGGTCAAGTACAGTGGCATGCATGTTCCTCACATGCATGCCATCACCTACCGCCGCAGCACCCAGCTCGTCTGTCTCTCCATGAGAAACCCCACCCTTAATGCCGCCTCCTGCCATCCACATCGTAAATCCGAATGAATTGTGATCACGACCAGTTCCCTTGGCATACTCCGCAGTTGGTTGACGACCGAATTCTCCGCCCCATACAATCAGGGTTTCATCCAGCATCCCCCGCTGCTTCAGATCAGCAATGAGCCCAGCGATCGGCTTATCGGTATTCCCTGCATGCTTGTTGTGATTTGCCTCGAGATTTCCGTGGGCATCCCAGTTGGCATCATTGTGTGCACCCCCGGAGTAAATCTGGATAAACCTGACACCCCGCTCCACAAGCCTTCGTGCCAGCATGCACTTTCTGCCAAAGTCATCAGTGCGTCCTTCTCCCACTCCATACATCTGTTTCACGTACTCCGGTTCGCTATCCAGGTTGATGGCCTCCGGGGCGGTCATCTGCATCCTGTAGGCCAGCTCGTAACTGGAAACCCTTGAGGAAAGATCCGACTGGTCTTCCCGCAGTCCGAGATGCTCCTGATTCATATTACTGAGGTAATCGAGAAGCGTCCGCTGCTGTTCCCGCGGCATGTTGTGCGCATTCTTGAGATTCAGAATTGGATCACCCTGCGAGCGAAAAACCGTTCCTCCATAACTCGCGGGCATGTAGCCAGACGTCCAGTTCTTGGCACCGCTGATCGGCCCTCCGCTGTTCTCGAGCATGACCACGTATCCCGGAAGATTCTCGTTCACGCTGCCAAGTCCATAATTCACCCACGATCCGAGCGAGGGCTTTCCGCTGACCACCGATCCGCAATTCATGTTCAACATCGCTGATCCGTGGATCGGGGACTCCGCATACATCGAGTGAATGAAGGCAATATCATCAGCTCGCTTGGCTAGGTGCGGGAACAGACTGGAAATGTGCTTTCCTGACTGACCGTGCTGGGAAAATTTCCATTTGGGTCCTACGACGCGGCCCTTGTTCTTTTTTCCTCCACGGCCAAAGGTTTTTACATCAATGGTTTTACCGTCGAGCGGATAGAGTTCCGGCTTGTAGTCGAAGGTGTCCATGTGACTTGGACCCCCATACATGAAAAGGAAAATTACCGCCTTGGCTCGCTGGGGCAGCATCGAATCCTTGGGAGCCAGAGGATTGCCATAGAGACCTGCGGCTCCAGCCTTATTGAAGAATCCATCCTGGGCCAACATGCCCGTCAGGGCCAATGAGGTAAAGCCACCGCCCAGATGACGGATTGCCTCCCGGCGATTGATCTGACCACAAAAACTGTTCACTGGTTTGTTCATGGAATTAGGTAAGAAAGATGTAACGGGAAGATGATCGGCATTCAGTCGACAAAGAAAAACTCATTGAGATTCAAGACGAGGAGTGCGAACCGGTTAAAGGCCTCCTCCGAGGAAAGTTTGTGCTCCCGCATCATGACCTCCACAAACTCCATCCCATAGTCCAGCTCGCTCGCTGTCGCAGCCCTCGCCAGGGCAATCTCAAGTGCAAGGCCAACCTGCCTGCGAGGGTCATCCGGCGCATCGGATCGAAGTCGTTCCGCAAAATTGACCGCTTCTTCATTCACAAAGGCACTGTTCATCATTGCCAAGGCTTGCGTCGGAAGAATACTGCGGAAACGCACCGGACAGGTGCCGTCCGTATCAGCAAGGTCGAAGTCCTGCAGGATAGGAGGAACAAGTGAGCGCTTCACCTTGATGTAGACACTTCGCCGGGTCTGCTCTTCTGGAGGCGAGTTACCCCACTTCCCTCCCTTGGTTGAGGAGGTTGCCAGCACTTCGGGCGCGAGCTTTATATAAATGCTCGGACCTCCCATCTTCCGGTTCAACCGGCCGGTGGTGGCGAGGACTGAGTCACGCAATTCCTCCGCCGTCAGGCGACGCATGTTGAAACGCCAGAACAATTTGTTATCCGGATCCTTCGACAATCCTGCCTCCTGGCCGCGGGACGACATCTGGTAAGCCTGGGAAAGCATGATCACCTTATGCATTTGCTTGAGACTCCACTCTCTGTTCACCAGTTCAGTGGCGAGCCAGTCCAGAAGGACGGGATGAGTCGGACGCTCCCCCAGATAACCAAAATCGTTGGGAGTGGCGCAGATTCCACGGCCAAAGTGATGTTGCCAGAGGCGATTCATGATTACCCGTGAGGTTCGTGGATTGTCAGGCTTGATAATCCACCGCGCGAGCGCCATGCGGCGCCCACTGGTATTCCGCCCGTGAGCCGGGGGGGTGTACTCGAGTTCATCTCCTCCGAAGATACTCGGGATACGCGTTGTCATAACCTTCTCACCTTTGACATGCGGGTTTCCCCGGTAATGCACATACAAAGGCGGTGGTGTCTTCGAATGCTCCTGAACGACCTGAGCGCTCACGCTGGTCGGCTTGGGCCGGTTCTGGGCGTGTTGCGTGACCCGCTTCTTGAGGTCTTTTCTTTTGTTGAGAAGAGCGGCCTCAACACCCTTGGCCTTGGACATTGCGAGGGCCACATCCATGGTGAACTTCTCCCCTTGGTAAGCCCTGACCCCAAAATCAAAGGATTGCCCCCCTTTTGTCTGCCGCACCCGGGCCGTTACAACATTCCGACCCGTTTGAAGGGCAGAGAGAAATTTATTGTCGGCATCAAAGTCCTTGTAGGCTCCCAGAACCCCACTCCGCTTGAGAACGAGCTGCCCGTTCAGAAACAGTTCCATGTCCTCGTCATGGATCAGCGAAAGTTTGAGTTTGTCGGGGATACTTTCCAAAAGAAAGGTCGCCTGTGCCCAGAGCTCCTTGGAAGTCCACTCCGTGTTAACGCTGACCCCGGGAGTCCCGGTTTTGCCAAAGCCAGCCACGCCTTTTTTCCACTTCTGATTCTCGGCACGGAAATTAACTGCCGACCAGTTTGGCGATGGCTTTCTGGTGGTGTAGAACCACTGCCCAGGACTTGTTTCCCGGCCATCTCCGAGCAGCACCCGGAATTCACTTCCCGAGCTGCTGAGTCTCCCCTTGAGGCTCGGAAATGCCTTGATCAACTGCTGCCCGATCTTCTTCTCGGCACTTTCCAGTTCTCCTTTGATCCTGTCTCCTTCGCTATCATGCTTTTCAAGAGCAGTCTGATAGCTGGCATCCCCTTCGCCCCCACCAACATTCTCTATGTTCGCCCCACCTTTACCCGGCTGCTTCATCCCACGGAAAAAAGCCATGAAGCTGTAGTAGTCCTCCTGCGAGATTGGATCACCCTTGTGGTCATGGCATCGAGCACAACCAACCGTCATGCCGAGCATGCCCTCGGTGGTAATCCGAAGATCGTCATCCAGGTTGTCAAAGAGGTGCAGAAGCCGATCCGCAGGCTCATCATCCCATTGCATGAGTCGATGGTATCCCGTCGCAATCATCGACTGCGAAGTTGGCTTTTCAAGCTCATCGCCGGCCAGTTGCTGGACGAGAAATTGATCGTAGGGAACATCTGCGTTGAACGCATCAATCACATAGTCGCGATAACGCCAGATGTGTGGCTTGTCGGAATCGCGCTCAAACCCGTTCGACTCAGCGTAGCGGACAATATCGAGCCAGTGCCGTGCCCACTTTTCGCCGTAGTGCGGAGAAGCCAGCAGACGGTCGATGACCTTTTCCCAGGCCTCGGGCGAGGAATCCTCCTCGAAGGCCTCCACCTCCGCGAGGGTAGGAGGTAAGCCCGTAATATCGAACGTCGCTCGCCGGATCAGCTCCCGTTTCGACGCCGGTTCATTGGGCTTGAGCCCATTCGCCTGCAAACGCGAAAGGAGAAACGCATCGATCGGGCTGCGGCTCCATGCTGGTTCCGTGACCTTGGGCACAGTCGGGCGGCGCAGCGGCTTGTAAGACCAGAACGCCTTGGTGGTGGCGTTTACCTTGGTGATATCCTCCTCAGCGGTCAAAAAGGCCGGGAAAAAGCTGAGTCCCAACAGGATTGGCAGAGCGGTCTTCATGCGATAATCAAACAATAGCAGCGTCGGCTGGTTAGATTTTGACAGCGCGTCCAAGCGACGAGCAAGTCTCTCTTTCAAGAAACTCGCCCATTATCTGAAACACACCACCGAAATTAGGCCAAAATTCGGCCTGCCCATACAGAAAAAAACGTGCCACAACGATGTGACCGGCAGTTCTTGTTTCCAGCAAGGGGAAATCCGCTCCCGAATCCTTGGCTCTCTCCCCGGCATATCGCACCTTCTGCCCATGCGATTAAGGGCATATATCATTAATATTTAGTAATTTGTGTATCCAAATGCTAGCCCGGAGTGCCAGCCGACCCCTTTCTCAGTGACGACGGACTCTCAAAGCCCGAGCCACACCCGCCCCAACGCGATCGTGACCGGAATGCTGATAATCGCAACAATGGAGGTCGTGACTACCACGTGCATCGCGGCAGCTGGGTTGGCCCCGTAGTGCCGCGCATAGACAATGGGGGCGACAGCACTAGGCATGGCCGCCTGCACAAGGAGAACCTGCTTGAACTCGACAACGACGGGGAGAAACCTCGCGATGGATAGAATCACCATCGGCATCACAATCATCCGTACGATGATGCTACCGACCCCGACACGGAAGCAATAAGGCTCTTTACCAAGGAAATCGGAGATCACCGTCCCGATAAGCAGCAACCCTACCGGGAACGCCGCCAGTCCCAGCCAGTGCAGAAGATTTAGAAAGATGTCGAATCCGAGAGCGACCAACTCGGAGTGCTCCACGAGGGTATCCACCCGTGCAAGGACGAGGAGAAGTCCCACAACGACCGCCACTATCGGACCAGAAATGAACTCGCGGGGCGATTTCATTGGCTTTCCTCGCAGGATGAACATTCCCAGTGTCCAGATCCCCAGCTCCACTCCAAGGCTGTGAGTGAACAGTACTCCCAGAACCGCAGTCTCGTTTTCAGGGAAGAAGACCATCAATAAGGGAATCGCAACATATCCATAGTTCTGGACTCCTGCGGTGAGAGTAAAGCTTCGCCATCCCGTGCCTTTCCGAAGGCCGATCATGCGGCCAACCAGAAGCGCGACCATGAGGCCAATCACAATCACCACGAACCCTACCGTGATGGCCCACACCACTACCGACAAATCCCGCAATACCTCCGCCCGGAGAACCTTGTCCAGAATCAATGCTGGATAAAGCACATGGATGACCAGCTTGGTAAGGCCCTGGTCCATCTCTGGGACGAGCACCCGGGCACGCCGCAAGCCGCCTCCAACCACCATGAGCAAATAGATCGGGACAACCGCAACAAGTATCTGTGGGATTCCTTCCACGCGGCCGACAGTAGCCATTAGAGGTCAAACTCAAAGCCGATAGCGCAAATCCACCGACAAACCTACCTCCTGACTCTCACGGAGTTCCCTTCCAGTAGAAGGCCTGATCCCTTCTCGGCGTAGGCGTCCAGTTCCTTCATGGAAAACCGGGTAGTCAGGATAAATGGGTCCTCACCCCGGATCCAGTGGCCGTAGGTTGTCACAACAATCGATCCGTTCTCATCCGGAAGGACTTCAACTCCCGGATATGAAGCGTCATGACCCATCTTGTTGTCGAGAAGGCGGAGGAGATATTGTCCCGGTCTTCCCCCCACGAGGTCTTCATATTGACCAACCCATGCCGCACAGTCCCCGTCGATGGCCGCAATGACGTTACCGGCCGCATATCGACCCCTGAACACAATGACAAGCCGTCCGTCAGGGGCATAGCGACAGGTATGACGGTCCCCGGTCAGGGTAACAGGAAGTTCTCTCGGTCTGCTCCAGGTCTTACCTTCATCCTCAGAAAACATGATGTGTGAGTTCCTTTTCCGTGCGTTTTCTCTCAACAACATCGCTATTTGACTGCCATCAGGAGATCGCACCACACCGGGTTCGCATAGGTGGACAGCGCTGTCTCTGTGAAGGGTTTCAGGATGAGACCAGCTTAAGCCTCCATCCGTCGTGAGAGTTTTGTAGAGCGAGAAAGTAACGGGCCTCGCCCGTTTGCCGCCATCGGAAAAGAACCGCCCATCATCATGGAATACACACATATAGTGACCTCTCCCTGTTGTCAGTTTCAGATGGCTCCCCATCACGACAATCCCACCCCAGTCGCCAACCCTTTTCAGTTCGCTCCAGCTCTTCCCCCCATCCTCGCTGATCGAATTCCTTGCGGGGTAGAGGCCGGACCAGAGCACGATCCGATATTTCCCATCGGCTCCCTGCATTCGGTGCAGCGTAGGGACCTCCTGCGAGGTTGCCCACGACTCAGGGGTCGGCTGCCGATCTGACCACGTCCTTCCTCCATCGGTGCTTTTCTTATAGATGATCGCTCCTCTTCCATGTCCTTTCGGATAGACCACCAGAATGGTTCTGCCATCCTCCAACAGGCAGGTTGAAACGTGCCCCAGGTACTGGCCCTTTTCCCGGTCTACCAGCGTTATCCGTCTCTGATCCGCGCTCAAGTCTATGAGGGTAATTTCAGATCCAGCGCTGGCTGATCCAATGAGGACCATCAGAGGGAGATAAATCCACCGCATCCCGCAGCCTGACCCGCCTCAGGGAAACACCGCAATCATATTCGACATGCTGCCGGGCCAGCGCTACCTAGGGACATGTCCGATGGAAAGCCCTGCTGCACACCTTCTCGGACTGTCAGTGATATCAAGTCAGAAACCCCATGCCCGAGCCGTTCCTCGAATGCTGGTTCAGATGAAGGCATGACCTTCATCGAAGAGGGACAATTCTTGATGGGCGCTGAGGGGCCCGAGTGCTGGAGTGGAGACGGAGAAGGGCCAATCCACAGAGTAGGGCTTGAGAGCTTTTTCATGGACCAAACCGCGGTCACGAATGAGGACTTTTCCTCCTTTGTGGATTCGACCGGATACCGGTCCGAGGCGGAGCGCTTCGGTTGGTCGTTTGTTTTTCACAACCAGATTCCCCGGGCCCATCTGAAACGCATGCGGTTCGACCGGGCCTTCGGAATTGAGTGGTGGGCCAAGGTCGAGGGAGCCTGCTGGCAGAAACCCGGGGGGCCCGGCACCAACATTCGCAAAATCATGAACCATCCGGTTGTCCATGTCTCATGGCATGACGCCAAAGCCTTCTGCCAGTGGGCGGGGAAACGACTACCAACTGAAGCCGAATGGGAATGCGCGGCCCGCGGTCGAGAGGAACGCCTGATCTACCCGTGGGGAGATGAATTGATCCCCGGCGGCAAGTATCGGTGTAACATTTGGCAGGGACGATTTCCAGAAAAGGACCTCGGATCGGATGGCTATTGCGGCACGGCCCCAGCCCGGTCATTTCTAGCCAATGGTTACGGACTCTATAACATGATGGGTAATACCTGGGACTGGGTTTCCGACTGGTTTGACTCCCGCTACTACACGAACTCTCCTGCAGACAACCCCTCTGGGCCGGGGAGAGGGACCGAAAAAGTCATTCGGGGCGGCTCTTTTCTCTGCCACGCGTCTTACTGCAACCGCTACCGTAACTCTGCCCGCAGCAAGGTCACACCTGACTCAACAACCTGTCACCTTGGCTTCCGGTGTGCCCTCAGCCCTGCAAAGGAAAAGAGCTGAAGAGATTGCCCTAGCCCGGCACCTCCATCCACTTCCCCTCCCTGCTTGACCGGAGGCTGAGCTCAGCGAGTTCCACCCCCTTCGCCCCCTCCCGCAGGGTCCACGGGAAGGGCTCATCTTCCACCACGTGTCTGAGGAACAGTTCCCACTGGCTCTTGAAGGCATTATCGAAATCCTCCCCGGGGCGCACTTCCTCCCAGTCATCGAAGAAGTCAATGGGACTCTCCACATCCGGATTCCATACCGGCGTTGGAGTCTGGGAGCGCGACTGAACAATGCACTTTCGGAGACCTACCGTGGCGCTTCCTTCCGTGCCATCGACCTGCATGGTAAAAAGCTCGTCCCGCCGGACACGGACACACCAGGAGGAATTGAACTGACAAACCACCCCACTCTCTGTCTCAAGGATCGCATAGGCAGAATCGTCAGCCGTACACTCGTAGGTGTCGCCCCTTTCATCAACCCTTTCAGGAATGTGCGTGGCCGCATGACTGAAAATTCGAGTGACCTTGCCGAACAGATTGTCAATCACGTAGCGCCAGTGGCAGTGCATATCGATAACAATTCCACCCCCGTCTTCCTTACGGTAATTCCAGCTTGGCCGCTGGGCAGGATGCTCCGGATCGTGTCCGGGATAGACCCAGTATCCGAACTCTCCTCTGACCGAGAGGATCTTTCCAAAAAAACCCTGGTCCCGAAGAGACCGAAACTTCTGAATCCCGGGAAGCCAGAGCTTGTCCTGCACGGTTCCATTCTTTACCCCGGCATTCTCTGCCTTCTCCGCGATGGCAAGAGCATCGCCATAGGCGTTGGCAGTCGGTTTTTCACAATAGACATGCTTCCCGGCCGCGATCGCGCGTTCGAGGAAGCCCACCCGGTGAGGAGTCCCGGAAGCATCGAAAAAAATCGAATACGCATCGTCGGAGAGAACCGAATCCAGATCCGTGGTGTAGCCCTCTACCCCGTATTGGCCAGCCAGACCGCTTAGCTTGGTTTCATTTCGTCCGGTCAGGATTGGTTCAGGTATGATTCTCCGTTCCCCGCACAGCACTCCCCCCTGATCTCTGATGGCGAGGATCGATCGCACAAGGTGCTGGTTGGTTCCCATGCGCCCGGTGACGCCGTTCATGATGATCCCGATTCGCTGCTCGTTCATGGTATCCGGAAATTGAGACAGCTGCCTCTCCCGGGGGAGTGGTTGGGCTGACGGGGGGAAAGGTGGACCGAGTTGACTTCAAGTCAAACCCTCACCTTCACTGAATCAATTATTCCCCCCGGTACACCTGCTCGTAGGCTTCGAGGATCCGGTCCAGAAATTCATCCTGGTCCTCGGTCCACCACTTCCGGGAAAAAATCTCCACCTCTCGGCGGCCCTCAAAACCCGCCTCCTTGACCCACTCGTCAATTTTCCCAAGGGCGAGACAGCCTTCCCCCATGATCCCCCGGTCCAGGAGGACATCCTCCTGGTCGGGCTTGAAGTCGCAAATGTGGTAGGCATTCAACCATCCGTTTTCGGCGCAATGCTGCAGCTGTTCTCGCAGGTCTACTTCCCAGAACACATGGTAGACATCCACTGCCACTCCCACGTTGGGTAGCGATAGCTCTCCGGCAAGGGTATTGGCATCGCGCAAGGAACAGATCCCAGAACGGTCACCAGCGTATACCGGGTGAAGAGGCTCGATCGAAAGTCGAATACCCATACGCTCGGCCTCACCTGCGATTGCACCAATCCCATCGCGGATCTGTTCGTAGTTTTCTCTCGCTGTCTGACCAGGAGTCGCCCCACAGACGAGTACAATCTGGGGAAGGCCCAAGGCTTCCGCCTCCATCAGGCATTGCCTGTTTTTTTCAATTGCCGCGGCCCGTTCCGCCTCAGAAAATCCGGTAAAGAAGCCGCCCCTCACAAGGGCCAGCCCCTCCAGTCCTGCATCGGATATGTGCTTCCGGACCGAGCAAAGGTCCTCCCCTTCGAGTGTTTCCCGCCACACCGATATGCCCCCGATGCCGCGCCGTGCGTAGCCCTCGATACATTCGGACATGGACCATGAGCGGGTCGTGAAGGTATGAACAGCAAGTTCAGGATAGGACATGGGTTAAAGTTTTACCAGTTGGAGCTCGCGGGTGATAGGGGCGCAGCAGGTCTTTTGCTCAGCCTACAGGTGGTAGCCGAGGCGCAGGGCACAGTCTCGCATGATCTCCTCTTCCCAGTCCGGACGCCGCGGACAACTGGGATGGGGTTCACTACAGGGTATCCGGTCGAGAAGATGCTGAAAGACCGCACAGCTGTGCTTGTACGCGGGAACAGGAGCGCGGAAACCGACGTTCCCGAGATATTGAAGAGCGTCTGCCAGTTCATAATACTCGGAATCCTCATCTTCCCAGAGGCGGTCCCGTTCCGCGAACTTCTCGGGACAGAAGGCCGCGAGCCCGAGCAGGTAGTCGGAGCCATACTCAATCATGTCGATCCCCAGATCATTGCCAGTGTATATCCGGAACTCCGGCCGTAATTCGTCCCGCAGAGCCAGTCGCTTCAATTCCTCTGTCCGGCTGAGGGAGCTGTGCTTGATGCCACTAAGACTGGGGATGCCCATGAGCCCCCGAATCGTTTTCTCATCGTAGATCATTCCGAATGGCGCGAAAACCTGCCCGAGCTCGAACCCGATCACCTCGGGATAAGGATCACAGATGGAAGCATACAGATCTATAATTTGCTGAGGATCCCAGTCATGGAAACGCGTTGTCTGGAAAATTACCGGGATTCCTCCGAAAGAAGCAATCTCGTCCATTTCCCGCCGGTAGAGCTCCTCCAGGTCTCCCTCTCTCCCCTCCACGAAAGCTCCAGCCGCAAAACGCTTCCCGCTTCCAAGTGTCTCGGTAGTCCACACCAGAACCTCTGTCCTCTCAGTCGGCGTGATGTAGTTTGCATATCCGGTATCCATATTGACTGCACACCCGAGACCAGCTTCCGCAGTTCTCTGCACCGCGTCCCGAAAGGCTGGTCCGGCAATATCTCCATTGTTTTCAAACGGAAGCAGACAGGCAGCCAGTCCCTCGACGTGGCGCCCGGTGCGCTTCTTCTCCAGACAATCGGGAACCTTCATGCAGCTGTGATGGTTCCCGGGGTCGTAATCCGCAACCCCAAAAACCAGCGCCTTGAAGTTCCCGCCGGTTCATCAGAATAGGGGGCCGTCTCGGGATCGCCCTCAGATCGAACAGATTTATCCAGAATTTCCCGATCTTCGACCGTTTTGAATTCATCCCGCCGAGGATCCATATCACTCTGGGACACAACCCTATCAGAAAACCCTGATGCACAGTACCGCTCTCCTTATCCTCACCGTTGTCGCATTACTTGTGCCCGATCTCAGCGCGCAACAGCTTCGCAAGCCCACCGTTCGCCCGAATATCCTCTGGCTGGTCGCTGATGACATGAACTGGGACTCCCCCGGTTGCTTCGGAGGTGTCGCCGAGGGCGTCACGCCCCACATAGACCGACTCGCCGAGGAAGGCATACAGTTCTGGCATGGCTATGCCAATGTTGCCATCTGCACTCCCTCCCGCAGCGTGATGCTGACCGGACTTTATCCGCAAAATAATGGCGCCGAAGGATTCCAGCGTATCCGCCCCGGAACTCCAACCCTCCCCTCTCTCCTGAACGCTGCCGGATTCCTCTGTGGCACTATTGGAAAACCCCTGAATCAACAGGAGCTTTTCAGGTGGTCCGCAACATACACGTGGCAGGGAAAGGGCGATGAAAATCTCTGGGGCCGAGACCCGGCGGTCTATCGCCGCTTCGCCCGGGACTTTTTCGCTACTGCAAAATCTGCACGCCAGCCCTTTTTCCTGATGGCGAGTAGTCACGATCCCCATGATCCGTTCTCCATCCCCGGATCCAAGGGCCGCAGTCCGGACAATCCCCACTACGAACGGGCAGAATCGTCACAAAATTATGAACCTTCTCAAGTTCGAGTTAGCGCCGGCCTGCCCGACATTCCTGAGATCCGCAAACATCTCGCTCGTTATGCAGGCTCCGTTCGCCGGACGGACGACATGGTAGGTGCCGTACTGCAGGAGCTCGACCGCGCCGGACTCACGGAAAATACAATCGTCCTTTTCCTCTCCGACCACGGGATGGCTTTTCCGGGGGTGAAGGCCAATTGCTATCCAGACAGTACTCGCTCACCCTGGATTATTCGATGGCCCGGGGTGGTCAGCGCCGGGCAGGACGACAGGAACCACATGCTCTCCTGCGTTGACCTGCAGGCCACCTTTCTGGAAGCAGTCAAATTACCCCCGGCAGCCCGGACTGATGGGCGCTCTTTTTTACCAATCCTCCAGGGCGGCCAGCAAGAGGACCGGGACCACGTCTTTACCCAGTTCTTCCACATTCACGGCAAGGACGCTTACCCGATGAGGGGTATCCTGTCGCGCGACTGGGCATACCTCTTTAATCCATGG
>PBNG01000052.1 GCA_002723015.1 Roseibacillus sp. | reverse complement strand
GCGGTAGACGGAAAGGAAAGTGAGTTCGCAGATAAGCTGGATGACTGGCGGGACGAACTTGTGGACCGCAGTTACGCGCTCGGGGAGAAGGAAGGCAAGTTGGAATCGGAGGTAACGTATTACGAGAAGAACTATTTCGTGAGGGGTCTGGCGTGGTTTGTCCTCGCCTTTGTGGTCGCAGCAATCAGCTGGCTGGCACCGGCCTCTGGATGGGGGAAATGGACCTACCGCCTGACCTGGGTGCTGGGCGTGCTCGGCGCGGTGTATCTCATCTGGGGAATCGTGCACCGGTGTATCCTCATGGAGCGCCCTCCGGTGGGTAATCTCTACGATACGATCCCTTTCATTGCAGGTGGGGGTGTTCTGGTGCTGTTCCTGCTGGAGTTCGTGACCCGTCGTCGGATCGCTCTCGGTGCTGCCATTGCGTTGGGACTCCTCGGTCTGTTTCTGGCCAGAGCCTTCGAAGGGGTAGATGCGCAGGACCATATGGATCCCCTGCGCGCGGTGCTACGCTCCAATTTCTGGCTTTCCACGCACGTGATCATCATCACCTTGGGCTACTCAGGAGGTCTGATCGCGGCGGCGATGTCTCATGTCTTCATCTACGCCAAGGCCTTCGGTCTTGATAGGAGTGACAGGTCGCTCTGCCGTTTCCTGACCCGATCAGTCTATGGATTGGTATGTTTCACGCTCTTTTTCTCTCTTGTTGGCACGGTATTGGGAGGGATCTGGGCCAATGACTCATGGGGTCGTTTCTGGGGCTGGGATCCCAAGGAGAATGGGGCGATGTTGATCGTTCTCTGGTGCCTGATCATTCTGCACGCGCGCATGGGTGGCTATCTGAAGGATTGGGGAATCCATATTGCTTCCATCCTTGGGGCGATCGTCGTGGCCTTCTCATGGTGGGGAGTCAACCTCCTTGGTACGGGTTTGCACTCCTATGGATTCACCGAAGGGATCGGAGGGGCGGTGATGATGTTCTACTGCTTTGAGGGCGTCGTGGCCCTTGGGGGTATTGGTCTAGCGATTCTGGAGAAAGCATCGCGGCGCAGTAAATCCCGGTCATGGAAGATGGAAGAGGCAAAGCCGCGCGAGACCAAGCAGGAGGCTACGTGATTGCAGGGTGCTCGGTGGCACCGCCTCTTCCATTCTCTAACCGGGAGGCCAACCGAGTTTCCGGCCCGCCAGGAGGTGGAGGTGCAGGTGGGGAATGGCCTCTCCTCCGTTCCTGCCATTGTTGATCACCACCCGGAAGCCATCTTCACTCAATCCCTCCTGCTCCGCGATAATGCGTATGCGAGTGAGAAGGTGTCCAAGAAGATCCTGATCAGAGGGATTGGTCTGTCCGATCCGGACGATCAGCTTTTTAGGCACGAGGAGCAGGTGCACCGGGGCCTGGGGAGCGATGTCCCGGAAGCAGAGGCACAGGTCGTCCTCGTAGACGATATCAGCCGGAATCTCCCGATCCGCAATCTTCTGGAAGATGGTTTTTTCAGTCACGGGAAGATCGCAGTTTTGAGGACGGAGGCAGAGGCACCAAGCGAGGCAACCCGTGAGCCGAGCCTCTCAAGTTCTCGGGGATATTCCGTTGCTTTCAGAGGTCAATGGTGAGCTGAATTCTGCGATTCTCAGGAACGGGTTGCTGTGCAATATCCTGTAGGAAGGCGAGGATCTCGTGGTGGAGACGATTACAGTGGGAAGTCCACTGGGCGGCCCCAAGGAGAATGCGGGCGCTTTCACGGAGCTCCGTGAAATGAAATTCCTCTGCCCCCCGGGCATGCAGGTCATCAATTTCCTCCTGCAGTTTCCGGTAGAATGCGAGTTCAAATCCGTTTCCGGCTTCTCTCGCGGCGCGGGCAATGGACAGGGTAATGGGAGGGGCTAGCGGCTTCAGATTGTCCGCAATGGCATCACATCCAATACGCCTCAGCATTCGCTTCATGCGCTCAAAGAGGTCTTCGAGCGGGAGAACCCTCCAAGGGCACTTGTGCTCAAGGTAGTGCAGGATGCCGTCCCGGATATCATCAATGAAGGGAAAGTCCGCCCGGTCGCAGGAATGCGCCGCACGCTGAAGAGCGACATCTATCCACGCGGTGTCGTAGCTTGATACCTGGTGGCGGCCAACCTTCAGCACGGGCAGTTTTCCAACGAGGCAGATCATGACAAAATTATTCCTTGAACAGCCTCCTCTGCATGTGATCCCGCACCGCCCGGTTCTCGAGTGATTGGATTTCGCTGATGAATTCGCCGACGTTGTCGAACTGACGATAGACAGATACGTAGCGGACATAAGCCACTGGATCGATCTGGTGTAACTTGTCCATCACTTCGGTTCCGATGAGACGGGAGGGGACTTCCGAAATGTGGTCTTTGTGAAGATCGGAGAGGATCTCTTCCACCGCTCGATCCAGACGGTCCATCGAGACAGGACGCTTTTCGCATGCCTTTACCAGACCCCGGAACAGCTTTTCCCGATTGATGGCTTCCCGACTTCCGTCCTTTTTTACTACCTGGAGTTCCGTTCGCTCGATCTGCTCGTAGGTCGTGTAGCGGTAGTTGCAATCGAGGCACTCGCGGCGCCTCCGGATCGTCGTCCCGTCCTTCGACATCCGGGAGTCGACAACCTTGTCTTTGTGTGAACCGCACTGAATACACCTCATTGATTGCTCAATGGGAAGTAAAGCTACCCAATATGTGGTAGGGGCAAAGAAAAAACGCCACTCTATTTCGTGATACGCTGTAATTGTTACTGGGAGCGGGAAAATTATCAAAATTAGGGACAAATCCGGCTCCGGAGAACCAGGAGAGTAAAAAACGGTCCTGGAATTGCTGACATTGCTGAAGAGAACCTTGTGGGACGGGGAGCAACATAATCCGGAATCCTGAATGAGCAGCCGTTCCGGTGATTACGGGGCTTGTTCGTGACCTCCAGAAGCAGTACACGAGTCCTATCTTGATCATGAAAACGACTATCTCACTCGCAATTGCGATCGCCCTCAGTTCTCTCGCGCATGGAGAACACAACGTCCTGACCCGAGCCGAAAAAAAGGAAGGCTGGAAACTGCTTTTTGATGGGAAATCCACCTCTGGGTGGCACAGCTGGAAGACCAAGAAGGCCCTTGAGGCAGGAGCCTGGGGAGTGGAGGACGGAACCCTTACCCTGATGAAGAAAGGAGCGGGTGATATTTATACCTCGGATTCTTATGAGAATTTTGAGCTCAGCCTTGAATGGAAGACAAAGGGTAACAGCGGGATCTTGATCCGGGTTAATCCAGAGGCGGGAGGCCCGATCTACAAGGTCGCTCCTGAAATGCAGATTGAGCGCTCGAAAGGAAAGAAGAGTACTGATGCGGGAGGGCTCTACGCCCTGTATCCAATTGCTGTCGAGGGGGAGAAAAAAATAAACCCGGACGGATGGAATACAGTCCGAATCAAACTGGTTGATGGAAAAGGAACACACTGGTTCAATGGACAGAAAGTCTCGGAGTACCATATCGGGAGCGACGATTGGAATAAGAAGGTGGCCGAAAGCAAGTTCGCGACGTGGAAAGGGTTCGCTGAGACAAAGAAAGGCCACCTCGGCCTGCAGGATCATGGAGCCCAGGTCTCCTTCCGGAACGTCAAGATCAAGGAAATCAAGTAGACGCGTCCAACTTTTGGGAAGCGGGAATATCGATTCATCGACGTATGATCCAGGTGGATGAAATTCTAATCCCTAACTCGGCAGCCATGGTCGCAAGATCCTTTTGTCTAGCTCGCTATTACAGTCATGACTGAGCACACCGCAATAGTTGCATTCCGTCCGGGCGTTGACGCCCTCGCCTATCTTCCTGAGGGGCCCTGTCAGTATGGGGATGGAAAGATCTCGTGGGTAGCCATTCAGCATGGAGGAGAATCCCTGCAGGGATCGATCAACATTCTTGATCTCGCCACGGGGCTCAATCAGCAACATGTTCTTCCCGGGCGTCCCGGGTTTGCCTTTCCCACGGAGGATTCAAACGTATTTTTGGTAGGTGCGGAGAGAAAGGTTGGATTCTACGATATCAAATTGGATCAATGGGTCGATTCGCCGGGAGAGGTCAGGGGAGAGGAAGACGGAACCATCATCAATGACGGGGTAGTCTATCGAGATGGAGTCATCTTCGGCACCAAGGATGTAGCCTTCACGGATCCCAAGGGATCTTTGTATCTCTGGCGTCCCGGAATGGATGAGCCGATACATTTACGAGGAGGGCAAACCTGCTCTAACGGCAAAGTGATCCTCACCCGTGAGGGGAACGAATTCCTTCTCGATATTGATACTCCGACGAGGCTGGTGGTGGAGTATCCACTGGATGGTGATGCGCAGCAACTGGGAGAGCCGCGAACGGTATTGGATTTGCGGGCGGTTTCCTCCTACCCTGATGGAATGGTCATGACTCCTGATGGGCAGAGTATCATTATCGCGATGTATAACCCCGAGAATGTAAGGGAAGGAGAAGCCCGTCAGCATAGTCTGGCTGACGGCCGACTGGAGGCAGTGTGGAAGACCCCGGGTTCTCCCCGGGTGACCTGCCCGCTCCTGATGGAACTGGGAGGGGAGACCGTTCTGTTCCTGACGACGGCCGTCGAGCACATGCCTGAAGAAGAAAAGGCGGGTCAGCCTAACGCGGGCTGTCTTTTTCGGGGAGTGCTTTAGCCCTCTGAGAGAGGTCCGGAGAGACTCGGTGTGTAGATTCCGGGGATCACCCCTTCTGGAGTGTGCCTAGGAGCTTGAGAAGAAAATTCAGCATTTCTGACAGGGCCTGCCGGTAAGCGGATTCTTCGAGAAGGGAAAGGCTTTCACTTGCTTCCCGGAGCAGCGCGGTTGCGTAGTCAAGAGATCTCCCAATCGCCCCCTGATATTCCGCGATACCGGCAAGGACGGTAAGGTCGAGTTCTTCCTGCTGGATGATTCTTTTCTGGAGAATTTCTCTCTGGGTATCTCCGGCCTCTTCAAGAAGGTAAAGCATCGGAAGCGTCAGCTTTCCCTTTTCGAGGTCCGTCCTCAGAGTTTTGCCGAATTGATCCTCGGATCCGACCAGATCAAGGCAGTCGTCGTAGATCTGATAAGCGGCCCCNAGCTTCATCCCGAAGTCNTTCATNGCAGCCCGGNTTTCGGGAGAAACACCCGAGATGTAGGCGGANAGATCGGTCGCGGCGGCGAAGAGAGCGCCCGTCTTCATTTCGATAATGGTGAAGTAATCGTTCCGGGTGAGCGTCAGGTCGAAGCGCCTCTGTGTTTGCAGGATTTCGCCCTGGCACACATCCCGTGAGGCGCTGGCGATGGCTCGTGAGAGTACTAGATCATCAAATTCGGTCGAGAGCATGAGTGCGTGCGAAAACAGCGCGTCACCAAGAAGAACCGCCATCCCGTCTCCCCACTTGCTGTTGGCGGTGGGAACGCTGCGCCTTGTAGTCGCTCCATCGATGATGTCATCATGAACCAAGGTGGCCATGTGAATGAGNTCCAGAATAGTCCCGAGTTTCAGGTGACTATCGCTGATCNATCCGGTGGCTCCACCAACGAGAATGCTCAAGGCAGGTCTGATCCGCTTGCCGGCTGTATCGCAGATATATGAGACGTAGGGTTCAACTCCTGGGTCGAAGTCTCTGACCTGACTCCTGAGAACATCTTCGACCTTGCTAAGTTCATCTTCGATGAGGGCGAAGGGGGCGGGTTTGGCATTACCCGGGTTGAGCTTGGACTTGTTTGCCATAACCGTGCTAGGTGNACATTCACACAGGAAAAAGTAGGAGCAAGGAATTTCCTAAAGTTTCAGAAAATATTGAAAGTTATTTGAGATTGTTTGTCCTGAAGGTCTGCCGTTGGCTCTCATGTATGATGAATCTGTCAAGATTAGCACTCATGGCCGTNCTCTCTGCGGCGGCGAGCGTGTCTTCCGCAATTGAAGTTGGCGAAAAGCCCAAGACCCCGGAGCTGCCCGGAGTGCCCTACGTGGTTCATGACGGCACCCGTCCTCAGCCGGTGAAGGTGAAGAGTGGTGGGGCCGTTTCGGTCCGTCCACCCGCTGATGCTCTNGTNCTCATCGGGAAGCAGAGCTCTGAAACATGGGAGGGAAATACATGGCCCATTGTNGATGGAATCATGACAGTGGCCAAGGGTGGAGGAGTCAGATCCAAGGCTGCCTTTGGGGACTGTCAGCTTCATCTTGAGTATCGAGTGCCTGCCGGAAGAAAGGTCAGCGGGCAGTCTGGTGGGAACAGCGGGGTCTTCCTGATGGGTCTTTATGAGGTCCAGGTGGGGGAGAGCCATACGAATCAGACATACCCGGATGGACAAACTGGGGCGATCTACGGNCAGGCCCCTCCNAGGGTGAACCCTTCTTCACCGCANGGTGAATGGCAAAGTTTCGATATTATTTTCGAGGCGCCTGAATATCAGGATGAAAANGTTATTTCGCCGGCGGTTATTACCCTGATTCACAATGGTGTNCTCGTTCACCACCGCANAGCTCTTCTTGGTCCTACCCGTCACAGGGCTCTGGCTTCNTATCCNGCCAAGCACCCNGNGAAAGCTCCGATCAGCCTGCAGGATCATGGAGACCCGATTCAATACCGGAATATCTGGATCAGGGAGCTGGGAGAATACGACGCCGCGGCNGGCGAATAAGNGGTAAGTTNCNTTGAAATAAGGAACAAATTTCTCTTTTGGATTCGCTTGCCCATNTGGAGAGGGACTGACCGGTCGCCCAAGGGAGGCNTTACGACCGTTGGACCAGCCTGTGTCATCTTTCCTTCAATTAGAATTGCCCAGAGCGCCAATACAGCTAACGATTTGATTATGAAAAAGCATCGCCCGCAAAAAGTTGCCATTATCCTGGGGGCTCTTGGAGCCTTTGGAATCAGTGGATGTGGAGAAGGTATCAGCAGTGTGCCGGCTCATGCTGGAGGCGCCAAGGAGGTTGCCATCAAGGTCGTGCCGGGTAGCTCTGCTCCCGCCCCAGCGGGTGGTTATGAGGCAGTAGCGCGGGCCATGGGATTCGCCCGGTATATGCCTGCGACGACGCATGCTTACATGGGAGTATTTGATGGTAAGGGGTTTGTGGATGAAATACGCAAATCGGCGTTGCTGCGGATGGCGGAAGATCAGCTCGGTGGAAATCTGATTCCGGAGAATCCAGACTTTGATTTAAACATAGAGGAGAATCCGCAATTGCAGATGGTAGCTGCGCTACTTGGCGAGGAGATTTTTGTGGGTGTGGGAAAAGGCGCTCCGGGGCAGATAGCCAATATGGTTGCCTTCAACGAGTCCTACAGCCGCCAGTCGATTAAGATGGCGATGAAGACCTTGGAAGCNGCCCTCGGGGATGGGGGAGAAGGATTTGACGGGGGAGTGAACGATCTGGTTCCACTTCTCAGTGGCCTGCTTGGAGATCCCAAGGGGGGAATCGGGGTGATTGAGAAAGCACAGATGCCGCCNCTCACCTTTGGATTCAAGGTCAGCGATGAGGATGCGCGTGGACAGTTGTATGAGATCGCCGCGCAGGGTATCGGAGCAATACTTGAGGGCATCGGACCGGATGGAGAGGGTTTCGCGGAAGCTGTAAATGTAGAGCGTGAGGGCTCAAAATTCACAGGCATTAAGATCAAGGGAGAGGAACTTGTGGCCTCGATACCNCCGGACATGAAGGAAGGGATGGCTCAGTTCATGGATGCCGCAACGGTGGAAAGACTNATGAAGATGCTGGAGTCCAAGAATCTGGTTGTCGCGGTAGGGGTCCANGAAAGCTACCTGGTCGCGTTCATGGGCTCGAGCGCAGATGACCTCCAAATCGCAGCCAGCCCTGCGGAGTCCCTGCTNTCGCGTCCAGAGGCGGCATTCATGAACTCATATACGGGGAAAAGGCTNGTCAGTCTCGTGACGATGTCGAAGGAGCTGCAGGACAGCTCAAAAGGCGCATCGATTTTCGGGGGCCTTGCGGCAGGTCTCAAGGAAGGATTGGCGGCGACGGATGCCTTTGGCGATTCTCAGGATCTCGAGGTTCTGCTGGGGTTGGTGACCGAGCAGGAACGTGCGATCCTGGACCTCCATACCCATACGCCGGGGGGGAGCGTGACATTCCTTGAGGAAGGGCTCAAGATTGAGATTTTTGGTGGGGCGAGTCTTCCCAGTCTCAAACTGAATACGCCCCGTGGTTATGCCGGACTGGGCGAGCAGGAAGATGTGCTTCTTTTTGCCAACTGGGTGAATGATTCTGGCTACAAGGACAAGGTCCTCGATTATATTGAGACCCTTGGAGAGACTGCCTATCTTGCGATTAAGCAGGCGTCTATCATGGATCTGCCCGAGGGAGTCGTGCCGCTCGACATGGCGGAAGCTGCTGGGATTCTCGGTATGTTCGACGAGCAGATTCTTCCTCATTTCCTCGAGCTGTGGACTGGCGTCAGGGGGGACTTGGTTGCAGGTCTCGGAGATGAGCGTGCGGTGATCGTTGACCTCGAGGGATCCCTTCCTACTGTCCCAGGGCTTCCGCAGCTTCTGGCCGACAAAGGGAAGGCACCTCGAATCGCAGTTATGGCCCCGGCACGCGACGAAGAGCGCCTTCAGAGTTCTTGGCAAAACACGGAAAAAGCACTCAATGGGATCCTCAAGATTGTCGGGGATATGACCGGAGAGAACATTCCCAAGCAACGTCCCATGAGTAGTGAGAAGAATGACCTGAAGACATGGTTTTTCCCACTCCCGTTCCAGACAGATGATTTCGTTCTGAATGTTTCCGCCGACAAGAACAATGTCTTCGCCTCGACGTCGAAATCCTATGTGCAGAGCCTGTCCGAGGCCTTGGACAAGGAGAAGGCTGAACCGGGAAAGAAGGGGGCCTACCTCCATCTCGACCTCACAGTCCTCAATGATTACCTGAATGACTGGATCAATTTACTCGAGGAGGAGCAGGCAGCGATTTTTGGCGAGGGATCGCCGGATGCGGAAGACCTGATGCAGATGCTCCCTATCGCGAAGCAGATTGTCGCGGCTCTCGGTGAGCTCAAGGGGATTACCACCCATACTCGGAACGAGGGTGGAGTCCTGCGGACCTCAGTGCATGTCAGGACCGGAAACTAGGACCCCTGTTGCAGGCCACCGCCACAATAATGGCGCGCTCTTTATGCCCTTTAACGGAGTGAGACGAGCCGATTTCCGCTGGTAAAGAGTGGGAATGAGAGCGTAGAGTATTCTCATGGCGAGAATGATTGTGCCTCAGGAAGACGAGCAGGAGCTCGGGCTGGCACAATCCCAGACGGTCGAAATTCAGCGTGCCCGTCAACGGCAGCGGGACACGGTTCAGTCCGTGGTTAGCTCCGTGATCCTGATTGGGCTGCTGGTGGGAGTACTGGCTCTGATCACGATTTTCTCTTTACGGACGGAATCTACCCCGATCGTGACATACCAAGCTCCGATACCTGAGGAGGAGCGCGTCGAGCGGCCGGAGGTGAACCAGAGAGCAAGGCCAAATCCTCCCGGGCAGAAATCCTCCCGTGCAAAGGTAATTGCCTCTCAGGCCGTGTCTCCGATATCGGTTCCGATTCCTGATAATCCCGTTCCAGAGGGCCCTTTTGGCATGTCGGATGAGATCGGAGAGGGCTGGGGAGACAATGAAGGTGACGGCACGGGCGGTGGTGGAGCTTCCTTTTTCGGGAGCTATAGAAAGGGAAAAAGAGTGGCNTACGTAGTCGATTTTTCCGGTTCAATGGGTTCGACCGCTGAAGGGGGAGGGACCTTCGCTCAGGCGTTGAAGAAGGAGTTGACCAACTCAATCAGCAATCTGTCCTCAGGGATGTATTTCACGGTCATATTCTTCTCTTCACGGGCATGGAACCTAACGACCGAAGGGGACGATTACGTGGGAAACGGATGGCATGGCCTGGGAGAGCCGCCCCACACGGGATGGTATCCAGCGAACGAGGGCGTGAAAAAGGAGGTCATCGGTAAGATTAATAGAATGCCAGTGGCAGGAGGGACAATGTGGTATCCTGCTCTCAAGATGGCCATGACCATGACGCCATCCCCGAGTATTGTCTTTCTTCTCTCTGATGGAGAGCCCCGTGATGGAGATGAGGTCTCCTTCAACATGAAGCAGCTGAATCCGGGGGGGACGCCGATTGATACCATAGCCTTTGAAGTGCCAGGCTCGCCAGCCGGGCGCCTGATGGAAATCGCCAAGGACACGGGAGGAAAATTTGTGATGGTTCACAAAGGCGAGCGCAAAACAGGGAGGGCTGCGGAAGCTCTTACGGACCCGAAATACGACTGAATCCGTAAAGTGTTCCGATTTTTTGAGGCTAGGAGTTGAGGCTGTGCAGAATCGCTTCGGCGAGGGGAAGATCTCCGGGGACCGTGACTTTTGGGTTGGGTCTCTGGTTCTCGACAAGGCTTGTGTAAACCCCGGCAATCTCCGCTGCGGATGCCTCGTCGGTAACCGGGATTCCCTCCTTCTTTACCAGCTCGTAGGCCTCGTGAAGAATGTCGAATCGGAAGGCCTGGGGAGTCTCCATAATCCAGAGATTCTCCCGGGAAAGAGATTCGCTCACAAGGTGCTGATCATCAGACCTTTTCAGCGTTTCTGTCATGCGGCGGGCCAGTGCGGCAGCTCCCCTGTCCCGTGCTGTCCGGACGACATCGTCAATCTGGCTGGGTAATACCAGGGGGCGTGCTCCGTCGTGAACCGCCACGTATTTGGTTGCAGGGGGAAGAGCTTCGAGGCCACGGATGACGGAAAGGTAGCGTTCTTCATCGCCTTCGGCCCTGAGGACCGTCGTTCCGGATCCTTGATCAAGTTGTGCGAATCTCTCACTGCTGGTCACAACGACAACAGTTTCAACTTCCTCGGCCTCCAAAAATGCGTCGAGGCTCCACTGAAGAACCGGGCGTCCCCCCAAGGAGGAAAGCATCTTGTCGAAACCCATTCGCTGGCTTCTTCCGGCGGCGACGATAATGGCGGCACAGCTCATCTTGTCGGAAAGGGCATGTCTTGAAGACCGTGCAATAGGATTAAGGGTGAGGTAGACACCGCCCTAAGAGAGTTGTTTCATCACTGCTTGAGAAAGGGCCTTGCCATCTGCCCGGCCGGCGGTCCTCTCCTGCAGAATCTTCATGACTCTACCCATGTCGGACCTCGAGGAGGCATTGCACTCGGCAATCGTTGCATCTACGAGTTCGTCAATTTCCTTAGTCGAGAGAGGCGAGGGAAGATAGTCCTCAAGCAAATTGATTTCCGACTCCTCCTTGTGCGCCAATTCCTCCCTTCCAGCCTTATTGAACTGATCCATGGATTCCCGTCGTTGTTTGATTTGTTTGCGGATCACAGCTATAACCTCTCCCTCCTCCAGCTCCGTATCAGAGCCTCCTTTCTCAATCGCAGCATTCTTTATCGCGCTCTTGACGGCGCGGAGAGTATTCAGGGCCATGCCGTCCTTGGCCCGCATNGCGTTCTTCAGGTCCTCATTGAGTCGGGTTGCGGTATCAGCCATGGAATGGAAGTAGAATTTTCGGGCATCAGGTTGCAAGGCCCAAGTTTTGACGGGGGATGTGTCTGACGGAGGTTTCTGCATGGTAACTTGAAACTTGAAAGAGGCCGCTAGACGAGTCTTCTTCATTGTGTGCGTGCAGGAAGTCTTTACCTCGTCCTCGTTGGATTGTCGCTGTGCGCTGCCGGAGTGACATTTGTCTTCCTGATGTGGCGGAGCTTTGACCGCGCATCTGGTCAGAGAGATTGGACCGAGGTACAATGCACGATCCTCGAGTCCCGGGTTGACGAGCGGAAGATTGGATCTGAAGTCGAGGTGGAATACGGGTTTTTTGTGGCCTACGGATACTCCTTTGATGGAGTACCCCACACTTCGGAGAGATATAGCCTGCGTGGTTCTCCATGGAGTTCATCGAGGGAAAGGTCGCAGCGCCGGGTAGACAAGTTCCCGGTCGGATCGATGGTCCCCTGTTTCGTCGATCCGGCTGATCCTTCCGCTTCAGTCTTGAAGATGGATTCCAAGGCTCCGGGCTATTCGCTTTGGTTCCCGGCTATCTTCATCATNGGGGGGCTAGGGATGATCGTGGGCGCAATACGAGGTGACATGATTCTCAGGCGATCGAGAGCCGCCGTGGGCTGAGCGGGCAAGTGTGGTGCAAGTTCAGCTGGAAGTGACCTTGACCAGAAAGCCCCTGCGACGAGCGGAAGTGAGCATGGCTTGGAGAAGCCAGAGGGCTGCNCCGAGGAAGAGAATATTCGCTCCGAGGGCCGCCATCATATGGTCTGCCGGAAAGGTATCAAAAGCGATGACGTGCCTCATCCCCTCAAAGACATGAGTAGAGGGAAAAGCGAGGGCAAAAGGCTGCAGCCATATCGGCAGGGCGGAGACGGGATAGAAGACCGCGGAAAATGGTTGCACCATGAAGGGAATAGCCCACGCCAGAGATTCAGCGCCATGGCCGAAGCGGAGGATGAGGCTGACAGAAAGTAGTCCCAAGGCCCAACCAAAGAGGAGAAGATTCAGGTAGAATGGAATCAGCGCGAGCTCAAAGTGGAAGAGGTTGAACTGGTAGCTTACGATTGCGATCAGCGCGAGGATCAGGCCTGTGAAGATCACTCGGCAGAACCCGACTAGAAACATTGCCCCAACGTATTCAGATGTTCGAACGGGGGCGGCGAAGATGTTCAGCAGATTACGGGTCCAGACGTCCTCAAGGAATGAGATGGATACTCCTTGCTGGGAGCGGAAAAGGGCATCCCAGAGAATGATGGCCCCGATAAGGTAGGTGATGGTCTGGGGGAAGTCGCCAGAGGTCTCAGACTGGAGGTATTTTGTCAGGAATCCCCATACGAGGAGCTGGACGAATGGCCAGAAAATGAGTTCGACGATCCGCACCGGATGACGAGTGTAGAGCCAGAAATANCGTAGTGCGATAGAGCCGAGAACGCGGGAGTTCATGCAGTAGTGTCTGCGCTATTGGTTTCCAGTGCGGGGTCGATGCCCAGCGGACTCGTCTGATGCTCCTTCCGCAAGCGGTCTGGCGTGAGTTGTGTAGCTTGGCTGCTCTCCCAGATCACAATCTACCACTCTTGTGGAGGAGCAGGAGAANTTTAGTCAGGACAGAATCTCCTTGATGACCCGGGCTTCTTCTACTCCGGTCAGGCGTTGATCCAGTCCCTGATAGCGGAAGGTAAGCTGCTCGTGGTTTATCCCAAGCTGATTCAGGATTGTGGCATTCAAGTCCCGGATGTGAACCGGATCCTCGAGAATGTTATAAGAGTAGTCATCAGTCTTGCCATGTTCATATCCTCGCTTGATTCCTGCTCCAGCCATCCAGGTGGTAAAACACCGGCCATGGTGGTCGCGACCGTAGTTGTCCTTCGTCAGCTTACCCTGCGAGTATATGGTCCGTCCAAATTCACCTCCGCAGATCACAAGGGTGTCATCAAACATTCCGCGCTCCTTCAAATCCTTGATTAAACCCGCACAGGGTTGATCGATATCCTTGCACTGCTGGCGGAGCTTAGAGGGCAGACTGCCATGCTGATCCCAGCCTCGATGGAACAGTTGCTGAAAACGCACACCTTTCTCAGCCATTCGTCTCGCCAGCAGACAATTACGTGCAAAGCTTCCAGGTTTTTCCACGTCGGGACCGTAGAGGTCCTTGACGTGCTGGGGTTCATTGGAAATATCCATCAACTCAGGAACCTCGGCCTGCATGCGGAAGGCCATTTCGTACTGGTCGATTCGTGACTGGGTTTCCGGGTCGGCGAATTTCTTGAACGTCTCGCTATTGAGATCCTTGAGGCCATCAAGCATCCCACGGCGCGCATCTCGATCAATGCCGGGGGGGTTGTTGAGGTAGAGGACGGGTTCTCCATTACTACGTAACTTTACTCCTTGGTGACTGGAAGGAAGGAACCCGCTACCCCAAAGTCTGTCGTAGAGAGCCTGCAACTGTCCACGCCCACGGGAGATCATCACAATATATGCAGGCATGTTCTCATTCACGCTGCCCAATCCGTAGCTCAACCAAGATCCCATGCTTGGTTTTCCCTGCTGCTGGACCCCGGTGTTGATAAAGGTAATGGCCGGATCATGGTTAACCGCCTCGGTGTTCATGGTCTTGATGATCGTAATATCATCTACAACACCTGCGGTATGCGGCAACAGGTCCTTGTTGACCCACGTTCCATGCTTGCCGAAGCGCTCAAATTCAAACATCGGCGCNACGCATGGAAAGGACTTCTGTCCGCTGGTCATGCCGGTAATTCGTTGACCTTGTCGAATGGAATCAGGCAATTCCTTACCATGGATTTCCCGCAATGCCGGCTTGTAATCAAAGGTGTCAATATGTGAGGGGCCACCGGGAAAGAACAGGTAAATGGCACGCTTCGCTTTTGGCGCAAAGTTCGGGAATCCGGGCAATCCGTCCGCGGCCTGNGCGGAACCNAAGATATACGGGTTCCAAAGACTGCTCAGAGCTGCAGCGCCCATGCCATGCCCGGTGCTTAACAAAAATCGACGCCGTGTTGGATCGTGAGTCATTTCTTACTGGTGTTTGATAATCAAAAATTAACCGCGAGTCAGGGTTTCATCCATATTCAGGAGGAGCTGCCCCACCACCATCCAAGCGGCATGCTCGATCGTATCAATCGTTTCGTCACGGGGCATCTCACCAACAGCGAGAAACTCCTTTGCCTTTCCGGGATCTTTCTGGAACCTCGCTAACTGATCACCAAGAACCTGCTCAATTACCGCGAATTCCGCCTCTGTTGCAGGACGGGACACGGCCAGGTTGAAGCCATAGTCGACCCTTGATTTCGTGTCATCGCCACCTTCCTTGATCAACCTCTGGGCCAGAGCACGGGCTGCCTCGACAAACTGCGGATCATTGAGAGTAACGAGGGCCTGCAGCGGCGTATTGGTAATCGGTCGCTGAATCATGCATTTCTCACGCGTCGGAGCATCAAATATCAGCATGTTTGGCATGGGCGCCGATCGTTTCCAATAGGTGTACATGGATCGGCGGTAAAGATTTGCGCCATTGTCTCGCTTGTAGCGCAAACCACCATTGAGAGAAACTTCATTCCAGATATTGGGTGGCTGGTAGGGCTTAACACTGGGTCCTCCAATCTTTTCCACCAGGAGACCTGAAAGATCGAGTGCCGTATCCCGGATGAACTCACCCTGCAGCCGGAAACGCGGGGAACGCGCGAGAAGTATGTTCTCGGGATCGCTAGTCGCCAGTTTTGGCGTCAGACGGGAAGCCTGTCGATAAGTGGCTGAAAGAGTAATCTGCTTGAGCATACGTTTCACATTCCAGCCGCTCTCGACAAAATCGACGGCCAGCCAGTCAAGCAACTCCGGATGGCTTGGGGGACTGCCCTGATTGCCAAAATCATCAACCGACTTCACCAGCCCACGCCCGAAGAGAAGGGCCCAGTAACGGTTGACCGCCACCCGGGCTGTCAGTGGGTTTTCTCCCGATGTGAGCCACTGCGCCAGCCCCAAGCGGTTCGCAGCGGATCCTTCTGCAAGGCTTGGAAGCGCAGCCGGAACACCGGGATTCACTACTGCATCTGGCCCGTCAGTGATCGGCTGGTCATAGGCACCACGGTTAAGAATGTAGGTTTTGCGGATCTTGTCAGAGGCATTGTCCTGCATGACCATCACGCTTGTGCCTTTTTGAGCCTTGATCCCGCTCTCCTCCGCAAGAAGCTTGTTGTGGGCTGAAACCAGTTCCTGAAAA
>PBNG01000051.1 GCA_002723015.1 Roseibacillus sp. | reverse complement strand
CACAAGGGCTATGGCACGAAAGCCCATCTGGAAGCTCTCAGGGAGCATGGCCCCTGCCCGGAACATCGGCGCTCTTTCGCTCCGGTGGCAGAGTTGGCCGGGTAACGGAAAGGGGGCTTGCGAGTATCTTGGGCAAAGCCGCTTTCCAAGATTCGTAATGCGCCCGTTCCTTGTTCTATTTCGAAGGTGTCTGGAGGCCGGCTGCCAGCTCGCGTCCCTCTGCCGGTTCCCTGCATGGAGAGACTCATCCTGACTGCGACTAATCGCTGGTGGCTCTGCAACAGTTATCTTAGAGTGCGTCCATAATAATGAATTGGATTAACCTTAACCTGTTCTCAGTGGTGATCGCGGGATTGATGCTCGGTGGTTGCGCCTCAACTCCGGATGAAGAGGCTTCAGCCCCGATCCAGCCCGAGCCGGCGGTCATTAACGACCGGCAGATTGTCGGACAGATGACGGCCAAGGTGACGGAGATGATGGACTCAGGCTCGGTCGTGGAGATGAAGACGCTGATCGATAAGTTGAAAAAAGAACCGAAAGCCAAACTGCAGTTATCCGACGCCGGCGTGGCAAGTGTGGACGAGGCGCAAAAGGCGGTCGTTGTGGTAGGCGGTATTTACAAGTGTGACAGGTGCCCTGACTGGCATGTTGCTCCGGCAAGCGGATTCCTCATCGCGGAGAACTTGGTAGTGACGAACTATCATGTTGTGGACAATCCGGAACGTTCCGGGTTGGCTGTTCGGCTTTTTGATGGTCGGATGTTCATGGTCGATGACGTAGTGGCATCCAGCAGGCGATATGATCTTGCGGTGTTGCGTTTGCCCAAGACAGGTATCAAGCCAATCGCGTTGGGATTATCAGCCCCGGTGGGGGCCAAAGTTGATCTCATCAGCCATCCGAACCGTAAATTTTACACGTTGAGCGAGGGCAGAGTGGCTCGTTATTTTGTGATACAACGCAACCGCAGGCCGGTGTCGGCTATGGCAATTACTGCGGACTTTGGGAAGGGCTCGAGCGGCGCGCCGGTGCTGAATGAGGACGGTCAGGTCGTGGGCATTGCAGCGAGCACAGAGTCGCTCTACTACACCGAGAATGAAGGCATCCAAAAGAACCTGCAGATGGTTTTCAAGAACTGCGTGCCGGTAAGCCAGTTGCGTGAGCTGATTGAGGGTTGAGAGTGGCGGAAGTCGAAGGCGGGTGAGGATTTAACTCATCACGTCCTCCACCATGTTAACGAGGGGTTTTTCTCCCTCGAGCAGGAGGACCTCAACCACGTCGAAACGCCATCTGAGATCTCTGGTTCCGAGCAGGTGGAGCCACGCATTCGCTCCTCGCTGCATGAGCTCCTTTTTTCTTGTGTCGACAGCGTCGAGTGGTCGGCCGAATCGCTCGCTGGTGCGGGTTTTCACTTCAACAAAAGCGAGAGTGCTTCCATCCCGGGTGACAATGTCGATCTCTCCCCCTTTTGGACCACGAAAATTCCGGTAGAGAATACGGCGACCCTCAGACCGTAGATGAGAACTGGCTACTTTTTCGCCAAGTTCTCCAATGGCGATATGGTCTTCGCCTGGCGGGGGGCAGGGCCGGTTGAGGAGGGGGCTGAACTTCTTACGGAGCCTGAGGAGGACTGCTCTTAACACGGATTGGGAGAATCTGGGTTTACCCGGGTAGTTTGGGGAGCAGGTCGAGGAGATCCCGGTAGCGGGTGATATTGAAATCTCGCTCTTGCTCAACCATGGCCTCGGATTCATCGGCCAGGCAAAGGGAGATCATGAGCTTGGCCTCGTGTTCGTCGATTGTTGGATCCTCGAGGAGACGACGGTAGGTTTGCCCGACGTAAGGAGTCTCGGAAGAGGAGAGCTGCTGCTCCACGGCAGGAATCAGTTGTTCAATGCTGTCATCCATTTTTCTCAGGCCACCCGATTGGAGGGAGTTCCAGCGATCCAGTTTTTCAGGTTGTCCACGACGCCCGCAAGAAGGCGGCGACGAGAATCAAGGGACAGCCAGGCGGTATGAGGGGTCATTATGAGATTGCGGTCTGCAAGGTCCGGGGCGAACAGGGGGTGGTCAGGGCTGGGAGGTTCTGTGGAGAGGACATCAAGGCCCGCGCCGGAGAGGTGGCCGCTGCGGAGAGCCTCGGCAAGGTCGGCCTCATTCACCAGAGGGCCCCGACTGACGTTCAAAAGAAGGGATCCCGGTTTCATGGCAGACAGGGTGGTCCGGTTGATCATGTGTTCATTCTCACCGGTGAGAGGGCAATGAAGCGAAATGACATCGGAAGTGGCAAAGAATTCTTCAGAGGAAACGCGTGGAAGGTCGGAACGCCGGGAATTGGAGGATCCCTCACGGGCGAGAACCTGGACTTTCATTTCGAGGGCCTCCGCGATGCTGGCGAAGGCTGAGCCGATTTCCCCAAGGCCGACGATGCCGCAGGATCTGCCCGCAAGTTCCGTGATGGGGTGTGTCAACCGGGTGAAAATCGGCGATCGAGGCCATTCCTCGTGTTCGTTTGCAAGTCGGTGAACCTTGGTCGCAAGGGCAAGAAGAAGGGCAGCGGTATGCTGAGCCACGCTCGGAGTAGAGTAGCCAGCGACATTGCAGACCGGGATATCTCTTCCGGCTGCGGCATCGAGGTCCACAACGTTGACTCCGGTGGCGCATACAAGGATTAATTTAAGCCTCGGGAGTGATTGAATGATGTTGGCATCCAGTACGACCTTGTTAGTAAGGATGACATCGGCATCGCAGCTCCGCTCGACTACCTGTGACGGATTAGTCTGGTCAAAGTGCGCAAATTTTCCGAGCGCCTCCAGTGAGGCAAAGTCTATGTCGCCTCTCGTCAGTGTCGAAGCATCGAGGCAGGTGATGTTCAGGGCTTTCACGTTGTTTTATTCTCTTCTCCGATGATGCGGTCCTCCGAACTCAGGGCCTCCTTCAGGGCGTGAGGACTGGAGTTGCGAATAGTATCGAGACATAGCTGATTTGGAAAGAACGGTTCAAATTCGTGCGGAGGAGGAGCCTCGTGTGTGGTGAACTCACCCGTGGAGGGGTGGCTGAATCCTAAACGCCAGGCGTGAAGCATGAGGCGGTCTACCTGTGGCGATTGCCGTTTGGGATTTGCGTAGAGCTGATCGCCCAGCAAGGGGCAGCCGATGTGTTTCATGTGGACCCTGATTTGGTGGGTGCGACCGGTATGGAGATGGCACAGGATCAGGGCCCATCCGGTGGATGCAGACCGGTGCAGGACATAATAATCCGTAATGGCAGGACGGCTCGATCCTGCCCCCGGATTGAGGACTGCCTGCATCTGGCGTCTTACCGGATGGCGGCCAATATGAGTAAAGATCGACCCCGAGGGCTGAACCGGAGATCGCTCTGCAATCGCGAGATAGAGCTTGGTAGTTTTTCTGTCCGCGAATTGGTCGAGCAGGGATTGCAGTCCCTTGTCACTTCTCGCCGTAACGATGCAGCCGCTGGTATCCTTGTCGAGGCGGTGCACGATGCCGGGGCGCTCGATCCCGCCGACGCCGGGGAGTCTGCCCTCGCAGTAGTGCAGAAGGGCGTTCACAAGAGTTCCGTCAGGATTTCCCGGTGCAGGATGAACCACTAGTCCGGTTGGCTTGTTAATGACAATCAGGTCCTCGTCCTCATGGAGGACCTCGAGGGGAATGTCCTGCGGAATGACTTCTGAGGGTTCCGGCTCTGGAAGGGCTACGGTTATGGAGTCGCCTCGGTTGACCTGAGTCTTCGGTCTAGCCTTGGCACCATTGACCAGAATGTGCCCCTGCTTGAGGAGAGCCTGTATGCGGGACCGTGAAAGATCAGGCAGTTCCCCAACGAGGAACAGGTCAAGTCGTTCTCCATGGGATGTCTCGACCGTGATCGTCACATGGGCAACGTGAGCCAGGAGACGACAAGGGGCAAGTAGGGAGGTGTTGATCGAGGAACGCGCCTTGCCACCGGGTCCCCGTTGGACCTACCCTGAGCGAGTGACAGACCAGCTGGAAACCTGCCCTGAGTGTATGGGTGAGATGAATGTCGCCGAAGTTGGTCCCTTCAGCCAGGTCACGTGCCCTGAATGTGGCAAAGAAGTGATCGTGAAGACAGAAATGGGATCCTATCGCCTGATCCGCTGTATTGCTCATGGAGGAATGAGTATCATCTACGCTGCCCACGACACCGCTCTCGATCGGGAAATCGCGGTCAAGGTACTCAATGAGGAATACTCGGCGGACGAGAAAAGAGAGGCGGCATTCAGAAAAGAAGCACGACTCACCGCGACTGTCAGTCATCCCAACATCGTTGATGTTTATACGGTTGGACGAGCCTACGGGCGCTATTTCATAGCAATGGAGTTGGTTCCGGGTGAAAGTCTTGAGGAGCGCATGGCCGAATATGGGGCCCTCCCGGAGGATGCGGTTGTGCGGCTGGCCCTGCAGGTGGTTGATGGCCTGCGTTCTGCGAAGAGTGCGGGACTCCTCCATCGGGATATCAAACCAGGGAATATTCTGATTGCCGAGGATGGTTCGGCCAAGTTGGTCGACTTCGGGTTATCGCTCCTTACCGACGGCGGGACAGTTCATGCGGAAGAGATCTGGGCTACTCCAACCTACGTGGCCCCCGAGGTTCTGGAACAGGCGGATGAAGATCATCGGGCAGACATGTATGCCCTGGGGTCCACTCTTTATCATGCCCTCTCGGGATCCCGGCCTATTGAGTTGCAGGAAGTGACTAACAAGGCCGCCCGCGAGTCAAAACAGGAAATAGTTCCTCTGAAAAAGGCAGCGCCGTGGCTTTCCAACGAGACAGTACAGATCGTTGAAAAGGCGATGGCGGACGATCCAGACGAACGCTTCAATGATTACGAAGAGTTCAGGGCCGACCTGGAGACGGTGCGAATGGTCCTCAAGGAAAAGGGGACCAAGGCTCCCGTGCAGGGGGATACCCGTGTGAGGCGGAGAGAGAGGTATGATGCGCGTCGAAAGGCCATGACGGGATTGGCTGCCGTAGCTGTGTTCTCTATCTGCGTGACCTCCATAATCTTTCTTGCAGGGCCGAATCCTGATGCGAGCGATTCCGAGAGCCAACCAGACCCGTCGTTGATGGTGGATCCTGACAAAAATCCGAATCTCGAGTTCGAGGTCGCGATGCAGATTAACGAGACCTACCAGAATGCCCGCCGATTTCTTGACGAGAATGACTACGTGGGAGCGGAGAAAGAGTTCTGTGAGGTGTGGAGAAATGAAAAAGCTCCTGCGGATACCGCGATCTGGGCTGGATTTGAAGCGGCGCTGGTCTGCCTGCTTGACGGGAGGGGGGCAGATGCGCGGCAGTATCTCGCCGACTTGTTCGATTTTGTGAATGAGCGGCAGGCCTCGGAAACGGCAATGGGAAGGCGAGTTCAGGCGGCCGCGGAGCTTCTAACGAGCCTGCAGTTTATCCCGGTGGATCGTATACCTGAGGTCCTTAACAAGCCATTTCGAGCCACAGTGTTCCTGGCAATGACGGTGAAAACTTGGGAACAGGGTGATCTGGAGCGGGCCCGGGACATGTTTGAAAAGTTTCTCCGAAGCGGACCTTGGGACGGGGCGGATTGGATGCAGTCCTATCTGCGGATCGGGAAGCGCTACCTGAGTGACTATAATCTGCTTTCGTCTGCAGATGTTGAGAGCGAAGGGAAGACAAGGTCTGAGATAGAGAATGCCATTATCAAGTTGGAACAATTATACGAGTCACTCCAGACCACTGGGAGGGCTCGCTTCAACGTCAAGGTGTGGCAAAGTGTATTGCGGGATCGGTTGCGATACCTGCGAAACAGGAAGGTGGATCAAGGGTGGAGTTCACTCTGTAGCGAGATCGCAGGCAGACATTTCGTCGACGGAAATTTTGCGGTTGGGGCGGAGGCGCTGCGGGAGATAGAGTTGAAGGGGAGTCTCGAGCGTAGTCAGCGGGCGGCTCTTCTCTTCTTTTGTGCTGAAGCAGAGATATTTCTTGAGGATCTCATCCGTGTTCTTGGTCCCGGAGCGGATGGGATAGAGCTCCGGACCCGGGACGGAGAGCGTCATGTGCGGGTGATCGGGTCTCAGGAGAGTGGGTTGATGGTGGAGCAAGGTGGCGCAGCGCGATCCCTCGACTGGAAGGAAATAGATCCCCGGTCGTTGCTGGGTCTTCATCGTGCTCTGATCGATAAATCTACTGATGATTCCGCAAGGGCAAAATTGCTGCTCAATGCCCTCGCCTATGGATGGCTGAATGACCTGATCGATGAATCCCGCGGGATCGCGCAGGAGTTGGCCGGGCTTCGGCCGGACTTTTCCGTTCAGTGGGAGCAGATCCTTGAGGATTTTGGCCAGTAGCGCGCTGGTGGCCGGGAGATCTCGTAGCTATAGTTGACAAGGGAGATTTTACACCGATCTTTCGAGCTGATGGCTGATGATGATAAAACGGCTCCGGGAACGGGTCCTACTCCGGAAGAGTTACAGCAGAGTCTGCAGGATTTCTTCGGTAAAATGGGCAACGTGCAATGGGGCATGGCTGGTATGAATACGGAGCCGGAGGAGTCTGCGCCGGAAGTAGCCCAGGAATCGGCCGCAGACAGTGTTTTCGAGTTCGACTACATCCCTCGTGATATAAAGGCGCATCTTGATCGCTTCGTGATTCGGCAGGATGAGGCCAAGAAGGCTTTGTCCATAGCGGTCTGCGATCACTACAACCATGCCAAGTATCTGCGGAGCCTAGAAAACGAGAATGGGAAACTCCCGGAGGGGGTGGAGCTGCAGAAGCAGAACGTCATCGTGGTGGGGCCGACGGGGGTCGGGAAAACCTATCTCGTAAAACATATTGCAGAGCTCATCGGCGTTCCTTTCGTGAAGGCAGACGCGACCAAATTCTCGGAAACAGGTTATGTTGGAGGCGATGTAGATGATCTAGTGCGCGATCTGGTGCAGAAGGCCGAGGGAGACGTAGATCTGGCGGAATTCGGAATAATTTACATAGACGAAATCGACAAGATTGCCACCCGGAGCGAAATGATCGGAAGGGATGTTAGTGGCAGGGGCGTTCAGACGACCCTCCTCAAGTTAATGGAGGAGACCGAGGTCCCGCTCTCCAATCCGATGGATATCAGGAGTCAGATGAAGTCGATGATGAGTATGCAGCAGGGAGGAGGTTCGGCGAGAGACACGGTGAATACACGGCATATCCTGTTTATAGTGAGCGGTGCCTTCTCAGGCTTGGAAAAGGTTGTGCGGAAGCGCCTCAGTGAGGGGCAAATCGGATTCGGAGCAGACCCGGTTGAGCAGCCCATGGATGGAGAATTGTTCAACGAGGTTGAGACTCAGGACTTCATCGACTTTGGGTTCGAGGCAGAGTTTATCGGACGGCTCCCGGTTCGCGTGGTCTGCGAAAAGCTCAGTGCCACCGATCTGGAGAACATCATGAAGTTTTCCGAGGGCAGCCTGCTGAGGCAGTATGAGCGAGAGTTTGAAGCCTATGGAATCATGGCTCGCTTTGAGGATAGTGCCATCGGAAGAATCGCGTCTCTCGCGGAAAAGGAAAATACGGGGGCGCGCGCGTTGATGACGGTTTGTGAGCGCCTGCTGAGAGACTTTAAGTTTGAGCTTCCGGGGACTTCGGTTTCAGAGCTCAAGATCAGTGACGATCTGATTGACAGGCGGGAGGAACTACTTGAGCAATACCGTGAACTGGGACGGCAGGTAGACGTCGAAAAAGCTTCTCGAGAGCTCGAGGTCTTCTGTCGCGATTTCGAGGATGAGCACGGGGTCAATCTGGAATTTCAGTCCGGAGCCCTGTCCCGGTTGGCGGAGGAAGCAGCTTCTCAGGGGCGTAGCCTTCTTCAGTTATGCCGGCAGCGCTTCCGGGATATGCAGTTTGGCCTGAAGTTGATCCAGAAAAATACCGGGCGCACGACCTTTGAGCTGGGTTCAGAGGCCGTGGAAGACCCGGACAAGTATCTGAGTGACCTCGTGGTGCAAAGTTACCGGAGCAGCGAATCAGGAGAGGAGAAGGTCTCCGAAGTGGAATAAAGCGTATTTCCATGCCCGAACACACCGTCAAGCACTCCCAAGTTCATCACCATCCCCTGACAGTTGCCGCTGTGGTGGGAAGTTTTTCCATGGCGGTTGCCCTCGTGGTGAGGATCTCTGGAGTCTCCCTGACATTTGAGCGTCAGCTTTTCTCGGCATACCTTGAGCTGGGATTCCCCGTCGGTGAAGGAGGGCAGCCCTGGTGGGCCATCCTGGTTCTATTGCTGCTCACCTACGGAATTGCGTATGTTCTTCTGGAAGTTCCGGGGTTTCTCCGGCGCCTTCTCTTTTTCCTGACGTGCCTTGTGCTCGTCGTGTCAGCCTCTCCCGTTGTAGCATTATGGGGTCTTTTCTGGAGTCCTGTGGTGGCTGTTCTCTGCTCAAGCTGGAGTGCGGGATGCGCGATTCTTTGGGCACTTTATCATCCCATGCCCTGTGAATTGGAAGGCCTCCAGCTTTCTCGTAATGTGACAGCGAAAACCTCTCAGGAGGCTTAAGGGTCTTGGGGGGCGCAGGGTTGAAAGGCTCAGGAGGGGAGCTCGCAAAAGTCGGATGGGCGGTTATAGTCCGTCCGTGCCCCGCGCAGAATATCCGCAACCCGTAAGCGATCTGATTGAGGAACTCAGGCACCTGCCCGGTGTGGGGCCACGAAGCGCGGAGAGAATTGCGCTCTGGCTTTTACAGAGTGGCAAGGCGCAACCGAATAGTCTTGCTGAATCGATCCAGAATGCCGCGACCGCGGTCACCTCTTGCCCGGAATGCGGTTTTTTTGCGACTCTGGAGGGATGTTCGGTCTGCTCTGACGAAGCGCGCGATCAGGGGAAGTTGTGTCTCGTCGAGCAGGCAACGGATGTTCTCCCGATTGAGCGATCAGGCGCATTTAAGGGGCTCTATCACTGTCTTGGTGGAAAATTGTCCCCTTTGGATAACGTGGGTCCTGAGGATCTTCGTATCGCACAGCTGGTCAGGCGCTTGGAACGTCTTCCCGGCGTGGAGGTCATTCTCGCCCTCAGTTCCGACGTGGAGGGAGAAGCTACCGCGAATTATCTGACGGATCTTCTCTCGGACAAGGATTGCCGATTGAGCAGGCTCGCGCAGGGTCTTCCTGCCGGAGGAATCCTCGAGCATGCGGATGCTCTCACTGTGTCCCGGGCTTTTGAGGGACGGCGTTGAAAGGCACTCAAAGAGCAACTTCTTTAAGGCCCCGCTAGACAAATAAGGGGACTTTGGGATATAGAAGATGGCACTCTGAATGACTGACGAGAGGAGACAGGAACTTTTTCGAGATGCGGAGCCAGCGGCCGAGGGCGGAACATTCCGGGTGATTGGGGCGCTTGCTGGTTTTGTTATTCTGGTAGCGATGGGATGGAATGTGCTATCCCTCAATGACGTTCGTGAGGACATCCGGGCGCTACAAGAAGATGAGACGCGGAGAGTGGTTGTTCTGAATGCGGACCTGAAATCCCTGCGGAGGGAGACCAACGAGGAGTTCAACAGTGTGAAGAACGCGCTGAGTGGTGTGTGGCACAAGCACAAACCGGCCGAGTTGGAGATCATGGGGTTCCTGGCGTCGCTCGACCCCGGAGAGCGCAAGTCCATGCTTGCCGGGCTCGAATCCCTTGAGTCTGGGAAGGATTCGCCCGGAAATAATCGTTCTGGGGAAAATGGAGGGAGGGTTGAGGAGCCGACACTGGTTTCTCCCACAAAGCCTGTTCTGGTATCTCCCGCACGGTCCTTCTCGGGTGCGGATGCTCGTGGGGCGGTAGAAAACGAGAATACGGCTGCAGATGAGAGTGGTCCTCAGGGAGAAGCGTCTCCTTCCGGGGAAGAGTCAGAGGAAACTCGGGAAAGTGAGATTCAGGGCCCTTCGGGCCCTCCGGAACCTCCGGAGGGAGAGATGCGCCCGGCCAAAGACTCGGATGAGGAGTTAATCGAGTTGAAAGAATATATCATTCAGCCCGGGGATTCTCTCTCTAGAATTGCTCTCAAGCATCAGGTGAGCTCAGGAGATCTCGCGGAGGCCAATGGAATCACCGACCCGAATAAGATCAGGGTGGGGCAAGTCCTCAAGATCCCGTAACAGCCAGCCGCAGGTGTGCGTGCATAGGAAACTGCATCCCGGGGGCTGTCATGTCATCGAGCGGGCGCCCCATCAATCCAATGACAGGTCAAAGTAATCACGGGACATTTCGTAAGAATGGGAGCGGCAGGCTTCAGTGGCTTTTCTCATTCCGCTTCGGGGTTTCTGTTTTCGGCTGCGTGATCCTGTTTTCCCTGATCATTCTGGCGATGGTCCTGCAGCGATTACGGGATGAGAATGCCGATTTGCACAGAGTAGTGCTCGTCGAGCATCGGAACTCGCTTCATGCGATCAATCAAAGGATGAGGGTTTTGGAGGAGCGGTCCGAATCTCTGAAGACCCGGGTCATCGAGTCAGAAACGAGGGCAGCGAATACGTCATCCGGGGAAGGGGAGCAAATCACCGGCGAAACTCCCTCTTCCCGCAGCCAGCTCCCTAATCAGGGCGATGCTGAAATTACCGGGGTTGACCTGCTCGCACAGCAAATTCCTGAGGAGGAAGGCAGCGAGCCCACCGTGGCGGAACCTGACGACGGGCTTGGAGGGCTCCAACGCGCCCCAGGAAATTCCGTGTCTCCAGCCTCATCGGATCTGAAAGAGGAACCGGATTCAGTGCCGATGGAGGCTCATGGTTCAGATCCGGCTGATGAGATCGGAGCTGTTCAGGAATCCGTCAAGGAGAGTCCAAAACCACCTGAGTTTTTGGGATATACTGTCCAGCCGGGGGATACTCTCTCCGCAATAGCCCGCTCTCACGGGGTTCCGTTAGCTGTGATTCTGGAAATGAATTCGATAGACAATCCAAACCAGATCCGGGTGGGATCTGTGCTGCGAATCCCGTCCAAGGGCGGGGCACCCTGAATTTCAGAATCTCGAATTTATCGTTTTTTATTTTCGGGTTGGCACGTAGCCTTCTCAGCAATGAGCGGATGTGGTTTTGATCGTGGGCCAAGGATGCTGATGGATCCAGGTTTGCACCGGGATAAAAAGCCAGACTGGATCCGGGTGAGGCTTCCCAACAATCCTGCATTCTGGTCGACCAAGTCTCTGATCACGGATCTCAAGCTCGTGACGGTTTGTGAAGAGGCCCAGTGCCCGAACCGGTGGGAGTGTTGGGGTCAGGGAACTGCGACGTTCATGATTGCTGGCGAAAAGTGCACTCGTGCCTGCGGATTTTGCGCAGTCAAGACGGCCCGGCCTGAGGCGCTTGAGGTAGACGAACCAGAGCGGGTCGCTGAGGCAACGCAGCGAATGAACCTCAACCACATCGTAATAACGGCGGTTGCCCGTGATGATTTGAAGGACGGTGGAGCCGGTCATTTTCAGAGGACGATCGAGGCGGTTCGCAAATCCAATCCGAGGATCATCATCGAGGTCCTAGTGCCGGACTTCAACGATAAGGACTGGGCTCTCGAAATGGTGATGGAAGCTCGCCCCCACATATTTAATCATAATATTGAAACCGTTGAGCGACTGACTCCACTGGTTCGTAGCAGGGCTAAGTATGGTCGGTCTCTGACCGTTCTGAAGAAAGCTAAGGATATGGTTGAGGGAAAGGTGGCAACCAAAAGTGGCCTCATGCTTGGTCTTGGTGAGAGGGAGGAGGAAATCCTCCAGGCGATGGATGATCTTCTTGAGCATGGGGTGACTGTGCTGACGATGGGGCAGTATCTCCGACCCACTGCAATGCACCTGCCGGTTGTCAACTACATCACTCCGGATCGTTTTGATGAATTAAGAGAGATTGCACTTGCGAGAGGTTTTAGGCATGTAGCGAGTGGCCCTCTGGTAAGGAGTTCCTACCACGCAGCCGATTTCCATCCGGAAGAAGATGTTATCGATGCGATCGAGTCAGATCTGGCGAAGCGGGCTGAGTCCCGGGTTCAGCAGGGAGAGGAGGTTTCCCAGTCAGTGTGGCATGTCGCGAGTGACCCGCCGTCAGGCACCTCTCGCCACGGTGCGGATTTCCCTCCGGAAGCAGAGGTTCTCGGGGCGGTCGAGTCAGATCGTTCTGGCCGGGCTGAGTCTCTGGTTGAGAAGTGAGAGGAATTTACCTCCCTAGCTTAAAGACGCTGACGAGAGCTCTGTGATCTGAAGCTTTGCTCCAGCCGGGACTGTCGATGATATAACTTTCCTTCTGATTGAAGAGGGGCCGGAGAGACCTGCTGGCAAGAACGTAGTCGAAGCGCGAGTAGACTTGCTGATATTCCCAGTAATGCGTCCACACATGGCCTCTGGAATCCGTGTGATGGAGTGGTTCAAGATAGCGAGTGGACTGGGTTGGCCCCTGGATCGACCGTACCGGGCTTTCGCGTCTCGTATCGTTGAGGTCGCCATAAACGCAGAGCAGGGCCTCGGGATTGTCTTCCAAAATACTGTCAGCATGTTTTCGCAGGAGATACGCCTCGTGACGTCGCATGAGATCCTGATGGCCCTCGGGTATTTCACGCTTGGATTTCAGATGAACTCCAAGAAACCGGATTTGCTGGGAACCTATCGCGACGGTGGCATCCAGAATGCCTCTCTGCATCGCGAATTCCTTTGGGCGATTGTCTGCGTCGACGGACTTGTAGGTCAGGGATCCACCAGCGCCCTGAGAGTCCGTTGCCACAATGGGGTAGCGTGACAGCAAACCCAGTTGCCGGGTTGTATCCGCCCCTCCCGCGTGTTCGGTGTAATCAAGACGAAGACCTCCATCCGCAAGTTTTGTTTGTAGTTCAACGAGGTCTTCACGTGTTCCGATTTCGCAGATCCCGAGGATGTCCGGACGGGCCTCGATAATAATTTCTACGAGCGCGTCTACCTCTCTCGCTGGTTTGCGGCGGTCTTTTCTCTCCCCGTCGACATAGCGTGACATTGTCAGGTAGTTCTTGACGTTATAGGAAAGAAAGCGGAGCTCTGTCCCCGTTAGGGATTCATTATCCTGCTGCGGGTCCGGTGGGCGTTCCTGGTTTGGAGGGGACTCCGGTTCCTGTCCGGCGGAGAGACTTGATTCTGTCCTCTGGACGTCTCCGGGAAGTTCCCAATCAGGTGTTTTCGTTGTCTCATCACAGCTGCTGAAGAGCAGACCGAGCGAGAGCAAAAGAAACGCCCCGGCGTGTTGCGGGGCGCGTAAGAGGATCAATCTGACTCGGCGTCGCAGCATCAGGAGGGCTCGGATGCTTCTTCCTTGTGTGGTGCTTCTTTTGTTGGGACCCGTTTTTCCTCGGTTTCCTTGGAAACCTCCATCTCTGCCATCTTGATCTCGTCCTCAAAGTCATCTCTGGCCCGCTTGAATTCGCCCATGCTCTTGCCCAGTCCACGAGCAAGCTCGGGGATTTTTTTTGCACCGAAGAGCAGGAGGACGATGATGAAAATGACCGCGATCTCCGGACCGCCAAGGCCACCGATGAACGCTAAAGTGTTTGTCATGCGTCTAAGTTAGTTTGGTTTGGGGGATCGTGCAAAGAAATAAGTCCGTCCCTGAGAGGCTAGATTGAAGAAATCCGAGAGCAAAACGAGGTCTGTAGCAATAGGATCAGCTGTGTTTGAGACAGCGAAATAGAGTTTGGCTGTCTGGTTCAGGAGACTAAGAAGGGGGGAGTGGAGCTGCCTGTATTCAAAATCCGGGAAAAAATAGAGAAATGCGTGCACGGCGGCGGTCGAGTATTGCTCAAGGCACCTACCGGGTCAGGAAAGTCCACAGGGGTCCCCGTTATGTTGCTGGAAACCGGTGAGATCGGTGGCATGATCATCGTAGTCCAACCCCGTCGGATTGCTGCACGGTTGCTTGCCGGATTCGTAGCGCGCCTGCTGGGAGTTAAAGTGGGAAACGAAGTGGGATATGCTGTAAGGTTCGATGCGCGCTACACGGAGAATAGCAATATTGTCTATGTCACCGACGGCGTGCTGCAGAGATGGTTGCGGGATGATCCAGAACTCCACGGCGTGGGAGCAGTTCTCTTCGATGAATTCCATGAGAGAAGATTGGCTTCGGATCTCTCCCTGGCTCGAGTTCTTGACGTTCAGGAGGGATCACGATCGGATCTGAAGGTCTTCGTGATGTCCGCTACGTTGGAAACGGTGGAACTGCTCGATTACCTGAAGCCTTGCGAGTTACTGGAGGCTGGTGGGCGAATGTATCCAGTCGAGATCGTTTACCAGCCTCCTCCTGCCCCACGGCGGGGAAAGCAGGGGGCGATGGAGAGCATTCCAGTCTGGGAACAGGTTGGAACAGCTTGTCGATCCGAGCTCAAGGCGCTGCGCGAATGGAAGGAATCAGGAGCAGGTAATGGGCCGAGAATCCTGATATTCCTGCCGGGGGCCTTTGAGATCCGGAGAACTGTGGAGCTTCTTGAGAGAAGTTCGTGGTCGAGGGGATGGGAAATCAAGCCACTCTATTCAGGCCTGTCTCCCACTGCCCAGACAGAAGCAGTAAGTCCGGGCAAGGCCCCGCGAATCATCGTAGCGACCAACGTGGCAGAGACCTCGATCACGATCGATGGAGTTGCTGCAGTTATTGATTCCGGATTGGTAAGGATGGCATCCTATGATTCCCGGAGGGCGATCGACACCCTTACGGTGGGGAAGGTTTCCCAGGCCTCGGCTCAGCAACGTGCCGGGCGTGCGGGGCGGACCGGACCGGGGAGGTGTGTCAGATTATGGAGCGAGCGGGATCATGCTCGCCGTCCGGGATTCGAGCAGCCCGAAGTATATCGGATCGATCTTTCTGAGGCTGTTCTCTATCTCAAGTCAGGGGGCGTAGGGGAGATCCGTGAGTTCCGCTGGCTGGATGTGCCTGCGGAAGAGTCCCTACGGCGGGCCGAGCATCTTCTGGAGATTCTGGGTGCGATTGATGAGAAGGGCTGCGTGACCGAAGTGGGCCAGTTCATGGCACGGTATCCACTTCATCCGCGTGCGGCCCGATTACTCGAGGCCGCCAAGAAGGAAGGATGCGTCGCCGAGGCCTGTTTCGCCGCCGCAGCGCTTCAGGGGGAGGGAATATTCACGAGGAAGGCTACCCGTGCGCAGAAGGAACGGTTTCAGGAGCCGGGGGACCGGTCTGACTTTGAGGCAGAGTGGAGGGCTTGCGAAGCTGCAGAGGATGTGCGCTTTGATCCATTCAGGTGCGGTGATCTGGGTATTCATGCGCGGCAGGCCCGGGAAATCCTGCAATCATGGAAGCAGCTTTGTGGGCTGGCAGGAAGACCGTCGATTCGGAGAGGACATGTAGATATGGAGGAACTTCGTCTTCCTCTGGGGCGGGCGTTGTTAGCGGCCTATGGTGATCATGTCGCAGTGCGCACCAGCCGGGGATCGCTCTCCTGTCGGGTGGTCGCAGGACGAAGGGGTAAACTTGATGAGGGAAGTGTAGCTCGGGATGCTGACGTGCTGGTTGCCACCGGAATTACCGAGGTACAGGGACGCGAGTTGTCAGTGAGACTCAATCATGCCGTGCGAGTCGAGGAGGCTTGGTTGCGGGATTTGTTCCCTTTCGGTTTCCGGGAAGAAGAAGGAGCCTTCTATGATGAAGTATCCCGGCGAGTTATGGCTCGACGGAGGGTGATTTTTTATGACGTGGTTCTCGATGAAAAGGAGGGAGGAGAGATCAGCGACGAGGAGGCAGCCAGCCTTCTGGCAGATCATGTTATGTCAGGTTCTCTCAAGCTGAAGCGCTGGGACGCCAAGGTTGAGCGCTGGCTGGCACGGGTGGCCTTTGTTGCTCGTTCAGTGCCGGAAATGGGAATCAGCGCCATAGGTGAGGACGAGAAAAAGTTGATTGTTACGCAGGTGTGCAGAAAGGCTCGTTCCTATCGAGACATCAAGGACCGCGATGTCTGGCCGGTCCTCAAGGACTGGCTTTCTGCCCCGCAGTCCTCCGCTCTTGAGAGTCATGCTCCCGAACGTGTTGAGTTGAGTAATGGAGTTGTCGCAAAAGTTGCATATGAGGGGGAGAAGGCTCCCTCGATTGCCCTCAAGGTTCAGCAGCTTTACGGCGTGAGGGAGACGCCGGAGATCTCCGGCCAACAGATTCAGGTGCAGATCCTTGCGCCAAACCAGCGCCCATGGCAGGTTACTCAGGACTTGGAAAGTTTCTGGGTGAGCGGCTACCCCCAGATGAAAAAGGACCTCGCTGGGCGCTACCCGAGGCATGAGTGGAGGTAGTTGCGAGAGGTCAGGGGTATCTATTTGGTGTCGGATCGACTGCCAATGAGGTAGGGTAAAGCCGTGTCGAAGTTGATTCTGCTCGTCTCCCTTGTTCCGATCATTCTATCGGTGGTGATCAGAAAGCTATTCTGCGACCGTGGGGTGCGCTCTGCAGGAGATGCGGAGACATCCCGGACTGGTCGAGAGTTGGCCGAAATACTTCTCTCCAAGGCTGGGATCAGCGACAAGGTTCAGATCGAGGAAAAACGTCGGGCAGAGGTCAAGATCGGCAAGCCGGTAAGGATGGTGATCACCAAGCGCCTCGCTGAGTCCTCCAACGTTGTGGCTCTGGGAGAGGTGGCTCTCCTCTGTGGGCATGCGCTGATCGCGACCAGCAATCCCGACCTTCTCAAGTGGCGCCAATGGGCTGTGAAGTTCAGCTTTGCTTTCCCGGTCTTTAGTCTGGTGGTTCTGGTATTCGCTGTCGTGGTGGCGAAGATTCCGCCGGGCCTTGGCTTGGTGTTCGCTGCTGCCGCACTGGGAGCTGGAAGTCTGTTCTCAGTGCTTTCCCTGCAAGTTGAAGTTCAGGGAGCAAGAATGATGGCAACCATCATTGATGAATCCCGGGTTTTCCCACGACTCAGGGAAAGTGAAGCAGTAGCCCTGGCTTGTAAGTCTCTTGCCTACAGGCAGGCTGTTCCGGGAGCGATCGAGATCCTGATGGGAAGAGACATGGAGCGCAAGATCGCCAAGGAAGTAGGCCGCCGGGTTGCGGGTAAGGTTTTGCGCCGCTGACCTCGTCCGGGCAGTTATTGCTGGGAGCGAAGAAAGAGGGAAAGTTCTTGTAGTTTGTCGGTGTTGATGAGGTCGACGCCACTTTCATGGAGAACCTTCCATGCTTCGATCCGGTCGGGAACAGCCCAGAAACGAAGGATTCGGCCATCGTGCTTACTACGTTTCACAAAGTCAGAAAGACGTCGCCTCTCATCCGGTGGAAACGATCCGCGGCCCCTCCATTTAAAGTGATTGGACCATTTATCGCTGATTAGTGGAATAAGATCAGGAGCAGCCTTACCACCGAGGTCAGCGGGTCTTCCGTCGAGGGAACAATAGCGGGTGGGATCTTTTTCAACAAGGGTCCGCGGTCGGGCTCCGCTCAGAATGGCGGTGACAGGGCCCGGGCGATGTTTTCCATGCAGGACGGCGGTAAACATGGAGCCGTAACGGGTGAGAAGACGGTCCAGAATGGGATACGCCTCATCCCCATCGGCCTTGATATCAATAAGAAGAATAAATCGTTCCTGACCCGAGACGACAACGCCCTTGTTTCTTTCTACTTGAGCGGCAAGGGGCTTCAAGTACATCTCCTCCAAGGTGCGACCCTTCCGAATTCCGAAGCGCGTGTGGGCGACATGAAACTTCTGGCCACGAAGAAAAATATCTACCTCGACACTACAGAATCCCCGGTCGAGAGCATCAAGAAGTGGGCGTTTATGAAGGTAATCGTTGTGGGCGTGGGCACGAAGCAAAGGAAGCGGATCCTCCTTCGGAGGTCTTGTCTGCTCCCCCCATGAAACAAGAGAGATCGCGTAGAGAATGGTCGCGATGCTGCCGAGAGGTGTTCTCCAATACTCCCGAAGGGCGCTCGTAGATTTCATAATCCGAGAAGTAGCTTTTTTCAGGAGAGCGACTCGAGGTTAAAATCATATAATCGATTCTGGTTGGCTTCCTAAGGAGAAATCTCCAGCGAGAACCACAGGTGACCGTTCGTGCCAATAAGGCCCCCGGTAGAGTTGCCACCGTTATAATTCAGCAGGATGACCCCTCCAGATGGCCCTCCGGAGACCGAAAACCCATCAGCGAAGGTGGTGTTATACTGCGCGGCTGCAAGGTAATAGGTTCCGGCGACTGGAAGGGGGAGTTGAATCTGGCTTTGCGTGTTTGATCCTGTCAGTGGATTGGCCGTATCATCATTTGAATCGAGGAGATCCCCATCTGAGTTGAAGAGGCCCAGCTCTGTATCGAAGGTTGTCAAAAAGGTATCCACAGAGATTGTCGTTCTCTCTGATCCGATCACTCCCAGATTAATCGGATTCTCTAACGAGCCGGGAGCGCCTTCCATGCTGACCCTCAGGAAAAGCTTCTGGGAGCTTGCCGGAGTAAGAGCATAACTCCGTAGAATCGCTTCTCCCTCGGAGCGAATTCCGCGTTCAATTGGAGTCCAATCCACGAGATCGGTGGAACTCTCAACCCTGTAAGAATAGCCTTCATGGCCCGTAAACGAAATTTCTACAACGGTTTGCTCCTCCGCGTCATTGTAGGATCGCAGGGAGATTTCTGGAACGGGTAACTGTGTGCTGATCAGGGTATATGGTCCGGTTCCGGCCCTCGTGTTGTGTCTTACTTGCAAATAGTAGATGCCGGGTTTGAGCGTGTAGGATATTGCGAAGTTTAAATTTGTTCCTCCCTCGCTATTATTGTTCTGAGCTAGGACTGATCCGGTTGAATCCCGTAGGATCCCGACGGTATCCAACGATCCGGCAGAGCGTAAAGCGACTAAGCTTTCATCTTCTATTGCCAGTCTGAAGAAATCCGTGTCGCCGGGGTAGCCGATGCCAGTCACCACGGGTAAGCCAATTTCAAGCAGGGAGGCCGTTTCAGCGCTGTCTCCCTCCGTGTCCTCAACTCCCTCCTGAATGACCGTGTATACCGCGGATGTGTCCCCGTCGTCAAAAATGAGATTAAGTCTCCGGGGTAGCTGGGAGGTGTTGATCCCGACTGAATATGAGAAGGTCTGCGATCCGGTCTGGTTTACCGCCTCTCCGGATGTGAGCCAATTTTGCTCCTCTGATTCTCTGCGCCAATTCCAGGATCCTCTCGATTCAATATCGAGGTTAAAGAATCCCCCGGAGGATGAAATAGCCTGGATCGACGGGTTTAGAGCGAGATTCGACAAGGCGAGGGAAGAGCCCACGAGGACCACTCCTTCCGCGGTCTTTCCAGCAGTATCGGAAATCTCGTAGAGAAACCAATCGCTTCCGCTCACTCCCTGGGGAGGGGTGTAGATCAGCTGACTTCCCTCCTGTGTTATGGTTCCTCCTGCGGCACTTTCGGTGTCCGCAGATTCAAGGGTCAGGGTCTGACCATTGGCATCATGATCATTGGCGAGGGGGAACAATGACTGTGGTGGGGAAGATTCACCTGAATCCTGGCCTGCGAGAAGCTTGGCCTGAATGAGGAAGTCAGAGCTCTGGACGCCTTCGTTGAGGCCGTGAATCGCGAGAATGTTGNCACCTCCTCTCAAGGNATCGAGGTGATCGCTGAGATCGAAATCNCGGTAGAGGATTGCTGCGCCATCCTCATTAATTTCGGTTGCTGAGGAAAGGTGGTTAAGCGAGGCCGGCGCATTGATAGAGAGGACCTGTCTGCCATTGATATATGCGGCGAATCCATCATCATAGCGTATCTTGAAAAGGAGGGTATTCCATTCTGACATNTCATTTTCGTTCACGATGAAAGGAATCCGCAGGAAGCAACTTGTCCTTCCGGACATCTGGGTGTTTACATTTGTCCGAATGTAGCTGTCGTATCGAATGCCATTATTGCCTCCGCGTTCATATCCGACACCATTTAGTCCGCTTGTCCATGTCTCGTCATCGTATGGTTCATTCCCGCCTTGCCACCTCGTTCCGAGGTCCTCTGTGGGAACGATGATCCGCGCCGCGCTGTTTTCCGAAACAAGGAGGGATCCGGTCATCTNACGGGGAGGTAATGGGATTGTGTCGAGGCTGGCGTAGGGGGGGAGTTCCACTGCGCTGTAGGGGCCCTCGGAGTCGATGATATTGTTGGTCGCGATGCTGTTACGGTAGCTGAGCATGCGAAAGTTCTCGCATCCGCTGATTCTNAGAGGCCCTCCAGCTCCCATTGATCCGCGTCCTTCGGGATTNCCCCCGGAGTTTGCGCGGGAATCCCAATTGAAGCCGAGTTGTCGTAACAGGGAATCCTTGAAATCCCCATTGGGTCCGGTCTGTATCGCAGAGACCCCGTTGTTTGTTCCGACAGCNGCAAACCACGACCATCCAGCGCTCTGTCCCCCCTCNGTGACCACGGCGACGATATCGCGGTCTGAGTCGGATTGATTATTGGACCACTCCGTCCTCCCCCGGTTTGCAATGATTGAGTAATCGACTGTGCCGCTGTAAGGATCAGAGGTGACATCGGATCTCAGCACGATCCTGCTCAGGTAGGGCCGAATGAGGGCATCTCTCATGTAGAGGGCTCGCAGAAGATTGACGTCAAACTCGATTTTCTCCAAGGTCTGGGCTGCTCGGAGGGCTGGGTCGCTACTCGATTGATTGTAAAAGCTGCTGGCGACGTCTATGGCGAGATCAAACTCGTACATGGTGGATCCTCCTTGCCCTGGCGCCACAGTTGCTTCCGTAGGAAATATGTAATCAGTGAAGTTCTGGTATTCGATGGCCTCGGTTCGAACAACTGTATCGCCGAGCGTATACCACGTTGTACCGCGCTTAAATATGATCGCGCCCTGGAGGGTGCCATCGTCAAGCTGAACTCCGCAGCAAATCGCTCCGGGAATTTCATCTATGGTTCCAAGGTATGAGCGCTCTGGAACTGGATTGATCCTCCGGATTCCACCTCCAGACTGCTGTCTCCTCATCCCAAAAGCACTACCTCGAAGATCCTGTCGAGTCAGGAGCATTGTGAGGGTCTGGTCCTCGAAGGTGACCGTCTGAACGAGGGAGTCGGGAGCCGCGTTGAGAGGGAGGAGGAGGCAGANGCTAGCTATGATAACAGCCCCTACGAACCTGGGCCGGGTTATTAATTTGGACAGGTGCATGATGTTTTTGGCGCTGGTTTACAAAAATGGCTTTGATGCTGCAGAGTGAAATACACAGATCATTGATTATCAGCAGTATTCGTGCCAAAAAAAGATTCCCTGTTGATCCCCGGAAAGCAGNTTAAGCGAGTGGCAATCCGGTTGGTTTGGGCGCTCTGGGGCCCAGAAAGTAGGGGGGCGGAAGCCTTTGTGCCGCCGGAATACAGGGCCAATCGAAAAGAGAGGATTGGTGCTCGGTACTGGATTTGAACCAGTGACTTCATCCGTGTGAAGGATGCACTCTACCACTGAGTTAACCGAGCAGCTAGGCGCAGATTTAGCGCACTGGTATGGGACTGGCAAGCGCCGATCATTTCTTGGGGTGGAGGCCTTCGGACTCCCCTTTCTTGATNTCAACTCCGTGAAGAATGATGTCATCAAAGTAACCCTTGTCGTCGAAGGATCCGATACCGACCTGCCCCCAGGTGAAGGTCTTGTCGATGGCAGATTTTACAGGCTTCTCCATATCATCAAAGTAGACGTCGATTTTTCCGGTATCCACATCTCTCACGATCTTGAGATCGTGAAACTGGCCGTTCTTCCAAGGAATNCCCTCCTTGGTGAGGATCAGGTTCTTCCGGGCGGCATGGTTGACAATGAAGATCTGGCTTGAGTTGGGGTCCGGCTTTTCACCGAGGTGGAGGTAGTAAAAGTGGGCTGGGCCCTGGTAGTTGAAGAAGAAGCACAGGTCACGATGTCCCCTTGAAGTCTGGGTAGTCTGGATCCGGGCGGTGAGGACGAACGATCCTACGATCCTGTCCTTGAGCAGAGCAATGCTGTGGGGGCTTCGGAAGGGGGGGCGGTATCGGGAAACGCCCAGAAGCTCGAAGACCTGATTGCCATCCACGGTCGTGAGTTTCCATTTGCTGTCATCGGTGGTCTCCCAAGCGCTGGCGTCCTTGGAGAAGTCCTCCNGATGGAGTATGGGAAGCTCTTTTTCCGCCCGGGCGGTCAAAAAGAGCAGAAGTGGTAAAGTGGTAAGGGTGAGGAGTAAGCGTATTGATTTCACGGTNAAAGTGTAGCTGTAATAGGGTGACAGGGAAGGGAAGAATGACCATACGTTAGTTACTCTTCTTATCGTTCCGGGCTCTCTCGAGGAGAGAAATCCATGGGCCGACGAAGTGTCCGTTATCGTGGTANGTGCGTCCGCTGATTAGGTTTTCATCAATAACGCAGGCTTCGTCGACAAAGATGCCTCCGCAGACCTCGAGATCNAACCGGCACTTGGGGACCGTAGCCATCCTCCGGCCGCGCACGCAGTCCGCAAAGGCGGGAATTTCGACCCCATGGCAGACGCATCCGACTGGTTTGTTGTCCTCAAAGAAGTGGCGAGTGATTCGGACAAGGTCCTCGTCGTAGCGAATATACTCAGGGGCACGGCCACCACTGAAAAAGATGCCCAGGTATTCAGAGGGGTCGACCTCGCTGAAGCTGATGTCGGCTTCAATGGAGTAGCCCTCCCATTCGCGAGTGATGGTCCATCCCGGTTGAACTTCGTGGAGGACCATCTGGTAGCGCCGTTTTTCAGGTGCTGCGACCACCGGTTGAAATCCACTCTCGATGAGGCGGTAGTAGGGATACAGGGTGTCGACGGTTTCGGTGGCGTCACCGATAATGATAAGGACCTGGGACATGGCNTGAGTAATGAAGGATAGTGGATCAGTTCAGGAGCAGGTGTAAAGCCCGAGCTGCGTTTCAGGTTTTATCCTCAGAGATCCTGCAGGCACTTCTCAAGGTAGGAACGGGACCGAATGATCTCGGCGGTCACCCCGGCGGTGGAGTCGTGGATGGGAATGCCGCGGGGGAAGGGATGCATGAAGGGTTCGGTGAACCCGGTAAAGTTGATGGACTTCAGGGCCCTGAGGAGAGGCGTGAAGTCGAGTGGTCCCCGGCCTGGCATTTGCAGCAATTCCTTTTCGCGAGCTTGTTTCCGGGAGGAACCCGTTCCGTGCTGCTGTCCGTAGAAAAAGGCGACCTTGCTTCCGAGTCCGGCAAGGAGGCTGCCCTGCAGTTGAGCATCCTGCGGAAGGTGATGAGGAGCGAAGGCGAGGGCGAGGTGTGGATGAGTGGCGAACTCGGCGAACCACTTGATGCCGTCTGGTGTGGAGAGGATCTGGCCACTATGGTTTTCTACNGCAATGGTGACGCCGTGCTCGGCGGCAGCATCGGCATGGGGTTTCATTCGCTCGGTGAATTTGCGGATCTCAGACTTTAGGGCCTTTCCAGTTGAATCACGATTTCCCACGGCCCCGCACACGATGGTATGGCAACCAAAGCGGCGTGCAATGGGGAGTTCGCGGGCGAGGCCGAAGGGGCCGAGTTTGTACTGGGTGAGGACCCCCAGTTTGACCTCGTGCTNCGAGAGGAGTTGCTCGAATGCCTNCAACCCCATCATGGTGATNTGCTCACGATGATTGGCATGTGGCCGAGGCCAGATATCAATGAAGGAGCTGCCTGTTTTCCGGATCTCNGGTAGAACCTCGCTCAGTGCGGTGGTCCCGTACATGGCAGAGGAGACCACATAGTTCAGCTTGAACGGGTGGTCGTGTTTTTGAGCACGTGCTGATCTGGACAGGACAACAGCAGAGGCGGCCTGGCAGAAGGTACGTCTGTTCATGTAGTGTCCATTTTAGGGGGATTAACNGGTCTGCCGAGCAATAAGGCGCCGGGAGCAGGCCTTCGGGGGTAAGCGATCGGTTTCTATGACTTGAAATGTCGCTCTTGACGGCCAAGCTCCCTCGTTTCCGAAATTGAAAGATCAGCAATGAAACCTCTTGGAATGCAGGGACTGGTGGCCGCGGTGGTGACCCCGATGACCGATGATGGAGAGCTGAATCTTGGCTTGATACCATCGATCGTCGATCACCTTGTTGCGAGTGAGATCAGGGGAATTTACATCGCGGGAAGTACCGGGGAAGGAATGTCCTTGAGCGACGAGGAGCGGATGGCGGTGGCTGAGGCCTATCTCGAATGCAGCAAGGGGCGGATGCAGGCAGTGGTGCAGGTGGGGCACAACAGTATGAAGGCCGCGGCTGCNCTGGCCGCTCACGCAGAGGGATGCGGGGCGGGCGCCATTTCGGCGACTCCCACCGGGTATTTTCAGGCCGAGGGAGAGAGCGGGCTGGTCGGGCTGATGGCCGCAATTGCCCGAGGGGCTCCGTCCACTCCCTTCTACTACTATCATATCCCGGCCCTGTCCGGGGCCTCAATGAATCCGATGACCTTCACAGAAATAGCAGTTAAGGAAATTCCCACCTTCTGCGGGATCAAATATACCGATGCGGCAACATCTTACAATCTGCCGTCGCTCCAGAAGGCTGGTCCGGGGCTCGAGTTCCTGAGCGGAACCGATGAGGCCTATCTTCAGTCACTTGCCCAGGGCTATCAGGGTGCGGTGGGTAGTACGTACAACTATGCGGCTCCGCTGTATCACCGAGTCAGGAAAGCCTTTCTGGAGGGAGACCTTGTGGAGGCGAGACTCTGGCAAGCCCGTGCCCTCGAAATGCTGGAGGCGATGTTGTCCACCTGTGGGCGCGCCAGTCTCAAGGCGATGATGGCGATGGTGGGGATTGACTGTGGCCCTGCCCGCCGGCCGATCGAACCCGCGACCGCGGAGCAACTTTCAGAACTCCGTCGCCAGCTCAAGGCGATGGGCTGGTTTGATTGGATTAATATGCAAGATACCCAAGCCTCATGAAATTACTCATCTCTTCCACTCTTCTGGTTTCATGCCTGCTCTCTCTTCCCCTTGCGGCTGAAGATGACAGTAAGGGCCCGCTGTCCTGGGATCATCTGCCTGCGCTGCCTGACGAAGAGGGCTTTGCAGGGACTTTTGCAGGGATCGTAAGCAGTAAGCAGACGGCCAAGGACTATCTGGTGGTGGCCGGGGGAGCGAACTTTCCCAAGGGCCGACCATGGGAAAAGGAGAAGAATCCGGAGAAGGTCTATTATGACCTCGCCTTCAAGCTGGAGATGGGAACTGAGGATGCCGTTTGGGAGAAATTGGAAGGCCCTCTGGGTCAGCGGGTAGGCTATGGAATGTCGGTGATTCTTCCCAGCCGCGGATCATCGCTCTTTATCGGTGGCAAAGCGGAGGCCGCTACCGATGCTGTATGGGAAGTGGCTGTGGACGGTTCCGGGGCTCTGAGGTTTACCCCCCGCGTCAAGTATCCCATGCCGATTGCAGAGGGTGTAGCCGGAGTAGTGGGAAACAAGGTGATCGTGGTAGGGGGAGTAACTAACAACGAGGGGCGAGGTTTCAGGACCGTGCAGGAAGCGTATTTTCTTGATACGAGCAAAGACGAGCGCGAGTGGGCGTGGGAGGCGCTTCCATGGATAGAGGCTGCAGAGAACAAGACCTGGGAGGATTATTTATGGTCAATAAAGAAGAAGGCCCGGGGTCGGGCCTACGCTGTTTCCGGAGTGCGGTCGGACCAGTTTTACGTGTTCGGGGGGCGCGATTACGCCGTGTCCACCGATCCCGCCCCTGAGCGGGTGCATCAGGAGAAGCTCGATATTTTATCTGATTGTTACGTGCTCAGCTTGAAGGGGCCAAAACCAGCGTGGAAGCGTCTGGCGGATCTTCCGCGGGGCATGAGCGCAGCTCCCTCAGCAGCTCTGCCAGTGGGGGTCTCACACCTGCTCATGGTGGGCGGGGTTTCGGCGCAATACTGGCGCCAGCAGTTTGAGGATCGTCCGGATCTGAATGGAGCGGGAGATTTGCATCCCGGATTCGAACGCACGGTATGGGCGTATGATACGATGACGGACACTTGGGCTTCTGCAGGGGAGTTGCCCCAAATGGCAGGAGGGGTGCCGGTTGCCGTTCCGGTGACCACACCGGTTGTGGAATGGAAGAAGAAGTTTATTGTCCCCACCGGTGAGATTAAGCCAGGGATCCGTTCTCCGCAGATACTCGTGGCAGAGGTCCAGAAGCTTGATTCGAAACTGGGTATGGTGAATTGGATCGTCGTGGGAGTGTATCTCGCGGGGATGGTGGGGATTGGTTACTGGTTCATGAGACGGCAGGCATCAGCGACGACGGAAGCATATTTCCGTGGAGGGCAGAAGATCCCGTTCCTTGTAGCCGGTCTGTCGATCTTCGCGACGGTGCTCAGTTCGATCACCTTCATGAGTATTCCAGCCCGGGCCTATGGCGGGGATATCACCTGGTATATTGGGCAGTTGGCCATGCTGGTTCTTATCCCGGTAGTCGTCTTCTTCTACCTGCCGTTCTTCCGCAAACTCGATCTTACCAGCGCCTATCTCTATCTGGAGCGCCGTTTCAACCTGGGAGTACGTCTTTTTGGAAGTTTCTCCTTCATGTTTGCGCACGTTGGCCGGATTGCGATCGTGCTCTACCTGCCGGCCGTGGCCCTGTCGGCGGTTTCCAATATCAACATCTATGCAGCCATCATCATAATCGGGTTGCTGTGCGTGGTATACACCGTGATGGGAGGAATTGAGGCGGTGGTCTGGACCGATGCGATTCAGGCGGTGGTGTTATTGGGAGGGGCAATCCTTTGCTTTATTCTCGTTGTCACCCGACTCGATGGGGGGATCGGGGAACTGTTCTCGATAGCAAACAGCGATTCCAAGTTGCTGCAGAACCTCACCTTCGAATGGAATATCAAGGACGGAACAACGACGGGTCTGGTTATTTTCCTGGCCTTCGGATTCAACTCCCTCGTCCAGTATACTTCCGGGCAGGATGTGGTGCAGCGTTACGTCACCACGAAGGATATCGGCGGCGCGCGCAAGTCGCTCTGGACCACGATGTGGATGTCGGTCTGCTTTTCGATTGTCTTCTTCCTGCTGGGGACCGCTCTTTACGCCTTCTACAAGACGCAGCCAGCCCTGCTGGATCCGGCGATGGAGCGGAATGACGGGATCCTTCCCTTTTTCATCATGCAGCAACTCCCGGCTGGAGTGGCAGGTCTGATCATTGCGGCAGTTTTCGCGGCCTCGCAATCTTCGATCTCCAGCTCGCTCAACAGTATTGCGACGGCGTGGACCAAGGACGTGGACAGTCGACTGGTCCGCCCCAAGGCAAGCGATGAGGATTATCTCCGGGCGGCCAAGTGGGTCGTGATTATCGTAGGTCTCCTGGGAATCGGTGGAGCGGCTCTTGTTGCGGCGGCGAATATCAAGAATGCCTTTGATACATTCATGGGGATTATTGGACTGGCAACGGGATCTCTCGGTGGAATCTTCGCGATGGGAGTTTTCACAAGGAGGGGCAATGGGAGGGGTGCCATGATTGGAGCGGTAACTGGGATCGTTGTCGTAGGATTCATCAAGTTTGCGGACAAAATTGGGATAGTGGCCGAGAAAATCCAGGTCGCGGGCATCCTGAATGCCTTCGTTGGTTTCACTTCCTGCCTGGTGGTGGGGTATCTCGCAAGCCTGGCGACGGGAGGAGGAACGGAGCGAGGAGAGGAGTTGTCCATCCACGGGAAGACTGGCGCATAGGACAACCTGACTCTGGTCAGAGGCAGTCAAGGCGAATTCCTCAGGTGCCGGCGGATAAGGGCCCTGCGGTTTCGAATGGTAAGATGGTGAGAAGCATGCAGGTTGAATGGTGATGACGCGCTTGGTTCTTCCTGTTGTCGCCTGTGTGCTGTTGCCGCTGATATCGGTGGTCGCGAAGGAACGTCCCAATGTGGTCCTTTTTCTGGTGGATGATCTTGGATGGATGGATCTTGGTTGTCAGGGAAGCCGCTACTACAGGACTCCCCATATCGACCGATTGGCAGCCAGCGGGATACGCTTCACGAATGCCTACGCCGCATGTGCGGTGTGCACTCCCACCCGTGCAAGTATCATGACAGGTAGGTATCCGGCCCGGAACCTGATGACGCAGTGGCTACCTGCCGGGCGCTGGAGTGCGAAGGGTCATCGTATGAAAGAGGGCCGTTTCCTGCGAAGCCTTCCTCTGGAAGAGGTTACCCTGGCAGAGTCCCTTCGTGATGCTGGTTACCGGACCATGCACGTAGGAAAGTGGCATCTGGGAGGTCCTCCATTCTCGCTACCCGCCCATCACGGGTTCGATGTGAATGTGGGAGGTAGTGAACATGGGGCTCCTGGTCATTACTTCTATCCCTACAAGGGCAGTTGGAAAATACCGACCACTGGGCAAAGGGTTCAGAAGGTAACCCTCCCGGATGGTCATGAGGGTGAATACCTGACGGACCGCCTGACCTCCGAGGCCCTGGACTTGATTGAGAACAGCAGGAACAAGCCCTTCTTTCTCTATTTTCCCTACTACGCCGTACATACCCCGTTGCAAGCGAAACGGGAGTTGATCTCTTCCTTTAGTCGGACGCCTAAGGCAGAGCGCCAAGGCAGTCCAATCTATGCGGCCATGGTAGCGAGCGTGGATGAAAGTGTCGGGCGGGTGCTGGGAAAGCTGGCAGAACTGAAACTCGCAGAGGAAACCCTTGTGATCTTTACCTCGGATAACGGAGGGTTTGCCGGAGCGACGAAGCATGATCCTCTCCGGGCAAACAAGGGTTCCCACTACGAGGGTGGTATTCGTATTCCGCTGATCGTGGCAGGCAGGGGAGTGACACGAGGAGGTCGAACCTCTCAGGTGCCGGTGATCACCAACGACATTTACCCGACCGTGTTGGAGATGCTCGGATTATCACCGCGTCCTTACCAGCATGTGGACGGAGTCAGTCTTGCGCCACTGCTGCAGGATTCGGGAAGTATCGAGCGAGACGCTCTTTTCTGGCACTACCCACACTACAACCGGCACCCCCAGAGCGCTCCAGTCTCAATCGTGCGGAAGGGGAAATGGAAATTGATCGAGTTTCTCGAGCGGGCGGAGTTCGAACTGTATGATCTTGATGCTGATCCGGGGGAACAGGTGAACAGAGCGGCGGATAAAAAGGAGCTCGTCAGTGAATTGCAAATCAGATTACAGGCGTGGAAGAAGAACGTAGGGGCGCAGGAAATGGAACCTAATCCGCAGTATACCGGTCAATGAGGAGGCGTCCGGGTGTCACTTGCTACGGGGTCCTCAGGGAGTGGCTGGGATGGGGCGTTGTGCGGTTGCTGCTGTCCTGTCTGCCCATTGCCTTCACCATGACGGGGGAGGCTAGATCCAGACCCGACGTCCTTTTTGTCGCGATTGATGACATGAACGACTGGGTGTCACTGCTGGATCCGGAGGCGCCGATCAAGACGCCCAATCTGGAGAGATTAGCTGGTCGGGGCGTGCTCTTTACGAGAGCTTACTGTGTATCCCCGGCCTGCAATCCATCGCGGAGTGCTGTTCTCACGGGATTACGCCCTTCAACGTCCGGGGTCTACGCCAACAACAGCGACTGGCGCAGGGCCATGCCGAAACGTCGAACCATCATGCAGCAGTTCCGGGCGGCAGGGTATTCTGTTCGGGGCGCAGGCAAGATCTTCCACCACAAGGGGAAGGGGTTTCACGATGACGATTCGTTTGATGATTTCCAGATGATGGCGCCTCAGAACATGCCGCCGAAGAAACTCAATCAGGCGCCCGAATACGGGTCCCGCAACACGGACTGGGGTGTCTGGCCGCCCGATGAAAGGACGACGATCGATTTCCGGACGGTAGACTACTGCATCGAGGCCTTGGAGTCTCCCGGGAAGGATAAGCCTCTCTTTCTTGCCTGCGGGATTTTCAAGCCGCATTCTCCGTTCTTTGCCCCAAGGCAGTATTTCGAGGATGTGGGGAAAGTGGGTCTTCCGCCGCGCCGTGCCGATGATTGGAACGACCTTCCGGGCGGAGCGCAGAAGCTCATGGGCAGGACGAAGTGGTTCTGGAGGGGGATGGATCGACTCGAGCATCGTCTGCCAGGATCTTTTGAACGCTTCGTCCAGGCCTACGCGGCTTGTTGCTCGTTCGCGGACGCGCAACTGGGACGGGTGCTTGATGCCCTCGATGCCAGTCCACGTCGTGATCGAACAATTGTCGTATTATGGTCTGATCATGGATTCCATCTGGGAGAGAAGGACCACATCGAAAAGTTCGCCCTTTGGGAGAAGAGTAATCATGTGCCCTTCATCGTGGTCGCCCCCGGAGTGACGGGGGAAGCTGTCCGGTGCGGGCGTCCTGTGGATCTTTCGGTGATCTATCCGACCCTTTTGGAATTGTGTGATCTTCCCCCGGTGCAATGCGATGGCCTGAGTGCGGTGCCCCTGCTGCGCGATCCGAACAGGGAATGGAAGCGCCCCGCTCTGATGACCTATGGGCGAGGAAACCATGCGGTCCGGAGTGAGCGTTGGCGGTATATCCGGTATGCGGATGGCTCGGAAGAGTTATACGATCACGAACAGGATCCCCACGAGTGGAAGAATGTGGCAAGTCGCGCTGAATATGAGCACGTGAAGGAGGCTCACAGGTTCTGGCTGCCTGCCGTGGAAGCAGAGGAGGTCGCCGGATTGCGGAGGTAGTTGGCCTTGATTCGGGTTCCGGTGGTGGATGACCTGCCTCTAAGGCTCGCAAAAAATTGGGAAGCGGGCCGCGACGGCAGAGGGCAAAAAACAGTGGAATGTGCGGAAATGGAGCCAGTTCGCCGCATTCCATGGTAACGGATTGGATTCCCGGGGTGCATGACCTTGAGGAAACCCACCGTTTCCCGTGATTTTTCAGTCGAAAGGGACTATGATCCCTGTAGGTTAACCACCCAACGCCAAGTCCATTTAATGAAAGTGAAGTGTCAGCATCAGCGCAGAAGTTACGCCGCAGGTTCGCAGGGATTTACCCTCCTCGAAATGGTCATCGTTCTGGGAATCATTGGCTTGATTCTAGGGGCAGCGATCGGACTCAGTGGGGGATTCACTGGTTTTGGACGGGAAGTGCAGACGAAGGCAAAAGTCGAAAAGATCAAGGCAGCGCTGACTATCTATCGTCATCGCGCTGGTCACTATCCCTCGGAGTCACAGGGGGTAAAAGCGCTTGCCGAGAGACCAACGTCCGCTCCCGAACCGCGGTCTTGGAAAGAGCAGTTCAAGATGAGTGAGTTGAAGGATGGATGGGATCGAGAATTCACCTACAAATACCCCGGGTCCAAGGATCCAAATGAGCCGGAAGTACTTTCGGCAGGCGAAGACGGTGAATTCGGTACGGATGATGACATCAGCAGCCAGATCGAATAGGCGTAGTCCACAATCCGGATTACATGGAGGGTTGACTCTTCTGGAGACGATTCTAGCCATGATGGTGATCCTTCTTGTAATCGGAGTAGGTGTGGGTTTTCAGGTTGGATCTGACACCGATGAAATTTTGAGGAAGGCTAGCATCAGAATTGAAGCGATGTCGTCCCGGGGGCACGCCATGTCGGTCCTTCATCAGAAGCCCTTCTGGATTCGTGTTGAGCATGACAAGGTCATCTTGGCGGGGGCAGATGTACGGGCCACGCAGCCGGATGACTCGATCGGAGTTGCGGGCTTGACCGAGGATGAGGACTTCAGTGAATCCAATGAGGAAATCTACGATACCTTGAATTCAGGGAAAACAGTGGTCGCGCTACGTCGATGGGGAACTCAGGATGATGCTTGGATCGAACCTGAGGAAGGGGAATCCATTATATGGCAGTTCCAGAGCACGGGGTTGTGTGAGCCCGTCTCCATCAGGGTAGCGACAGAAGATAGCTATATTATCATGCACATGAATCCATTGACGGCACGGATCGATGAGGAAGAATCTGTGATTATGCAATGAGGAAAGGCGCCTCCAGAAAGAGCCCTCGCGGTGGATTCGTCATGATGGAGGTCATCATGGCACTCACCGTCTTTGCGGTCGTTGGCGTTTCATACATGTCGGCTCTTAACGAGATTGCAGAGATCCTCCGGGAGATGAGAGAGGATGCCAAGATGGGCCGGATTCTTCAGAGTGAACTGATGAAGTACGCCACCTTGCCAGAGATCGAGGAAATGGAAGAGTCCTATCCTCTTGAAGAAAAGAGCGAGTTGGAGATCCGGGTAATTATTCAACCTCTGGAAGAGGTGGTGGAAGAACAACGGATCACAACGGAGAAAGGCCGGGTCATGCAGCAGATGTTTCATGTGCAGGTTATTGGCACCTGGTATGAGGATCTGGAGGAGCATGAGAGAACTGCCCAAACGTGGCGCTATGCGAGACTCTACCAGCAATAATTACCCTCGAGGAATGAGGCGGCGAGGACGGCGGGGGATCCTTTTGCTGGAAGCAGTGCTCGCGCTAGCGATCGCGGGGATGGTTCTTGTTTCCATCATGTGGATCGTGAGTGGGGCACTGGAAATGTCGAACGAGATGGCAGAAGGCGGAAGGGAACATATGACCCAAGAGGCGCTTATCAACTTTCTTGACCGAAACTTCAGCCAGTTGCCCGGAAACGCCGAGCTCGAGCTTGAGAGGCAGGACGCCGGTTCGCACTTCCTGAGTGATCTAACGTTTCAGAATGTGCCGACTTCCTTCTCGTGGTCAGGCCAGGCCATATCAGCGGAGGCTGTGCAGATGTCAACGGTTCCCACGAGAAGCGGGGACCTTGATGTGGTCCTTCGCTATTATGAGGAGGCAATTCTCGATGACAGCGATTCCACCGCCAACGTAAATGCCGAGCCGGTGGCCGAAATAGTATTGCTGAAAGATGTCTTCTTCTTTGAATGGTGGGCCCGCGATGGGCGCGCACTGGGAGACGAGGCCGAGGGCTATACCGAGACATGGGATGTTCGGGGCCGATTGCCGATCCAGATGGAATTGCGGGTGAAATTCGATGAAAATTCGGATGAAATCGTTCACCATTTCTGGCTCCCACCCAAGTTGAATCCGGAGAGTGTGGTGAGGTCGCAGCGCCGAGCGGCACCGCAGGGCCGGGCAGGAAACTCCGGCAGGGGAGCCTCTACCGGTCGGGAGAGCGGTCGCGATGGTGGTCGTGGGAGAGAGCGGGGAGACAGGCGGGAGAGCCGGGGTGGCGACAGGGGATCCCCCACACGGTCAGCGCCCCCAAGTCGAGGAGGCGGGAGTCGTCCGGCTCCTCCAAACCCGGGAGGTTCAGCAAGATGAAGGTTGTATCGCGAGGAGATGGTGAGCAGGCAGCCGGAAGGGTCGCCCCTGCTGTTCCGCGAGGAGGTCGGAGGGGTAGCACCATGGTGGCGGTCTTCTGGCTGATCAGCGTCATGGCACTATACATTTTCACTGCGATTCAGTTGCTTGACTACGAGGATCAACTCGTCTCTGGCCAGGTGGAAGGAACAAGGGCCAGTCAGATGGCCGAAATGGGCGTCTCAGTGGCCTGCAATCCGGTTGTGGAACGCTCTGACTACCTTCTGCTGGAGCAGCAGTTCCCTGGTGATGTTGGCTTTACGGCCACCATCGAGTCAGAAGGTTCCCGATTCAATATTAACTCCCTGCTCATGAACCGGGGAGATGGGGCCGACCCCGATAAGGCCCTTTTACGTGAACTTTTCGTCGAATGGGGTGCCGAAGATGATTTCGCTCAGGAGGTCGTGGACGCCCTCGTAGACTGGGTTGATGAAAATGAACTAGAGGAACTCAATGGGGCAGAATTTCCCTTCTATGAGGGTCAGGGGTTCTTGAACAGGCCCTACAATCGTCCATTTTACTCTCTCGACGAGATGCGGCTAGTTCGGGGAATGGAGGATTTGGAGCGAATTTACCCCGGTTGGCGGGATTGGTTTACGATCTGGAGCAGCGGAGGTCTGGACGTTAACGAGGCGGATCCGGAAAAACTGGCACGGGCCGCGGAGGTGACCATTGATGATGCCACCTCGATCCGTGATCGAGTGCTGGGACCGGACATGATCCGGGGCACAGAGGACGATCAGCCTTTTAGTAATAGCAGAGAGGTCCTCGATTTGCTAGGGGTTCCAGAGATTCAGCGGATGATCGTCGAACCCCGTCTTACTGCCAACGACCCAACGACCCGGATCGAATCGACGGGGTGGTCTGGATTGGGTTCCGCTCAGATTAAACGCAGAATCACCCTGATTGTCAGAAACAGAACGGGTCGTCCATCAATCCTCGAGAGAAAAGTGGAACAGGTGCCATGAGCTCAAAGGCTAAAAAGAAAGGTGAAAAGGTTCTCCTGCTACCCGGTTCCGAGGGATGGGAGGTCTGGACTGCAGAAGTGGGTGGAACTGGTTTCCGGCTCCACGAACGTTCCGACGTGGTTCGGGTTCTTGATGTCATTGGAATTCCTGCCGGCGAGTTGACGATGGCGTTTCCGGTGCGGGATGTTTCGGCCCTGCCGTTTCTTGCCGCCACCACTGATGATGCTCTCCTCAGTGATCTTGCGGAAACTCATCTCGAGCGGATGGGAACGCGACCGGGGGTCGAGGCCGGGGTCCTGAGCGATGTGTTCAAGGTTGCCACCCGGGGAGACGAGACCCTTGCTGTCCCGGTAGTCCTGGCTCCGCCCCTTGAAGGAGATTTGCCCCGCCGGGCTCCCGATAATTTCGACATCTCTTCCCGGTGTCTTCCCATGCCTTCGACTGGACTTGTGGTCTGGCGGGAGCTGGGGCGATGGGTCTTTGCGCTCGCCGTTGAAGGGCAGCCTCTCGAATATGAGGCGTTGGCGATCAATCAACTCAGTGAGGATGCGGGCAGGGAAATCCGTCTCGCTATGATGCAAATGGAGTTACAGGGGTTGATCGAGACGCTTCCGCAGCAGTGTGTCGTCTGGGTGGGAGAGGGCGACCCCCGACCGCAGGCGGAGGAACTTCAATCCCTTGGTGAGGGTGCAGGTCTGACTGGTCCGGCCACGGTTGAACCCAAGCCAGCGCCCGTCGTTCCGAAGCGGTCCAGCCAGCTNTTGCCAGCGGATGTTCGNGCGGAGCGGGTTGCGAAGCGGAAGAAGCAGCAGTTCCTGATGATTTCGGGAGCCGCGGCGCTGCTTTATCTCAGCCTCATCGTGCTTTCGTTTGTAAGCCTTTCTGGGGAAAAAGCTGCGGCCGAGAAGGCGATGCAGGCTTACGGGCCCTATAGTCAGGTCTATGAGGATGGGGAACGTCACTTGAAGAAATGGAAGGAGCTGAGCCCCGTGATAGAACAGGAATATAGCACCGTGGAGCTGCTGTATCATTGCATTCGAGCGAGGCGGGGCGAGGAGGGAGTGCGTTTGGACAGAGCGGACATCGCGAATCAGGTCTCTGTTGACGGTGATGGACGGCTCCAGCGGGTTCTCAACATCAGCCTCCAGGGTAAAACCGATGAACTGGGTCAGGCGAACGCTTTCGATGAGGCGCTACAGGGAGAGCGGGGGTTGATTGATTTTCAGTGGAACATGCCCTCTGCTCAACAGAAGGGCGACAAATGGGCCTTTCAATGGCAAGCAGCGGTATCAACCTCTCAGGATTTTTAGTGATGAGTGAACGGGAGAAAAAGCTGATGGTTCTGGTGGCAGTTCTGATATTTGGGGTTCTCAATGTTGGAGCCTACAAATTGTATTACCTGCCGAAGAAAGAGGAGGCAAAGAAGAACAAGGAGGATTTCACGCGCATGAGGGGGGACGCCATTGAGATGTTGAAAGTGCAGGAGTCCCAGCGGGCGGAGATGGAATGGCTCCAGCGGAGTGAGCAGAAGGTAATCAAAAGTTCGCAGCAGGCCCTGACAGACCTTGAGGCGATGGCAAACCGGGAGGCTCAGCGCAGGGGGCTGACCGTGAAAAGGGTGAAGCCTTTACCGGCACTGGATAATGACAATCTGGAGTTTCACCGGGCCCGGGTGGAGATTGAGGTGAGTGGGCGGGAACAAGTCCTTTTCCAGTGGATCGACCGCTTGAATACCCCCTCTGAACTACGTGCCGCTACCAGCCTGAGTATCAATCCAAAAAAGGATGATGATACGCAGGTGGATTGCAGGGTGATACTTGAGCAATGGTTCCTCCCCAAGGAAAAGTGGGAGAGTGAAAATCCTGCCGCAGAAGGTTGAAGCCGATCGCTTTTATTATGAAAAATTCCCCAAGATCACGACTGTTCCCTTGCCTTGTGGCGGGGTTGTCCCTTTGTCTCCCACTGGCTGCCCAGGTTCCCAAGAAGCAGCCCCTCGGACGCTACAGTGAACTCTGGACCAAGTCGGCATTTACGATTCCTCCGGTAAAGGAAGTTGTAGAGGTGGAGGAAGAAAATCCCCTCGAGGAGTATACCCTTGCTGGAGCATGCGAAGTCCAGGGTGGCTGGTTCGTGGTCCTGATTAATAAAAAGGAGCGCGACAAGCGGATCCGCTTGCACCCGGGTGAGGAAAATGAAGAAGGATTCGAGGTGATGAAAGTGGAGCGTGGGTCCTCCTATCTGGAGACTCGGGTGGAGATCAAGAACCGCAGTGGCAAGATCGGGGCGGTTGAATACGATGAGAAGTTCATCGTTCTCAAGAAGGCTACGCCGAAGGCTCCGGTAGGTAACAAGCCCACAGTCAAACCGGGTCAGCGTCCACCTACGCCCCAAAGGACAGCAACTCCTACCAAGCGCCCCACGAGCTCCTCTTCGGCAGGCAAGCCCCGTGTGCGACGTATTCCAAGCCCCCCAAGTCGCTAGCGCGCAGATAGTTTTATAACCCAGCAGCACAATGAGACCAAGAATTGCATTCGCCCTCCTGTTCGCCCTGATAGCACCGTTGGTGGCACAGGAAAATGATCCTCCGGCTCCCCCAAACCCACCGGCACCACCTGCTCCCGCGGGTGAGCCTCCTGCCGCGCCCCCGGCCCCCGTTGCGCCAGCAGAGAACCCGGTGGATCCTGTGGAAAATCCGCCTGTGCCTGCTCCTCCCGGGCTGGTTCCACCTGCTCCGGGTGAAAATCCGGTGAATCCGGAACCCCAGGACCCTGTCCCCGATGAGGCGCCCCCTGCGATCCCCAATGCACCGGATCCTAATCAACCAGCGCAGCTGAATGCAGCCAACCTGAATGGACAGGACATCGCTGACTTGTACTTCACTTACACCGGGAAGAAGGTTCTCGTCAGCCAGGAGGCGTCTGCTGCAGAAGTTTCTTTCATTGTTCCCGGGCAGATGACCTATGCGGAGGCGGCAATGGTGATTGAAAAGCGGCTCGTCATGGAGGGGCTTGAAATCGTTCCTGACGACGATGATCCAAGCTTTGTGAAGCTCGTCCTCGCTAATTCGCAGACCAGTGGCCCGAAACCTCTCGGTCCGCCGGTTGGTGACGATATAGATCAACTGGAAGGTGAAGTCTCCGCTGATGGTTTTGTGACCTACGTGATGGCCTTGGAGTATCTCAAGCCAGATGACGCACTGCGGGCGTTTCAGTCGGTGGTTCAGCAGTTTGGATCCGCGGGAACTGTGGCGGCGATTCCGAATGCGGGATCTGTGGTTATCTCCGGCAACCTCCCTCTGGTTCGCATGCTGGTGGAGTTGAAGGAGCGCATAGATGTTCCATCCGCTCAGGTCGGAACCAAATTCGTTGAGGTGACCTTCGCCGATGTGGAAGATCTTGCTGCAAGGTTGAATGAAATTTTCAACAGTCAGAGCCAGAACAGCAACGCCACCGCAGGAGTGCGGAGGACTGCTAATAATCCAGCCAACCCAGCCAACCCAGCTGCGCCGCCTTTGCCGGCAGCGGCAGCGGCTGCCGCCGCCGCCGGGGCAAGCACACCCGGAGCATCCTCCTCAGCGGGAGAAGATACGCCGATCAATATCATTGCACAGCCACGGACCAGTCGGATTTTCCTGATGGGTCGTCCTGTAGATATTCTCTTTGTCGAGGGCCTGATTGCGGACTTTGATGCGCCTAGTTCCAAACGTAATTTCCTCCGGAAAAAGCTCAGGTATCTGCCTGTAACGGAATTTATCCCGGTTGCTGCAGATGCCCTCGAGCGAACCCTTGAAAGTGCAGTTGGGGCAGGGGGCAGTTCGCGACGCTCTACTGGCACAACGGGTCGAACTACCGGAACGAGCAGTCGTCGGACGACCGGGACAAACACCACGGGTCGGTCCAATCTCGGAACCGGAGGCACGGGAGGAGGATCGCGTGCTCAGCTCGCCCAGCAGGACATCCAGACCGCTCCGGAATCAATTCTCATCGGCAAGACTTTGCTGGTGGGGGACAACATTTCCAACAGTATCGTCGTTAACGGCCCTCCTCATCATATTGAGATTGTGCAGAGTCTCGTCGACGAGCTTGATCAGCCCTCGGAACAGGTGGCGATCACTGCAGTCTTTGCCCGGTATGATCTCGGGAAAGATCGGAGTTTCGGGGTGGACCTCGGACGGCTGCTGACCGGGGATAGTGATTTCAGAGGTGCTTTCCAGAATAGAAATGGAGTTCCCTCAGTGATCGATCCCGATACTCTTCTTGATTTCAACTCTCTTCTGGGAGCTCCGGGAGCTGCCGCAGGAGGATTGTCGGCTTATGCCGTTATCGGAGACAACTTCGGGGTCTTTGTGAACGCTCTGGAGAGTAACCGGAATTTTACCGCTATCTCACGGCCAACTATCTTCACGACGAACAACGGGGTCGCTAGGATCAGTTCCGGGTCCCGAATTGCAGTCCCAACGAGCACCTTTCAGGGTGGAACGCAGACAGGTTTCTCAACAAACGTGGAGTTTCGTGATATCGTGCTGGAGCTTGAGGTTCGACCGCTTGTGAACTCCGACGAGGAGGTCACCCTTGAAATATCTCTAGTGAGAGACAATATCGGGGAGAATCGCGCCATCCAGGGATTTGGGGAGGTTCCTGATATTGATACTGATGAAATTTCCACGCGAGTCACCGTGCCCAACCGCTCAACCATTGTGTTAGGGGGACTGATTACGGAGTCCGATACGCGAACAGGGTCAGGTGTTCCATTCCTCAGCTCGATCCCGATCCTGAACAAGTTGCTGGGTGTGAACAGCAAGGATATCCTGCGGGAGGAACTGGTGATTCTTATCCATCCGTCGATTCTTACCGATCCCTCCGAGGTGGCCCAGTATCAGGAAGCTTTCGATTCCGATAGTAAAGTGGCGCCTCGGGCCCGGGCGGCGGTCCAGAAGGGCGTCCTGCCACCCCGGGGAGCACTGCCACCATCGGACAATGCGGCCCAGAAGAAGGCAGCGTCTGGCCCAATGATGACCTCACCAGTGCACCGGGCCATGCGAAACAAGAGCGGCCGCTAGGACGAGCTCCGGTTATTCCGATTGGTTCCCACAGGGATGGTTCTTCTACCATCTCAAACCGGGCGCTTGCCATGTGGGTCTGGAATCGCTTCATTAGCGCCCCAGCAAAATCCCAGTGCCATGGCCGACCAACCCTCTCAAGAATCGAGTCCTGTTGAAATTTCTGTAGCAGATCTTCCCCAAAGTCTTGGGGNTCTTGTTCTCAAGGCAGATGCCGCCATCGAGCAGAATAATCTCGGGTATGCGGTGAAGATCCTTTTGTCGGTCCTGAAAGCTGAGCCGGGCTTTGTAGAGGGTCGCAAAAAGCTCCGCGCTGCAGAGATGAAGATTGCGGGCCCCCCGAAGAAGAAGGGCCTTTTTGGTGGTGGTGGAGCAGGAAAACTGAAGGGCAAGGCCAAGAAGGATCCAGCAGGCGTCATAGATGACATCGAGAAGGAGCTCGAGAAGGATCCCTACAATGCCTCTCTGAACGAATTGCTTCATGATGTCTCCTTTAACCTGAACATGCTCGATACCGCGGCCTTCGCGCTTGAGACCATCCGGCGTGCGACCCCGGACAACACGAAACTTCTGCATAAGCTCGCGCTATTCTACGAGGCTCGGAATATGCCGGAGGAAGCGGCGGCTGTTTACAAGGATATCGTGAAGTCGGATCCGACAGACACGGATGCTGTCAAGGGTGAGAAAGACATGACTGCGCGAGCTTCCATGGCGCGTAGTCAAGATGCATCCGGTGCTCTCGTGAAGAAGGATGATAAGGAGACTCTCGCTTTGGAGAAGGCTTCGCGGGCGGCGATGACGCAGGATCAACTTGAGGAGAAGCGTGACCAGCTCGTTCAGCAGTACAACGAAGACGTTAATAATTTCGAAGTAGTCAAGCAGTTGGCAGCCATCTACGAGCAATCAGAAGACTGGTCCATGGCGCAGCAGATGTATGAATGGGCCCATACCCTCTCGGCTGGTGATGCAGCCCTGAAGATGAAGGCCAACAACATGAAGGACCGGTCGGGTGAAGCNGAGATCCGAGCCCTCGAGGCGAGAGCTGAGGAAGATCCCGATGACGAGGAGGCCCAGGCAGCCCTTGAGGAATATCAGCAGACCCGGGCGGCGGCGCAGGTGGATGAGCGTCGGAAACGGGTGGAGCAGAACCCAACGGACCCGCAACTACGCTTCGATCTGGGTCAGGCACTTTACCATGCGGGAGAATACAGCGATGCCATTCCTCACCTGCAGCANGCCACCCGTAATCCCCACATTCGCACAAGGGTTCTCCTCCTCCTTGGAAGAACGTTCGACGCCAAGGGAATGAGCGATATGGCGATCAAGCAGCTTGCCGATGCCAATTCAGAGCTGACAGTCATGGACAAGACCAAGAAGGAAGTCCTCTACGAACTGGGATTGATCCATGAGAAGGTCGAGAGCGGTGATGAGGCCCTCAATTGTTTCAAGCAGATCTACGAGGTAGACTACGGATATCGGGATGTTGCCCACCGGGTGGAATCCTCCTATTCGAACTAGTGGCGAGCGGATCTGCAGCCGGAGCTAGAACTCATCCATGGCGTCGACGCAGAAGCGCGACCACGACTCGAGCGTGTCGTAGAGTGGGCCCCTGAGGTCCGCGGTGCTTTTGAACTGGAGTTCGGAAAGAGCATCTTCCCGTGCCTGAGCTTCCTCGCTCTCCAGGTCAAACAGGTGGACAAATCCAAGGTGTACCCGTCCTACGGCGTTGCTGTCATCATTGAGCAGGGCGACAATCTGCTGTTCGGGTTGAGATGGCAGAGCGAGTTCCTCATCGATTTCTCGTGCCACACCGGCCATGTAGGTTGCACGACCGAGTGGGTCCGCTCGTTCGTCGACAGGGTTTATATGGCCCCCGATCCCCAGAGANCCCTGAGCGTGGAGCCTGCTTTCTCCACCGGNTTTTCCCCGGATGTAATGGAGGTAGCTACCGCGGTAGCGAAAGAGGGAATAGGGAATGATTTGCTTGTGTGAAGGATCATCCTCCGCGGTTTCCCGGTCCATGAAGAAGTTGTTGGAGGGATCCAGAAGAGTTGAGATATATCGGTCCGTGTCCGTGGTCAGGCCTTGGAACGATCCGAGTTCATCGAAAAGGCTGCGGGGAACAACCAGAATTTCTTCCCCGTCGTATTTGGACATGCATCAATTCTGATGCGGAATTCCGGTGATTCGAACCGTTAAATAAAATTCCGGGTGGGAACAGGTGTTAAAAACTAAAGATTTTTCTCTGTAGATCACTGGTGGTCTCTGGAGGCCGGGATGACAAGTTCCACGATTTTCCCTTCATCATCTCCGGCGGCCCAGACGTGACGAAGGAAATCAGCAGGATGAATTCCGTGCTCNCGAAGGAATTTACGATCGCCTCCACAGCAGTACATGATGTCGGGATCGAGCTCGCCACGAAGCTTTGCGCGCGCCTTGGTCAAGATCCTGGGGAGGTAGGGGATCTCCCCGAGAGTGTCCCCGAAAGTGGGAAGATCTTCCCTTGTGATTTCGACTTCACTGAGCNGGCCGCCCTGGACGACCTCGAGGTAGTCCCGTCGAACTGCAGCAATGAGAAGGGCGGTGGTAGGGGTTGGGTCCCTCTCGTCCACGTAGTCCTCAATGAAGTCAAACAGTTCACGAGGTTTACAGCCGATCCCTCTCAGGAACTGCAGNTCTTCGTTACTGTAATAGCTTCCTAATTCGGTGTTGCCACCTCTATAGAGTGTGACACAACGATCAAAAAGGTCCGTAAATTGCTCGTTCCAGTTCATGTTCGCCAAGTAATTGATCCCGGAAGGACTCCCTGTCAATCTCGTGGATGCGCGGAAGACTGCAGCAAAGGAAATCAAATACTTTTATCAGGAGTTTTANCNGTGGAATGAACAGACGGTCTTTTGCGCCGCTGATGAGAGAGCCCTCNAGGGCCCATGGAAAACTGGNGGAGCATGAAAAGGGACAGGGCGCTGNNCTAATGAGTTGAATTATCTCATTTCCCCAGCCTTCTCAGAGCCTGTCTGCGGAATTCAGGGGTCTCGCGGAGAGTTTCGGTGACAGCCCTGAGGGCGCCAAGGGTCGCTCTGGAAACGTGATGCTCCATTCCCTCTACATCCTTGTAGATAGTGTCCTCGTCGATATTAAAGATTCGAAGGAACTNGGTGAGGACCTCGTGACGATCAATAATCGCCTTTGCGATTTGCTCTCCCTGAGGAGTCAGGACTGTGCCGCGATACTTTTCGTGTTTGACGAGTCCCTCCGAGTCAAGGCGCTGGAGCATGTTGGTGACACTGGCCTGCGAGATGCCAAGGCGCTGCGATATATCAACAGGTCTGGCGTAGCCCTTTTCCTCNATGAGGTGCAGGATCTGCTCNAGGTAGTCGTCCATTGCAACGCTACCACTTGTCCTGGAGGTATGAGCACCCACCGCTGAATCGTAACTGGCAATTTCGCCGTGCGCACGGTAATTTCCGATAATTCGTTAGGTCACTGNTTAACGGGCTCCAGACGGTCGGGATCTGGCGATTGTGGATTGATTTGAATACAGATCACGGTTGGATGCGTGGAATTCTGCCTTCAGCCCCGTTTCCAAGGTGCTGAGGTCAAGCAGTTCCCAGTCGAGAAAGGTCCACTCGCCATCTGCTCCATCATGAGAAAAACCAAGCAGAAGGTGGTGTGCATCCTCCGTGATCTTGGACGAACTGGTCGACCCGACCTTGTAGTAGAACGTCCTCAGAGTTGAATCACGGTTTTTTTCCTCATANAGCTTTGGATCAAGATAAGCGACCGTTCCTGATTCGACATGCTCGATGCGTAGATCGGGATACCCGGCGCGTTGTTCTTTTCCCTCTACCGTTTCAGGAATCGAGCAAAAGAGGGATCGGTGGGCGTCAATGTGCTCCCGGAGGGTCTCCTCAAAGAAGCGGGAGCCCTCGTTGATGCGGCGGAGACTCCTGAGGGCGGAGCCCTCTTCGCTGTGAATCTTCATGGCTTGATCAGCAGCCCCACGGATCGCCTCGAGAATGANCGAGGAGGCNGGGTTGTCACTGTCGAAAGGTGTCACCCTGTGACCACTTGACTGTTCAATGACCCTGGCAAAAGAGAATCGCCTTCGGTCGAGATTTTGTGCCTGCAGAATCGCGATGAGGCCGGATGTATCCTGTGGAGAATCCGTGGTAAGTTGCGCTTTCTGCGCTGCGGCTTTCCGTTCAGCATCCTTGCGACTTGCAAGACGACCGAGTTCGAAAGCGCCGAACGCGACGAGAAAGAGCACCCCAGGTGCAATTAGGAGAAGGCGCTCACGCGGTGTCATCGGGGATGAGCATCTCCCCTGGAAGCCTTGGAGGCAAGCGGGAGAGGGTGTGAGACAAATCGACCCACTACACTGTCTCAATCCCCGGGTCATGGTGTCCCGCTATTGTGACATGAACCTAAAAACTAAGGGTGATTTTCCCGGTGCGGAAATTGCGACAGGTGTTTCATGGGTCTCGATAAAATAACAATTAAACTTCAAGAGGCACTTCAGGGAGCTCAGCGGCTTGCATCCACATCCGATCACGCCGAGCTGAAAAGCGAGCATCTCCTGCTTGGGCTCCTCCAGCAGAAAGAAGGTCTCGCCATCCCGTCGCTGGAGAAAGCAGGCGCCAACCTGACCGCATTGAAGGCGAACCTCATTACCGCCCTGGACAAGGAGCCCCGGGTNCAAGGGGCGAGTNCNCAGCCACATCTGGGCAACGATTTGAAATCGACGCTGGACGTTGCAGATGAGATTCGGTCTGAGATGGCGGATGAATTTCTCAGTGTCGAACATGTNCTTCTNGGCGCAATGAGAGTGCGAGGGNCTGTGGGCAAACTGATGCTTGAGGCAGGAGTAACGCCTGAGGCCTTGGAAAAGGCCCTCCGTGAAATCAGAGGGAGCCAGACAGTCACNGATGAGAATCCAGAGGGTAAATATCAGACCCTTGAGAAGTATGGGACAGATCTCTGTCGCCTTGCTCGAGAAGGAAGAATCGATCCAGTTATTGGAAGAGATACTGAAGTCCGCCGGGTTATGCAGGTGCTTTCACGCAGGACGAAAAACAATCCAGTGCTGATTGGTGAGCCCGGTACGGGTAAAACCGCCATTGTTGAGGGGTTNGCCCGAAGGATCGTGGCGGGTGATGTGCCGGACGCGATGAGGAACAGGAGAATTATCGCAATGGACTTGGGTGCGATGATCGCCGGGGCAAAGTACCGCGGTGAGTTTGAGGATCGGTTGAAAGCATTTCTGAAGGAGGTGACGACAGCGGACGGCGAAATTATTCTGTTTATTGATGAGCTGCATACGATCGTGGGGGCGGGCGCCAGTGAGGGAGCGGTGGATGCCTCAAACCTTCTCAAGCCTCAACTGGCCCGCGGTGAACTGCGCACCATAGGGGCAACCACGCCTTCGGAGTATCGCAATCATGTGGAAAAAGATGCGGCTCTCGAGCGCCGTTTCCAGCCGGTCAGGGTAGAGGAGCCTTCGGTAGACGATTCTATTGCAATCCTGCGAGGTCTCAAAGAACGCTACGAAATCCACCATGGTGTGAGAATTCAGGACAGTGCACTGGTGGCAGCTGCGCAGCTCGGGGACCGATATGTCTCGGCCCGTTTTCTTCCGGACAAGGCCGTTGATCTTGTCGATGAGGCCGCCTCAAGGCTGAAGATTGAATTAGACTCAATGCCCTCAGACCTCGACCAGATGGAACGGCAGGTGATGCAACTTGAGATGGAACGGCAGGCGCTTGAGAAAGAATCTGACGAGGCCAGTTCCGTTCGTTTGAGGAAGGTGGAGGAAGAGATATCTACTCTGCGGGAGGAATCTGCGAGCCTGACGGCGCAGTGGCGGAGCGAGAAGAAATTGATCGAGGAAGTACGTGAACTGCAGGAGCGCATCGACGTTTTAAAGACCGAGGCAGAACAAGCAAAGCGCCTCGGGGATCTTGCCCGGGCCTCAGAGGTGACCTATGGATCTCTTCCAGATGCGCAGGCTGATCTGGATAAGGCAAAAGTTCGATTGGGTGAAAGGAATTCCGACTTGCTGCTTTTGAGAGAGGAGGTCACTGAGGACGATATTGCGAGGGTGGTTGCGTCCTGGACCGGAATTCCGGTGGACCGGCTTCGAGAAGGGGAGCGTGATAAGCTGGTTGAGATGGAGATTCGCATGGGTGAGCGGGTTGTCGGCCAGAGAGATGCAATTCAAGCAGTTTCCAACGCGATCAGGCGGGCCCGCGCCGGTCTTCAGGACGAGAATCGGCCGATAGGATCGTTCATGTTCCTCGGATCAACCGGGATTGGTAAAACCGAGCTTTCCAAGGCTCTTGCCGAGTTTCTGTTTGATGACGAAAACTCAATGGTACGGATCGATATGTCAGAATACATGGAGAAGCATAGCGTTTCCCGTCTTATTGGTGCGCCTCCGGGATACGTTGGGTATGAGGAGGGAGGGCAATTGAGCGAAACGGTGCGAAGAAACCCCTATTCCGTGGTCCTTCTGGATGAGATCGAGAAGGCGCACCCGGAGGTATTTAACGTCCTCTTGCAGATCCTTGATGACGGGCGTGTTACCGATGGACAGGGACGCACAGTGGACTTTCGCAATACAGTCCTGATCATGACTTCAAATATCGGGGGTGAATTGCTCACCGGACAAGAAAACCCTGAACAGCAGGAGGCAGGAGTGATGGAGGCTCTGCGGAGTCATTTCCGTCCGGAATTTCTTAACCGGGTCGATGAGACAGTGATTTTCCAGTCTCTGGGCAGAAAGGAGCTTCAGAGGATTGTGCGGTTGCAACTCGACAGGGTAGAGGAGCGACTGGCGCGAAAGGGGCTTCGCATGCGGGTTAGCAAGGCGTCCGAGGAGTTCCTGGCAGATGAGGGTTATGATCCGGTTTATGGTGCCAGACCTCTCAAAAGAGCCATCCAGAAGCATCTTCTGGACCCTCTAAGTCTCCAGGTTATCGAGGGTCTTTTTTCAGAAGGAGATGAGATAGAGGTCGAAATGCGGGATGGTAAAATGATCTGTCATCAGGCAGCGGAAAAGGCCGCGTGAGAAGTGACCTAAAGCACCCTCAGAACAATGGTGATTTCAGAGTTATGCGACGGAGGGTGATGGAGCGGTCGCCAACATGGGCGGGGCATCCCGGAACCTGACCTCGAGTCGCACTCAGCGACTTGAGATGAGGAGGAAGATTGGGAGTGATCCCAATAAGGGAGAGCGAAAGCGATGGTTGAGACCGCCATGTCAGAGTCATCTCCAGACCGTCGTCCGGGACACCGCGTAAGAGCAGGGACTGTTGGCCGTCAGGATCCGGTTCTGGCAAAGGTATTTCCAGTCCGAGCGCAGTGATTCGGGAGAGTCCTTCCGATTGTGCAATTCGGATCTGAATTTCCTGCGAATTGATGGTAGGGCGGAGACGAATCCGCGCGCTGTGTGACTGCTCCGAATTATCCCATTTCAAGAGCTCAAGCTGGGGACTGCTGAGCTGTGCCCTGGGAACCAAAAAAATAGAGGATCCCAGCGGATATGGCATCTTCGTGGCGTCTGGGAGTGGTTTGAGATTTCCGGTGAGGCTTGGAGGAATCTCTCCCT
>PBNG01000050.1 GCA_002723015.1 Roseibacillus sp. | reverse complement strand
AAGCCCCCTTTCCGTTACCCGGCCAACTCTGCCACCGGAGCGAAAGAGCGCCGATGTTCCGGGCAGGGGCCATGCTCCCTGAGAGCTTCCAGATGGGCTTTCGTGCCATAGCCCTTGTGCTTTTCAAAGCCATAGACCGGAAACTCCTCCGCGAGCTCCTGCATCCGGCGATCCCGGCTCACCTTTGCGATGATGCTCGCCGCTGCAATAGACAGACTGATCCCATCACCCTTCACCACGCCCCTCGCATCGAGGGGAAACCCAGGGACATCCAGGCCATCAATCAGGCAGAAGGAGGGTCGAGCGGAAAGCGCCATGGCCGCTCGTCTCATCGCGGTGTGAGTAGCACGCAGGATGTTCAGCGCATCAATTTCCTCCACCTCGGCAAAGGCGACGCCCCAGCAGATACTTGGATCACTCGTCAACTCCTCATAAATAAGATCCCGGCTTCTCGCCGTGAGTTTCTTGGAGTCGTCCAACAGAGCATGCTCATATCCACAGGGGAGGATAACCGCGGCAGCAGTCACCGGACCAGCCAATGGCCCGCGACCGGCCTCATCAATTCCCGCCACCGGATCCATCCCACTCCGAATCAACTCCTGCTCCATCTTCAGATCCGGCATCAGCAGTTTCCTATCCGAGCACCCCTTCAAACTCGACCCAGAACTTTTACTCCACTGACAATATCTAATTTCCTTGGCCAACGGCCGGTCGCGACTCCTTGCTGCCCTGCCGAGCGAGGAAATACACGCCCACCCCAACCAGAAGGGTCGATAGACCCCAGAGAGCCTCCATGGGCCTGATTTTGACGAGATAAACCATCATCCAGGCATTCACCCCGATGAAAAAGAGCGGGGTCAGAGGATATCCCCATGCCTTTAACGGACGTGACAGACCGGAATGATGGATCCGCGACCAGAATACGCCTGCCACCGTTACCAGGGCGAACAGAACCAGAAGAAGCTCAATGTAGACCAGTACGGTCTCAAACGAGCTCGTCAAGATCAGGATCACCACGATTGCGGTCTGGAGCAGAATCGCATTCATTGGAATCCCTGAGGACGATTTACGGGCCAGCAAACGCAACTGGTGAAAATCCTCTCCCATCCTCTGAGCGACCCGGGGGCCCACCCACACACTTGCACTCAGCATCGAGACCAATCCGAAACAAATCAACCCTGCCATCACCCGGCCCCCGGTTGGACCCATGACATGATCTGCAGCTACCTTGGCTACCTCCATCTCCCCTGCCATCATTGCCATTGGAGCGCTGTAGAGAAATCCCCCATTCAACCCCATGTAGAGCAAGGTCACCAGGATACTCCCCACCACTAGCGCACGAGGAACCGTCCGCTGTGGATCTCGCACCTCGTCCACGATGTAGGTAGCCGCATTCCATCCCGTGTAGGCATACATTACGAAGACAAGTGCGATGGCAAATTCCGGACTCAGCAAAAGGGCGATATCACCTTCACGGGGAAGAAAGGTTACCTTCTCTCCTCCGCCATTTACAAAACATGCTGCAATCAGGATGAGGATGAACAGCACCTTGAGGCCCGTGAAGACACTCTGAAAATTCGCCCCCAAACGGATCGGCCGGAGATGGATGGCAACTACCCCGAGGACCACCCCTATCGACAGCACCCGGGGCCAACCCTCCTCCCCGAGAGAAAGAGCCGACGAAAAATAGGTCCCAAAAGCCATCGCTCCAAGAGCGATCGGAGCAGCGAAGCCTACCGTGACAGAGATCCAGCCGGCAAGGAACCCCACCCATGGATGATAAACCTTGGAGAGAAGATGATACTCCCCGCCCGAGCGGGGAAACGCCGCCGCCAACTCCCCGTAGCAAACCGCCCCACACAAGGCGCACCCTCCTCCAAGGGCCCAGAGAGCCATAAGAACAAAGCCGGACTGAATATCCACCAGCTGATAGCCCAGGCTGGTAAACACCCCGGTCCCCACCATGTTACCGACTACCACTGCAATCGCGGGCCCCAGAGTAACCGGCCTCGATGAATCGGATCCCTTCTCCGTCACGCCCCCAGACTAACGGGCGCAGAAGCACCCAAAAGATCAATTTGGACCGGCAATTCGTTCCCTCTTTGACTAATCCCATCCTTCAGGTAAGTCCCCCATGGCAACAGCGCTCGCAAGCTTGTCACCCGGGACAAATACTGCTGGATTGGAGCTTCTATGACGTCTGGTCCTGCCGCCCTTCTTACCGCCGTTACGGTCCTCTCCCTCACCCTCGGACTTGGTTTGATGGCACAGCGAGACAGTAACAAAGCACCCGATACCATTGATTATCAGTCGCTGATACTTCCACCTCCCCTCCGGGACCTCGGGAAAGACTACAAGGTCAGGTTGGTCTACTTCGTCCCCACCGACAGGGAGGTAAAGCAGGGCTATCGGGAGAAATGCGAGGTCCTCATGCGGGTGGTAGCCGACGTCTACCGGAGGGAAATGAAGGCCAACCGACACCGGACGAGAGGTCTCGACTTCGAGTTCGCCGAGGATGGACGGCTCCAGGTCCATCTGGTCAAAGCCAAGCACCCATCCACCTTCTACACTGGAGAACCCTTCGATGTGGATCGCCTCCTGGATACCCAGCAACAGGAAATCTGGGAAACCACCGGCTACTCCCGCAACCGGCCCACTCTCGTCTTTTCCGAGGCCGGCGCAGTGGCTGAGGCCCGCCCCATTCCTCATGTTTACTCCGGTCTCGCCTGCGTTTCCGGCGACATTTTCCGGGAAGAAGTGACTGCCTCAACCATCGAGGAGCAGATCCGTTACTTCATGGACGAGACCCCTGTCCGAAGGGTGGCCGGCGAAGACGCGCGTCCCCGCAAACGGGAATCCCAGACTAGTAACGGCGTCCTGATCCACGAACTGGGCCACATCTTCGGCATGCTGCATGATACCCGGGACCCCCGGAACATCATGATGCGGGGCTACGACCAGCTCGGACAGATGTTCGATCGAGAGACCGCTCCCGGACGCCCTGTCCGTTTCTCTCCCGCCCATGCCCGGATGGCAGCCGTCAGCCGCTTCTTCAGCGAGTCCTTCGACAAGAGCGACACCGAGGCCCCTCTTATCGAGGAATTCAAGATCGCGAGCCCTCCCAAGGCAGGAGAAAAAACCGTAAAACTCTCGCTCAAAATGAGCGACAACAAAGGACTGGGGCCCCTTGTCATCCTTCAGCGTGGCGGCGGACAGATCGACGCTCTCGTGAGAGACCTCTCCTTGAAGAGTGCTCGGAAAAGGGACGGGATTCTTACCGCAACCGCGCCACGCCCTCTCGTGGCCGGTCAACCGCTGATCTACATCGTCAACCTCTTCGACGTGAACGGGAACCTCAGCCAGTCGGTAATCAACTCCCGGGTGGCACCGTAGCGGCACTTCCCCGGATCACAACAAAGCGAGGAGCCCACCAGTGGAGCCAATGGCCGGAATTGAACCGGCGACCTGATCATTACGAATGACCTGCTCTACCCCTGAGCTACATTGGCTTTCGACTGGCGTCGAGGAGGAGGCTTCTATTCGTCTACCCGGCCGGCAGACCGGGCAAAGCAAGCGACATTCCAGGAATACACCCCCCTCCGGCGCGGTGTAACGCCGGACCAGCGTCTCCGCAAGCCTGGATCGCTCCCCAACATCAGAGAGGGCTGACCTCCGGCGGAACCTCAGGGCAGCTCCTGCCATTTCGGGAGCCTCTCCGGTTACAAAAAACCCCTCTTTCTGTAATGGATTTCTCCTGNNGCACCTATTTAGATGACACGATGCGACTTGGATTGTCTTGTGGAATCGATCCAATACGGTCTGATGCGGGCGTTATGCAAGTGATTGAGTGGTGGCAGAATCTGGAACCGGAGGGCATGCGAACCTTCGTCACGATTGGAATGGCTTCCAGCCTTGTTCTTTTTATCCAGATGATCGTCTTGCTGTTTGGGGGTGCGTTCGACATTCCCGACTTTGACTTGGATGTGGGATCCGGTGGTGCGGCCGGAATGTTTTCGGTTCGTGGCATCGGGGCCTTTTTCACGGGATTTGGCTGGACTGGAGCCACGGTCCTTGACAGCGGCCAGAGCCTTCCCGTCGCCCTCATCGCGGCTACCCTCGTCGGCGGGGGAACACTCGCCTGCTTTGTGCTGCTGATGCGGTGGATCTACAGTCTGCGTGCAGACGGCACCATGGATTACACCAAAGCACTCAATCAGATTGGAAGTGTCTACGTTCCTATTCCTCCCCGCCGCGAAGGACTCGGGCAGATCGAGATCCTCGTTCACGGCCGTATGGCTACGGTCAAGGCCCTGAGCGACAACGAGGAGCGCCTTGAGAACCTCACCGCCGTGAAGGTAGTGGAGCTGGTAGATAAAAGAACTCTACTGGTGGAAAAATTAAGTCCCGGCGACAGCAGCGAAGCCGTCGCCGATTCTACCAAGACTGAAGCCGAATCGGGAACCGCCCCCTCTGATCCTGATTCCCCCTAAATACACAGAAGTAATAACCAAAAATGAAGATAATCGAAAACATTACATGGCTCGCACAAACAAACGGAGCAGAGGCGGGAGACTCTCCTTGGTTTCTGGTCTTGATCGCCTCCCTGCTCATCGTGGGCTTGGGAACAATCATGTTCTTTTTCTCGCGGTTCAAGCGCTGTCCATCCGACCGCATCCTTGTGATCTATGGTAAAACCGGCAAGGACGGTTCCTCAAAGTGTATCCATGGAGGCGCGTCCTTCGTCCTGCCCATCTTTCAGGACTTCCAGTTTCTCGATCTGACTCCGATTCCCATTGACATCAAACTCGAGGGCGCACTGTCGAAACAGAATATCCGGGTCAATACCCCGTCCACCTTCACGGTGGGAATCTCTACCGAACCTGGAGTGATGGAAAACGCTGCTGAACGTCTCCTTGGACTCGATCTTAACCAGATCCGCCTTCTGGGCCAGGATATCATCTTTGGTCAGATGCGTGTCGTGATTGCCACCATGGATATTGAGTCTATCAATGCTGACCGAGATCTTCTCATCGAGAAGATCACTGCCGGGGTTGAGGTCGAGCTGACCAAGGTTGGTCTTCGTCTCATCAACGTGAACATTCAGGACATCACCGACGAGTCCGGCTACATCGAGGCCCTCGGTAAGGAAGCTGCCGCCAGAGCTATCAATGAAGCCAAGATCAGTGTCGCCCAACAGGAACGTGATGGTGAGATCGGAAAGAACAACGCAGAGAGAGAGCAGAGGGTTGAGGTTGCCGCTGCACAGGCCACCGCTGTCGAAGGGGAGAACGTCGCCAAGATTAAAGTGGCTCAGTCGGACGCCGCCCGACAGGTTGAGGAAGCCGAGGCCCTGCGTCTTGCTACCGCCGCTGAAAAGGTCAAGGGTGCACAGGCGCTTGAAGAAGCCTATGCTTCCGAGCAGAAAGCGGAAGCAGCCCGAGCTACGCGTGAAAAAGCCACGCAGTATGCCAACGTTGTCGTTCCAGCNGAGATCGAGAAATCCAAGATTGAGACTCTCGCTGAAGCGGACGCGGAAAAAATCCGCCGAATCGAGAAAGGTAAGGCTGATGGTATTCAGTCTGTGATGGAGGCTGAGGCCCGCGGAACCCTCGCCACCCTGCAAAGCAAGGCCCAAGGTTTTGGGGACATCGTCAAAGCCTCCGGTGGAGCAGCCGACGACGCCACCCTGCTCCTCGTTACCGAGCAATTACCAGCTCTTGTTGAAGAACAGGTGAAAGCCATCGCTAATCTTCAAATTGACTCGGTCACGGTCTGGGACTCGGGCGGCAAGGGTAAGAACGGAAAGAATGATACCGCTGAATTTGTCTCAGGCCTCGTAGGAGCCCTGCCCCCGCTGCACCAACTAACCAAGAATGTTGGGATTGAATTGCCCGAGTTTCTCGGAAGGCTGAGCGAAGACCCTGCGAAAGCCGCTCAACTCCTGCAACAAGCCAAGCAGNCAGCGCCCTTCGAGGTAGAGGTTGATAACCAACCAACCACCACGGAGTCTGCCGCAGATGACTCCGGCGAGACCGAATAACCGTTGCACGACCGGTGGGCCTCCGGGACCATCTCAAGCGGGCCGATAACATTCAGGGCCATCCCAGGAACGTGAATTCCGGGGTGGCCTTTTTCTTTCACACCACTGTGGGTGCCAACCCGTTTTACGCTATCCAAACTGATTCCAGAGCCTTCAACTGGGGCAGTTCGGACTCACCGCNGCCCTTATTTCCTGTTTCAGGACTGATAGTGCTCCACGATGGCCGCCACGAGGCCCTTTATATTGCTCTCAGCGGCCTGAATATCGGGCTCGATTCCATGGTCACGAAGTTTGGCACTTGTAACCGGCCCAATACTGGCAGCCTTACAATTTTCCGGCCATGGAACCCCAAGCGCGAAAAAGCTCTCCACNGTCGAACNACTCGTAAAGGTAATTAGATCTGCGCCATCTTTTGTGAGACTCTCCTGGGCTCCTGTTGGATCTCCCGTTTCGGGAACATTCCGATAGGCGATGCACCGATCCACGATTGCACCCTGCGCCATCAGTTCGTCGTAGATAATTTCCCTGGTTTCCTCCGCCTTGACCCAGAGAACGGTCTGACTCTCGATGTGCTGCTTCTTAAATGCTTCCACCAGCCCCTCAGCTACGAACGTTTCCGGGAGCAGATCCGTAGCGAATCTGTACTCCGCTATCTTCCCCGCAGTCGCCGGTCCGATGGCAGCAATCTTCGGCTTCCCGAAACTACGGGCATCCTCATACGCTGAGAAAAAAGCATCGAAGAAATGTTCCACCCCGTTGGGACTGGTGAAAACCACCCAGTCATAGGTNTGGACATCGGCAACCAGCCTTGAGAACTCCTCACGCTCGAGCGGCGCTTCAATTCGAATCGTGGGCAACTCGATAACATCCGCACCGGCCTCAAACAGTTCGGAACTCAATTCTCCAGCCTGTTCCCGGGTGCGGGTGACCACCACTCGCTGCCCGAAAAGAGGCCGAGTTTCGAACCAGTTAATTTTCGATCGTTCCCCGACGACGTCGCCAAGAACGGCAACCGCAGGAGATTTGAAGTGCTCTTTTTCCGCAATGTCAGCCATGCTTCCAAGCGTCCCTTCGATCGTGCGCTGGCGTCCCGTAGTGGCCCAGCGGGTCAGAGCCATGGGAATATCCGGATCAGCACCATGTTCAATGAGGGCCGANGTGATTTTCCTGAGACGCGACACCCCCATCAGGAACACTCGCGTTCCCTCGGCAGCAGCCAACTTCGCGTAATCAAGGCTGGTCTCCTCCTTGGATGGATCCTCATGCCCGGTAAACAAGGTCAGCTGGGAGCAGTGATCCCGGTGAGTCACCGGAATTCCTGCATAGGCGGCTCCGCCAATTGCTGAGGAGATACCCGGCACGATCTCAAATGGCACGCCCGCCTCNGCAAGCTCGGCCGCCTCTTCCCCACCGCGCCCAAAAATCATGGGATCACCGCCTTTCAACCTGACTACCGTCTTTCCTNCCCTCGCTTTCTCTACGATCAAATCGTTGATGCCACCCTGAGGAATGGCGTGATCTGCAGCGCGTTTTCCTGCATAAATCTTCTCGCAGTCCTTTGGCACCAGACGCAGGAACTCAAGGCTACTCAGCGCGTCATAGACAAGCACATCAGCTACTGAGAGGCATTCCTTTCCCTTCACAGTGAGCAACCCCGGATCTCCGGGACCAGCTCCGACCAGATAGCATTTTCCGTTCAGTCTCTCCATGGTCACGATGCTTCCAGATTCTTCATAGCGGCCAGCAACCTTGTGGCCAGACCATTCGGATCGTTTCCCGGCCCCAGGACTTCTCCTCGGAGAGGGGTGTTATCCTCGTCTTCAAAGACCACTGCTCTAAGCCGTATTCCTCCCGGCCCCACCCCTTCTTCGACCTCTCCTGCGACACCCACGGGAGTCTCACATCCGGCACCGAGCAGCGCGAGAAAACTTCGCTCTGCAGCAACAATCCGCATCGTGTCAGCATGGTTCACAGCCTCGCATGCAGCCAGAGAACCCTGATCCCCGGAGCGAATCTCCAGCGCAACAGCGCCCTGACCCGCAGCCGGCACAAAGACCGTCTCATCCAGTTCCTCAGCAAAACAGGTCGCCCCTCCACTCTCTACCATACCATCATCACGCAGAAGCCCCAGCCTCCATAAACCGGCCTTGGCGAGAAGTATGCCTTCCATTTCGCTTGATTCATGCAGCTTTCGAATCCTCGTGGGCACGTTTCCCCGGATATCAACCACTTCCAGATCCGGACGCAACGACCGCAAGAGGCGCTGACGCCGGACGGAACTGGTGGCAATCTGGGCTCCCTTCCGCAACCCCTGAAGCCCCCCGGGCTTCTTTGCAATCAGAACATCCTGCCGGGACGCTCTTGGAAGAACCGCTGCGATCAAGAATCCCTCGTCCAGAGTGCTTGGCATATCTTTCAGACTATGCACCGCGAGATCGATCTCACCACCCTCCAAGGCNACTTCCAGCTCCTTGGTGAACACNCCCTTGTCAAGGTCAGCTGCTCGGGCCACTTCGCTGAGAGGAATATCAGTGCGAGAATCTCCCGTGGTCTTAATAACCTTACGTTCAATTTCAAGCTCCGGGAAGACTGCCCGCAGGGCACGCTCAACCATATCTGTCTGAGCCAGCGCAAGAGCGCTCCCTCTCGTTCCGAGAATGATCGACTTCATAGCGGGGAACTCCTTCACGATCCGAATAATCCACTGTCTGTCAGCTCCTGGTCAATAATGCTCTCACAAAGCTTGATCTGATCGGCTCGCTGCCCCTTACCCACGATCGCTATCTCCTTCAGAGTATCGATATCGTATAAGTAGACTTCNTCGATTTCACCGACCTCCACCTCAACGTCACGGGGCACGGCGATGTCGATCACAAAGAGAGGACGATAGCGCCGTTTACGTCGAACAGCTTCGATATGCTCCCGCTTCATCACTGCATGGGGCGCCCCGGTCGAAGAGATGACAACGTCGACCTCCTGAAGGACGTCGTGCCACTGATCGAAGCGAACCGACTCCCCATGGAGATCCTCTGCCAACTCGGCTGCTCGTTCATACGACCGATTGGTGACGAAAATACTGCGGGCACCCCGCGAAAGCAGGCTCTGCGCCGTCGTNCGGCTTATTTCGCCTGCCCCGATCACCATCACCTTACTGTCTCGCAGATGTCCGAATATCTTTTCTGCAAGATCAACCGCAACACTACCAACAGAGGTCTGGCCCTGCTGTATACCGGTATTAGTCCGCACCTTTTTGNCAATTCCGAACGCTTTCTGGAAAAGCTGGTTAAGCCTTCGCGAGGTGCTCCCCTTCTCCAAGGCGGCCTGATACGCCTTTTTNACCTGCCCAAAGATCTCCGTCTCACCGAGGACCATTGAATCGATCCCTGACACGACTCGGCAGAGATGCCGAGCTGCCTCAACCTGCTGCTTTTCATAAAGATGCTCCACATGCAGCCGGTGGCCCGCCTGAGCCTGCAGGAATGCGCGGAGTTGACCGCTCGCGAGACCGCAATCTGCCACCGCGGCATAATACTCAGTTCGATTACAAGTCGAAAGAACAACGCTTTCCTCGATGCCATCCACTTCACATAAGCGTCCCGCTTCCTCCCCCAGCCTGCTTTCGGAAACCGCGAAAAGCTCCCGTACATCCACGGGAGCAGTCTGGTGATTGAGACCGAGACAGAGAATGCCCATTAGTCTAGACGAACGCAAAAACGAGGAGAGATAAAATAAACACTACGATCACGCTGCTCGACAGCCGCCGGGGAGTGATCCCACGCCAGAAATACATGAGGACCACCACAAGATAGGCCAACCACGTTGCGATAGCGGCAACAAGGTGAGAGCCAACCGCGCTGTCTCGTTCCATCAGAAAGGCCGAGATGATCCCGATGGTGAGTATTCCTGCTCCAATTGAAGTGAGCCGAATGATTGAATCCAGAAGCGACCGGGCGGGAGGCAGCTTCCGGAAGAGCGATGAACCCAGTTGTTGCTCCTTGAGCTTCTTGTTCAGCACTAGGAACATGATAGCGGCGATCGCCGCCAGTGCGAANGCTCCGTAGGACAGGACAGAAAACGCTGCGTGAGCCTCACCCCACGGATCAACTTCGTTCACCGCTACCGGATTACTCTCCATGACCCCCGNCAAAAGCGCTACCAACTGAAAAATNGCNACAACCGGNGCTGTAAAGAGGCCAAGGAGGGAGAGTCGATACGCAGGACCTACTACGAGGTAGAACAGGACGAGAGCCCACGCAAGAAAGGCGAGAATCTCCCCGTAATCGGCCAAGGGACATTTTCCCCGCATTTCACCCCGAATACCCAGAACANCCANCTGGCAGCCAAATGCGAGAANCATGCAGGNTAAGGNCCCAATGCTCCGCCCTCCCGGTCGAAACGCACTTGCCCCCCAGNCCCCGCCGAGCACGACGAGCACAGTTGCCACGACCAAAAGCCATTGTGCCATGGCCTTTGCATGCTCCCCGTTATCCCCGGATGCAAGGGAAAGTTCAGGTTTTACGGACTATTAGCGCGACTTCCTAGGCAACCAGGTTCTTGGCAGAGGCTTCATCGGCCGATCAGCTTGCAGTAGTTAAAAGTCAGATGGTTAGACTCTGATTCACCCGGTCACGATCGACTCAAATAAGCTGTGCAGGGTATTCCGGGCGTCGATTAATTGTTCTGTCCCAACCGTCGTAGAGCGGTTAGGCAGTCTCATGTCTGAGTTTGATCACCTCCGCACAGCCATCCGCGACGTCCCCGACTTCCCCAAGTCTGGCATCGTCTTCAAGGACATCACNCCAATCCTCGGAGACAGTGCGCTCTTTCAGGACAGNATCGGATTGCTGGCTGAAACCGCAGGAGGCACCCCGGTCGACAAGGTCGTTGGGATCGATGCACGGGGATTCATTTTTGCGGCAGCTGTAGCAGACCGCCTCAATGCCGGCTTCGTGCCCATTCGAAAAAAGGGGAAGCTTCCCTCCAAAACCCGGGAAGCCGCATACGAACTCGAATACGGTAACGCCGTCGTAGAAATCCANGAGGATGCGATCAATGAAGGAGAACGCATCCTCTTGATCGACGACCTCCTTGCGACCGGAGGAACGGCGGCGGCAGCTCTCCAACTGCTCGACGGCATGGGAGCAAAGGTGATAAGCGTTTCGTTCCTCATCGAGCTCACGTTCCTCAAAGGTCGCGGAAAACTTGGAGAANGATCAATCTCCTCGCTTATCCAATACTAGGGATGGAAGGCGCTCTGAAGAGCCTGCCAATCACTCCTCAACCTTCGTATTCCACCTGAATCTGCTGCAGATCAAACCCGGCACAGAATTCGGACCCGTCCCTGCGAACCACCCCGTGCTTTTAAGATTTTCCCGGTAGCGCCCGGTGAGAGGCCACGCTACGCTGCGGCATGCACCGGTCTTTGTTTATTTTAGCATGGCTGTCCTCAGCCGCTCTCACGGCCCTCGGACAAGGACTTGATCCTCATCTTGAAGACCAACGCAGAACCCAGCCTGAATCGGAGCAAAAANCCGCTGGCNCAGCCCTTGGGAATGAATCGGTGGAGCAAATCGCCAAGCTCTCCCGACGCTCCGCAGTAGTGATCCGCCACGGAGGACGGTCCGGCGGCGAAGGAGGCACTGGGAGTGGCTTTGTTATTTCAGAGAGCGGCCTTGTTGCAACCTGTGCGCACGTCATTGGAGAATCCAGGCCTCTCACTGTTCATTTCGACGACGGATCAGAACACAAGGTTACCAGCGTCCATGCTTGGGACTCAAAACTAGATCTGGCGATTCTGAAGATCGACCTTGGTGACAAATCNGTCAAACCCCTCCAGCTGGCCCCGGCNGAANGCATCTCCCAAGGTGCCGAGATTGTTGCGATGGGCGCACCGCACGGCCTTGAATTCAGCGTTGTCAAAGGCGTNATTTCGGCCCTTCGCGACTTTGACGGACGGTCGCTGCTTCAAGTCGCGATACCNGTGGAACCGGGTAATAGCGGAGGACCTCTTCTCGATCTTGAAGGAAAGGTCCACGGCCTCCTGACCATGAAGTCAGCGGTAACCGACAACCTCGGTTTTGCCGTTCCTGTGGGAGCTCTGCACCGGCTNCTGGCCAAGCCCAACACNATCCCAATGGAGAAGTGGCTCACGATAGGAAGTCTGGATCCCAACCGATGGAGAATCCTGATGGGTGCGAACTGGAAGCAGCGTGCGGGCAGGATCACCGTGAGCCGTCCGGGCAATGGTTTTGGGGGGCGCAGCCTCTGTCTCTCNCGGCGTAAGGCTCCCGACCTCCCCTACGAGGTGTCCGTCGAAGCGAAACTCAACGACGAATCCGGGGCGGCAGGACTCGTTTTCGAGTCAGACGGAGANAACCGGCATTATGGATTTTACCCAAGCAGCGGCAACCTGCGTCTCACCCGTTTCGATGGCCCCGATGTTTTCAGCTGGAATATTCTCGAGCAACTGCAGAGCGATGCATACCGAAGCGGNGACTGGAATCGNCTNCGTGTCCGCATCGAGGAAAAAACCCTGACCTGCTTCGTAAACGGAGAAAAAGTGATNCAGGTTGATGACCACTCCCTCCGGGGCGGCCATGCCGGCCTCGCTAAGTTCCGTCAGACGGAGGTCACTTTCCGTAACTTTCGTATAGGGCTCGACCTGTCTGAAAAGAAGATCCCGGAGGAGCTCGCATCTGCCNTTGAGNGACAGGTCAGCCGGCTGAAGAAAAATCCGGGGAACGAGAACACGATTCATCGACTCAGCAGAAATCCAGATCTTGCCCGCCCACTTCTCAGAAAGGAGGTCGAGGCACTTCGGGCCCGGGCGGATCTCCTCGAGGAGAAATCACGGGAAATACACCGAAGATCAATCGCTCACCAGATNGCCATTTCGCTGAAGGACGATGGAGACCGGGGGCTTTTTCGAGCAGCTCTCCTGATTGCTCAACTGGACAACCCTGAAATACATGTCGACGACTACCATGAGGAACTCGACAGAATGGCTGCCGAAATATCGGGCAGAATCTCACCCGAGACAGGAGTTAGCGAAAAGGTGCGGACGATTGCAGAATACCTGTTTACCAGTAACGGCTTCCACGGAAGCCGCAGTGACTACTATAACCGATCAAACAGCTATCTTAATGAGGTAATTGATGACCGTGAGGGCATCCCCATCACCCTTTCCATTCTCTTCATGGAACTCGCTCGGCTCGTCGGTGTGAAGATGCACGGCCTACCTCTTCCGGGCCACTTCGCGAGCTGTTATGAAGCTGACGGAACCCGTATCATTATTGATTCGTTCGATGGTGGAAAAGTCATGAGCGAGGAAGCTGCGGACGCGATTCTTTCGGATGCGGGAATGGCGATCGAGTCCTCCGAGNTGAATCCCGCAACTCCCCGGGAGATCGTGATTCGCATGCTCAGAAATCTTCAGGGCATCGCTATCGAGGAGAAGGCATTCTCTGATGCACGGGACTACGTTGACATTATTGTCCGTCTCGATCCTGACTCTTCCCAGGACCGGCTCAATCGCGCCCTGCTCAGCCTGCAGATTGACCAGCCCGAGAGGGCCAAGCACGATTTGCAGTGGATTCTGGATACCGAGCCCGAGGGAATTCATCTTGGCCGTATTCGAGAACTCCTGGCACGCTTGGAATGACGTAGATCCTGGAGCCCTGATTGCCCTCCATCCCAACAACTCTCCTCATACCGGAACTTTCCATTTAACGCTCCTTGCGGCACAGTAATCCCGTGCTGCCCGATGAGCTTTCCGAAACCGTTCCCGAGCACCTAGGCCCGGATCAACTTGCGCAACTCCCCTCGGGCAAACGGCTTGGCATTTACAAGCATTACCTGAAGGATGAATACGCTCGTGTTCGCAGTGTTCATGAGCAAGGAGGAGGAGGATGTGAGGTGGCTGCGTTACGATCAGAGGTAATTGACACCCTCCTTCGCTCCCTCTTCCTCACTGCAACTGCTCAGGATTCCGATTCCTCCTCCCTCAGCCTGATGGCCAACGGAGGATACGGTCGGGGCCTCCTCAATCCGGCTTCCGACATCGACCTCCTTTTCCTCCTCCCAAAGGCCTCTCACCGGATCGACCAACATCAGAGAAGCATTGTTGAGAGCATTCTCTACCCCTTGTTTGATCTCGGCTTCAAGGTTGGTCATGCCTCTCGTTCCATAAGCGAGTGCATTACGGAAGCCAGGAAGGATCCGATTACCAGAACCACGCTCTTCGACCATCGCAGACTCTGTGGCAACCCCGGTCTTTCCAGCGATTTCAGTCACCAGTTCAGGCAGGACTGCATCGTNAAGGACCGCGTCCGTTTTTTCGANGAACGCAAAAGCGACATCGAGTCCCGTTATAACAAGTTTTCCTCCACGGTTTTTCTGCAGGAGCCCAACTTAAAGGAAAGTCCCGGATGCATGCGGGATTTTCATAACCTGCTCTGGATCTCGGACGCCCTCTTCAATACCCGGGATCTTGANGAACTCCAGCTTCGCGGCACCTTAAGCATGAACGCCTGTAACGAACTCAAGGAGGGTTTTGATTTCCTTCATCGATTGCGTAATTGCCTTCATTACCAAACTGGTAAAGGAACCGACATTCTGACCCTCCGTCTTCAGGGAATCATTACGGAGAAGTTCCACTACCGTCATAAGACCAAACTCCGAAGAATCGAAGCCCTGATGAGGGANTACTATCTGCACGCACGGGANATTTACCAGCACACGGCGAGCGTCTTCGAAATCGCAGAGATCGAGACTCCCGTCCTCCGGCCTTTCAAGCTCCCTTTCCGGATTCCCTTCGTGGGCAGGTCAGCGAGCAGGACTTTTGACGGATTTGNCGTCGAGGAAGGCCGCCTCTCTGCAGCATCCGAAGATATTTTCAGCGAGGACCCCAACCGTCTCATGCGACTGTTTCTGCACTGCCAGAAACACCATCTCCGTCCCTCGCCTCCGCTACGGAAACTGATCAAAGCCAACTGGCACAGGATCGACAAGAGCTTCAATTACAGCACGGAAAACCGGAGAACCTTCCGGACAATCCTGGAGAAGAAGGGCCANGTAGCGCGCACCCTTCGCATCATGCACCGGTGCGGGATTCTCGGGCGCTACCTTCCCGAGTTCGGCGCACTTGAGTGTCTCGTTCAGCACGAATTTTTCCATCGCTACACCGCAGATGAGCATACGCTCAGGTGCATCGATCAACTTGATGCTCTGCTTGAGTCGGACAATTCATCGGTGGGCCGATATCGCCAGATTCTGATTGATGTTGAGGACCCTTACGCACTCTATCTTGCCGTCCTTCTTCACGATAGCGGCAGAGCAGAAAATGTTCGCGAACATATCGACGGCTCACAAATTCTCGCGAACAAGGTTTGCAAACGACTTCATATCAGCCACGGGCGTCGCCAGCTGATCATGTTTCTTGTCGACCACCATTTGACCCTCTGGCGCTTTGCCACGAAGCGAAATATCGACGACCCTGAAGTCGTAGCAGAATTTGCTGGTCTCGTGAAAAACCGGAGGTTCCTGGACGCCCTGCTTCTCTTCACCTACGCGGATTCAAAGGGCACGAGTGAAGACGCATGGGGCTCCTGGAAGGAATCACTGATTACTCACCTTTACAGATCCGCACGTATCGTCCTTGAGCGAGGATACGGAACCTACGATACCGAGTTCCGCGAGAAGCTGAAGAAGCTGAAGAGCAAGATCAGCGACGAGCTGCACGAACGCTACGCGAGCATTGTCGAGCAACACTTCGAACAGATGCCCAAGCGCTATTTCCGGTATCGTGATGCACTGAGCGTCGGCACTCACATTCGTGCAATCTGGCAATATCACGACCGGAGAAAAAGGCGGCCAGACACTCCTTTCGAGGCTGCAGTCCAGTGGATCGAGTATTCCGATCAGGGCTATACTGAGTTGACCGTCGCTACTCAGGATCGAAATCTCCTCCTTGAAAAAATCTGCTGTGCCCTTGCAGCCCACGAGATCAACATTCTGTCTGCGGACATCTACACCCGACGGGATGGCGTTGCCCTGGATGTGTTCCGGGTTAACACCAGCGATCTAGAGGCCGTTCAGAACGCCTACCAGCAGGTCAGTGTTGTGGTGACCCTTTACGAACTGAATCAGGAGGAGCGGTANGACCCGGATATCTATCTCCGGGTAAAGAACAACTTTCTCNGCGACTCAAATGANGACGCAATACCATTCCCAGTCCGCGCCTANGTGGATAATGAGAGCGACTCCCGGTTTACCGTCATTGAAATTCAGGCCATCGATCGAATAGCTCTTCTCCACGATCTCTTGCACACGATTAACCAGCACGGCCTCGATACGATTCATGCACGAATCGCGACAGAAAAGGGCGCGGCACTAGACACCTTCTATGTTCAAACCAGCGACAACGGGGACAAACTAAGCGAGCCTGAAAGGATCACCGCTCTCCAGAAATCTCTTGAGGAAGTCATTCTGCCACCAGTAAAAATTTGAGGCTACCGCGAATTCCCCGGCACAGGCACTACCAGTCTCTCGCGCTCTGAGTTCATTACTGCTCCGGCCTCGACCCACTGGTTGTAGAGCTTCCAACCCTCGGCCATCAGGGCTTCACTTCGACGAAATCGGTCCTGACTCCCAAGGACGATACATATCAATCGGCGAGGCGTTAGTCTGGTCGCTCCATCTGGCAGCATCTCGACCAGCGGCTGTAGCTCAGAACTTGTCGCAAGACATTGCCCTGCAGCCGTCGTCATACCAGTCTTGATACCATTAACCTGCATTTGACCCAGAAGCCTGTTGGTGTTCTGAACTCGAAAGGCCNTTGTAATTTCCCCATGTCTGAAAGACAACGCACGACTCTTCTGCTTAACAAAAAAAGCAAAGCCCGGATTCCGCATGGCATAGATACACAGCCGGGCCATATCTGCCGCCGTCGAGTGGCCCTTACTCCTCTTCACGTACAGTCCATGGGGATTTGAGAACCTCGTCCTCCTCATTCCGAGTTCCTTGGCGAGCGNATTCATTTCTGCGACGAAGACCTTCACAGGATCTCCCCTGCCNCCTCTCACCTGTTGCACAGAAAAACCTACATGATGCGCGATAGTCTGCGCCGCTGAATTATCAGAGCCCATGAGCGCTGAATAAAGCGCATTCCTCAGTGATATCCGGTCACCCGGGAACAACCCCATTGGATTGGATCCCCCGAGACTGGCGACCGACGGTGGCACCACCATTTTTACACCAAGCTCAGTTCCGGTCACCCTCGCCCAATCGAGTGCAACAATGGCCGTGGCCACCTTGGTCAGGCTTGCTACCGGGCGCTTTTCGTTGAAGCCATCCGCGAGGAGTATTCTCCCTGAGTTCGCTTCAACGACGAAATAGGATTCTCTGGCTGGCACCGACAGAATACCCAGAGAAAGCAAAATGACTGCGACGAGGCCAGTCCGGAAAAAATTTGGCACGAGGAAAAACATTCGAAATCCACGGAAAACATAGACCCGCGCACGTTGAGACGACAACTCCGAATTCCCCTTGTCTCGTGGATCAAGGCATTTACCTTGCCGGAAGACTGGCTCGCAGATAAGGTCCTCCAACGGAAAAACCTTCGATGCGCACGCTTGCCCCTCGATACCCGAATGGCAGTCAGAACGGCTTAGCCTTGGCACCAGATGGGATCTCCGTCTCGACCACTCA